>JBEQTH010000025.1:0-40103 GCA_040348785.1 Myxococcales bacterium | reverse complement strand
TGTTTCGGGGCATCGCTCAAGACTCGCTCGTGATGAACACGGATGACTTGCTGTGCGTCGGTGCGACCAGCGGCTTTTTGGTGAGCAATACGATTGGCCGCAATGCGCATCGCGTGAAGGGCGACGTGATCGCGGCCATCATCGACGGCTACGAGTCGTGCGCGGAGATGTTGCGCGGCTACGGCGTGGAGATCACACTGACCGGTGGCGAGACGGCGGACGTGGGCGATTTGGTGCGTACCGTGATCGCCGATTCGACGGTGTTCACGCGGGTGGCGCGCGCGGCGGTGCGCGACTTTTCGCTCGTGGCTCCTGGCGATTTGATCGTTGCGTTGTCGTCGACCGGCAAGGCGAAGTACGAGAGGGAAGAGAATTCGGGCATTGGCTCGAATGGGCTCACGCTGGCTCGCCATGCGTTGCTCGCGCATTCGTATGCCGCGCGCTTTCCGGAGAGCTTTTCGGAGACCATCCCGGTCGACAAGGTTTACTGCGGCAAGTTTCAACTGAGCGACGCCCTGCCGGGTTCGTCGCATGACGTGGCTTGGGGCCTGCTGTCGCCCACGCGCACCTACTTGCCGATCGCACGCGCGATCTTGGCCTCCGATCTGGCATCGCAGGTGACTGGTATTTTGCATTGCAGCGGCGGCGGGCAGACCAAGTGCCGCGGCTTCGGTCGCGGCCTGCACTACGTGAAAGATGCGCTGTTCCCCACGCCTCCGCTGTTTCAGACGATTCAGGACTCGGGCATCGAGCAGAAGCAGATGTACCAAGTGTTCAACATGGGCCATCGGCTCGAGCTGTACGTTCGTCCCTCCGCCGCGGCGGGCGTGGTGGAGGCGGCGGCGCGCTTCGGGGTGGACGCGAAAATCGTCGGTCGAATCGAGGCAAATCCCGGTACCGACGCGAATCGCGTGACGATCGCGGCAAACGGGCAAAGCTTCGAATACGCTTGAGCGCTGAGATGTCCCGCACTCGCTTCACCTACGCCACCCGTAAGAGCGCGCTTGCCCTGGCTCAGTGCCGTGCGTTCGTGGCCGTGCTGCAGCAGGCACACCCGAGCTGCAGCTTCGAAGAGCTGCAGGTCGTGACGACCGGTGACCGGATTCAAGATCGCGCGTTGAGCGAGATCGGCGGCAAGGGGCTGTTCATCAAAGAGATCGAGGAGGCGCTCTTGGATGGCCGCGCGGACTTCGCCGTGCATTCGTCCAAGGACGTACCGCCCGAGCTTGCCCCGTCGCTCAGCGTGGATTGCTTTCCGGAACGCGTCGACGCGCGGGACGTGCTCGTGACGCGCTCGGGCGCGGGCTTCGACGCGCTTCCGGCGGGCGCCACGATCGGCACTTCGTCGTTGCGGCGCCGGATTCAGCTGAGCGCGCTGCGCCCGGATCTGCAGTTCTCGGTGCTGCGCGGCAACGTCGATACCCGGATTCGAAAGTGCCGCGCGGGTGAGGTGGAAGCCATCGTGCTCGCGCGCGCGGGCATGCTGCGGCTCGGGATCGAGAACGAGGCCAGCGAGGTGCTGTCTGCCGAGCGCTCACTGCCCGCCGTCGGACAGGGCGCGCTCGCCGTCGAGCAACGCGCGGACGATGACGAGGTGCGCGCGCTGCTCGCGCCGGCATCGCACCCGGAAACGAAAATTGCCGTCTTAGCCGAGCGCGGCGTGATGCGCGCGGTGGAGGGCAATTGCCAAACCCCGGTGGCTGCGTACGCAATTCGCGAAGGCGCGGAAATTTGGCTGCGCGCGATGTTGGCCGAGCCGGACGGCTCGAACGTGCGCAAAGCCGAGCTGCGCGCATCGTGGCCCAAGTCGGAGTTAGACGCGACTTTGCTGGGCGAAAAGTTGGGCCACGCCCTGCGCGCGCGGGGCTGAATTACAGGGCGATCGAGTCTCTTCTCACCTCTTCTCATCCATGGGGCCCATGGTATGGTCCGCGCCATGCTCTTCCGGAACCTGATCAAGCTCTCCTTGCTCGGTGCCCTCGTCATTCCGAGCGCGCTGTCCCTCACCGCCTGTGGCCCCAGCAACGAGGCCAAGCACGCCAACGTCAAAGCGGGCGAGATGCCTGCAGGAGCGGAATGGCAGGGCGTGTACTACAGCCCGACCTATGGCTACTTGCATTTGCTGGTCGACGGGAAGACCGCGCAGGGCGCTTGGCGCACCGGCGGTGGTGATGCGTACGGCGAGCTGCAAGGTGAGGTCGACGGCAACGTCATGAAGTACACCTGGACGCAGCACAAGATCGGCATGGTCGGCGCCGAAGCCAGCAGCAACGGCCACGGCTACTTCGTGTACAGCATCCCCAAAGAGGGCGAGGCGCACAAGATCGCCGGCGAGTGGGGCCTGGGCGAGAGCGACGCGGGCAACACTTGGGACGCCGTGAAGCAGACCAACATGCAGCCCAATCCGGACTCCGTGAAGCCGGACGAGATCGAGGGCAAGGTGAACGCCGGCGGTTGGGACGACGAGGGCGGCGACAAGGGTTCTCCCAAGAAGAAGTCCGACGGCGACAAGCCCGAGGAAAAGTAAGTGCCCGGCGAAGCAGCAAAGGGACTCCAGTTCAAGGAGCTCCCGATTTTCGAGCGCGGCACGCCCGGTCGCAGTGGCGTTTCGCTGGCGCCGCTCGACGTGCCGAGCGTGGATCTGGACCGAGCCTTGCCCGGCTTGCAGCGCACGGCTCCAGCGGCCCTCCCCGAAGTGAGCGAGCCCGAGGCGATTCGCCATTTCGTGCGCCTGAGCCAGTGGAACTTCTCGATCGATTCTCAGTTCTACCCGCTTGGTTCGTGCACCATGAAGCACAACCCGAAGGTGAATGAGTGGGCCGCGCGTCTGGAAGGGTTTGCGAATTTGCACCCGCTCACGCCGCCGCATTTGGCTCAGGGCGCGCTCGAGCTCATGGTGCGCCTGCAAGATTTGCTCGCTGAAATCGTGGGTATGGACGGGGTGAGCATTCAGCCCGCCGCTGGCGCACAAGGTGAGCTCACGGGCCTGATGATGATCCGCGCTTACCATCAGAGCCAAGGTCGCTCGCCGCGCAAGATCCTGATCCCGGACAGCGCGCATGGCACGAACCCGGCGAGCTGCGCGTTGAACGGCTTCGAAGCCGTGCCCTTCGCGTCTGGTCCGCAGGGCATCGTCGAACCGGCGACGCTCGCGCGCGCACTGGAGGCCGCCGCGGGTGACGTGGCCGGCTTGATGATGACCAACCCGAACACCATCGGTCTGTACGAGAGCGCGATGCCGGAGCTGACGCGGTTGGTCCACGAAAAGGGCGGGCAGGTTTACGGCGACGGCGCGAACATGAACGCCGTGCTCGGCCGCGCACGCCCCGGTGACGTGGGCGTGGACGTGATGCAGTACAACTTGCACAAGACCTTCACCACGCCACACGGCGGCGGTGGGCCGGGCTCGGGCCCCGTCGCTTTCAAGAGCCATTTGGAGCCGTTCCAACCGGGTCCGGTGGTGCGCCGCGCTGGCAAAGCGTTCATCGTGGACGAGAACCGCCCGCAGACCGTGGGTCGCGTGCGCTCATTCCTGGGCAACTTCGGGATGATGGTGCGTGCCTACACGTACATCCGAGAGCTGGGCGCCGAGGGCCTGCACAGTGTGAGCGACCTGGCGGTGCTCAACGCCAACTACATCGCCGCGAAGCTGCGCGACACGCTGCCCATCGCCTTCGAGACGCCGATGCTGCATGAAGTCGTGTTCAGCGACAAAGCGCTGGAGCAGAAGACGGGCGTGAAAACCTTGGACTTGGCCAAGCGCTTGATCGATTACGGCTATCACCCGCCCACCGTTTACTTCCCGCTCGTCGTGCGCGGCGCGTTGATGATCGAACCGACCGAGACGGAGACGAAGCAGACCATCGACTCCTTCGTCGATGCCGTGAAGGCGATCGTGAAAGAGGCGGAGGATTCGCCGGAGCTCGTCAAAGGCGCCCCGCACCTGACGCGCCTCGGCCGGCTCGACGAAGCTCGCGCGGCGCGCAAGCCGCGCTTGCGCTGGTCGAAGGTCGAAGGCCAAGCCGAAGCCACATGACGATTGCCGAGCTCTTGCGCCTGCAGCGCAAGAGCCATGGCCCAGGGCGCCTCGAGCAGAACCTGGGCGACGGTTTTCTGTACCTGAAAAATCCGTTTTTCCGGCGCATTCGCGACGCCGCGCGCCAGCGCGGCATCGGCTTCACGCTCGAGGATCCGGGCGATTACTTCGCGTTTCCGCTGGTGGCGCTCGATACGGTGCTGCGCACGCACAAGGTCCCGTACCGCGCCAATCACGCGGCGCTTTCGACATTCGAGCGCGCTCGTCCGGGATATTTCACGCTCGCCGATCTGCGGCTCAATCGTCCCTTGCCGAACTACGTGCTGCACGAGTCGGCGCACGCAGTCGCGTTTCACGAGCTGTTCGGCCGGCCGCGTGATGTATCGGCCGCGCTCGCCGAGCCGGCCAAGCTCGTGCACGTGGTGCTCGGGGAGGCATACGCGATGACCAGCGAGTACTTCGCCGCCTGCGCGGTGTCGGGCCCCGTGCACGACTGGTTCTTCTCGATCAATTCGTACCGGCACCGCACGCCGGGCAAGCAGGTGATCGCGGCGTTCATCGAGAGGCTCGGTTTGCCGCTCGTGGTGTGGCTCGTGCTCGTCGCGTTCCTGGAAAACAATTTTTTCGTCGAGCGCTTCTCGGTCAAGCTCGTCGATCGTGCGCTCGAAGCGGCGCCCATGCCTCGGCCCGCGAAGCTGTCTTCTGCGGAGCGCGCACGGCTAGCGCGGGCCCTGAGCGCGCTGATGGTGATGAACCCCGAGTTCCGTGAGGACACGGCGCGGCTATTCTTCGGCCTGCACGGCTACGGGCGAAACATCCGCAGCATCCTCGAAGGCGAACCGCTCGAGTTGATCGAGAAAGACCCGGCGCTTCCAGTGCAGCTCGCGCGTCTGGTTCGGATCTTGAGCGGCTGATGACCGAGGCAGCTCCGGTAGTCGATCCGAGCCTGCGGTCATGCTATTCGGCCTGCGGTTCTTGGCATGCGAGTCCTGTTCGTCACCCGTAAATATCCGCCGAAAATCGGCGGCATGGAGAGCCTCAGCTACGAGTTGACCCGGGGCTTTCGCGAACCCAAAACCATCATTGCGCTGACTCGCTCGCAGTCCAATTTGGTCTGGTTTCTGCCGTACGTCATCGTTCGCGTCGCGCTCACTGCGCATCGTTATGATGTGATCCATCTGGGAGACGCGCTGCTCAGCTCAGTCGGCTTCCTGCCCCGTTTGTTCGGCAAAAAGGTGGCGGTCTCGGTGCACGGGCTGGATCTCACGTTCCCGCCTTGGATCTATCAGACTTACTTGAAGCTGTTCTTGCGTGCGGACGCGTTCATCGCCAACAGCAAGTCGACTCAGCGGCTCGCCGAGGAGCGTGGCTTGAGCCCGGTTCAGGCCATCTCTATCGGGGTGCCCGCGCGCTACTTCGGCGTTTTGCGCGGTACGCATCGCGATGCCGAGCTAGAGCAGAAGCGCGCGGGCCGCGTCGCACTAGTGACGGTGGGCCGGCTTCGGCGGCGCAAAGGTGCGGCGTGGTTCGTGCGTCACGTATTGCCTGGCCTGCCGAACGCGCTGTATGTCGTGATTGGCACGGGCATCGACCACGACGAGATCCTGCAGGCGGCGAGCGAGGCGGGCGTCATTGACGCCGTGTGGCTCGTGGGCAGTGTCGACGACGCGCGCCTGCTCGATCTGCTCGGCTCGAGCGACGTCTTCGTCATGCCCAACGTTCCGGTCCCTGGGGACATCGAAGGTTTTGGCATCGTGGCCATCGAAGCGGCCGCGAGCGGACTACCGGTCGTTGCATCGCGCCTGGAAGGGATCCCCGACGCAATCGCCGATGGAGAAAACGGACAGCTGGTTCCAGCGGGAGACGCGGCCGCATACCTGAGTGCGCTCCGACCGCTACTCGCCGACCCGGCGGAGCGCCAACGACGGGGTGAGCGGGGGCGCGCTTATACCCAGCAATCCAATGCTTGGCCGCGGATCATCGAGCAATACGCGGCGCTCTTTCGCACCCTGCTCGACAGCTAGCGGTGCGCCCGGGGTGATGAGGCTGGATCCGCAGCGTCATCCCCGTCGCAAGGCTGTCACTCGAACCGCGGACTCGACCGACTTTTCTGGCCGGGAAACGCTTCCGGCCTGACATGCCGCGGCGCTGGACATACAATCGCTCCGACGTCAGGTCGCTCGACACGCGTTCGAAATATCCCGCCGACACAATATCCGCACATGGCATCCCGCACCTCGCTCGTTCAAGACGGCCTACTGGACACCCACCGCAAGGCCCTGGCGATCAACTTGGACCCGCGTCGCTACGGCACCTTCGCCGAGATCGGTGCAGGTCAAGAGGTGGTGCGTTGGTTTTTTCGGGTCGGGGGCGCTGCCGGCACGATCGCCAAGAGCATCTCCGCTTACGACATGGCCGTCAGCGATGCCATCTACGGGCATACCGAGCGTTACGTGGCTCGCAAGCGCCTGCAAAGCATGCTCGATCACGAGCATGCGTTGAACCTCGAGCGCTTGCGCGACGCGCGCGGTGACACGACCGCCTTCTTCGCATTCTCGGACACCGTTTCGGCTCGCAATTTCGCCGGCACCAACGATTGCCACGGTTGGATCGGCGTCAAGTTCCAGGCCCATCCGCGCGATCAAGACAGCCAGATCATCATCCACGTGCGCATGCTGGACAACGAGAACCAGCTGCAGCAGGAGGCGCTCGGCATCGTGGGCGTAAACCTGCTCTACGGCGCGTTCTTCCTGCACCACGACCCGGAGCGCTTGGTCGAGTCATTGATTCACAACCTCACCACCGATCGCCTCGAGATCGACATGATCGAGTTCTCGGGCATCGAGTTTCGCAGCGTCGACAACCGCGTCATGAGCCTCAAGCTCGTGCAGTTGGGGCTATCCGGTGCGGCCATGTTCGGGGCGCACGGGCAGGTGCTCCAGCCATCCGAGGTGCTGCACCGTCACCCGGTGTTGGTGGAGCGCGGCAGCTTTCGGCCCGTGACGCGCGTGAACCTGGACATGTTGAATTCCGCGAACGCCGCATTCACCAAATCGCTCGAGGAGACAGACGCGAAGGGTGAAGTGGTTCAACTGCTGGAAATCACCATGCGCAACCTGATGGCCAGCGGTGAGATCGACTATCGAGACTTTCTCGCGCGCGCCGATATGATGGCCGCGACCGGCAAGATCGTGCTGATCTCCGACTACTTCGAGTATTACCGGTTGGCCGCGTACTTGCGGCGCTACACCAACCAGCGCATCGGCATTGCGATGGGCGCCGGCAGCTTGCTCGAGCTGTTCGACGAGAAGTACTACGCGCACCTCGACGGCGGCATCCTCGAGTCTTTCGGGCGTTTGTTCAAGAACGACTTGAAGATCTACGTGTACCCGCTGCTCGACGCGGCCACGAACGAGCTGGTCACGGTGGAGAACCTCAACGTGGCCGCCGATCTGCGCAAGTTATTCGGGCATTTGGTCGACCGCGGCTGCATCAAGCAACTAGACAACTTCGATCGCTCGATTTTGCATATCTTCTCGCGCGACGCCCTGAAGCGGATCAAGGCCGGCGACCCCTCTTGGCAGGAAATGGTGCCGCCGGAGATCGCCGAGGTCATCCGCAAACGCGGGCTGTTCGGCTATCATCCGTCGCACGACTTGCGTGCGGAAGAAGCGCGCGCTGCCGGTCGCGTGAACTAGCGCATCGCTCGCGTCTCAACGCCCGCCTCGCGTGGCTCGCAAATCATGGTATGGCTTCGCGAATGATGTTTGGAGCTCGCTCGCTTGGCCTCGCGTTGGTGCTGCTCTTGCCGGATTGCAATCACGATGCGAGCCCAGCGGCCGTTTCGTCGCCGCCTGTGCCGTCAGCGGACCCCGCAGTGACGCAGCCATCCGCCGTCGCCGCGCCGAACCCCGCGCCCGTCGCACCACTCGGCCTGCTTGCTGTCGGGTCCGACGTGCCCGACGTCACGGCAGCGGCGCAGGATGGCAGCAAAGTGTCGCTGCGCGCCCTCAAGGGAAAACCCCTCGTCGTCTATTTCTATCCCAAGGACGACACTCCAGGCTGCACCATCGAAGCCAAGGGGATCCGGGATCAATACGCCGAGTTGAAGAGCCTAGCCGTCGTGCTCGGGGTTTCTGCTGACTCGCTCGACTCTCACCGCTCTTTCGCTGAAAAGTACGATTTGCCGTTTCTACTGCTGGACGACACGAGCCATGTGCTGACTACGGCCTTTGGCGTGCCGGTCTCGTCGGGGCACGCCAAGCGTGTGACCTTCGTGATCGACGCTAGCGGCAAGGTGCGCGAAGTGTTCCCCGACGTGGTGCCCGCCGAGCATGCAGCGGCGCTGATCGCGGCGTTGAAGCGCCTCGGCTGAGGCGCTCCGGGTCGCAGCTCGTTAGTCGTCGACTTCATTCGTGTTCGGCCTGAGGCCGTACACGACCACGCTTCCGGAATAGGTGGAGTTGAGGCTGCCGTAGGTGTTCTCGGCGGGGCCGAACGCGGCTTGGTAGACGCGACCATTGGCGATCGTGGGTGGAACGTATTTGGCGAACTGGGTCGCCTCGTCTGGCACTGTCCTGTCGTCGCGATACAAGGTTTCCAACGTTTCAGCGTCGAAGGCATAAAAAGTCGCAGGGACCACGGCCTTCAACCCATCGGCTGCCGGCACGTTGGCCCACACGATTCCGGTTCGCGGCTTGTCGCCATTGGAAGACACCGACAGAAATCCGCCCGGCATTCCGCAGGCGGCGCGTTCGTTCGATTGAGCTGAATGCGACAGCGCGCCGCTCGCGGGATTCAGATCGAGCTTTTGAACCGTGTCGCCTTCGCCCATCAGGTACAGGCTCACGGTCCCGTTCTCGGACTTGTGGTACACGGGCGCGCTGTGGATATTCGACTCGGCGTCGCCCGTTTGCGCGACGCATTTGGGGGCGGGCACCGCGACTAGCTCTTCGAACGCGACGTCATTCCGGGTTTTCGAAGCGCTGCCCAGCTTGCCTTTCGTCAACACGTATAAGCGGCCTTCTTTGCCGCCTCCGACCACGAAGTCGGTGTCGGGAACGAGCAGCGCGCCCGAGCTCGATAGATCCAAATCCTTTGCGTCCAACTCGTCGGCGTTGAACGGACGAAACGAGCTGATCAGCGAAAGATCCGAGGAGAGCTCGACTGCGGCGTTCGACAGCGCGAAGCCCTGATTGGTAGGGCCGTTACCCGTGAAAAAATAAATGTCGCCGTCCGGGGACGCCGCGAGACCTTGCCCCGATTGCCAAATCCCGCCCATCCCGCCGCTCGACAGGCCGACGCCTTCGGGCGTGGCGACGAAGACGTCCGTTTCAGCTAGCGTGCTTGCGTCGTAGGCGATTACCCAACCGTAATAGGGCCGTCGGTCGGTATACGAGCCGAAGGCTAGGTAAACTTTGCCCTGTGACAGCAGGAGCGACGGGCGTTGTAGCTGGCGGTTGGCCAAGAAGGGAACCTTTTGCCCTTCGTATTCGTAGTTCGGGGCGACGGTCACCGGGCTGCCCTCTCGCTCTTCGAGCGTTCGCGAGTCGAGTGCGTGAAGCTGAACCGCGTAAGTGTGCGTTGGTTCTTGCACCGGCGCGCACTCGGCAATCGTCTCTGGGGCGAGCGCTTCGTCTGCGGTGAGCGCGACCACGTACAGCGTGCTGGTCTCCGGATCGAGCACCGGTGTGCTAGTGATCCCAATCTGCGGCAACATATTGAAGTTGCACAGGTTGCCGGCGGCACTACTGCCCGACCCGGTCGTAAAGTCCCCGTAGGGCACGGGCACCGGGTTGCCGAGCGACTTTTGCACGAGCTTTTCGCCCGTGTCAGCATCGAACAGGTACACCGAGTCGTTGCCGGTGGCGACGTACAGGGCGTTGCGAAGGCCTTGGCCTTGCTCGCTCAGATCGAGCGTCGGTTGGTACAATGGTTGCGCCCAAACGTTGCCGTCGACTGGGATGGTGAACAGCTGACCGAAATCGTCGCTCGCCACGTTGTCGACGTTCAGCTCGATCTCGTGTGCGTTGCGGCCAGTTCGGGCGATGTCATTGCGCTGCGTGAGCACCGCCGTGCTGGGCACGATACCGTGGCGGATGGCACCCGAAACGTCGAGGTAGAAGACATCGATTCGGCCATAGCCCCAGGAGCTGATCGTCAAACTAACCGCGTCGTCGAGCTCGTAGTCTTCGCTGTCCCAACCTTGATCGAAGTACTTGTGAACCAGCTTGCCGGGCTCGCTCGCGAGCAAGTAGGTCACGTCGAGCAGGTCAGGGCCTCGGGAAGCCGCCGCGGGCGCCGACGCAAGGGAGTCACCGATGGTCGAGGTGGGGGCATGCTCGGTGCCATCGAACCACCAATGACGAAAACCGTCTGGATTCGAGCGCGCCCAAAACACGTCGAGGCGCCCGGGACCCGAGCTGGTAACGGTAGGCGTCGAGCTCACGTCATTGACGTCACTGACCGTCGCCCAGTCGGCCTGCCACTCCCCGTCGTTCCAGATCCGGCGCAGCGTGGAATCTGCTCCGCGAGCAAACACATCGATGCGACCACTTGCGCTGCCGACCGCCCCCGGAGCGGAGGCGGAGATGGTGGTCTGACCGACGAGCTCAGTCTGCCACTCGGCGTCATCGTCCGACTCCCGAGCGGCGTGGCCGAGGCGCTGGGTCGCGGCATCGCGATAGAACACGTCGATGGTCTTTTGCCCAGAGCCACGCGTGGTCGCCGACACGCCGGTGTCCGTACTTCCGTCAGCGGTGACTCGTTGCCAAGAATGCCACGAACCATCGAACGAGAGGTTCCAGACCGCGCCCAGCGACGAGACCGCAAAGACGTCGAGACTGCCGATGTCTCGCGAGCAAGCCGCAATGCCGGGTTGGAAGATCGTCCCCGGGGGGGGATCGGGAAGAGCTTCGGTAACGAGTAGCTGCTCGCTGGGTTGCCGCTGGCTCTCGCGAACTAAGCCTGGATCTTTGTCCTTGGCAGACTGTGCGGCATCGCTTGGCTGTCGTGATGAGGAACAGGCAGCAATCGCCAGGGAACAGAGCAAGCCGATCGAGGTCCGGTGCATGGCTTTTAAGACGGGGGCGCGAAAGCTGCGCGACAGTTCAATGTATCGCAGCATGCCGGATGTGCGCCGAGAAATGCCCGATCGAAACGCATCGTAACGAATGGGCACTGTCGCATGTGCGGCGCTCCGCTGTCACTGCAACGGCATTCGGGCTCAGTGCCTGAAGTGCACCGAGGTCGGCGAGGCGTTACCTACGCTTGAAGAGGCCGCCGACGTACTGCGAGCTGATGTTCGCCCTGTCGCCCGACTCGAACATCTCGATCAGCTCGTAGTCTGCTTCGAAGCGCTTCAGCAGTGGCCCACGGGCGAAGAACCAAGCCGGATAGCTACCGGGATAGATCCGCTTCGAGACCGTCTGAACCGTGAGTCGATCCTTCGGGGCGTCGATCAAGGGAGTTCGGTCCAGCACCACGAAGCTGGGTTTCAGTGCAAAAATGCGATCGAGCATCGCATGCGGTTGCTCGAGGTACTGAATGACACCGGAAAGCAGCACGACGTTTGGGCGAATTGCTTCGAACGCGGCCTCCAGAGTATCAAAAAATTTGAGGGTTTCGTTTTCGAATTCCCGCTTGCCGGCGGCGATGAAATCCGGCTGCTCGACGACCGCCCAACTCAGCTGCTTGATGCCGGTCAAAAAGCGCAGGTTCTGACGGTAGGTGCTGCCCAGTGAGCCTCCGAAGTCGGCGACGCGCAGTGCTCCTGCCTCTTGGCAGGCGACGAACAATAGGCTCGCCAACAAGGGCCAAGAATATTCGACTTTTGGGAGCGGGATCGCATCCCTCTCGGCAGCGACTCGACCGGCCACCACGTCGCGCGTCGTCTCGACGACGCGTCGAAGGATTGCGGCTCCATCATAGCCCGTGCAGTTTTCGCGGGCCTGTGCCCAGGAGGCGTAGTCGCCCGCGAAATGCGTGCCGAACGTCCACTTTACGGCGTCGTAAACCGCGGGCGGGCTCCAGCGTTTGAAGGATGCCAAGAACCTGTCGTTCATTGCGACTGGCTTAGCGCGTTGGCGCTGCCGACTACAAGCCGGTGATTAACGTCGATTGCGAAGATGCCGGGCCAAAGAGCCACATTTTCGAGATTTGCCGGCCCTAACGCGGCGAGTCTTGTGCTACCTCGGGCCATGGATCTGAGCGAGGTACGGGCGTCGCAAGTGCGACACCCCTGGGAAACTGCTCGCGCGGTCGCTATCGAGCGCATTCTGCGCGGGGCCAGGGTTCAACCGCAGCGGATACTCGACTACGGTTGCGGGGATGGGTTCAGCGGTGAGCGCGTCCTCGGAGCGCTGCACGCGACCCAATTGCTCGGCTTCGACATCAACCTGACGGACGAGCAATGCCGGACTCGTTCGCGAGAGCGAGTCAGCTATACCAACGACTGGCAGCAGGCCGATCGGCGTGCCTTCGATCTCGCGCTGCTGTGCGACGTGATCGAACACGTGGAAGATGACCGAGCACTGCTAGGCGTCGTTCGTGAACATCTGAGCGACGGAGGCCATGCGCTGGTCACCGTGCCGGCATTTCAGTCGCTGTTCACTCTTCACGATCGCGCCCTTCGACACTTTCGGCGTTACTCGTTGCCCCAATTGGAAGGCGTCATCGCCGCGGCGGGTTTCGACCTCGTCGGCAGCGGCTTCCTGTTCGCGTCCCTGCTGCCCCCGCGCGGGCTAGCTAAGTTGATCGAATCCGCAAAGCCGAAGCAGGAAACGGAAGATTTCGGTATCGGGGCATGGAGTGGCTCGAGCGCGCTTACCCGCGCCACCGAGGCAATGCTCAATTGGGATAACTCCCTGCTCCTTGCCTTGGCTTCTCGTGGCATCAAGTTGCCAGGTCTCAGCGCGTGGGCTCTATGCAAGAAACGGCCATCGTAGTCCCTTGCTACAACGAAGCGAGCCGCCTGCGCGCAGCTTCGTTTCTCGAGCAATGCCGGGCGCACCCCAATCTTTCGTTCGTGTTCGTCGACGATGGCAGCACCGATGGCACGCACGAAGTGATCAATGAATTGGCCGCACGAGCGCCCGGCCAGATCAGCGCACTTCGCCTGCAGGCCAACGCCGGCAAGGCCGAGGCCGTGCGGCGTGGCGTCGTGCATGCTTTCGCTTCGTCAGCGGAGCTGGTTGGGTTTTGGGACGCGGATCTGGCAACGCCGCTGCACAACATCGAAGGCTTTGCCGGTATACTCGAGCGCAATCCGAAGGCCGAGCTCGTGATCGGATCCCGCGTTCGGCTGCTTGGTCGCAATATCCAACGCACGGCCATGCGCCACTACATCGGGCGCGGCTTCGCGACGCTGGCCGCGCTGGCGCTGAGCATGCCCGTCTACGATACGCAGTGCGGCGCGAAGGTATTTCGGGCGAACGCGACGTTTCGCGCCATCTTTGCGCGGCCGTTCGAGCTCGGCTGGTCATTCGACGTCGAGCTTCTCGCACGTCTCGTGAGCAGCGCGCGCCGCAACGGCATCGATCCCGAGACCCTGGTCATCGAAGTCCCACTCGATGCGTGGATTGACGTAGCTGGGTCCAAACTGCGCCCGAGCCACTTTCCGCGCATCGTTTGGGAGCTCGCGAAGTTGTTCGTCGTTGCGCGAAAGGCCTGAGCCGTCCGATGTCGTTGGGGTCGGTTATCGCTGAGTGGGCGTCGTTCCGGTTCAGTTTGCTCAGGGCCTTTGCCAGCGCGCGGCTGAGCTCGCCGTGGGCGACGCTGGGGGTTTCATTTGGCGTCGCCGTGTGCGTCTTCGGGCTGTCGCTCGATTTCTTCATTCTCGACCCGCGGCACATCGACTGGTTGCTCGCGACCGGCGCTGACTCCTCGATCTACTTTTTCTCTTTCGCATTCTACCGTCACGCGCCGTGGGCTTTCCCGATCGCGCACTTCGATACGCTGTTCCATCCGGTCGGCACGAGCTTGATTTTGATGGACGGACTACCGTTGGTCGCCGTCCCGCTCAAGCTGCTCGATCGCGTCCTGCCGCTGCGCTTCCAATTTCTCGGGCTGTGGCTTCTGCTGTGTATTTGGCTACAGACGTTCTTCGCTCACCGTTTCTTGCGAGTGCTGAAGTTGCCACCGCTCTGGTGCTGGGTGGGCGCGATCATCGCGGCGACGGCGCCGCCATTCATCGGGCGTTTTGGGCACGTCGCGCTGTCTTCACACTTCATCCTCATCGTGGCGATGACGGCGATCTGCAGTGAGTTGCCCGGCGTTGTGCTGTGGCTGGCACCGATCGTCGCGCTCTGGATCCACCCCTACCTGTTCGCCATCGTCCTCGCGCTGAGCCTCACCGGTCAGGTGCGCTTCGCCAAAGCGCGGGGCGCACTGCTGCGCCTCGCGCTGACTGGGCTTGGCCTGCTCGGGTCGATGTGGGTGCTGGGCTACTTTCGGTTGAAGCAAACTCGCGGTATCCGCTTCGAGTACTACGCGAGTGATCTGAGCTCGCTCGCCAACTCGATGGGCGGTGGGCGCCTGCTGCCGAGTCGCGACCTGGGCGGTGGTACTTGGGAAGGGCAGGCCTACCTCGGTTGCGGCGGGCTCGTCTTGTGTGCCGTGCTGATCGCCGCCTGGATCGTACCGAGCTTTCGCCGCAAGTCAGGTCAGAACTGGTGGCTTCTCGGTGCCTGCGCCGCGATGGCACTGTATTCGCTGAGCACGGCGCCGCATTTTCTGGGCACGGTGCTTTTCCGGTTGGAACGTCTGGCGCAGTTGATCGAGCCGATCTCGAGCCGGTTCCGCAGCTCTGGCCGGTTCATCTGGCCGCTCTACTATTACCTTTTGTTCTTCGGGCTCAAGGCATTGTATCGGCTCAGCCAGGAGCGCAGGTGGCTTCGCTTCGCGGCGCCAGCGCTGCTCGCGCTACAGCTGTTCGACATCTGGCCGGGGCTCTTGGACAAAGCCGCGCACCTGGAGCTGAACCTGACAGCGAAAGTGCGCGAAGTGCCGGAGGAGATCAGAAGCCAGTTGTCCCCGAGCACGCGACTGCTGATCTTCATGCCACCGGTCAAGACCGCATGCGCCGACAAGCACTGGCGAGGTCCCTACCAGCACTTGGCTTGGTTCGCTCTGCTCCACGGGCTCAGCACGAACGCCAATCTCGGCGAGGGCCGCGCCTCGCCGGAGAACAACGAGGCGGTATGCGACTACACGCTAGACATGTATCGACATCGACGCGACCACCCCGAGGCAATCTTCGTGCGGGATCGGAAGTGACAGCTCAGCCTCGTCTGCGGGCGACTTCCTCATAGCAGGCAACGGTGAGGCGCGTGCAAGCGTCCCAGCTGAAATGCTCCTCGACGAGTTTTTTGCTGCGCGCGCCGTACTCGATTTGCCGCGCAAGCGCGCGACGCAGGCCTGCTGCTAGATCCGCCGCGTCACCGAGTGCGACGAGCTCGCCGTTGCGCCCCGCTTCGAAGACCGCACTTTGCCCGCTCGAATCGTCCGTGAGGACGAGAGGTAAACCGGCCGCGGCGGCCTCCAGTACGACCAACGAGATGCTGCCTTCGCCCACACTCGGCAAAGTGAACGCGTCGGCTGCAGTGTAGTACTCGTGTAGCTCGGCGAACGGCACGGCGCCGAGCGCGCGCACCCGTGGTTCGCCGCCGATCGTTTCTTGGACGCCGGACATCATCGGGCCGTCGCCGATCAATAACCCGTAAAAGCTCGGATCTTCGCTGGCGAGCGCGCGAAACGCTCGTGCGACTACATGAGGCTTTTTACGTTCCACGAAGCGCCCGACGAACAGCGCTACGCGCGCCGCCTCGGGGATGCCGAGCCGCGCGCGGGTTTTGGCTCGCTGGCTACGCGTGGGATCGGCGAAGCGCGCCGCCTCGACGCCATACGGGACGAGACGGATCTTTTCATTTTCGACACCGAGACTGCGCGCGGGAGCGCGCTCGATTTCGGAGCCGATGATCAACCGATCGGCGCGCGGATAGGTCAAGCGCTCCAAGGCAAGCAGCGGCGGATAGATCAGCTTCTTCAGGCCTCGCGCCGCGTGAAAGCGATCCAAGTACGAGTTGTGGGACGAAACGATCAAACCCCAGCTCTTGGAACGGAGCGCACTGACGGAGAACCCGAACAGCTCGTTCACGTGCACCACGTTGGCGTTCGCCGTGACGCTGTTTCGAACACGCTCGATGGCCACCGTGTACGACAGCACGTTCGGGGCAGCGTCGACGAAATGCATGCGCATTCCGTCGGGGTAACGATGCGCGATGCGTGCCTCGTTGGCTAGACAAACCACCGTCACTTCCAGGCCGAGGGCTGCCGCACGCGTCGCGACTTCGAATGCGTAGATGCCCTGTCCGCCCACCTGATCGGGGTAAAAATCGCCCGTAAATACGGCGACGCGAAGTGGAGCGGACGATTTCACGCGGCGTGATATACAAGGTCGGGTCATGGTTTACAAGGTCACCACCGCAAGCGTTCATCCCGCCCCGCTAGCGGTGAAGTAGCGCGCGGCGCGTGAGTAGTGGTAGAGCGCTGACCATGGGAGCAGGACAAAAGTCGGCCGCCGAAAGCAGCTTTTCGGGTCGCGCGGCGCTCGTGACCGGGGGTCTTGGCTTCATCGGATCGGCATTGGCTCTGGCGCTGAGCGAGGCCGGCGCTCGAGTCACTGTGGTCGACTCACTGAGCGCAGGCGATGGCGGCAATCGCGAAAATCTGAAGGACGCGCACGGCATAGAAGTCGTCATCGCCGACATCGGCGACAAGCTGTCGACCCAGCCGCTCGTCGAGCGATCGGACATCGTGTTCAACTTGTCCGGCAAGGTCAGCCACATCGATAGCGTCAACGACCCGCTTGCGGATTTGCATGCCAACACCATCTCGCAACTCGCGTTCCTCGAGGTCTGTCGTCGCATCAAACCCGAAATACCGATTGTGCACACCAGCACGCGTCAGATCTATGGCAAGGCCGAGACTGGCTCGGTCGATGAAGACAGCCCGATCCGCCCGATCGATCCCAACGGCATCAGCAAGTTCGCGGCCGACGCTTACCACCGCATGTTCGCTCGCGACTTCGGCATGAAGACCGCCGTTCTTCGCTTGACCAACACGTTCGGCCCACGCCAGCTCCTCGCCCACAACCGGCAAGGCTTCATTCCTTGGTTCATTCGCACGGCCATGACGGGCAGTGAAATCACCATCTATGGGGACGGCCGTCAGACGCGCGACATCCTGTACGTCGACGACGCCGTGGATGCGTTGCTGATGGTAGCCGAATTGCCCGAGCTCAACGGTCAAGTCTTCAACATTGGCTCTCCGTTCATTCACTCGGTCGGAGAGGTGGCGGAGCTAGCGGTGGAGCTGGCCGGTACCGGAAGCTTGCGCCTGGTACCATTTCCTGAGGAGAAGAAGCGGATCGACGTCGGCAGCGTGGCTTGCGACTACAGTGCGATGACGAGCGCCACGGGTTGGATACCAAAGATCAACTTGCGAGACGGATTGGCTCGCACCATCGAGTACTTTAGGCCGCGACTCGCAGCCTACCTCTGAGGCAGTTTTCGGAGCTCTATATGTCAGTTTCGTTCGGAAATTTACGCGCTCAGTATGACGCTCATCGTCAAGAGATCGACACGGCGATCCGCCGCGTGCTGGAAAGCGGTTGGTTCGTGCTCGGGAAAGAGGTGGAGGCGTTCGAACGTGAGTTCGCGGCTTACGTCGGTACCCGGCATTGCATCGGCGTCGCCAACGGCACGGACGCCATCGAAGTCGCGTTGCGTGCTTTGCAGTTCGGCGCCGGGGACGAGGTCATCACCGTCTCCCATACCGCCACGTTCACCGCCCTCGGGATCTCCGGGGCGGGAGCAGAACCCGTGTTCGTCGACATCGAGTCTGGCTCCTACGCGATGGACCCGAAGGCCGTGAGCGGTGCCGTCACGAAACGCACCAAGGCAGTCGTGCCGGTGCACTTGTACGGAGAGCCCGCGGACATCGACGCCATCGAGCGCGAATTGAACGGTGCGATTCCGATCATCGAAGACGTGGCTCAGGCCCACGGTGCCAAGCTACGTGGCAGGAACGTCGGAAGCATGGGCACGGCCGCTTGCTTCAGCTTTTACCCATCCAAGAACCTGGGCGCCTTCGGCGATGGCGGCGCGGTCACGACCAACGACGACGCGCTCGCCGAGCGCCTGCGTCAGATTCGCAATGGTGGACAAGCCGATCGCTATCTACACGCGATTGCCGGCGTAAATAGTCGCTTGGACGAGCTGCAAGCCGCGATTTTGCGCGCTCAGCTGCCGCACCTCGACGCCATGAACGCTCGGCGCCGGGAGATTGCAGCGCGCTATAGCCAGGGCCTTGCTGGGCTCGCTGGGCTCGTGCTTCCGCGCAGCGAGCCCAGTGACATGAGCTTCGTCTACCACCTGTACGTGCTGAGGAGCGCACGGCGTGACGCTTTGCGCCAGGCGCTCGCGACGCGGGGAATCGCAGCGCAAGTGCACTATCCCATCCCGGCTCATCGGCAACCCGCGTTCGCAAAGCCTGGCGTGTCGCTGCCCGTGACCGAGCGAGTGTGCGAGGAAGTCTTGTCCTTGCCCATGTATCCCAACCTCACGGACGCCGAGGTCGACGAAGTCATCGCCGCGGTCCGCGCGGCGGTTCGAGACGCGGAGGGATGATCCTTTTCCGTGATTGGTATCGAGCGCTCGCCCTGATCCCGATTCTCGGTACGCGATGACGACCGGCTTACGACGGGGCTTCGTCGTTCTGACGCTGGCTCAAGTATCGTTCGTCATTTGTGGCTATGCGACGCACGTCTTGTTGGCGCGCAAGCTCGGGCCAGCAGCGTATGGGACCTACGGCGTGGTGTTGTCGGTGCTGTCCACGGTGGCGTTGGTCCTGAACGGCGGTCTACCGGAGGCGATCGCGAAGTTTGCTGCCGAGCGCCCCCAGGACGCTGACGGCATCTTTGCCCGAGGCATCGCCATTCAGTTCCGATTCTCGCTGCTGCTCGCCCTGGCATTTGCGGCGGCCTCGCCCGTGATCGGCATGGCGCTGCATGACCATGCTCTAGCGCCGGTGCTCGCGGCTAGCGCGCTGGCGGTTCCGCCGATCGCGCTGTATGCGGTCGTGGTGGGGGCCTTCAACGGGCAACACCGCTTTACGGCACAGGCGCTGGCTGTCGGCGGTTACGGAGTGCTGCGTGCGGGACTCGTGATCGGCTTGGCCTTGCGCTACGAGATTTCGGGCGCCGTGGTCGGCTTCGTCTTGAGCCCATTGGTCGTGGTGGGCTTCGCGCTACCGGGGATCCTGAGGCGTCGCACCACGAGTCGCCTCGATGCTCGGGCGCTGTGGGTCTTCGCGAGACCGGTGATTGGCTTCACGATCGCGCTTTCCCTCCTGATGGGCTTCGACTTGTTCGTGGTCAAAGCGTTGGTCCGCGACGCCGATCTGGTCGGATACTACGCTGCGGCGACGACGATCTCGAAGGTCCCGTACTTCGTTTTCAGTACGCTCGGTGTCGTGCTCTTGCCCATCGTCTCTTCCGCTGGGAGCGACGCCGATGGGAGCGTGCTGCTCGTCGCAAGAAATGCCATCCGGCTGATCTTCGCGGTGGCGCTGGGAGTGGCATCGGTGGGCGCGCCGTTTTCGCACGCGGTGCTGTCCACGCTGTACGGTGAGCGCTATTCGGTTGCTGCGCTGCCGCTTGGGCTGCTGCTGATCGCGATGACTTTGTTTACTTTGACCTTCATCGTGGCCTACACGCTCAATGGGCTCGGGCAGCCTGGGCTCGGGCAGCGCCTCACCATGATCGGCGTGGTGCTCGAGTTGGTAGTGGCCGTGGTGCTCACCCCGTTGTTCGGTCCCTCGGGCGCCGCGGCCGCGTCGTGCTTGACTAGCGTCGCACTGCTCGTCGCGCTGCTGCACTATGCGAAGCCCTATTTGGGCGTAGTTTTCGCGTACGGTTCGCTACTTCGTGTCGGTCTGGCCTGCATAGCGACGCTGGCGATGGGCTTCGCATTGCCTCACGTTCGCCCGCTACATCTGCTCTATTCGTTACCGCTCGCGCTGGGGTATTGCGCGCTACTGGTACTCTCGCGCGAAATTAGTGTGCAGCAAGTTCGGGGTTGGGCGCGGCGTGAGCGGGGCTGACGCTAGCGAAGCATTTACAATCGATACGAAAGGGACAAGATCTCATAGCCTTGGGCGCGATAACGACGCGCCATCGCCTTCGCCGATTTGTGGCCCAAATAGGCATCGTAGTCGATGATTGTGATGCGCTCACCGTCGATGATCGTCATGTGGTCGGTGCTGTCGCCGATCTTGGGGTTTTGGCCATCGCTCAACACCTCGAACTCGGTCCAGGCGTCTGCGTAGCCGGCGATCACGACGCGCTTCTGCCCAGGTGACTGCGCGAGGTCGCGCGCTCGAGCGTGCGTGTTTTGCGTGCGCCTCTCGACGACCGCCGTCAGCGCCAGGAGATTGGACTGCGGTTTGAGCGCTTCCTCACCCGAGGTATTGGAGAAGTAGGACAGGCCCATCAGGGCGACGACCAGTGCGGTTGCGCGACGGGTGTCTTGCTTGGCGAGGTCGAACAAGAAAATCGTGGCCAGCAATATCAACGGCGGAAACGCAGGTACGTTGTGACGGGTCGAATTGCCGAAGCGGATGCCCCAGCCCAAAATCGGTGGCAGCGCCCACATCAGGGCCAAAATGGCCTGTTTCCTCGGCCTACCCCCGACGACCAAACCGTACAATACGGACAGCACGATGACCCCGAACAGTAGGCCGCCCACGCAGCGCGGGATGACGGTGTTGTTCGAGTCGGTGAGCAGCGCATCGAGGCTCACCGCGAAGCTCGCATTCCAATCCTTCAAGAACGCGATCAGCCCAACCCCGGGGGTGACGGCCTCCTTCGAAGGCAAGACCACCAAGCGCGTGTAGGCGAGGCTCGCCAAAGTGCCGCCCACCACGACGGCCACGGCGTAAATCGCGAATCGCCAGCGTTGCGTGGGGCGGGCGAGGGCGGCGGCCAGGAACGCGCCGCCACTCAGCGCGAGATCGCTCTTGAGGGTCATGGCCGTGGACATGAACAGCCACGCCAACGCCAAGCGCAGATAGAGGCCGACCTTCGTAGCCGGCGCTTGAGTCGCGCTCACGAACGCAACGAGGCCGAGGACGAAAAACAAAAGCCCGGGCACGGTAGGCATGCCAAACACATTTCCCAGCCAAAACCCCGGCGTGATCGCGTGAATCAGGGTTGCCGTGACCGCGACCGGGCGTGTCGTCAACTTTCGGAACAACACGTACAGGGCAACCGAGCAGGCGGTGCCGAACACGACGTTGACCCAATTCACCAATGTGGGTAGTGAATGCATCGCGACGTGATGATCGAGCGCGAGCTTCTCCAGCTGCAGATAGAGCGTGCTGGTCCGTATCTGGTAGCCCACCTCGTCGAACGACAGTTTCCCACGCGAGTGCCAGAGGAACGCGATTCGCGCGAAGCGTGCAGCGTCCGACTCACCGAGCCCGGTCAGCATGAAGTGGGCATGTACGGCGAGCGAAGCAACAGCTGCGCAGAAAACCAACAACGGCTCGCGTGCCCGACCGAGCCGCCCCGTCAGCCTCTCCGTGAGGCGCCCTAGTCGTGTGTTTTCGGCCAGCATCGCGGGGTCATTCAAGGCGGCGGAGGCTATCACATCTGCGTTGCGCGACCACAAGCGTGCTACCCGATCCGCCGGCGAACCAGTAGACTGCGCCGCGGCATGCATCATAGGAGAGACATCGACGGACTGCGCGCGATAGCGGTGCTGTCCGTCGTCTTTTTCCACCTTGGTTTTTCGCGGCGCATCGGCGGGGGCTTCGTAGGGGTCGACGTGTTCTTCGTCATCTCTGGGTACCTGATCACGGGCATCGTGCAAGCCGAGCTGGACGCGGGACGCTTCGGCATTGCGCAGTTTTACAACCGCCGAGTTCGCCGCATTTTCCCGGCGCTGTTCGTCGTCTACCTATTTTGCCTGATTTCGTCATCGGTATTGTTGTTCCCGAGCGAGGCCAAAGACGTGGGGCGAGACGTATTGTCGTCGTTGCTGTTCCTGTCCAACGTCGTCTTCGCTCGCGCCGGCGGCTACTTCGATCAGCAATCGGGTGTCGCCCCCTTGCTTCACACCTGGTCGCTTTCGGTAGAAGAGCAGTTCTACATCGTGTTGCCTCTATTGCTGCGGGCAATGTCGCGGCTTAGGCCGTGGCTGCGCATCGGTATCCTCAGCGCCTTGGCCGTGGCAAGCTTGATCGCGGCGGAGAGAATGCTTGCAGTGGATGCGAGGGGCGCATTCTACTTCATGCAGTATCGAACTTGGGAGCTGCTCGCCGGATCGCTGCTCTCACTCGGCGCCCTGCCGCGCGTGCGCTATCGACCCTTGGCCGAGGCCTTGGGATTGGCGGGTTTGGGGCTGATTTTCTTCTCCATCTTCCGGATCGACGCGACCACCCCGTTTCCCGGCTACTGGGCATTGCCGCCGTGCCTCGGAACCATGGCAATCCTTCACTCCGGCTTGGACGCGCGCACCATCACCGCGCGCCTGCTGAGCGTTCCGCCGCTGCGTTGGATCGGGCTCATCTCGTATTCGCTCTACCTCTGGCACTGGCCGTTGATCGCTCTGTACAACGCTCGTCACGAAGGGATGTCGACCAACGTCCGCATCGTCATCCTGCTCCTCACGCTGCTTTTAGCAGTGCTTTCGTACCGCTACGTAGAGAGCCCGTTTCGACGGAAACCGTACCGGCTCGGCACTCGAGCGACGCTTCTGCTCGCCGTTTCGGGGATGGCGCTGGTCGCGGCGCTGGCTCTGGGCGTCCCAGCCGGCGCGGCTCGCCTCCATCCTCCCGCAGAGATGGCGGACGTCGCCCTCAAGTACTTGAGCTACGAGGCGGATCTCCGCGCCGGGGCCTGCTTCCTGCACTCGGGCTTCGACGACGCCGCGCTGTTCCAAAAGGAGCGCTGTCTAGCCATGCATCCGGGGCGCCAGAGCGTGCTGGTGATGGGCGACAGCCACGCTGCCCACTTCGTCGCCGCCTTCGAAGCTCTGTATCCGGATATGGATATCTTGCAGGCCAGCGCGTCGGGTTGCGAGGCCGCTCGCGGCGCGCACGGCGCGCAGCGCTGCACGAAGTTGTTCGAGTTGGTGTTCGATGAATTTTTGCCGAAGCACCACGTGAATACGGTCGTGCTCGCGGGGCGGTGGCCTCGAGACGTTTACCCTTACCTCAAGAATACGGTCGCTTATTTGCAACCCATGGTGGATCGCGTCGTCGTGCTCGGCCCCGTCGTGGAATACGATCAGCCGTTCCCGCGACTTTTGGCCCAGTCGATCGTCGATGGCGACCCTGGACTCGTCGCAAAGCACTTGGTGCCGGCTCAGCGCAGCGGCGACCGCTACTACGCCGAGCGGCTCGCCTCGTCACGCGCGAGGTATTTTTCGGTGTATGACGCAACTTGCCCGCACGATGCCTGCACGCTCTGGGCAGCGCCGGGCGTGCCGATGCAATACGACGAGCATCATTTGACGTTACAGGGGGCAAAGCTCGTGCTCGAGCGACTCGGGCCGAGTGTTCTGCGCTGAGCTGAAGGCACGATGAGTCCTTCGTCATCTCACGCTGCACGTTTTGCTTCGTTCGTCACACGCTACTGGGCGGGGGCACTATCGCTCTTGGTTTCGAGCGCGCTGGTGCTGTGTATTGCGTTGGAGGAGATTCGGCTGCGGGCCGGAAGCTTCGCCGACTTCAGCGACTATTGGGAGCACGCCGCGGTCTTGCGCGCGCTGATCGACGACCCCTGGCGACCATCCAACCCGCACCTACCGAACCTGGTCAGCTCGCCGCGGTTCGGGCCGGTCAACGTGATGATGGCGTTCGTTGCGCGAGGGCTCGGGCTCGACGCACTGAACGCCCTCGGCGTGCTCGCCGTGGTCAACACCCTGTGCTTCGTGCTCGGCATCTGGCTATTTTTCAGGACCTATTTCCGCGATTCACGCGCCGGCCTGTACGGCTTGCTGGTGATGCTCGGAAGCTGGTGGGAAGCCTGGACCTTCACCAGCATCTATCAACCCAAGGTATTGCTCAGCGTCGCTTGCTACCCCTGGCTGAGCGCGTTGGGGATTACGTTGCTCGGGCTCGCGCTCGCGCTTCGCAGCCTTCGCAAGCCGAAGCCGCGCGCCGCCGAGCTCGCTCTTTTGGTGCTGTGGGCAGCACTCGTGTTTCTGACTCATCAAATTACGGCCATGTTGGCGCTGTCGGCGCTGGGTCTGGCCGCGCTCACCGAGCCACATGTGTCGCTTCCCCGCCGGGCTTGGGTCGTTGGAGCGGGAATCGCTGGCTGCGTTCTGTCTGGGCTATGGCCCTATTTTTCGGTGTGGCACTTGCTGCGTGGCGGACAGCAGGAAGCGGGCTGGGTGTCTCAAGGGTTGGAGGCCGCTGCGCGAGGCGTGGTGGTGGTAGAACGCCACCGCTTTTATCGGCCCAAGGAGCTATTGCCGGCGCTGGGGCTGGCTTTGTTGGGGGTCGCGTTTCTGCCCTATTTTTTCTTGCGCTGGCGCCGCCTGTTCGTCGGGCTCGGCGTGCTTTCCATGCTCGGCCCATTCGTCCTGAACGCGTTCATCCCGCTCCCTCTCGGGCACCGCTTCATCCTGCTCGCCGTATTTTTTCTGCACGTGGCCGTGGTTTGGCTGCTCATGGCTCTGACGCCCGACTCGGCCGAGTTCGTACCAGCGCTCAATCGTCGTTGGCTGCGAGTGCTTTCTGTGGTCGTCGTCTGGGCGGTGCTTTTGCCGTTCGTCGTCCACAACGTTCAGCGCACGATGAAAGAGTGGGCCTACTTCGAGACCTTCGCGCGGCGTGGCGCGAGCCCGTTCGTTCGGTATGGTCGCCGAGTTGCCGAGCTTGCCGGCGACCACGCCGTGATCTTGGGGGAAACCCGAGTTCTCTGGCCAATTCCGGCGTTTGGCCCGAAGGTGGTTGCCGCGCACCACGAGAACCCGTTCATCCCCGACGAAGCGCAGCGAGAGGCGGCTATCGACCTGTTCTTCGCGAGGCAAACCAGTGACGATACTCGAGTGGAGCTGCTTCGGCGCTATCACGTTAGTCACGTGATCGTGAAGCGTGAGCCACTTGGTTCGGCGCGCGCCTTTCTGGCCGCTCACGCTCACCGCGACGTCCTGCCCGCGGGCTATTTGTTGTTCACGCTCGATGCCGCCACGAGCGGAGCTCGGTGTACCATAACGCGAGCAAAATGACTCGCACACTGCTCGTCATACTCGCGTCGCTCGCTGCTGGTTGCGGAGGGGCCCGCGCGGAACCCCGCCCTCGTGCTGCGGCGGCGCAGCCTCGCACCGCCACGAGCAGCGTTACGAGTCACGTTGCTGCGACTGATCCTCCCGCGCCGAGTTCCGAAGTGGCAAAACCTGCGCCGCTGGCGGTCACCTTGGAGCGCGTTCTTGCCGTGCCCGTGACTGCGATCGCGCTCGGTGACGGCACGCGCGTTGCGGTGCTCGCCGACCCGCCGTACGTCGGCGACGCGCGCGGCTTGCGCCCGCTCGCCCTGCCTGCCGGGCTCCGCCCCAAAGCGGGCGAAGTCGATCATGCCGGCATCTATTTTGGGCGCGACAACGAACCGCGCATCATGGGTCAGCGGCGGACCAATGCCGGTGAAGCCGCCATTTATTGGCGGCATTTGCCGAACGGCTGGCGCGATGGCCGCGAGGAAATCGGGCAGCTCGCTGGGGCGGCTCCCGGCGGGCTGTGGGGTGTGCTCGGGGGCAGCGATCCGGAGCTCGTGTGTTGCACGGGCGTGGTGTGCATCATCAAGCGCCAGAGTGGTTGGACCACCGTGCCTGCGGGGAACAGCCAACGCATCGTCACCCTTCAGTATGGCGTGTTGTGGGCGGTGGACGCGAACGGCATCTCCAGCATCGACAAGCACGGCTGGGCCGTGGCCATCCCGCCCCCTGCTTGGCGCGAGCCGCAGGCACTGTGGGCGGTCCCAGGTGAAGCTTGGGTCAGCGCCCAGCAGCAACTGTTCCACTACCTGGACGGCACGTGGCAAGCCACGCCCTCACCGGTGGGTGAGGTCAGTGCCTTTTGGGGCGCGCGTCGGGATTCGATTTGGATCGCTGGCAGCGCGGGAGCGGCGCACTTCGACGGGCGCGGTTTTCGCACGCTCGTCTTGGCGGGCCCGCTGCACGCAGTGTGTGGTCGCAGTGATAGCGAGGTCTGGTTCGGTGGGGATGCCGGCTTGTTTCGCATCCGGGCCCCGAATTAGCCGTACCGCGCGACCCGCGTTGCGTGCTGCGACTTGCTGCGCAAAGGTCCGGCGGTGACCGAGTCCAATCCGCCAGTCGTCCCCGCTGCCGAGCGCCTGCGCGCGCTTTTCGGCCTGATTGGCTGTTGCGCGCTGTGGGGGCTCAGCTTCCCGGTGATCAAGGCGCTCGGCTTGCATTTGTCTGCTCGAGCGCCCGGCATCAATACTTGGTTTGCTTCGGCAGCGACCGTCGTGGTGCGTTTCGGCATCGGCGCGATTTTTTTGGCCGCCTTCGGCTTTTCACGTCCCACGCGCCGTGAGCTCGGTCAGGGGCTGAGCATTTCCGTGTTCTCCGCCATCGGTATGGTGCTCCAGATGGACGCGCTGAATTTCAGCTCGGCCTCGACGAGCGCGTTCCTGACTCAGGGCTACATCGTGATTTTGCCGCTGGTGGCAGCTGGCGTGGCGCGCGCTCTGCCACCGTTGAAGACGATCGTATGCGTAGCGATGAGCGCGCTCGGGCTCGCGATCCTGTCTGGCTTCGATTGGAGCGGCGTGCACCTCGGTCGTGGCGAGTCGGAGACGTTGCTCGCGGCGTGCTCGTTCGCGGTGCAGATCCTGTGCCTCGACGCCAAACGTTGTCGTGGCAATCGCGCGCGCGTGGTGACGGTGGTCATGTTTGCGAGCGTGGCCGTGCTACTCACGCCCGTTGCGCTCGGAACCATGCGTGGCCTCGCGGACCTGGGCGTGTTGTTCGCAACGCCGATGTCGCTGGGCTTGGTCTTTCTGTTGACGGTGCCTTGCACGATCCTGGCGTTCAGTCTGATGAATCGCTATCAGCCCGAGGTGAGCGCGAGCGAGGCCGGCATCATCTACGGCGTCGAGCCCCTGTTTGCGAGCTTACTCGCGCTATTTTTGCCCAATATTTTCGCAAGCTTGGCCCGTATCGAGTACGCCAACGAGGTGCTCAGTGTGCGGGTTCTTTTGGGGGGCGGTCTGTTGATCTGCGCCAATGTGCTGCTCCAAGTGCGTTGGTCATTTGCGGCGCGTCGCCTTGGGCAATAGACAATGCGATTGACCGCGAGCAATAGCGGCGCATACTGCCGCTCGTTGCCCCGGGTGGGCGCACGCAAGGAGGATGAGACAATGAACGATCGCACCATTCGCAACGCCGATGTTCGTGTTCCCTCGCGTGCCGCTGTGCGTGCTCTCTGAGCGTCTCCCTCGCTTGTTCATGACGCCGAGCGCCCGCTAGCCCCGCCAGGTCAATTTCCCGACGGCCGACGTGTCCGCCCTCGCCCCGCGAGCGCTGAGCGTTTCCCACTGAGCACGGCTGCGCTCGCGCTTGCGCGTGAGCTTGCCACCGTCTTTCCAAAACCGGCGCACCGAAGCGGCGCCGAGGCCACTTTTTGCCCATTTCAGGGGTTCCCGATGAATTTTTTCCCACGCGAGTCGCTCGAGCGGCTCGGTTTCAGCGCCTTCTTTCAAGGTCAGTTGTTGTCTCTTTTGGCTACCAGTGAGGTGTCAGCGTCCGCCGTCGTCGCGCGCGTGATTTCTGAGGCGCGTGGTCAGTTTTTGACCGCGCTCGGCGAAGGCACTCGGCGAGCCGTGCTCGCGGGCCGCCTCAAGCACGCCGAGGTGCACGTCTGCGTCGGTGATTTCGTGCTGCTCGAAGGCGAGATCGACGACGCGCTCGCGCGCATCGTTCACGTTTTCGAACGCAACAGCTTGTTCCAACGCAAAGCGCCTGGCGGTACGTCCGACGCGCAACTGATCGCGGCCAACGTCGATCTCGCGATCGTCGTGTGCGCCTTGACCTCCGACGATGCCGACCCTCACGCGCAGAGCCACGGCCTCAATCCGCGCAGAATCGAGCGTTATTTGCGGGCCATCCGCGATGCGCCGGCGCGCGCTTGGGTGGCAGTGAACAAGGCCGACCTTTCGCTCTCGGCGTCGCTGCAGGCCGAACGCTTGCAGGACGAGCTGCGTGGGGTGCCCGTGGTCGCGGTGAGCGCGGAGCAAGGCGCGGGCCTGACCGCGCTCGAAGCGGCGCTCTTGCCCGGCACCACGGCGGTCCTGGTCGGCTCTTCCGGCGTCGGCAAGTCCAGCCTGACCAATCGCCTGCTCGGCAAGGATGCGCAGGCCGTCGGTGCGGTCCGAGAACGAGATACGCGCGGCCGGCACACGACGACTGGGCGCGAGCTATTCGTGCTGCCGAACGGCGCGCTCTTGATCGACACTCCGGGCATGCGCGAGTTCGCGTTGTTCGCCGACGACGACACGGATCTCGACGGCACCGGCTTTCCGGAGATCGACGAGCTCGCTCCCTCTTGCCACTTTCGGGATTGCCGGCACCAAAACGAGCCGGGCTGCGCCGTGTTGGCCGCGCTCGAGGCGGGTAACATCTCGGGTGAGCGCCTCGACCAGGCCCACAAGTTCGAGCGCGAGCTGGCCTGGCAACGTGACCGTCACGATCCGCTGAGGATGCGCGAGGTCCGCTCGGCGTATCGAGCGCGCACGCGCTCGTCGCGCGCCGTGCAAAAGCAGAAAGGAGAGCGCTAGGCGCGCGGCTCGCCCAGTAGGAGCCGGTTTTTGGGCGTGATCTCGGCCGGAATGGTGTGCGTGTGCACGGTGTAGCCGTACCCACGCAGGCGCGCTGCGCGGGTCACGTCGATGGCCAGGGCGGCATCCAGCCAGCCGCCCAGGCCGCCTTGGTCGTTCACTAGCTTGTCGTGGCAGCAAGGTAGGACCGCGACGCGCGCGCCCACGCCGATGGCCTGATCAATCACGTCGTCAGTCAACGAGCCGCAGGCATGACAGGACACCAGGAAGTCACCCGCTCGCGGCTGGACGCTGTCGAGCGTGCCTTCGATGAGCTGGACACGCCCGGCCAGGCGCGGCCATTCGCTCAGCAGCGCCGCGCTGAGCCGCGCCGCGCTGTTCGGCAGCCGCGTATCTACGGCCAGCGCGACGTCGGACGAGTCGTCGAGCAGCAAGAGCAGCTGAGCGAGCAGGGCGTGACCACAACCGAGATCGAGCACGCGGCCACCGCGAAAACGACGCCTGGTTCGCCGCGCCACCTCCCATGCTTCGAATAGCTCCTTACGCGGCAGGCATTCGGCCTCGCACACCTGGCGGGCGACGCGGTGAAACAGGGTGGCGCCGGGAAAACGAGGCAAATCACGGCGTGTGAGCTTGGATCGGCTGCCGGGATCGAAATCCATGCCCATGTCCTGAACCCTACCACCTACCTCCCTGCTCTTCCGTTCCGATTGCTCCGCCGCACGGCCCGTGCGAGCCTGCTTTCGTGTCGCGATGAACCCTGGGCTCGCACTGCCGCAAGAAATCATCGGCTTCCGCCGCTCTGCAGCGACCCCGGGCATCGAGATCGTGGACGCGCAGGACTCGCCCCGAGAATGGCGCGTGGTCTGCCCGACCTTCGCGGTGGTGGTGTTCAGTACTTGGTCGGGCCCCGTGCATTTCGCAGGCCGAACGCACCAAGGCAAGCCGGGAGTCGTGTTCTGCAACGTACCAAGTGAGCCGATGGTCTCGCGGCCCGACGGTGATCGGCCTGGCTCTTTCAACGTGATCGAGTCGCCACCGAGGTCATGCGCGAGTGGCTGGCCGAGCAACGTGGCCCCACCGCTCGCCTCGCGTGGATCTCGACCATGCAGCCAATTTCAGCCGAGCTGAGCGCGAAGTTTCGACACTTCTTCACTGCGTTCGAGCCAGAGGCCTCGCCTCTCCAATTGCAGTCCGAGCTGCTGCAGCTCTCGGAGGCCATGGTACGTGGCTTGGTCGCGGGAATGGGGGATCGCGGAGGCAACTTCGACGGACCGCCCATCCGTGGCACGGCTCGCATGCGCGAATGCCTGCACGAAGAGGGCTTCGACATCGACCTCGAGACGCTGGCTCGCAAAGTGGGCTTGAGTCGCTTTCAGGCGCTGCGTGCGTTCAAGCGCCGCTATGGGCTGCCGCCTCACGCTTACCAACTCGCCGTACGCATCGGGCTCGCGCGCCGCATGCTCAGCGAAGGCGCCGCCCCAGTCGAGGCCGCGATGCATTGCGGCTTCGTCGATCAGAGCCACTTCAGCCGGCACTTCAAGCGGGCCTTCGGGGTGACGCCGCTGCAGTGTGCGCGCGGCCAGGGTCGCGCGAGCGGGGTCTACCTGGCCAGCCGAGCGGTCGACAGCCACCCGGACGGCATCGTTTCGCGCTCCGATCGCCATCGCGATTGAGCCGATTTTTGGGCAAATGCTAGCCCTTTGCTTGACAGGGAGTGGCGGTTCGGGATCGCGGCGTTAAGTCTTAGCACCCTCCCATGGCCATCCTGCAAGCCGGCAGCCCCGCTCCCGATTTCTCCTTACCGAGCACGCCTGACCAGCGGGTATCGCTCTCCGATTTCCGCGGTCAGACGGTCGTGCTCGCGTTCTATCCTGCCGATTGGAGCCCGGTGTGCGGCGATCAAATGGCCCTGTACAACGAGATGTTGGCTGAGTTTCGCAAGCAAAAGGCGCAGCTCCTCGGGATCTCGGTCGATGGCGTGTGGTGTCACGCAGCCTTTGCCGGCGATCGCAAGCTGCACTTTCCGCTGCTCGCGGACTTCGAGCCCAAGGGCGCCGTGGCGCGCAAGTTCGGGGTGTATCGCGAGGGCGATGGCCTGACCGAGCGTGCGCTGTTCGTGATCGACGCCGAGGGCATCGTGCGCTGGAGCTACCTATCTCCGATTGGCGTCAACCCCGGGGCCGACGGTATTTTCGATGCGCTCGACGCAATGACCAGCCAGGGGAAGCAGTGATGGCCCTCCGACCTCCAGTATCCGAGCACGACCACAGCATTGGAAGCGCGAGCGCGCCGCTCGTTCTCGTCGAGTATGGGGATTATCAGTGTCCGCACTGCGCCGCGGCCGACCCCGTGGTGCACGCCGTTCAGAAAGCGCTCGGCAAAGATTTGCGCTTCATCTTCCGCAATTTTCCGTTGGCCGAAATGCATCCTGCTGCCGAGCCCGCCGCAGAGTTCGCCGAGGGCGCCGCCGTGCAAGGCAAATTCTGGGAGGCGCACGACGCGATCTTTGCTTGGTCGCGCCGCCATGGCCCGCCTTCGCTCGGCCCTGACGCCTTTGCTGCGATCGCACAGACACTCGCGCTGGACGTCGAGCAGCTGGAAGCGGACGTCAGCGAGCATCGCCACTTGGAGCGGATCAAGAACGACTTCAACGGTGGGGTCCGCAGCGGCGTCAACGGAACGCCCACGTTCTTCATCAATGGCAGCCGCTTCGACGGGCCGCCCACCTTCGACGAGCTGAGCGAAGCGCTGCGCTCGCTGCTCTGAGCGAAGCCCCTGAGCTCAGCGAAGGCTCGCTGCTTCGCCGAGCGACGCAGGTCGGTCTGAGTGTGCGTCTCTGCACCAAGGTGCGCGGGGGCGCGCGGTTCCGCCCTTTGGCGGACTTGCGGGTTCCTTTCTCGTGACCTCTTGAAGGGTAGGGCCTTATCCGGACGAGTCGGTGCGCCGCTCGTTTGGATTCGTGCGCGATGCGCTCGCTGAGGAAGGGTTCGCCGTGCGTTGGTACGCTGCTGCAACGATCTCGATGACGCTCTTGGCAGCCGTTTTCGGCTGTGGAAGCGATGCCCACACCGCCTTCATCGCGCCGCCGGACGAGAGCGGCGCGTCGGCTGGTCGGGCTGCTACTGCAGGCAGCAGCGCGACCGCAGGCAGCGGCGGATCAGCCGCTGCAAGCGGCGGCGAAGCCGGCGAGAGTGGCGAGGTCTCGGCCGGCAGCGGCGGCGATGCGGGCTCGTTTCCTGAAACGGGCGACGGAGGCGCGGGTGAATCGGAAGCGGGCGCTGCACCAGGCGGCCATGCGGGGAGCGGAGGCAACGCAGGTGGTGGCGGCGCAGCACCCGTTCCCATGCTGCCCAGCGCGCCCACGCTGCTCGTGATCAAAGTGGCTGGAGCGACCTCGATTCATCTGTCTTGGAAGGACAACGCCGACAACGAGACTGGTTACAACCTGTATTGGTCCGCCACGGCGACCAAGCCCGCCCAGCCCAACAAGAAGCTCGTTCTCGACTCGATCGGCGCCGATGTCGACGGGCTTACCGCGGGTCAGGAATACGACTTCTGGGTCGAGGCCTATAATGACCTCGGAGCCAGCACCGACATCACGGGCAAGGCAACGCCAGTGCCGGTGCCCGCTGCGCCGACGGGGCTGACCATCGCGGCGGGCCCCACCGATGCGGTGTTGAAGTGGACCGATGCTGCCGTCGGTGAAGCGGGCTACCGGATCTACGTGGCAACGAGCAACGTTCAGCCAGGAACCGCGCAGTACGAGCTCGCGGCCGACGCTGCCACGTACACAGTGCCGGGCTCGGACATCAACCCGTACACGAAGTATTTCTACTGGGTCGTGGCCTACAACGCCGCGGGGGAGAGCATGTTTGCGACCACCTCGGGGACCACGGGGGTCAGCCCGGCCGTGCCGACCGGGGTCACGGTCGACGGGCGCGCGAGCATGTGGTCGGTGGCCGTGAGCTGGCAGGATAACTCCGCGTTTTCGAGCAGCTTCAACATCTACTGGTCGATCGACGACACCAAGCCGGTGCAACCCGGCGCGACGCTTTCCGGCGACACCACGACCTACAAGATGAAGGCGGCGCTCGGGAATCAGACTTATCGCTTCTGGATCGAATCGGTGAACGCACTCGGCACGAGCGCTGCCGCCAAGGGCACCGATAGCGCCCCGACCTACGATCTGGTTTGGACCGATCTCTACTACGATTTGAACGCCAACACGATTCGTCACGCGGTAAAGGACACCTTCGGCTTCCTCACCGACAATGATGCGAGCACCGGGCTATTCGGTTACCACACCACTACCCAGGCGCTCGGTACCTCGTCGGCGCTGAGCCCGGGCATCAATTGGAACCCGACCAGTGCAGGCATCGACATCACTCAAACGCAGTCGTTCTGGTCCGAAGCTCGCACGCCGTCCGGCTCCAAGTTCAGCGTGCGCGCGCTCGCACCGCCTGGCGCGATGAGCGCGATCAACGCGACTGCGACCAACTTGAACGTGGGCTTATCGTGGGCGGCCGTGACGCCCGTCGCGGCTTATCAGGTCTTCCTGGGCTCGAGCGCGACCTTCGCCAACGCGACTGCCGTTGGCGTGCAAACCGGGACCACGGCAAGCTTCCCGGACATGAATCCGGGCACCACGTACAACTTCTGGGTGCGGCCGGTGGGCGCCGGCATCAACGGCTATGGCTTGCCTGGAGCTCCCAGCACGAAGGCCGTCACCACGGCGGGTACGTACGTCGGACCCAACTTGGCCCTGGGCAAGACCGCGGTCGCCTCGAGTAAACAGACCGACGCGGCCAAGGTGGTCGACGGCAACGTGACGACTCGCTGGCAGGCAGCAAGCGTCGCCAACACCGAGTGGATCTACGTGAACCTGGGCGACGGCAACGCCAAGAACATCACCCACGTGAAGCTCGTCTGGGAAGCCGCCTACGCCACGAGCTATGACATTCAAGTTTGCGCGGCGACCTGCGACGACAACGCGACCGTTGCCGTGGATAGCTGGGCGTGGGTCACCGCGTACAACGGACCAACGGCGAATCTCACGACCTTCCCCAACTACCAGCTGGTCACATTGACCACTCCCACCGTCGGTCAATTCATTCGCATGAAGCCGAAGACACTCGCCAGCAATCAATACGGCGCGTCGCTCTGCGAGTTCGAAATTTTCAGCCAACCGCCCTGAGCCTCGGGACCCCGGGCCGGGCTTGGGTAGCCTCGCCCGTGCTATAACCGAGGGCCATGACGTACGAAGAGGCGAAGGCCTGGTTCGATCAGAACCAGGGCCAAATGATCGAGTCCCGCGGCGTCGCGACGGTCACCGTAGCTGGCCGCAGCGTGCGCTTCTCGAGCAAGCCGCCCGAACAAGACGAGTTCGTCAAAGCCGTCTCGCGCTTGAAGCGCATCCTCGCGTAGCGGACGCGAGCGCGACGCGACGAACGTCACAGTCGAGCGTTCCTGACCTTGGGTTGATGGTCACGCGATCACGCCGAGCGCGGCCCAGCCTTCGGCGTCGAGTAGCGACTCCTGGAGAGAGAGATCACAGGAAGGCGGGAAGGGGGAGAAGAGAGAGTTTGGGCACTCTCTGAGCGGAGTAAAGCGACGCTGCCCGCAAATTTGGGTGCGCGCGTAGCGCAGCACGCTTCGCGCCTAAGCGCGCGCGAAGGAGTGCAGCCGCATGCTCGGATCTAAAACGAGCTGAAAGACTTTGGAAGACCAGATCGCGATCTGCCAATAAGGCGCAGACCTACGACAGCTGACCGAACAGGCGCGTGCTTTCCCTCAGCAAGGCGCGATCGGCCCAGCGGTTACCAGCCGAGCGTGCGCAAGCGAGAGTCTCCAACCGCGCGCCGGAGGCGCCGCGTGTCCCTATAAACACGCGACCAGTCGATACTACCGCACCGCAATACAAGCTTTGCCCCGCCGCTCACGCTCCAAGCCCGCTAACCCCAACCTACAAAAACAACCGGTGCGCGATCTAACCCACCACAGCTCAACTCGGGCCCACCTGATCCGTCCACACTTTGAAGCTCGTGAGCTTGGACTCACCGAAGGACGTGCTGATGGCGCAGTCGGCCGCGTCCCGGCCGCGGCCGATCACGATCCGACCGATGCGGGGGATGTTGTGGCGCGCGTCGAAGGTGTACCACTTGCCGTCGAGGTAGGCTTCGAACCAGCCGGAGAAGTCCATCGGAGCGGTGGAGAACGGCACGCCGATGTCGCCCAAGTAGCCGGCGCAATAGCGCGCGGGAATGTTCATGCAGCGGCACAGGGCGACGGCGAGGTGAGCGAAGTCCCGGCACACGCCCGTTCGCTCTTGGTAGGCTTCCCAGGCGGTTTTGGTGTTGCGCGCGTAGCCGTAGCCGAACGTGAGGTGATTGTGGACGAAGTCACAGATGGCTTTGACGCGGCCCCAGCCCGTGGGCGCGTTCTTGAACAACTCCCAAGCGATCGGTGACAGCCGGTCGGTCTCGCAGTACCGGCTACCGAGCAGAAAAATCAGGGAATCATGAGGCAACTCGTCGACCGGGGTTTGCCTGGCCTCGGGCGCTACCACATCCGGCATGCCGCTATCGTTGACGAGCGCGTTCCCGGAAATGTGCGTGATGCCCGTGGGCGCCACGATGCGCGTGCACCAGTTGCCGAAGAAGTCGCGATACATGTCGACCGGCACGGACGGGCTCACCTGCAGATGATCCGGAGAGAGGATATCGGAGGCGCGGGTGTAGTGGATGTTCAGCATCAGCAGCATCGGCGTAGGCTGCGGGCACTCGAAAATTAGCTCATAGCCAACTCGGATTTGCATGATTGTTGCTCATAGCATCGCTCGATATCGAGGCGAGGTTTGTTTCGACGACGGGTCATCGCGATCCATCGTCGTCAGCATGTGCCTCGATCATTCGCCCGAAGCGGCACTTTCCCACTGAATTGCCGTGGCACTTTTGAGCACGTGGACGAATGCTACCAGCGCACGTCCGGCAGCTTCCGAAACACACCGCGCACGCCTTCGCTCCAGTCTTTACTCAGCGTGGCAAATTCCGTATCGCCGACCTCGAAGCGCCGCTTTCGAGTCAGCTTCAGTTGGTCGTTCTCGTACTGGACGAGATCGATGGGCATGGCCACCGATAGGTTCGAGCGCATCGTCGAATCGAACGATACGAGCACGCACTTGGCCGCTTCGCTGAGGCTAGTTTCCGGAGTGATCACTCGATCGATGATCGGCTTACCGTACTTGGCTTCACCGGTTTGAAAGTATTGCGTGCCGGTGCCGGCCTCCACGAAATTGCCTTCCGCGTAGGTGCGGAACAAGCGCGGCGGCTCGCCCTTGATTTGACCACCAACGATGAACGAAGCGTCGAACTTGAGGTCGCTCTTCTCGAGGTGCGGGCGATCGCGCCGGCCGATGTCACGCACCGCGTCCGACACCAATGTCACGAAATCGAACATGGTGCGCGCGGTGTACACGTTGGGCTGCCCGTCGGCTGCCTCGGCCCGTTGCTTCAAGGTCGAGATCACGGCTTGGGTGCCGGCCAGGTTTCCCGAGCTCAGCAGCACCACGGCTCGATCCCCTGCGCGCTCGAACACGCTCATCTTGCAAAACTGGGCGAAATTGTCGACACCCGCGTGGGTGCGAGAATCCGACGCCATGACGATTCCGTCTTTGAGCAGAATCCCGACGCAATAAGTCATCTCGTTCCTTCGTGTAAGGGCGGAACGTAGCACTTCCCAGCGGCTACCAAGCAATTGCTTTTGCGTCGCGAAAAAAGCCGCCGCTCGGACCCGACGGGCCGAGCATTGCGGCCCAGACGATGCCGCTCGCGCCCTGCGCCAGGCTGCGCGGGGCACTATTGCCGCCCATGCGGGTCTTGACCCAGCCGGGGCACACCGCGTTCGCGCGCCTTTCTGTCCCATCGAGCTCGCGCGCGAGCACGCGCGTGTACGCGTTCATCAGCGCTTTCGATACGCTGTATGCGTTGCTGGGAAAGCCTTTGTCCTTTTGCGACCCGCTCGCTACGGCAGCCACGAACTCGTCCGCCAATTGCTCGACCTGAGCAAGCGTGAGCGACTGCGACAGGAAGCGCTCCTGCAGCGCCGGGGAGAAGCTCGAGAGCTGACCCATCCCGCTCGATACGAAGACGATGTTGGCGCTCGGCGCGAGCCGCGGAAAGAGTGCGTTGGTCACGCGCACTGCGCCACGGTAATTGGCCTCGATGGTGCTGCGGGCTACTTCTTCGTTGAAGCCTTCGAAGGTCGCGCCGGCATTGTTCACGAGCGCGTCGATCGGAGCTTCAGCCGCCATTTGCTCGGCGAAAGCAGCCACGCTTGCCGCACTGGCTACGTCCAACGTCGCCGCCTGCACGTCCAGCCCCTGGGTCCGAAGCGCGCTCGCGGCGGCTTCGGCCTGGGCGGCATCACGCCCGGTCAGCCACACGCGGTAACCGCGCTTGGCCAAGGTGTGCGTGGTCTCGAGCCCGAGACCGCGGTTTGCTCCGGTGACGATGGCGATCGGCATCCCGCACAGCTTGGGGCCGTGCGGGAAGGATCACAAGGATTGCTCTCGAGCGGTCAGCGCCCGATCAGCTTCAAGCCGAAGAAAATGAGGATGGCGCCACCCAGACCACCACCGAAAAGCAGGTAGAGCAAGGACCAGCCGGCAGCGAGAACGGGCGGTGCGGCGGTGATGGCTTCAGTGATCATGATGGGCTCCTTCTTCCTTCGTGTTGGGATCTTGGCAACGCTTCGGTTCGAAGCGTGCATGCTGTTCAGCTATCGGAGAGAGCAAGGAGTCTGCCAACAGTGATCGGTGAATCTACAGCGCGCCTCGGGCGGCCCGAGGCGCGGGCGCTCGCCCCGTTTTGGCACACGGCGGCGCTGGTTGGGCTGATCCTGGCTGTCGCAATCACCGGAACTTGGCTGGCGGCATCGAGCGCGCCCGGTGGAGCTCGGGTAGCGCTACCGGTGGTCCCTGGCTCGCGCATTTGGGGTCAGTATTTGCCGCTACTCTTGGTCAACTGGGGGCTCGTGCTGTACGTGTCTCGGCTGTTCCGAGCGCATAATGCGTTGCCCGATCTGCTCGGTCGTCGTTGGCTCGGGGTGCGTCAGCTAGGGGTCGATCTCGCGCTCGCATTCGCTGTCTTTACGTTCGTCGAAGCGTTCGAAGCGCTGCTGGCGTGTGCCCTGGGCGCGGGGCGAAACGCCGCGCTCGCGGGCTTGCGGCCGAGCACAGAGGCCGAGCGCCTCACTTGGATTTTGGTCGCGGTCAGCGTCGGCTTCTGTGAGGAAGTCGTGTATCGCGGGTATTTGCAGCGCCAGCTGAGCGCGCTCGCGGGACGTCCGAGCTTCGGCATCGTGCTCTCGGCGCTGCTGTTCGGAGTGGCGCACGCCGAGCAGGGCGTGGGGTCGGCCGTACGCATCGCTGGCTACGGCCTTGCGCTCGGAGTGCTCGCTCGCGCCAGACGAAGCCTGCTGCCCGGCATCGTCTGCCACGTGGCGATTGATCTCGCGAGCGCGTTCGTTCGTTAGGGGTCAGTCGCGCGCAGACATGTAGTGCTCGCGCAGCATCGTGCCCTTGCCGGGGATGTTGGTCGCCGTCACGTCGGCTTGATAGTCACTGAAGCGATAGCGCACGAGCGCCGTTTTGTAGGGAGCAGAGTCTAGATAATCAGCCGTGCGTTGCCCGAGCTCGCGAGTTGGTTTCCCGAGCTGGTCCTCGAGACCGCTGACGACGGCGCTCATTTGCGCCGCTGCGTCCTTGGCAGCGAGCCCGTATTGCGTGGTCGCGATGTTTACCAATCGCTTGTTGGTCGGAGAGAACACCAACTGAAGCTCGTTCACATTGCCCGACCCGCGTCCGCCGAGGGCGCTCGCGGGCACGTCCTTGCAGCTCAGCAAGCTCCCTGCGCGCTGCTCGCTGCAGTCGACGTGATTGCGGTCGGCCCAAGCCAGCGCATCCTTCGCTGTCATGCGATCGAGGGCGAAGCCCAGCGCAGGTTGCGCCGGGCTCGCCTCGGTACCCTGGGTGGCGCGCGCACTCTCGAGCCGCGCGCGCTCCGTGTCTTCTGGTGATGCCTGCACGGGGCAGCCGACGCCGAGCTTAGCCAAGAGCGGCCGCCCGAGCGGTGTGTGCAACAGGCCGACGATCAAAGTCAGACCGGCAAAGCCCGAAGCCACGTACAGCGAAACACGAAGCCATTTTGCGCGCGCCATGGGTACCCTTTCTAGCTAGCCGTCGATCAGCCGCCTGCCGTGCCGCCGTTACCAGCACCGCCTGCCTTGCCGCCACTGCCGCCCGCACCGCCGGCGCCGCCCGCGCCGCCGGCGCCAGCGACCGGTACTGCGCAGCTGGCAGGCGACGTGCACGGCCCTACGCCGCTGGGCACGTTGGGATCGACGACCTTGGTCTTCGTGCTGTTGAGCACTCCGCCGATGGTGGCCACATCTGCGTCACTCACGCCGAGATCGGTGAGCACGCCGGCTGCGATGCCGACGAACTTATCGAACGTGCCGGCCCCAATGCCCAACGTCGCGTGCGCGCTCTGCATGTCGCGGCACAGGAAGCCACCGGGCGTAGTGAACGGATACGGCTCGGGGCCGCCCGCGTTGGTCGCCAGCAGATTCGTGAAGCACTCGAGGATGTCGTCCTTCGTGGGCTTGTGCGCCGGGTTCGCTTGCTGAGAAAAGTAAGAGGCGATGATCGGATCCTTCAGCTCTTCGGTCACGATGGCGACGAGCGCCGACTTGATCCCGGCGCGTTCGCCGAGCCGGAAATAAAGCGTCTGTTCGATCGCGCCGCCCTCGCCACCGGAGCCAGCTTCGTTGCTCGCGCCGCTGGTGCCTCCTTCGGAATCGTCGCCCGCAGTGCCAATGCTCCCGGCAAGACCGGAGGCACCGCCGCCGCCCTTGCCCGCGGTCGCACTACCCGATGCACCCGCGCTCGCGCGCCCGCCCGCGCCGCCGCCTGGCGTCGTCGTCGTGTCGTCGTCGCTGCCGCAAGCGACGGCGCACGCGCCCGCTCCCACAAAACACAAAAGCGATACTAACGAAAATTTAGTCACGATCTTCCTCCGTCAATTGAAAGCAATTCCCGACGCGCGCACGCTCGAACGAGCCGCTCCCGATTTCGCTTGCGCGCGTGCTCGCGATTCGGCGAGCACTCGCAAACATACGATGTGCAGTCGAGCGCGCTCGCAT
>JBEQTH010000003.1:0-157937 GCA_040348785.1 Myxococcales bacterium | reverse complement strand
CGGCGGACCGTGCTCGCCGAGGTCGACGACATGGCCATGCTCCGGCTCTTGGCGCGCGGCGCCAATGCCGCCGCCGTGGTGCCAACCGTCGTGGTAAGGGACGAGCTCCGGGAAGGGCGTCTCGAGGAGTACTGCAAGTTGCCCAACCTGTACGAAAACTTCTTCGCCATCAGCATCAAGCGCCACTTTCAGCAGCCGCTCGTGAAGACTTTGCTCTCGCGCAGTGAAGCCGAGGTGCTGGCCGGCGCCGAGCCCAGCCGCGCGCGCAAGAAGCCAGGGCGCAGGGGATGAGCGTCCGAGTATCTGTCACCGCGAAGGTCAGCTGCTTTTTCTCCTGAGCATCAGAAGGGCTATTGCACGATTCCAACCGCATCGACGACTAGAGTGCCACTCAATAGCTTGAGCTGGACGCTGTGCGGAGCTGCGCTCAAACCGCGCACAGAGAAGGCTTGGTAAAGTTGCGCTGCGGCTGCTGTTGCGGCGGAGGCATTGACGACCTTCCCATCCACCGTCACTTCCACCTTCGCAGAACCGTTGTTCTGACCCAGAATGTCCAAGCCGGTGCCCGTAAATTCGTACTTGATTGTCGCGCCTGCGGCGCGGCTGGTCGAGAGCGAGCGCTGGTAGTCGTACATGCCCTTACCGACCTCGTGAGCCCAGCTCCCGCCGTAAACCAGCTTGGTCGTTGGGGGCGAAGCTAGATCCGCCGTCTCGAGATTGTCGAGCAGTTCGGAATAGTAGGCGGGGTAGCCCGAAACTTTTTCCACCTTCAGATTGTCGAAGCGCGTGGCGAAGTATCCGCTCGCGAGATCCACCCGCCCGGAGAGGCGCGGTTTGGGGTCGGTGTACGTCGTGAGCGCTACGCTGTCGAGGGAGGCGCTGATTTTGTTCTCTACCACCTCGAGTGCGATGTTGTGCCATGCGTCGTAGGCGGTCTTGAAGCCTGCGATCGTCACACCGCCTGTACCGCTCACGACATTTCCGCTCGCGACCGACGTTCCGTCGACGAGCAGCTGCCAACTTCCGTCGAACTGAAACTTCAACACGTAGGGAGTGCCGCTGATGGTGTGGGAGTTGGCTCCGCCCTGCTGACGGGCGCCGATCGCAGCGTAGTTGTTCCCGTTTTGAAGGCTCTCGTTCTCGAACGACACATCCACGCTCGCCTTGTAGTTGAGCCAGCGGTTGTCCCCGACTGCCGTGATCGGATTGCCATCGTTCCAGGTACCGCCGAGCCCCATCGAAGGTTGATCGACCTGTTGACGGAGGACATAGTTGGTCGTTCCGCTCGGCAGGTACGCTTCGAACGCGCCGTTTCGATCGCACAAGTAGCGAGGCATCACGCTCTGTGATCCTCCGCGGGACGTGACGTAACTTTCACTGCCCGAGATTTTCCCAGCTCCGTCGATGACCGCAACGGTCTTCTTCGTGTAGTCGAAGTCATCGGCATACAGGGTAGAGTCGGAGGTATTCGGCAGAGACCCGTCCGCGTTCGTATCGAGCACGCCACGTGCCGGCTCTACTGGCAGGGGGATCTGGTATTCTGCACGATTTAGATTGGTCGAAGTCGTGGCAGTGAGAATCGAAAAAGGTTTGACCGAGATAACGTAGGAACCAGCCGCGTCGGCCGATGCGCTGCAGCGATACCGCATGTAGTTCGCGTTGAAGCCGGTGCCGGGCTCCGCCGCTCGGGTTTCCCAGAGCTCGAGCGAGGGGCTACCCTCGAACGCCATGTTCGTGGTCTTCAGTTGGTAAGTCTTGGCGGACTCGCTATCGTTCACGAATATGGTCGAGAATTGACGGCGGTCCGGGGCGGCGAGGGTCAAATAGCTCGGCGTGCCATTGCGACCGTTCACTGGGTTGGTGCCAGTTGCTCCAGTGGCGCTCGACTGCGGCACCGCTCGCCACACGCCAGCGGTGTTGCCCGAGCTCTCCCAGCCTGTCTTGGCGAACCAGCTGAAGTGCCGCAAAATCTGGATGGCTGCGTCGTAGTGCACCCAGCCCGACCACGGATCTCGCGCACTCAGCAGCTCTTTGAAGGAGTATTGCCCGCCTTCATAGAATGAGCCAATGGCGGGTTGATAAACGAAGTGCGAGCGGCGCGAATTGACGAAGCCCTTGATGATCGTGTTGGCCATCTCCAGCGGCCCATTGATGCCGCCGATGCCGGTACCGGCGAGCGATGGGTCTTTCGTGTTGTTGCTCGGGCGAAACGCGGTATTGCCGAACGTGGCTTGCGCTTCGCTGTTCCAGACCTGCTTATCGAACTGCTCAGCCAGCTTCTTGAAGTTACCCGCGCTGTCGTCGTCGGTGTTGTAGTGGTACCCGGCCACCGTGATGGCGTCGCGCAGCGCCGCGTCGCTCACGGCCGTGCCGCCGAATGAGCCAAGATCTGCTTCATCCGAGATCACGACCCCAATCTTTTGATACAACCCTTGCTCGGTCGCGCTCTCGAAGCCACTGGCATCTGCTTTGACTCGGGAAGCGTATTGCTTGGCCCACGCCAAATCCGGCGCTCGCTCGTTGAGGCCAGGGTTCACGTAATCGACCATGTAGCCGTAGCTACGATACGCCGCCAAGATCGAGCTCTTGAACCAGGTGTAGATCTTGTCGTTCGTGTTCGCCCAGCCCGGCGCATTCCAACGCAAAATGCTGACCTTCAGGTCGGGGTTGATCTTCTTCGCGTCGGCGGCGAGCTGGAACCCGGGGCTGCGCTTCACGTTGGCCGCTTCGGTGGCGAGGCGCATGGTCGCCGGATCCGGACCGGTGGAGTTGTTGCGGTCGTTGCCCATTTCGATTTTGACGTGGGTCACGATCGGGCTTTGACCGCCGAACAGAATGCCGAGCAGCTCGGCGTATTTCTCCGGATGCTCGGACTTGTAGTCCATGAGCAGCTCACTCGTGCCATTGGCGCTGAGCACGCCGAACCCCTTGAAGGTGAGGCCGTTCAGGTTGGCGGCTTTGACGTTGTTGCCGTCGAGTGCGATGGCCGTACCGGTGGCGCTCGTTGCCTCGCACGCGACGGGTATCGGCGTGCCTCCGCCCCCGGCTGAGGGTCCCATGCCAGAGAGTCCGCCGGCGCCGCCGATTTCGGAGACTGCGCCTCCTGAGCCGGCTACCGCGCCGAACCCGCCCGGGGACGACGAGCTCCCTCCCGCACCCACAACCACGCCTCCGGTCGCCGAAGAGCCTGCCTGGCCGGACCCGGCGCTTGCTGCGCCTCCGGTGCCGGTGACCGATTGGTTGCTGGTGGAGCTGTTGCCGCACGACACCACGACCCCCAGCAGCAGGCCCACGAGGGCGAGCGTGGATCGGGTCTGCCCGCTCGAGCGTTTAGGGTGCAGGGAACGCGTGGGAGACTCCATCACCACCCATTGTGACGAGTCGGCGGCTTGTGTCAGATTTTCTGCGCCACGCCAGCTTTTCGGGGCCAGCGCGACGGTCGCTCCGTTTGCTTGAGGGAGTGGGCGCTCGAAGGTCGAGCACCGCAGCTCGCGAGCGTCGCGGCGCCGCTCGTTGCGGTTGCTCAACGAGGCGGCTCGCCGCCCTCGGAGGTGCAGTGGGCAGCCTACGAGCGCCCCCAAAAAAAGCCAGAGCCCGCCTGCCCTGGTCACGAAACGCAAAGACGCGCCGGACGCGCGCGCTTAACCGTTGCCGCGCGATGATGCATGTCAGGCGCCTCACGGGCTGCACCTTGGCGTTCGGGCTGCTGCTGGGCGTAGGTGGGCTCGGGTGCTCCGAGCCGGCAAAGGGCGACGGCCGCACTGAGCCGGGCAGCAGCAGTGCACGTCAAGAGAGGAATCAACCTCGGCAACCGCTTGGAGGCACCCAATGAGCGGGACTGGAGTCGTCTCCCACGAGGTAGCCAAAGCATCGGCCGCGATCGGAACGCTGGCCGAACGCAGCGACGCCCGGCCCTCGGATTCAAGCTCCGGGTGCCACCGCGCGAACCGCGGAGCCGAGTTTGATGCTCGTGCGCGTGACCAAGACTCAGCTGAGGAGAGTGAGCACAGCTCACCGTTCTCGTGAGCTGGCTCACCGGGCTGACGCACCGCGTCCGCTCATTGAATGCCGTAACGCGACCTCAACGCGGCGTCCACGCTGACGCGCTCTTCGGTGCTGAGCGCGCGATTGTAGACCAAGACTTCGGCGATCAATGAGTGCGCGCCGCTGCCCACCGCCGTGTAGTCAGCGACGGAAAAGTCCTCGATATTGCCGTTGCCGAGACCGCCGTCGTTGCGAGTCAGGGTCTGCACGGCGCCGTTGACGCGAAACTCGACCGCCGAGAGCACAGGCGTGCCGGGGACGAGGGTCTGGATGGTGAACAGCAGCACACGCGGTGCCGTGCTGGTGGCAAGCGCCGTATCATAGGAGTTGTTGGTGACGTAGACGCCCTGACGGTTGCCCGCAGTTTGGAAGGTGTTGGTGTCGATGCTGACGTAGGTGCCGGGCGAATTCGACAACCCTTGCTGGACCGGATACGCGCGGCCACTCGTGTCCACGCTTTGCACGACCGCAATGAAGGTGCGTCCCGAAGTGGCCGCGATTCCGAGCGTGCCGCCGATGGCGACGTAGCTGCTGGCGGTATCGAAATCGACGGCGGCTTGGGCACCGAGCCCCGCCGTTTGCCAGAGTGGGCGCGCCGCTCCGGTGGCCCGGAGCACGAGCTTGTTGCCGCTTTGATCAGCCCAGGCGCACACGCGCTGTTGCTCGGTGGCGTAAATGCCGCGGTCGCCACGCAGCCAGAGCGCGAGGCCGGCTGCGGGCAAACCCGCCGTCGCGGTCGAGAGCGCTGGCGCGCTCGGGGGTGCGATGCAACCTTCACCCACGTCGATGACGGGCTCGTTGCCCGCCCCCCCTTCCCCGGCGCTGCCGTCGCCCGCGCTGCCGCCAGCACCGCCGTCAGCCGCGACGCTACCCGAGCCAGCATCATCCGGTGCGCCGGCAGTGGCGTTCGAGCCCGCCGAGCTGCCGCCGCGCCCGCCATTCGAGGCGCCCGCCTTCGGGGCACTGCCGCCAGCACCTGCGCGCCCCCCGTGACCGCCGCCGGTCTCGCTGCTGTCGCCCCCGTTACCGGTTCCGGCATCGTCGCTGGGGGTTTGCGTCCGTCTGGCGCTACTTCCGCCGCATCCCACCACGATCGCCGCGACCAAACCGTACGCGACCAAGAAAGACCCAAAACGTTGCATCTTCATGATGCACCCCGTTTTACTGGGCGCGCTGAGCTTCGTCTACATGCGCTTTGTCGACGCCTGCTACCACTCGATATGGCAGCCCTGCATGGAGTGGCAACTAGCGGCTGAAAGCGCCGAGCAGCTCACCGGTGTGCAGCCCGGCGTGTATTGGCAGCCTAACGCGCCACAAATCGCCGAATCGGTTTGGTCGTAGCAGGAGGGCTCCCCGGTACACGTACCGCCCAACAGCGTGCAACCCTGGGCCTTCGAACAACTGGTCGCGTCGAGGAGGCTGCAATCGCCGGACTCTGACAGCACGGTCTGACAGCAGGGGAACGCTTCGCCCGCGCAATGTTGCACTGGTGCCCCCCAAGAACAGCCCGGGTCCGTATCGCAGTTGCTGATGTCACATCCCGGCGCGGCGTCCCCATAGCAGCCGCCGGTTTCCCAAACGCAGCCTTCGGTGATGTCGCAGACGTCCTGCGACCAAGCCGAGGCGCAGCCCGTATCAGCGGCCGACTTGCCCTTGCAGTGCCCGGCGATACAGCTGCCGCTCAGCTCGCATTGCTCAGGCGTGCGATCGGCGCAGGGAATGGGTTTGCCCATGCAGCTGTGCTTGGAGAGCCGGTAAGCAACTTTCGGTGAGCCGTCCGCGGCAGCGCCGCCAATCCACATCTGGTCGCCCTGGACGCAATAGTCAAAGGTGACATCGCCCAAGGTCAACTTGCTCCCGGAGCGTGACCAGCTACTCGAGCCCGACCACCCCGAGGCCTCCATTCCTTCGCAGTCGCAGACGCCGCAAGCGTTCGCCACACATGAGCCACCGCTGCTGGAGCTTTGGCTAAAGAACGCGAGCCCGGTGTAAAATGTGGCGTCCTTACAGCGGTTGACGGATTCGATCCCGAGACAAGCGAGCGGGACGTGCGACGCCACGGTCCACGTCTCGTGCCCATATCCGCTGAGCTCACCGCCATCGACGATCCGCAAGGTGAGCTCGTTGTCCGTAGCAGTCGCGCCGATGAACGGCTTGCACTCGGGCGAGGTACTGAGCCGCGCGCCGGCAAAGCAGGACTCTTCGAGGCGCCAAATTCCGAACGGATCCCCGCCGCAGGGCTCGAAGCACCGAGCGCCCGGTTCGTTGTTGCATTCACTGCTCGGGGGGCAGCTGCACTCCGCTTTATCGTGAGCACACGTCGTCGTGCCCACCCGCGAGCCGCAGTTGCACGATGCACCGACGATACAGGCGCTCGCGCCGGCGGCCGCTGCTGTGCCGGCACCGGCGCCACCGCCGCTGCCGCCGATGGAAGGCCTGCCTCCGATCGGGGCGCCTCCGAACCCGGAGCGCCCGTCCGTTGCCGCGGAAGCACCCGCGCCTGTCGTCCCGCCGCCCGGCGACAGCGCACCTTCGGCGCCCGAGCCTGCGTCCCCGCCAGCAGAGGCTGCCGACGCTCCACCCGAACCGGCGCTTGACGACTTCGAAGCGCCGCCGCAGGCGGCCAGCCCTACTAAACAGCCTCCCCCAATCAAGAACCACACCGCTTTGAATAGCGCCATCAGCGAAACCCTTTTGTTGAAGCGCTGAACCGTGACTCGCGCGGCGGCCCCAAAACCCAACCCCAACCCCCGTTACTGCCGCTGAACCGCAAATCTGGTCAAAAAATCGACCAGGAGGTGGTGCATTTTTAGCGGCGCTCCAACGCGCAGCCGAGAGCGACCCGCCTGGCCATGGACTGCGGGCCGGTCTTGGTCCGCAGTCGAGAATCAGACTCCCAATGGGCGCGCTGCGCCATCGCTCCGTCGCTCGGAATAGGTGCTCTTTTCGATGAAGAACCGCAAGTCTGCTGCCGTCGACTATGCACAACCGGCTAGCAAACGAGCAGTCCACAAAAAATAAGAGTCCCCGGCGGCGACCAAAAACAGGATTGCCCAGGTCCAAAATTTTCAGGATAAGAGCGTGCCCTCGGGCTCCTTCGCTTCGGCCCAAAAATAATGAGGCCTAGCGATGTCGATGTTGAGCGCACTACTGTTCCAAAGGACAGAGCCACTGGGTCCCAGTAACGTCGGCGCACCCATGGTGTACGCCCACGACGTGCCCCACCCTTCCCAGCGACCGAGCTCGCGAAATGAATCCGCTGCTGATCACTTCGGCACGGCCGTGGGCGACCTGTCGAACGTCGAAGCCTCGACTCAGGACTCAACGGCGGCCGTGCCCGCCACCATGAAAGCCACCGCCATGGAAGCCACCGCCACCGTGAAAGCCACCGCCACCGTGCGCCGAAGCAGCAGAGTGAAGGTAGGCGCCTCCGTGAAAGGCCGCGCGTGATTGGAACCACGGGTGTGCGTACCAGGCGAAACCGAAGCGGCCGTGGACACCCCAGTATGGGCTCGGGCCGATTCCGAATACCCATGGGGACGACAACCAAGTCCAACCGAATGTCGGATAGTAAACGTATTCATACGCTACGTCGCTATTGGGGTAGACATAGGTATAGGATTGCCCGTAAGGGATCCACAACCAACCGTACTGGTTCGTGTAAGTCCATTGTCCGTCCGGAGCCGGGGCCGCTGCGGAAGGCGCCGGTTGCGGCGGAGGCGCGGGAATTGCGGCGCGGGTTGGCGGCGCAGGGGGAGCTACTTGGGGCTGCGGCGTCGACGGCACGACGGGCGCTTCGGTCCCAGTGTCCTCGGATTGTGCCTGCGCCAGAGGAGCGACCATCAGCATGGCGAAGGCCGCTTTGGCTACGACTGACTTGTACATCGGATTGCCTCCTGCCCTTCTACGCAGCATGTGCCGTGCCAATCCAAGTGCCGTTCGATCACTCGATCCCCCGACGGCAACGGCCTGTGTTCCTGGGTTGAATGGGGGCGGTGGGTAAATCTTACCCAGTGGCGTCTTAGCGGTGTTCACCGATTACCGTTACGGAGGCGCATCTTCGACCTGGCACGGAGCCTGCTTAATCCGGAGCTGACTCACGGAACGCGCGCTAGCGTGATCCCAAGACACGAATCTTTCGCCGGCTCAGGGCTCGGGCAACTCCTGACGTTCGATGACGGCATACCGATTGCTCCCTATCGCCTGCACATTCAGCGCCGCCGCGCGTGCGGCGCCCAAGAGCGGGTCCTAAACTGTTTTAGGATCCGCTCTAAACATAGGAAAATCGATGCAACCCAATCCTGACCAGCGGGCCCCGGTAGCAACGAATGCCTGGACCACCCAACGACGAGCCCGCGTGCTGGTTGCTGAAGACGACGAGCAGCTGCGCGATATGGTGGCAGCGCAACTTCGAGCCAAAGGACATGAAGTCATCACCGTAGCGAATGGCACGCAAATGATCAGCGCGCTTGCCCACGCCAGCTTGAGGCGCTTCCCACGTGATGCGTTCGATCTAATCGTTACCGACGTCCGAATGCCGGGCATCACTGGGCTCGAAGCCATCACGCGACTGCGCCAAGTCGGCTATTGGACACCTGTCATCACCATCACGGCGTTTCCCGACGACGAGCTGCGCCGCAGCGCACATCAGCTCGACATGATGGTCTTGGACAAACCATTCAAGCTGAGCGATCTGCAAGACGCGAGTCAGTACTTCTTGGGTGATCTTGCACTGTAGAGCGGTCACCACTCCACGGTCTGCCTGAACGACTCCACTCTGCGTGACCTCCACTCTGGGTGAGCGGACGCGACACGAGAATGCATCCCTCGTGCCCGCGCCCCGAGTGCGTGGGTTCATGCCGCAGAGCTCGAGCCCATTCGATTGGGGGAGAGGGGAGCAGCTCTTCCTTTCGGGAGGTGGTAAAACCAGCGCATGGACCCTGAAACATGAAGCTCGTCCCCAGGCTCACCCTCTGGTTCGTGCTGTGCATCACGGTTCTATTGGCCGCCCGTGGCGTGTTGCGAGTCCAACATCAATCCGCCGAATTCGATGCTGATATGCGACGGGACCACCGCTTCATCGGCCGCGCACTCGCGGCGGATTTGAGCGAAACGTGGCAGCTTCAGGGTGAGGCCGCGGCACGGCACTTGCTCGATGTTGCGGGCGGCACAGCCGGCAAAAGCAATCGGCTGATCTGGCTGAGTGAGGCCGATGCGGATCGAAACGGGATCCCCAAGGCCGAGGCCCACCGCGCTCTCGCAGGGGTCGAGCTGCAAGCTTACGTCGGCGGCCGATTGCTCTCGTCCTTCCCGTTGCATGGCGGGAATCGTCCCGCTTCCCTGCTGGTCAGTGAAACCCTCGACGAGCGTCAGCGGTACGTGGAAGCGAGCATCGTGCACGCGACGCTTAGCTTGGCTTTTGTCATGTCGTGTTGCGGCATTCTCGCAGTGGTACTCGGTCGATGGCTCGTCGCGAAACCCGTGCGCATGCTCGTCGACAAGGCGCGAAGGATCGGCCAAGGCGATTTTTCATCGCCGCTGGTGCTAGCTCGCAAGGACGAGTTTCAAAGTCTCGCTTTCGAAATGAACGCCATGTGTGACGCGCTGGCGCGAGCAAAAGACGAGCTTGCGGCAGAAGCCGATGCTCGACAGTCGGCAATCGAGCAACTACGCCACGCAGACCGCCTTTCTACCGTTGGCAAATTGGCTGCAGGGGTCGCCCACGAGCTGGGCACCCCGCTCAGCATCGTGTCCGGGCACGCAGAGATGATAGCGAACGGCGAGGTTCAAGGCCCAAAGGTGATCGAGAGCGCGGCGATAATCGACGGCGAGACCAAGCGCATGTCCAGGATCATCCGGTCGTTGCTCGGCTTTGCGCGTCGCAAGGGGCCGGAGGGCGAGGCCTCGAACATCAAGGATGTGGTCACGCGCTGCATCGAGCTGTTCGAGCCGATGGCGGAAAAAGCCGGAGTTCGGTTGTCGGCAGACCTTCCAAGCGATTGTCGGGCGACGATCGATCAAGATAGCCTGCAGCAAGTGATGACCAACCTGCTCTCCAATGCGATTCAAGCGCAAGGCTCCGGCGGTGTCGTAAACATCAGCGCGGCCGTCGAGCTGGCAACGACACCCAAGGGCACGGGCGACTCGCCAAGCGAGCACGTTCGCCTGACCGTCGCCGACACGGGGCCCGGGATCGCCGCCGAGGTGTTGCCACACATCTTCGAGCCATTCTTCAGCACGAAGGCGCCCGGCGACGGCACGGGCTTGGGGCTGTCGGTGGTGTACGGAATCGTGGAAGACCATGGCGGTCGGATTTCGGTCGAGAGTACGACCGGCAATGGCTCGAGGTTTTCTGTCTTTCTGCCGAAGGCGAACCCAACGTGAAGCGCCGAGTTCTACTGGTGGACGATGATCCCGGGATGTGCGCCATGCTGCAAGCGAGGCTCACGACCCGCGACTTCGAAGTGGTTACTGAAACCGCCCCTCAGCGCGCCTTGGAGTTGTTTGCGGCGGAACACTTCGACGCCGTGGTCACTGACGTCAACATGAAGGGGATGTCCGGCGTCGACCTTTGTCGACGCTTGTTGGACGTGCGATCGACCGTACCGGTTGTCTTGATCACGGCGTTCGGCTCCATGGATGCTGCCATCGCGGCGATACGGGCCGGGGCTTATGACTTCATTCCCAAGCCGTTCGAGATCGAACAATTGGTTTTAGCGCTCGAGCGCGGCATCAGCCTCGCCGCCCTGCACGACGAGCTCCGGCGTCTGAAGCGCGCCGTCGCAGACACGCAGCGATTCGACGAGATCATCGGCGCGAGCCCCGTGATGGCGCGCCTGTATAGCCTACTCGCCAAAATAGCTCAGTCCGACGCTCCCATCCTCGTCACTGGCGAGAGTGGCACGGGTAAAGACCTGGTCGCGCGCGCCATTCATAACCAAGGGCCCCGAGCGAAAGGGCCGCTCGTTGCGGTCAACTGCGCAGCGATGCCAGAAAACCTGCTGGAGAGCGAGCTCTTTGGGCACGTCAAAGGAGCCTTTACGGACGCGCGGAGCGCCAAGGTTGGCCTATTCGAGGCCGCGCGTGGCGGCACGCTCTTTCTCGACGAAATTGGCGAGCTGCCACTCGGGCTTCAGCCAAAGCTACTACGGGCGCTCCAGGAGCGCGTGATTCGACCGGTCGGCGGAACCGCGGAGGTTCCCTTTGATGCGCGCGTGGTGGCCGCGACCAACCGAGACTTGGAAACGATGGTGGAGGAGCACCGGTTCCGCGAGGATCTCTACTTCCGGATCAACGTGATCCAGGTGGCACTGCCGCCTTTGCGCGCGCGGGGCGGTGACGTCTTGCTCCTGGCCCAGGCGTTTTTGGAACGCATCGCTGCGCGGGCAAACAAGGACGTCGCCGGCTTCGCTGCCGAGGCCGCGGCAAAGCTGCTCGCTTATTCGTGGCCGGGCAACGTACGCGAGCTGCAAAATTGCGTGGAACGAGCGGTCGCACTGGCCTCGTTCAGCGCGATCGAGGTCGATGATCTGCCGGATCGAGTGCGCGCGTTCAAGAGCAACCACGTGGTGGTTGGTACCGACGACCCGGCGGAGCTAGTTTCGCTCGAGGAGCTCGAGTTGATGTACGTGCGGCGGGTGCTGGAGTCCGTCGCCGGCAACAAGAGCGCAGCAGCCAGAATCCTCAAGATCGAGCGCAAGACACTGCATCGCATGTTGGCCCGGGCCGGTGAGTCAGAGCAGCCGAGCAAGAGCTGAGCCCTTCGTCAGCCGCTCGCAGAGCGGCGAGCGGTCGAGCTTAGAGCGGGTCCTAAAAACCCTCCCGTCGCCTGGCTTCAGATCTGCTTCGCATGCCCGCGTTGCAGCTCCTCAACGTACCTTCCAGGTACGCCTCGTCGCTGCGCCTTGGCCTGCTTGCAGCTCTTCGCCAGGCTCGGTCCAAGGTTTTAGGACCCGCTCTTAGGCGCGGCCGACGGTAGGAGCAGTCGTTGAAAGCTCGGGCCGATTTCGACTGGTCGCGAGGGGGAGCAGCACACGAAACAGAGCTCCCTGCCCTTTCTTGCTCGTGACCTCGATCGTTCCGCCGTGATCTTGCACAATCCCGTAGCTGACCGATAGCCCTAGCCCGGTTCCTTCGCCGACCCCCTTGGTCGTAAAGAATGGGTCGAATACACGTGCAATGTCCCGCTCATCGATGCCAGGACCGTCGTCTCGTACGGCGAGGCAGGCGAACGGCCGGAAGGACGCGCCGGCCGTATCGCGAGTCTCGACGGAGACGCGGACTCGGGCCGTGCCGCCGCTCGACATCGCTTGCAGGGCATTCACGATCAGGTTCGAGAATACCTGTTCGATTTCGCCCGAATTCGCGATTACGGGAACCCTGAGCTCGCTCGGTTCGATCAAGAGCTCACAATTGCGCTTCCTGGCCATCGGAAGAAGGAGCTCGATGGCGTGCAAAGCAACCTCGTTGAGATCCGTTGCCACTCGGGAGCTGCCGCTACGACGACCAAAGTCCAGCAAATGCCGAATGATAGTCGAGATTTTGCGGGTCTGTTCGATGATGATCTGCGCATACCGTGCCGAATTCGCGTGACTTGGCTCACTTGCTTCGAGCATCTCAGCGCTGCCAGAGATGACGTTCAACGGAGTTCCGAGCTCGTGGGCGACGCCAGCGGCGAGCTTCCCAATGATGTTGAGTCGCTCCGCATGGCGCAGTTGTTCGATCGCCAATTCGCGTTCGCTGCGCTCACGATTTACGTAGGCACGCAGGACGACCAAAATCCAGACCACGAGCAACATGGTGATTAGGCTGGCAAACTGATTCCAGATCAGCGGGGCCAGTCGAATCGATCCTTGACCCGCCAAAAGAGCAGTGATCGTGGCGCACGCGCTGGCCAGAACGACTAGAGCGATCCCGAACCCGCGACCACGGAGCCACGTCCCGAAGGCGATCGGAAACAGGTAGAGGAGCGTGAACGTCGTTTCCACGCCGGTGATGTAATCACCGGCACCGACGATCAAGGTCCCCACGATGGCTAGCGGAACCACTGCCTGCCCGTCTACCGAAAGATTCATGACATTTTCCAACGCACCAACAAGACGACGCAGGGCAGATTGGAAAGTCGTCGACGGGCCAATGTAAGAGGTCACGCCGAAATCGGTCCTCGCGCGAAGATGGCGGCGCAACGATTCCCGACCGCACGAATTGCTGGGCGCGAGACGCCAGCTTCGAACCGGTTGACGCGACGAGGTGCTGATTTCATGAGCGCGACTCCGACAAATGACTGAACCGGTCGTCTGCATCATTCATACCGCTAAGGCTCGACTCATTGAGCCCAGATCCTCTTGTGGTACCGTTGCTTGGACAAGGTGCTGCGTGCCAGCGCTCGGGTCATTTCGACTCAGCGGGCACGAACTACCCAGGCGGAGCTCGAGGGAGCAGCGAGATTCTTAGCTGCCGCGTCGTTGCCCGATGGGCACGGACCGTGCAGTAGACGGCTGCCATGGCATCCGCGCGACCGGAAAAGAAGCCTGACGAGGCACGAGCTCCGGTCATCGTCTTGGCGGAGGACGACCCGGCTCTGCGAGGCTTGATCGCCGGCGCGCTCGAACTGGATGGGCACCGAGTCGTTCCCGTCGCCACGGGAAGCGCCTTGCTCGATACGGTTCAGGACATCGTGATTCACGGTCAGGACGGAGGGTGGCTCGATCTCCTCATCTCAGACGTACGTATGCCAGAGTTGAGCGGCCTGTACGCTCTCAAGCGACTCAGGGACGCGAAGCTTCGTGTCCCGATCATCCTGATCACCGCGTTCAGTGATCGGTGGACGCGCGCAGAAGCAGCACGCTACGGCGCGCGTCTACTGGACAAGCCGCTGGAGTTACGCTTGCTGAGGAGTGTGGTGCGCGAGTCACTCTCCGGTTGACCAAGCACGAAACGCATTCCCCAACCAAGAGCGAGCCCCAGAGCCCAGCAACGGTCAACCCAAGTCCAATAAAGGATTCGGAAGATGCGCGTCTTTGACGAATTGCACGGGCGCTTCTTGGCGCCTCCAAAGCGGGACCTGTCACGCGAACGGAGACCATCGTGACCCTCGCGGAGGACGAGTGGGTCGAGGAATCCCCCACCTGGCCGAATGCCACGATGGGCAAACGTGTGCTCGTTGCGGAAGACGACGCCGCGATGCGCCAGATGCTGGCGATGGTACTACACGAGCGCGGCTACCTAGTCGACTGCGTTGGCAGCGGCACGGACATGCTCAGCGTACTCGCACAATGCGGTCCGCGAGGGTACTTGGCAGAGCGCTTTGCGCTCATCCTCACGGATGTGCGGATGCCCGGCGCGTCCGGCCTCGACGCGATCGATCAGTTGCGACGGGACGGAGACAACACCCCCGTCATCGCCGTCACGGCATTCCCTCACGACGCCACTTTGCATCGTGCCGAACGGCTCGGGATCCGACTGCTGGCCAAACCTTTCGACCTCGATGCCCTCCGGAGCGCCGTCACCGAAGCGCTGGAATCTACGACATGAAGAGGAGAGCCCCCGTGCAATCATTCCTGGGTTTGGTCACACGGCACGTCGCGATCGCCGCGCGGCTCGCCGCGTCGGCGGCGGTCGCCAGCACTACAATCGCCTGCCTCGACCGCCCTATCGTCCCCACACAACCAACAACGACCAATCAATTCGTCGATCAAATCGTGCAGAGCTCGGTCAACAAGATCGATCTGCTGTTCATGGTCGATAACTCGGCGTCGATGGCGGACAAGCAAGACATCCTGCGAGCAGCCGTGCCCGTCCTCGTCGGCCGGCTGGTGTCGCCCATTTGCTTGGATGCGAGTGGCGCGCCAACCGGCGTGAACTCCGACCCTACAGGGAAGTGCACGGTTGGAACGCCTGAGTTCCCGCCGATCGCAGATATCCATGTCGGCATCGTGACATCGAGCCTGGGATCGCACGGGGGCAGCGTGTGCGCGGCGGCGGGTCCGTCCGGCGGCCAGGACAATCCGGTAAATGACAACGCCCATCTCCTCGGCTCGGTCCGCCCGGTGGGCAGCAACCCGAGCGACCCGAGCGCCGTTTTCCCGATCGCGAATAGCTGGAACAACAGTGGCTTTCTAGCCTGGGATCCTGGCGGAAAAGACACTCCTCCGGGTACCGCCGACGCTTCGGCGTTCAGCAGTACGTTCGCGGAAATGATCCACGCCACGGGTCAAATTGGCTGTGGCTACGAGGCGCAGCTCGAGAGTTGGTATCGTTTCTTGATCGACCCTGAACCTCCGGTCAACGTTACCCGCGTCGGCAACAGCACTGTGCGCGGCTCGAGCCTTACCGTCAACGCGGACGGTACGACCCCCTGCGCGGGCTGTGATCTCGATTTGCTCGCGCAACGCAAAGCATTTTTACGCCCTGACTCGCTGGTCGCGATCGTCATGCTCAGTGACGAAAATGACTGCTCGATCCGTGATGACGGCGTCGGATGGTTCGTTGCGACTGCGGGAAATCCGATGCCCAAGGCGACCGCGGTCTGCGCGACGAATCCGAATGACCCCTGTTGCCGCTCGTGCGCTCAAGCCGAGTCAACGCCACCTGCGGGGTGTGCGGCGCTATCGGCGGACGCCGTGTGCGGTACGGTCGCAACCGGGCAAACCTACGCCACTTGGGACACATTGCATGATTCACTCAACCTGCGCTGCTACGATCAGCGCCGCCGGTTCGGCTTCGATCTGCTTTACGACACCTCCCGCTATGTCACGGGTCTGACGAGCCCAACCCTGACACTGCAATCCGACGGCAAGACCGTCGTGCCAAACCCCCTGTTCGACAGTGGCAGCGCAGGCAACCCTGCGCGAGACCCGTCGCTCGTATTCCTAGCAGGCATCGTGGGCGTGCCTTGGCAAGACATCGCTGATAGCTCGTCGCTCACCGGCCCCGGCCTGAGCTATTTGACCGCCCAGCAAATCGCGACACAAAACCGCTGGGCGGCGCTCCTAGGCGACCCGACCGCGAGTCCCCCTGTTCCACCGAGCGACCCCTTCATGACCGAGTCGATCGTGCCACGAAGCGGCGTCAACCCCATCACCAACGACCCGATCGCTCCGGCCACATCCCTCGACCCAACCGCCAGTCCGATCAACGGCCACGAACAGAACCCGATGGACCTAGCCGACTTGCAGTTCGCCTGCACCTTCAAGCTTGGCACACCGAAGACTTGTGCGCCCGGGGATGCGGCATGCGATTGCTCTCCGACCAAAACCGGCGACCTGTCTTCGATCACCGCATACAACAGCCCGTTGTGCCAGCCTGCGACTGGCGGTGCTCCGACGAACGTGCAGACCTTCGCGAAGGGCTACCCAGGAGCGCGCGAGCTACAGGTGCTGAAGGACTTCGGGACGAACGCCATCGTTGCCTCGATCTGCCCCAAGGTAACGACCGCTGCCGACCCAGCAAGCGACCCCAACTACGGTTACAACCCCGCCGTCGGCGCGATCATCGATCGGCTGAAAGAAGTGCTCAACGGCAAGTGCCTACCCCGGGCCATCCAAACCGACCCGGTCACGCACCAAGTCGACTGCAAAATCATCGAGGCCCAGAAGGCCGGCTGTGACTGCACGTTGCCTGGCCGTGGACCTGCCGATCCGAACCTCGCCCCAGCGGTACAAGCACAACTACAGAACGCGGGAGTTTGCGGTAACGCGGGCCAGCCCTCGTGCTCGACGTTCTGTGAATGCGAAATTCTACAGGAAACCGGCGATGCTTTGACCGCGTGTGAGGCAGGCCAAACGGCGCCTGCGGGCTACTGCTACATCGACGACCCAGCGTCCTCGCAGCTCGAGAATTGCCCCGTGAATCAAAAGCAACTCCTGCGCTTCGTGGACTCGGACGCGACGCACAAGACTCCAGCCAGCGGCGCGACCGCCTTCATCGCCTGTGAGGGGGCGCCAATCGCCACCGAACCGAGCTCCGGCGGGGTGAATGCTCTGCCATGAAGCCGGTACTCGCCTCCACCGCGAGCGACCCAGGAGCAGTGGCTCCGTCCGCTGACGAATCCGCGAAGAGTGCGGATGGGGGCGCCTGGACCGACGAGCGCCCCCCATGGACCGGCTTGCCAGTTGGCCGGCGAGTCCTCATCGCCGAAGACGACGCAACGTTGCGGGACATCTTCGCAACCGTACTACGGGAGCGCGGCTACCAGGTCGCGACCGTGAGCACGGGCACCGAACTGCATCGAGTTTTGGACACGGCCTCTCTACCCCAACCCTTCGATCTCATCATCACGGATGTCATCATGCCCGGAATCTCTGGGCTCGACGTGATCGACGAGCTCAGGCGGAGCGGGGACACGACCCCTGTCGTCATCGTAACGGCCTTCGCGCAAAGCGAGGTGCAGCAGCGCGCGCGTGGTCTAGAGGTTCGGCTCCTCTCGAAGCCGTTCGAGCTCGAGACGCTGCGCTCCGCCGTGGACTGGGCAATTCGCGCCAAAGTATTTCGCGGCCCAGGTCCCCCCTGGCCGCGCTGACGGGCGCAGCTGCGAGCGGTCCGGGCGTGGCACCTCCCATCACCTCAATCGCGACGAGCACCTCCGCCTCCACTCGCAACCGATTGACGTTCGACTCAGCTCGTTGTCTATCTCCCCGGCTCCGGGTGCGCCCGCAGATTGCCGAGCTCTCTCAAGGGCTGGCGCTTTCTGTAACCAGCAACAGGAGCGAATCGTTTGCGGGGACGCTGGCCGCGTAGCTCGTTTGTTTGCTCCCCAGATCAGTGGCGGTCCAAACATTCCGAACCGATGCGGTGGCCCCCAGCCCGATGTCCGCAAAGCGAACCGTGATCGTTGCGGTCGATGCCGTGCGGTTCAGGAGCAGCACTGCGCGGCGACCGGTTCCCGATAGGGCTTTGTTGTACACCTGCCGCCCCGCATCGTCAGCGACCCTGACCCCTTGTTTCCCGAGAACGTCTTGATCAATCGCGATCACTTCGTTGTTCGTTAGGACGCTCTTCGTGTCAGCGCTCATGCTGTCGAGCTTGTTGCCAGCCAAGAGCGGCGCGCCCGAGATCGCCCAAAGGCCCATGTGGCTTCGGTTTTGCGCAGCCGAAAAGCCAGGCATGCCCACGATCAGCATGTCGGGATCGTTGTAGTGACCCGGGCTTTGTGCGGTCGCATGTTGCGCCGAGTCGAAGTTGGTGAGCACGCGGCTCATTTCGGGGGCTGAGCCGTAATAGATGATGTCTTGGCTGGTGCGCCACATCCTGGACATGCTGGGCGCCCAGGTCCACGGGCTCTGCTCGCCCCAGTTGCAGACGGAGAACACCATGGGCCGACCCGTTTGGGCGGTCGCCTTGGTGATCGCGTCGCTGATGGCCTGGTACGCGTTCTTCGCGTTGATGCCCTCTTTGCTGCCGCCGCACCAGTCTACCTTGACGAAGTCGAAGCCCCACTTCGAGAACTGGAGGAAGTCCTGCTCGTAGTGGCCTTCGCTGCCCGACCCCGGCGCTGCGGGGCGCCCCGTTGGGTAGTAGTAACCACAACCATCGCGGCCGGCGTCCGTATAAATGCCTGCCTTGAGGCCGAGCCCGTGGATGTAATCGGCGATGGCTTGCATGCCGCCGGGCCACTCGGATTGATCGATCGTGATGTTGCCCGATGAGTCCCGTGTTCCCTGCCACCAACCCTCGTCGATGTTGACGAATTGATAGCCGGCCGCTTTCATCCCGCTCGAGACCAGCGCGTCGGCCTGGCCCTTGATGACGGTGTAGTTGATCTTGGCGGCAAAGCTGTTCCAGGACGCCCAGCCCATCGGTGGGCCCAGCGGATTGCCCGCTGCACCTGCGCTACCGGCTGCACCCGCGCTACCCGCCACACCGGCGCTACCGCCCGCGGCTGAGCCTGCGGCGCCGCCGCTTTGCCCTCCGCTGCCACTGGCGCCGCCCGCAGTGCCCCCACCCCCAAGCGCGGATCCCCCGCTGCTCGTGCCCGCGACATTGGGCGAGCCGCCGCCGCTCGAGCCACCGAGGCTCGCCGTCCCCCCGAAGGGATTCGCTCCGGCCGAGCTCGTGGACCCGCCACCGACGGCGACCGGAGCACCTGCAGAGCCGCCACTTTCAGAGCTCGGCGTGCCTGCGGAAGAACATCCAAAGGCAGCCGCGACCAAGAGCGCGACGCCCGAACCGAGCGGGAATGATTTCATACGCCACCAAGGGTGAAAGGTCTGAAGCGCGCGATGCTTCGAATGCGAGGCGGAACGCGAAACGGTAGACGCACGCGAGGTGCACTGTCCGTAAGCACTGGAGAGAACAGTATCACCCGCAATGCTCATGAGCCACTTGTTCCGCAAATGCACACGCGGGGATCCGTACTAAGGTCTATTCATGATGGGATTTCCGCTGATGAACTTATGCGCTCTCCTGAGAAATATCGCCGCCCCATAGCTATTTCTAATTGGTCGATACGGATATAGGGTCTATTCATGAGAGAGCGGTCCCACTCACGTGCTGAAGCGGCCCTTTGGCGCCGGCGCTCGTTCGAAGTGCAAGCCTCGGAGGTCGTCGTCGGTCGCACCGTCGGGCCAGAACCACCACGCCCGTGGAACAGCACGCTGAAGGCGCTGATTGGCGCTTCGCGTCAGCTCAACGAGGCGCCCTCTTGGTGGACGCCGACGGACGCCTACTTCGGGAGCGTCGAAACACGTACCGACCCGAGCAGTTACTACTGGGACGGGATGAAACGGCTTGGTCGCCGTGATCGCCCGTTGGTCTTCTTCCAGTTCACGCTGGCGGGCTTCGGCCACTTCGAGTCGTACGGGCGCACGCCGCACGTCGTGACTCCGGGCACAGGGTTCTTCGCGGTGATTCCGTCGCGTCACCGCTACTACCTGCCGCAGACCTCTCCGGGCTGGAGCTTCGCCTGGCTCGGCATCTACCACCCGTATTTGATGCGGCGCATTGCAAAGCAGGTGGCTGAAAGCGGACCGCTCGTGAAGGCACCACCGAACAGTCCGCTCATCAAGCATCTCGTTCGCCTCGTCCGCGGCGCCTTTCTGAAGGACTTTCGCGATCGGTTCGAGGTCGAGAAAGAGCTATTCGAGTTTACGCTCGCTTTCGAAAGGCTCGTCCATGAGGCGCTGAGCAGCGAGGGCGAGCGCTTACTCGACACGCTGCGCAGCCGGGTGCTGTCCGATCCCACTCGCGCGCTTGGTCTCGAGCTGCTGGCAGCGGAGCGCGGCGTGACCCCGACTGCGTTCAGTCACTTCTTCCGAGCTCAAACCGGCCTCACGCCGGCCCGCTTCATCACCGAGGTGAGGGTTCAAATGGCAGCACGGCTGCTGGTGACCACCCGCCTGAGCCTCGATCGAATCGCGGCCGAGTGTGGCTTTGCGAACGGCAACCATTTCGGCAAAGTCTTTCGAAGATTCCGCCACCAAAGCCCTGGTACCTATCGACGCTCGGTCGGCTGACTCCTCATGCCAAGAGGCCAGCAGCGCGCCTGACCGCGAACGTCACGACCAGCGCGTGCGCGGCGTGGCTGCGCAAGTGTCGCCGTCAGTTCGGCAAATAGCCTTTGATGACGCCGTACCAAAGGTCGGCCATGTCCGCGTAGCCTTTGTCGGTCGGGTGCACGTTGCCGTTACCGCGGATGTCGGAGCCCGGAAGCTTGCTCATATCGACCATGACGACGTGCTCGTTCTTGGACGCGTGCGCCTTCACGACGTCCGGGATCTTGGCGATGTATTGGTCGTAGTTCGTATTGCCGTAGCCGAGCGGCACGATCTTAGCGACCACGACCAGGGCGTCGGGCGCAGCCTGGACGATGTTCGTCACGAGGGTGTCGAGCTGACTCGCCGTCGTCGTGGGATTGGCGTTGCCGGTCATGTCGTTGGTGCCGATGTGCAGCAGCACGATGTGAGGCGTGGTCATGAACGCTTTCTTGGGCGGAGCGTAGGCGGCAATGCCGGTGACCGTGATGCCGTCATGACCTTCGTGATTCTTCGGGAACGTCTGCCCGGAGACGGTGCTCGGACCATTGCTCAACGAGCCGATGAACGTCACCTTTTGGTTGGCCGCCACGACGAGCTTGAACAGCGCCGAGCGGTAGCCGGCGTCGTCCGTCGAGCTGTAACCGTGGGTAATCGAATCACCGATGGGCAGCACCACGCAGGGGCTGGCCTTGCACGGGTTGAACCCAGAGGTACCTCCCATCGAAGAAGAGCCGGACGCTCCTCCCACCTGGCCCGCAGAGCCACCGCCTGCTCTGCCGCCCCCACCACCCCGACCTCCATCGCCACCGGCGACTCCGCCCATGCCGGCAGTGGCCGAGGCACCGCCCATCCCGCCGCTCGGTCCACCGGAGGCCCCGCCCATCTCAGGGGCCCCGCCTGTCCCCGAGCCACTGGCTCCGAGCGCGCCGCCACTACCCTGATTTTGACCGCCCGTGCCACCAAGGGTTGCGCCGCCGCTGCTCGCCCCGGCAGTCGCCGCCAGCCCGCCGGTCCCCGGGTTACCTCCTCCACCTTCAGGAGTAGCACCGTCCGAGGAGCAGCCATTGGCAGCAAGGCCGACAGCGAGCAAGACGACTCGAGCGAAGAAGGAGGTTCGATTCATGAACTTTTCAGCGTGAGCAAAGCACCGAGCTTGGGCCCGCGCGGCGGACCTTTCCTACCAGTCGACGAGCAATGTCGCGGTGAGCGCCGATCCGTCGACCTATTCTGACCCGTTCGCGCCCGTAACCCGGAGTACCCGGCGACCGAAAGCTGACGGGTCAGTGTCACGGCGAGCAACTTCGAGAACGGTAACCAAAACCAGGTCTCAAACTCGACTTAGCCGCTTGCCATCGGTCACGCTGCCCGCGCCGGCGAAGCAATCTACTATGCCCAATCGTACGATCCGGTTCGTGCGCGCGATCTCGTACGGATCGCTTGCTCTCTCCGTCGCGGCCTGCGGTTCGTCTAGCTCCGGAGGATCGGATGAATCTGCGGGCATGGGTGCCGCGCTCGCCACTGGCGGAGCGGCCACGGGTGCGGTCGGAGGCGCGCTCGCTCAGGGCGGCTCGTCTGCGGGCGCGGCCGGCAGCGCAGGGGCGTCCGTGAACGGCGGCGCGAGCTCGGGGGTCATGCCGGTGGGGGCAGCGCAGGCTTGGGCGGTATGCGGCGGCATCGCTGAAGCGATCGATCGCGGCGACTTCGGCGCGATCCGGATCGCGGGGAGCGCCTGCGGCGCCGGCCGGCTTGTCGTCACTAGAACAGGCGCTCAGGCCGATCGCCAAAACCAACACCGCAGCCAGAGATGATTCTCGCAGGATCACCTCGCATCGGTCAGGTTCCACCGAGGCGCGCACTCGGCGCCTCGGTGCTCGTTTGCTCTGCGCGACGTATGAGCCTCGGCACGAACGGTTACAGCTCACCCGCGGCTGATCGGCGTTCGTTGCGGGTCGAGAGCCGAGCCGGCGGCGCGCAGTGATTCGCTCGCGCAAAACAGTGCTGCCCCGAGCAGCAGAATGTCCTTCATCAGGAATCCGCCCGTCTGGTTGGTCGGCTCCATCACGCCGGGAGTCGTAAACAAGAAGCTCAGCGTGATGACGAACATGCCCGACGCTGCGAGGCCTGCGAACCCAGAGGCGCGGGGCAGCCAACGGTGCGCCGCGAGCAATAGCCCCACCGCAACCTCAAAAACGCCGAGCAAGTCGGAAGTTGCTCGGACGCTAAGCACTGCGTAAAGCCAGGACATGAAGGGCGAGTGTTCGATGAGTGGCTGAATGCCCTCGGCCTCCAGCGCGGTAAACTTGAACGCGCCCCACATGATCAACAAGAACGAAAGGCCGTAGCGCAGTGTGCCGGCGGCCACGCGCTCGAGAAGGCCAAGGCGCGCATGCTCTTTGAGAAGCGCGCTGGAGAATGCTGAGAAGGTGGTATCGGATTGGTTCATGATGCTCCTCGAAAACTTGTGTTCGAGGCATGGGTATTCCGATCGCCGCGATCTGGTTTCAGCTGTTTATGAGTGCACGGGCTCGCGCCCGAGCCCGTGCTCGGTCGGATTCGTGCACGGCTTGCACGACAGCCGTGAACGGCCAGACCTGGCCGAACGCCGCTCGAAGCGGCTTAGTACGACCTCAACCCCGGTTCAGCTATCCAAGAGGTTTGTACATGATGATCGCAAAATCAGCAGTTTTGGTTACGGGCGCCAATCGCGGCATCGGGCGCAGTCTGGTCGAAGCTTTGCTGAAGGCGGGCGCCGGTCGCGTCTACGCCTCCGCTCGCGACAAGCAGGCGCTGGCCGAGGTCGCTGCTCTCGACCGTGAGCGCGTCGTGGCCTTGCAGCTCGACGTCACCTCCGAGCAGAGCATCGCCGAGGCCGCAAAGCGCTCGCCGGACGTGACCTTGGTCGTCAACAATGCGGGAGTGCTGGCCTCCTACAATCTGCTCACCAGCTCGAAGGATCAGCTCGCGCAGGACTTCGCGGTGAATTTCTACGGAGTGCTCGCCGTGACCAAAGCGTATCTCCCGGCGCTGGAGCGGGCTCAGGGCGGGGCAATTGCCAATTTGTTGACCGTGGTGTCACTCGCAAGCCGGCCGGTGATTGGGGGCTATTCGGCCGCCAAGGCGGCCGCGTTCTCGATGACACAGGCCTTGAGAGCCGAGCTGAAGCCTAAAAACATCGCCGTTCACTCAATCATCCCCGGCGCCGTCGACACCGACATGATCCGTGCATTCCCCATTCCCAAGACCAGCCCAGACACGGTCGCTAGCGCGATTGTCGACGGCATCGATCGCGGAGAGGAAGACATTGCGACCGATCCCATGGCTCGTGATGTCTTCGAGCGTTGGCAACGGGACCCCAAGGCGCTCGAGCGTTACTTCGGGAGCCTGTAACTCTCGACACTGAGACGCAGCTCGGCGAGCCGAACAACGGTGTTCCGAGCGGCTAGCCTATGGCACTGGCGAGCGCCCCAGCTCTGCTGGGGAGCCACCTTTGAACTGTTCTCTCAGGAAGTCCGCATAGGCGCGGACTTTCAGCGGCAGGTAGCTGCGCGAGGGATAGAGCAGCCAGGCCGCGGTGTCGAACTCGGACGCCGTGGCTCGGTACTCGGCAAACAGCTCCACGAGCGCCCCCGTGCGCAGCTCCTCTGCCACGTTCCAGCGCGGCAGCATCAAGATCCCCATGCCAGCGACCGCGCATTGGCGCAGGGCCACGCCGTTGCTCACCACCACGCGGCCTCGGATGGGGACCTCGCTCACGGGCCCCTCACCCTGCCGAAAACGCCAGCGCGCACCGTAGCCCGGCACGGGGTAGCGCAGGCACTCATGATCCTCTAGCTCGGCGGGAGAAGCGGGGCGACCGTGGCGGCGCAGGTAATCCGGGCTTGCGCACACGGCGTAGACCATGTCGCAAAGCCGGTGAGCGATGAGCGATGAATCAGCCAATTTACCGAGGCGTACCGCCAAATCGACCCGCTCTTCCACGAGGTCGAGCAATTGATCGGTGAGCAGCAATTCGAACGACAGCGCGGGGTAGCGGCGCGCAAACTCGGGCAAAAACGGCACCAGGTTGACCTGCGCGAACGTGACGGGCGCCGTGATACGCAGCGTGCCGCGCGGCTCGTCGCCGCTGTCGGCCGCGGCCAACCCGGCGCGCTCGAGCTCGACGAGCAATGGCTCGATGCGATCGAAGTAGCCAACCGCGGCCTCGGTTGGTGAAAGCTGACGCGTGGTCCGGTTGAACAGGCGAGCGCCGAGCTCGGTCTCCAGGGCGGCGATCGATCGCGAAATGGAGGACGGGTCGGAGTTCCGATCGCGAGCGACGGCAGCGAAGCTTCCGCGACGCATGACCTCGACGAAGGTGCGCAATAGCTCGACGTCCATTGCTGCGAATATTGCACGAGTGCCGTGCTCGTCAATGCGTGGGCGCGGGTCGTGGTCCCGACTAAGACTCTAGCTACTACCAGCACGGGAGCAGAGCCGCATGGTCGAGTACGAGACGAAGAGAGTCGCGACGCGGGCACACGTAAACGTGAGACGCCGCTTGGACGCTTCAGGCGACGCAGTTTGGACGCTGATTTCCAACGGAGGAGAGGTCGAACGCTGGTTTTCGTGGGTCGCACAGACCGTACTCGTTGACGCCGGAGAGGGCGGCCTGCGCGTCATCCGCATGCGCGATGGCACTTCCTTCGATGAATACATCACGGTGAACGACGAGGGCACGCGCACCTATCAGTACTACGCCCCCGATCCGCCACTTTTGGCCAAACACGTGATCGGCACCCAACGCGTCGAAACCTCGAGCAGTGGCGGCACGTTCCTCGTCTGGTCCGTGACGTTCGATCTCACGTTCGGTGCGCCGAACGACTTCACGCAAACGATGCGAGCGCTGTATGAAGGCGCTTCGTCGCAGATCGATGCGTTGGCTCGGGCGCTGTAAGCGCCAATGCTCCGTCCAGCGGCAGCTCGTTGACCCGGATCAGACGATCGCCGGACCCTTGCACCACGAGGCCTGCCCCACGCTGGTCACCTTCATGCCGATTGCTTGGGCGATGCTCAAATAGACGTCGTTCTGGTAGCGGCCGCCGATGTCGATCAGCCTGCCGGTCTTCCAAGCGCCGCCGCAGCTGCCCGCAACGACGAAAGGAGCATGTTGCGGGAAGTGGTCGGTGGCTGCGAAGTTACCACTCAGACCATTTTGGCTGCTGCCGTTTTGGGTAGCGAGGACGGCTGCGGTGTTGTCTAGAAGGGTCCCTGCCCCATCGGAAAAGCTCTTCAGCTTTTGAATGAAGTACAGAAACTCACCCGCCAAATAGGCCTGCATGTTGATGATCTGCTGTCCGGGAGCTCCATCTGGATCGCCGTGCGAGACGGAATGCCAGGCCGAGATGTTGATGTTCCCGAATTTGATGGGCTCGTTGTTTTCGCCGCCGCCCCACATGGTGGAGGCGACGCGCGTGATGTTGCAAGCGAACGCCATCGCAATGATGTCTAGGTACAAGCGGCTGTGCGCCGGCATGTCGTTCATCATCGTATTCGTGCTGAGCGTGGGCGCCGCCAGCTTCGAACAAGCGTTGGTCGCGGATGGCGTGTTCGGCACGGTGTTACCGACCGCGATCTCGAGCGTCCGCAGCGAATCGAGATAGGTATCCATCTTGATCGCCTCGGCTGGGCCCAGCCGACCTTTGAACGCGTTCACGTCGGCCAAGATGAAATCGAGCACGCTCTTGCGACGCATGAGCGCTTGTTCGGCGGCTCCGGGTGAGCCCATCGAGGCCGTGCCGGTCATCGGCGCGGGGCTGCCGCCCGCAATGCGATCGGCGATGCGCTGATAGGCGGCAACTGGGTTCTTGACCCCCGGAATGAACTGCCCGTTCACCTGCGACAGACCGGGAATGACTCCGCCGCCTCCGGAGGTCTGCCCGAGCGCAATCTCGAGCGAGGGGAGCGGCGTGGTATTCTTGAGAAAAGTGGCGAACTGCTGGTCGATGCTGGTCGGAGACCCGAGCCCAAAAGCGGACAAAGAAGCAGCCTTGTGCGCGTTCCCCGGGCCGCGAATCAGGGTCAGGTTCTTGAAGACGATGATGTCTTTGCGCGCCGCTTCGAGCGGAGCCATGTGTGGCTTGAGCACGAACGCGTCGCCGGAACCGGTCGGCTCTGATTGGTATTGCGACCCGTTGGCGTACGAGAACAGCGCCACCCGCGTGATCGGCGGCGCGGTTTGAGCGTACAGGTTCCGGGTCAGCCCCGTGCAAAACGCCGTGCCGTAACCGAGACCCCGAAGCAACGCTCGACGAGAAAACCTGATGTTCTTCATGGCTCTAGTTCTCGATCCTAATTCTGCCGGTCACTGAAGGTCGGCAAACCCACCAGCGTCATCGCCAATTGATCGATCCTGTATCCGGCCTTGGCGAACTGCTCCACGACGGTCGCCTTCTCGCAACTGTCGAGCTCGGGGATGTCGCGACCTGCCAAGTACGAAGTGTATTGAGTGGCAAAACAACCGTAAACGTCCGGCTTTTCCGCCAGCTTGCCGACTAAGTCGGCATAGTTGGTGAAGGCGATGCCGGGCAGCGTGCCGCCTTCACTCGGGAGCGGCAGGTTGCCGCTCGGGTCGATCACCTGCCCCTGATCCAGGGTCCGGAACTGGCCGATTGCGTCGTACTGCTCCAACGCAAAGCCAATGCCGTCGAACAGCGTGTGACACACCGAGCAGCCCGGCGCGGCATGTATTGCCATCCTTTGTCGCCCAGTCGAATTGGGCGGCGCAAACTGCGCGTTGTTTGGCACTCCTCCAGGCGGCAGGGAGACCCTACTGCAGAGTACTTCGTTTCTGAGGTAGGCCCCGCGCCCCACTAAGTTCGTGTCGCCGGCGTTGGAGTGACCCCAAAGAAATGGGGCAAGGCTGGTAATGCCGCGCCGCTGATTGGGATCCAAGTCGCGGCGCACCATCCCATCACCCGTGACGCCGGTGAGCCCGTACAGAGGCGCGGTGCGTGCGTTGACGAACGCGTAGCTCGCGGTGAACAACGTTTTGAGGCTTCGGTCGCCGCCCGCGTCGAAGAGCACGCTATTCGAGAACAGCCGTAAATCTTCCGCGAGGTCGGCGGTTAGGCTCGGAGTGGCGCTCGGAAACAGCGTCGTGTCCTTGCTCACCGTCGACAGGTTTTCTAGGTAAAGCCATTGTTGGAGGAAGGTGTTCATGGCCGGCGCAGCCTTGTCGACCGCTGCGAACAGGCGCTGGGCCTGCGCCACGAGCACCGCCTTATCGCGCAATTTTCCTTGGCTCGCCAGCGTCAGCAGCTCGCTGTCCGGCGCCGTATTCCACAGAGAGTACGACAAGGACGATGCCAGCTCATAGTCGGTGAGCGGCGTGACCGCGCCGGGAGCCGTGACCGAGCCAAGCTCGGTCCGGTGTAGAAAATTGGGTGACATGAACAGCGCTTGCACCACGCTCTTCACGCCTCCTGCCGCGCCCTCCCCTTGCGCGGCGGTCGTCGCAAACAGAGTCGCGTACCCAGAAACCTCGCTCGCGGTGAGCGGGCGGCGCCACAGCTTTTGTCCCGCGTTCGAGATGAAGCCATCGAGGCAGGCTCCAGGCGCTAGGCTCGCGACGCTGCACTTGATCCCAAACGCCGTCGGGGTTTCGACTGCTTGCGCGCCCAGCTCGTCACCTATCGTGAAGTAAGCATCGGCGAGCAGCGGGGCGATCGTAAGCTTCGCGGCTTGGTTTGCGAAGCCGTCCAACCGTTCGTCGCTCGGCAGGTCGTTCAGTGACTTGGGCACGAACGCAAACTCGTCGCGGAGCGTGTTGGCGAGCTGACTGCCGGTAAGCCGCCAAATACGAGGTTTGTCGAGTGGCAGCGCGCCGCTGCACGCTGCCGGCTGCCCCGCCGCTCCGGAGCCCGAGCTCGAAGCGTTGGGGCCGGGAGAGCTGGTTGATCCGGCACTGCCCGGCGAGCCGCGCCCGGGTCCGGGGCCGTCAGACTGACTGACTAGCCCGGTGCACGCGAACAGCAGCGAAGCCAAGGTCGCGGCGCACAACACCCTGGCGGAGGCCAGGACCAACGTCTTCTCGTGCTTCACGGCATCTCCTCGAGCAAGCGGGTGTCGACTCGAACGCGACCCCCGATGCGGCATGCGCGCACACTCGCGCGGCATTGCCTCGACCAGAGGCGATGCGCGAGAATGAACACACCACACCCCAATGGGATCAGGGGTTCACGCGTGACAACCTTGTCAGCCAAATCGCTCGGCGACACGCTGAAGTCGTGGCTGCGCGGGCGTGGTCGCAAAACCGAACGCGTTTCACGCCCTGAAGGTCTCGAGGCGCAGCGCGCCCACAAGCATTTCGCCCTGCCCCGCGCGTTCACTGGCTGACAACGCTACGCCGCGTTGCTTGCTACGACTCGGAGCGCTCCCTTGAAGGAAAAGGTCAACGTTGCTAGATTTGCCTGTGGCCTTGTCGCCCCTGCGGACCTTAGTAGGAGCCTTGCCATCGTCGGTCCTGCGTGCACCGGGAGCAAAGGCGGACGGAGCGCGCCCCTCGAAGGGGGCTGGCGTACGTCCGTCGTTGGCAGAGCTGTACGATGACTACGCCGACTTCGTGTACCGCTCGCTGCGGAGTCTGGGGGTCCCCGCATCTCGTGCCGAAGACGCGATGCAGGACGTATTTCTGATTGCCAACAATCACCTTTCCTCCTTCGAAGGAGCCTTCTACAAAGCGTGGCTGTTTCGACTTTCGGATTCGATTGCCCGCAACGTTCGACGTTCGGCGAAGCGCACTCACAACGCCCCGCTAGAGAGCGTCGTGCTCGTTGACCCCGGTTCGTCTCCGTTCGACCGCGCAGCCCAGTCCGAAAAGATTCAGTTGTTACAGGCGTTGCTCGAACAACTCGACGAAGGTCAACGTGAGGTATTCGTGCTAGCCGAGCTGGAGCAACTCGCGCAGGTCGAGATAGCGGCGGCGCTCGGGGTCCACGTGAACACGGTCGCCAATCGCCTCAATGCCGCGCGCTCGAGCTTGGAACGCCTCCTCCGCCGGCATCAGCAAGGCTCGAACCTGGGGAAGGGTCCATGAGCGAGCAAAAGCCCAGCCTGGACCAGCTGATTGCGGCTCATCGCGCCGCCGGCGGAATGACCGAAGCCCAACGCACCCGCAACCGGGCTCGGTTGTTGTCTGGAGCGTTGTCGGGGGCCGCGGCATCGGCAGCGTCCGTGAGCGCAGCATCTGCTTTGGGTGGGTGGGCGCCGCCGGGGGCACTGGGGCTCGCCGCCAAAGTCGCGCTCTGCGTCGTGCTCATTGGGGGCGCTGGCGCGGCATACTTCAAGACTCGCGTTGTCGAGGTTCCGCCGGCAACGGCGACGTCGAAGCCCTCGGCTCGAGTTGCGCACCCGTCAGCGCTGCCGAGCCCCATCGAGTCGACCGAAGCGACGTCAGTCGAAGCGCCTTCCTCGGCGTCCCCTTTGGCAGGGCCGGTGAAGGCGCACCCTGCACGTTCGGCGGCGGCAAGCAGCGCCTCCCTGGCCGCCGAGGTTGCGCTGATGCACGACGTCGACGCCGCCCTGCGAGCAGGTCACCCAGAGAGTGCGCTCGCGTTGCTCGACGCGCGACGAGGCAACGATGCCGGATTCATGGCTGAGGAGCGCGCCGTGGCTCATATCGTAACGCTCTGTCAATTGGGGCGCGTCGATCAGGCTCGGGACGAAGCGACGCGGTTCCTGACTGACCGCTCCCGTTCACCGCTCGCGACCCGAGTTCGGGCTACGTGCGCCAAGCCCACCGCGAGCGGGCAGCGCGATTGACGCAGTTGAGCATGCTTTCAGCCCTACTGCTCGTTGCCTGCGGCAGCGACGGTACGACTTGGCTTGGATCGAACCATGAGCCGGCAAGCAACGGCCCGACCGCGGACTACTTTGCGCGCTATGAAGCCGAGTCACCGCTCAACACACTCACGTTCCCTGTCGAAAATGTAAACGACTCAGGCAATGACGCTTGCCCACCGGGCGGCGTGCAAGAGGGCGTCAGTTGTGCTTCCGGAGGGCAATACATAGACAAAATATTGGGTCGCTCCCCTTGCGAGCCCCCGACTTCGGCGTCGAGCACCAGCGGCTGTCAGAACATCGGCGGCGGAGTGCTGTTCAACCAAGTGATTGCACCCACGGCGGGAACCTATGATGTCACCTGGTGGTACCACTGCGGGGAAGATCCGGGTAACCCAGGTCGCGCCAACGTCTACGGTGACAAGTCGTGCGGCGGTATCGACTACGGCACGGGTGCCAACAGCGGCTGTCGCTCGCAGCTGATCGATGTGGATGGTGCGCCGGTGGTTGCGACCAGTGCCGGCCAAGTGAAGGCCTATTTTCACTTCCCGTGCTACCCGTCTCCGTGGGCAATCTTGCACGGTGCAACGACGGCCCTGCCGTTGCAAGCGGGAGCGAACTCCATCTACATCCACGCGCCAGGGTCGCTCATGCTCGACTCGGTCGACGTCGACGCGATCGACGTGCAGCCCTCGGGCAAGGGCGTTGCTCCGCCACCGCTCTGGCCGAAGCTCGTCACCCCGGTGCTCGACCCCGACTGACCCGCGATCACTCGTGTGCAGCGGGGCTCACGAGGCTTCCTCGAGTCAGAAGCCGAGCTCGAGGCTAAGCCCAACGCGCCCAGCAACGATCGCGGGTCGATAGATCTCTCCGACGCCCTGCACCGCGAAGTGCTCGCGTTCGCTCGGTAGAACAGCCTGCGCATCGAGAACTAGCCTCAGGGGAGCCGAGAACAGCCAACGAGCTTCGGCTCCGCCGCTCAATGCGAGCCAGGCCTTACTCGCCGTCGCGGGGTCGCTAATGCCGAAGCCTGTCCCGCGCAGTAGGTCGAGCTCCGGCCCCACACACGAGGCAATCTGGAAACGTCGAGCCGTGGTTGCCGGTAGCGCGTCGAGGCACGCAGAAACCCCGAACGTGGCGAGCGAGAAATGTGCGCCTGCGGCCAAGCCCTCCGCTGGTGCGTCGAGCACCTTCCTGCGGCTCGGCCAGTACCCGACTCGAGCAGCCAGACGAACGCGCCGCCAAGTGACCCCGCCTTGCAGCCGTGCGCCTAGCGCGGGCAAAGGCAGCGTGCCCGCGTCGCCGAGCAAACCGAGCGCAACGAACGCGCCGATGGAGCTGACCTCGCCGATGGCGCTCGGATTCGGCACTGCAATCGAGGCCGAAGGCTTGGCGGACGCCTTCGGCGCTGGTGTCTCCTTCGCTGCTGGCAACGGACGATTCGCCATCGCGTCGGGGTCGATCATCCAAGCAAGGACCACGACCGCAGCGTCTGCCACGGCCCGGCACGATTGATCTTCGAACACTCGCTCGCCCTCGACGCCCGCGTCGTCAGTCTGCAGTCGCAGCTGCCAGCGATCGAGAGCAATCCCGCGCACGGTCGCCTTTGCTTGGACCGGCTTGCCCGGTCGTGGATTGTCCGCGCCGACGTAGCGCTCGATTTCCCCGAGCACATACGCGGTGTCGGGACAGTCCGCTCGAGTTGGGGCAGTCCAGGTGAGGGCGATTGGCGCGTCTGACGCCGCCCGAGCCGGCTCGGCGAACGAGAGCGGCCCGAGCAAAAAGGCGGCGAGGCGAGTGGGGCTAACGGTGCACACGGCTTGGCTTAGGGGCCACGAACTCAGCAAGAAATCCGAAACAGCGATGCCGTCACCTTTAGTACTACGTGGTCACTTCCATCTCGAGCCAGAAAGGCCGCGGCGATTGTTGAATTTTGGTCGTGCAGTCAGCCCAACCGTCCCGCGTCACCTCCGACTGTGGAGGCAGCAGGCGCCCGGTTCACCCCTTCGGGTACTTCCAAGGGTCGTCGCCGGCTCTCTCGTTTACTCGTATCCGCCCGCGCCTATCGTGAGCTGCTCCTGCTCAAGACCTGACCAAGTAGTGTTAATACGCCTCACGCAAACGTTCGAGATGGCTCGGGAACGCGGAATCTTTCACCGAGCACAGAACGGCGACTTCAGGCACCGCACCGATCTTTGATTTGGTCCGTTTGGCGGTCGTCACGCCCATTACTTCGGAGCGTTCACACCGGAGACCAGTATGGCGGAAGACAGCGGCCGATTTTCCAGACGAAGGTTCCTTAGCTCGGCGGGCGTTACGGTGACGCTCCCGATGTTGCCGTCGCTGTTGTGGTCGCGTCGGAGCGGTCTCGAAGACTGCTTCACTGAGGCGCTGTTCCAACAGCGAAAAGATGTGATTGAAGCGCTGCTTTGACGCTTGCAGCACGGCATTCTGCCCGGATGGGTCGACCCGCTCCAGCGACCGTACCTGCAGCACGATCGGCTGCGAGGTGCCATTCGCGAAGTGAAACCAGTACGTACTGCGCGAGCTCTACGAAACGATGTCCGACCCTGCTCCGCGGACTCAGCAAGCTCGCTCGCCAACTGTCTACCGCTGCGATGCGCCGCGGCTCGACTCGCTCCATCGCTACCTCGCGCTCAGCGGCAAGCCCATGAACGCGAGCGTGCTCGGGCCCCTCGTCTCACGGGAAATCCAGTACCGTCTCGCGAACGCGCCCTTCGGCGGCATGATGGGCGATCTGATTCGCCACGATAGCTACGCCAGCGCGATTGCACGCGCCATCGCTGAGCAGCGGCGTGGCTTTCGAGCGCCGCTCGAGATCACGCTCTCGGTCACTGCCGCCGCATTCGAGGTGGGGTACGAGAGCGCCGGGCAATAGCCGGGATTACACGCGGCACGTCACCAAAGCGCGACATCCCCCACTGACTTTACCGCGCCTGCCTTTTCCTGGCTCCCCCGGGGGGTGCCACTCAGGGCTTCGTGCCGCTCGCCCCAAAGCGCAAGCCGTCCACGAGCAGCGCGACCATGCGGCGCGCATATTCGGGGCCTGCTTCGCGAGCGGACATGCACAAGCTGCCAACGGCCTTGAGGAGCTCGGTTGGCTCTACGTCCGCGCGGACCTCACCCGCAGCGGCGCCGGCCGCGAGCAGAGAGCGTAGCGCCGGTTGCAGGCGTTCGTTGAAGTAGGCGGGCAATGAATCGAACGCGGGGTCACCTGAGTGAAGCGCTGCGGCGAGGCCGCGCTTGGTAGCGATGAAAGCGGCGTAACGTTGCATCCAGCGCGCGAGCGCCTCCCCGGGAGCAAGCTCGGCGGAAAGCTCTGCGGCGGCGTCTGCGCAGGCGTCCACTTCGCGACGGAAGACGGCCGCGACGAGATCGGAGCGCTGAGGAAAATGGCGGTACACCGTACCGACGCCGACGCCTGCTTTGACGGCGATCTCGCGCACCGGCGCGTCCACACCGGACGTCGCGAACACGCTCAGCGCTGCTTCGAGCAGCGCGTCCAGATTGCGTTGTGCATCGGCGCGGACTGCTTTGGGCGCCGGGCCTTCGCGCGCGGGGTGTTCGCCGTCACGGCCCGCCGATTTGATCGGTTTCATCTTTCGCTTGCGAAACGGAACAACGTTCCGCATAATACGGAGCGCTGTTCCACTTTACGCTTTTCCCTGATTTCGGCAACGCTTTCGACCATCAGCCACACCTACACTGGAGCCAACCATGCATTTCCGCACACTCGGCCGGACCGGTATTCAGGTCAGCCCGTATTGCCTTGGCGCGATGATGTTCGGCGCGATCGGCAATGCCGACCACGACGACTGCACCCGCATCATCCACCGGGCGCTCGATGCCGGGATCAACTTCGTGGACACTGCAGACTTTTATAGCCGCGGTGAGTCCGAGGAGATCGTCGGCAAGGCGCTCAAGGGCCGTCGCGACCGCGTGGTGCTCGCGACGAAAGCCCACCTGCCCATGGGCGACGATCCGAACATGCGCGGCAATTCGCGCCGTTGGCTCACCCGCGCACTGGAGGACTCGCTGCGCCGGTTGCAGACGGATCACGTCGACCTGTATCAGATCCATCGCCCATCGCCCGAGACGGACATCGAAGAGACACTCTCCGCGCTCACCGATTTGATGAGCGCCGGCAAGGTGCGCGCAATCGGTTCTTCGACATTCCCGGCGTCAGAGATCGTCGATGCGCAGTGGGTGGCGGAGAAGCGCGGCCTTGCGCGCTTCCGCGCTGAGCAGCCGCCGTACTCGATTTTGCACCGGGGCATCGAGCGCGAGGTGTTGCCTACTTGCCAACGCTTTGGCATGGGCGCGCTCGTCTGGAGCCCGCTCGGAGGCGGGCTCCTCACCGGCAAGTACCGCAAGGGCAAGCCGGTCGAAAGCATGCGCGTCAGGTTTTCGCCCAAGCAATTTACTGATGAGGGAACGCTGGAGGCGGTGGAGCAGCTGCTCCGATTGGCCGAAGAAACGGGCGTCTCACTGACGCACTTGGCAATTGCATTCGTCTTGACTCACCCCGGCGTCACCTCGGCAATCATCGGCCCGCGCCAGATGGAGCACCTCGACGACTTGCTCGCGGGTGCCGACCTTGCACTCACGGACGAAGTACTCGACCGAATCGACCAAATCGTGCTCCCCGGCACGAACGCAGGCCCGCTCGGCGCAAGCTACGATCCTCCGGCAATCACGAAAGCGGGGCTTCGGCGACGAGCTGCGGTCGAGCGCGCCGCCGCGGCATCGGGGTCGTGAGCAATGCTCGAAAGGCCCGTTGCGAGCGTGACAGCCTTCGGCGCCGCGGCCCTCGGCATCGCGGCTTTCTGCGCCGCCATACTGAGCGTTACCGTCTTCGAATTCACCGTCTTGGGCCGCACCGTTTTCGGTGTCACGGTCTTCGGCGTCACACTTCTTTTCTAAGCGCGTACGCCAGCGCGACGCTGCTAGGCGCTGTTTCGGCTGTCACTCTCGTCGTGGAGCGCGTTCCTTCGAGCGCACGACCATCACCGAGCAATGCGCTCGCTGCATCACGTTGGTCGTGACCGTACCGAGGAGCAGGCGCTCGATGGCGCCCACGGAGTCCTGGGCGCCGATGAGCAGCAAGTCCGCGTTCACGCCGTCTGCCAAGCGCACGATTTCGTCGACTGGGTCGCCTACCGCGAAATGCGCGTGTACCTCTGCGGAGCATTGACGGCGCGCCGTGCGCACGTAGCTGTCGAGGTAGCGGCGCGCCTCGTCCATCATTTGATCGACCGCGAGGCCGTCGATCGTGTGTTGGTCGAGCCAGCTTTTTTTGAACACGTGCACGATGTGCAGCACCGCGTTCTCGTAGTTGCGCCGTGCGAGGCGCGCGGCGATCTCGACGATTCGGCCGCCTCCCGGTGACGTATCGACCGCCGCGACGATGACCGCTGATTCTTGGCCGGTCGGGGTGGGTGCGCCGCTCTGCTGTGTCGGGTTCTCCTCTGTCGCGTTCTCCAAGATCCAGGCTCCTCGACGAATGATTGCTCGACGGCAGGCATTTGAACCATTCGAAACACTCGCGAAACAATGACCACGGGTTCCTGATGGGGCTGTCGCCGCGCTGGCTATACAGGCCCTGCCCGCGCCCGTCGAGGGCCGTTCGCGATGGACGCCGGCCTCTAAGCTTCTCTTCGCTCGATGATCGCTTCGAGCTGCGCGAGCTGTACGGGTTTGACGAGGTGAGCTTGGAAGCCAGCTTCGAGGCTTCGCTGGCGATCGGAGGCTTGACCGTAGCCGGTGAGCGCCACCAAGCGGACGCCGGCCAGGTTCGGTAGCTCGCGCAAGCGACGGCCGAGCTCGTAGCCGTCCATCACCGGCAGACCGATGTCCAACACCGCAAGGTCTGGCGAAAAGCTCGCCACTACCGCCAGCGCCGACGGACCGTCGTGGGCGATCCGGGCTTCGTGACCGAGGAACTCCAACGTGGCGGCAAGCAGCTCCGCCGCGTCCGTGTTGTCGTCGACGACCAAGACCCGCTGCGGATCGGGTTTTCGGATCGGGGGCTCGAACAGGGCAGGTCGAGGGCCCGAAGCGGCTGCCACCGACGCCTCGAGCGCGGCCGGCAAGCGGATCGAAAATTCGCTGCCCTGCCCGTGGCCAGCGCTTCGAACCGCCACCGAGCCGCCGTGCATCTCGACGAACGTGCGGACGATGGTCAGGCCGAGACCCAAGCCGGCTCGCGTGCGGTCGCTCGTCTGTTGCTCTCGCGCGAACAACTCGAAGATGTGCGGCAACATCTCGGCGGCGATGCCGATGCCATCGTCGCTCACGCGGATCACGACCTCTGCCCCGTCCCGGACGGCGTGGAGACCGATGCGACCGCCAAAACCTTCGCTGCATTTGGCTGCGTTCGCCAGCAGGTTGGCGACCGCTTGAGCCAAAAGGGTGGGATCGCCGTGAACCACCAGGCCTTGCGCGGGTACCGAAACTTCGAGGCGATGGCGACGCTCTTCGAGCAGCGGGCTCGAAATCTCGATCGCCGTCCCAATCACCTCCGCGAGGTTCAGGAGCGTTCGCTGGATCGTCGTCTTACCGCTAATAATGCGCGAAATGTCCAGCAAGTCATCGACCAAGCGCGTGAGGTGCTCGACTTGCCGCTCGATCACGGTGCGCTCTTTGACGAACATGTCTTCCGAGCGCAACTTCATCAATTGCAGCGCGGTCGAGATGGGCGCGAGCGGATTGCGCAGCTCGTGGCCGAGCATCGCCAAAAACTCGTCTTTTGCGCGGTTGGCCTGTTCGGCGTCCTGCCGCAATTGCTCTTCACGGCTGACGTCGATCAGCACGCCGGGCAGTCGAATCGGCCGCCCCTTCTCCGAATACTCGACTTGGCCGCGCGCGACCACGGTCCGATAGCGACCTTCCGCGTCGCGCACGCGGTATTTGGCTTCGAAGCGCGGGCCGGTTTTGAGGGCCGCTTGAATGAGCTCACCGGTGCGTTCCCGGTCGTCCGGGTGAATCGAGTCGATGTAAAGCGCGATCGAGGCGCCTTGCGCATCCGCCTCGGAAACGCCGAAGAAGCGCGCTAGATTGCGGTCAGCGACCACGCGATCCAGGACGACGTCCCAGGTCCAGGTCGCGACGTCACCGGCGGCCAACGTGGCTTCGAGCCGCGCTTGGACCTCGCTAAGCTCTTCACGAGCGACGCGCTGCTCGGTGATGTCGGCCGAGACGCCGAGCATCATGACGACGCGGCCGGCTTCGTCGCAGCGACAGCTGCCGCGCACGAAGACCCAGTGCGGCGAGCCGTCATCCCAGCGGACTCCGTACTCCATCTCGAAGGCGCCCCCCGTACTGAGCGCTTCCGTCACGGTGTCTTGCCAACGAGCTCGGTCCGCTTCGATGACCAAGGACGCCAACTCTTCGTACGTGAGCGAATCGTTCGGGCCTCGGCCATAGTTGGCTTTGCACGAGTCCGAGCAGGTGAGCACGCCCGACTCGACGTCGATTCGCCAGGTGCCGAGGCGGCTGACCTCGAGAGCGAGCTTGATGTGCTCGTCGGTGAGCTGCGTCGAAACCGCGCTCGCGGGTCGTTCGTCCTGCTTCCAGGTCTGGGTCATTCCGGTTGCATCATAGATCGCGCGGGCTTCTTGGGCTTGCTGGCGCCGTCAAACACGGCTTTCCCGCGCCGTCTTCGATCCGGAGCGCCGCAAAAGGCTCGACGTAGTGGGAGCTCGAGGCAGATGGCGCCGCAAGTAGCGCCGAAAAATGTCCCGAACGAAGTCTGACCCGAGCAAACGCGACTTCGCGACGGCGCACAATTCGACGTGGCGATTGAGCACGTTCGCAAACGCCACACGAGGTCAGTGACGCAATGTAATCGAAATGCCGAGAAGTGAAACCGCTCCGCGATCGGATGCAACGCGACTGCGTCTGCATTCAGATGCGCGTGTTTTGGAAAGCGTCGCTCGCGTCGACACTCGAAACGATCTGTTAACTTCGGGGCATGGGTTCGACACCTGCCTTGCGGGACACGGTCCCAACACTGAGTTGCTCAATCGTCGCTCGAATCACAGGTGATCAATGAAATACGGAACTTGGTTCGCTTCGCTCGCCGGTCTTGCGATCTTGGCGGCAAGCTCTTCGGCTCGCGCCGAGCCGCGAGCACAATTACCCTTGGGGGCTCGGCCCGCGCCGCCCGTGGGCGGCGCGCCGCGCGCCGCCCACGAAGAGCACCGGGACGCGGAACACCAAGAAACCGAGGCCCAGATCCGCGCGCGTCTCCAAAAGGAACAACAAGACGAACGCGCCAAGCGACAGCTCGCGAAGAAGGACACCCGCACCTGGGATGCCAGCCGCGAACAGCGCGCTGCCGAGGCCCGCGCTCGAGTTGCCTCTACTTGGGGTGACCTGGCCGAGCAGCCCGAAGCCAAGGCCGAGCTGGCGACGCACGCCGAGCGGATGGCGCAACTGAACCGCATCCTGGATGTGGCTCAGGACCAAGGTGATACGGCGCTCGTGGCCCGCACCAACGGCGTGATTCAACGGGAGATCGCGCGCGACACTCGAGTCTTACAGGGCATCCGAGCCAAGGTGGGTGCCCGATGAAACCGGGGCTCGTGCTCGCGCTGGCCGCGGGGATTGTGGTGCTCGGCTGTTCGAAGTCCGAGCCGGCGCCGCCGCCCGTTTCGAGCGCTGCGCCCCTCACAGCTCCGGTGGCGGTAGCTGCTGCCTCTGTCGCGCCTGACCCAGCCGTGGAAGCGACGGTGGACCCGTCGCTCCCGCTGAACCCCGCCGCACCCGCCGCTGCGCCGGTCGCGATCGCAAAAGCGGTGCCCACCGAAGCCGACTACGAGGTGAAAGCGGAGACCACCATCACCCCCGCGAACGCCGCGCAAGTGTTGGCCGCGATCGACGCGCAGATCGGGAAGTAATGGGTCGCCTCGTCATCCGCCGCCATTCAGGAGTAACCATGACCAAAATCATCTCCGCCGCCCTGACCTTGGTGCTCGCCAGCACTACCCTCGCAGGTTGCTATGTGTCGACGGAGCCCGTCACACCCACGAGCCAGGGTGAGGTCGTAGTGGCCGATCCCCCACCCCCACCGCCGCTCCCGCCCGAAACCGTCCCGCCTTCGCCCGCACCGGGCGCAGTTTGGGTCGCAGGCGCGCACCGCTGGGACGGCCACGCCTATGTGTACGAGAAAGGTCACTACGACCGGCCTCCGCGCGCCAACGCTCGCTACGAGCAAGGCCATTGGGAACAGCGCGGCAATGGCAAGGCGTGGGTCAACGGTCACTGGAGCTGAGGGACACCCCAGATTTCGATTCTGAGTTTGAAGGAGCTCATCGATCCGGAGAACGACGTGCTGCGGCTCTTTTGCCGGGATGAATGCGGCATTGGCGCGGAGAATGCTCGTTGCGCGGTTCACGAGCGCACTATGCTGGTGCGCTCCACTGCCTATGACCTTCTGCAGAATTTACGCCTCCGCTCTCGCCATCGGTCTCGTCTTGCGGAGCGTGGAAGCCCACGCCGACGAGCCACCACCAGCAGCACCCGTCGCCACTCCAGCTGCGCCCGCCGCTCCAGCTGTCCCGAGTGACCCACCGGTTGCTGACGTGTCAGCGGCCGCGCACACAGCCAAGAAGGGTGAAGTCGAGCCGCCCAAGGCACCTCAGCGAACGACCTCACTCGAGCCGAAAGCCGCGACCACGCCCACCGTGGGTCGCACCACGTTCGATATCGATCCCATTGCGGACAGCGCGATGATCGCAGTGTCGCTCGGCTTTGCGGGCACGCTCGAGCTGATCAATTCCACGGGTGAAATTCGCCCTCAGCAAATCGCGCCCAACTTCAACCGCTCGAGCTTGATCTGGATCGACCGCAGCGCGGCAACGCGCACGCCGGATCCGCACGCCGGCACTTACTCGACGCTTGGCCTGGGCGCAGCGGTCGCCTTCGCGTTCATCGATCCCGTTTTGAGCGGCGTGCGCGAAAACAGCGTCCAAACCGGTCTGGCCGATGCCTTCATGTACGCGGAGGCGCTGTCATTCACGATGGGGATGACCAACGTGGTGAAGATGGCCGTGCGCCGGCCGCGCCCCATCGCTTACATCGAAGCTGCCAAGCACCCGGACACCGCCTACACCGACGGCACCACCGATAGCGCGCTCTCGTTCTTTTCCGGTCACTCCGCGATCACGGCCACCGTCGGCGCCACCGCGACCTACCTCGCGTTCGCGCGCTCGCCGCACACGGCTCGGCCCTGGATCACTCTCTTGGCGAGCGTCGGGTTGACCACCTTCGTGTCCGTGGAGCGCGTGCGCGCAGGCCGTCATTTCCCGACCGACGTGATTGCAGGCAGCGTGATCGGCGCGGGCATCGGGCTGGCCGTGCCTCACCTGCACCGCTCCGAGGACATCAAACAGCGCCGAATTTGGGTCGGGTTCACTCCGCTCGACAACGCGGAGGTCGGCCGGGGCGGGCTCTTGAACGTGAGCGGCTTCTTCTAACATTACTCAGTCAGTTCTGTGGGTCCCGCGAAACCCCCAGGCCCAGGCGATTGTCCCGATGAGCGCCGGCGCGACGACCAACGCGAGCAGCGCTGCCGCAATCACGTCGTTGGCGGGGTCGCCAGTGAACTCGAGCCCGCGCACGCCCAAGAACGAGGCAATGAGCGTCACGAACCAGTTTGCGTAGTTTGGCACCAGCTGTAGCCACGCGAGGCGCACCTTTGCCCGGTCGCCGTACGACAACATGGGCAGCGTGAATGCGAACGCGAGGAGCCAGAAGCTGCCGAGCAGCGCATTCAAGTGCGCTGCCAAGGCGAGGTGCGGGATCGGGATCACCACTTTGCCGGACAGTGCGACGCCGGCCCAGCCGCCGGTGAGCATCGCGATCGCCAAGAGGGCCACCGCGCGGGCGGCCACGCGGCGCTGGAGCGAGTCAACATGCGCGCGAGCCGCACTGGCCCCGGGTGATACAGCGGACTCGGAATGCACTGTCATCTGGGCTTTACGCGGAACGCCTCGGCGTTGGATCGGCCCGGGCCGCGTTTTATTAACCCACGCGCCGTTGATCAGCTGGAAGCAGCAGCGACGTCGAACGGCACTCGACGCGCGGTAGCCACGAACCCCAGGTGATTCACGCCGACGCCGAGCGGAGTCAGCTCCACCATGGCCAGATAGGGCTCACCGGACTTGTGATAGTTGAGGATGGTGACCGAGCCGGGGCGCTGATTGGTAATGGCCGTCCGCAGTTGCTCCACGGCCTTGCGATCCGTCCCCGGCCCCTGCAGCACGCTGCCGGGCTTCAGCCCGTGCAGCTCGGCCAGATCGTAGCCGCACAGCACGGCGACGCCGCGGTTGACCCAGCGCACGAGGCCGCGCTTGTCCGTGACGATCACGGCGCAGGGCAACGCGTCGAGAATCGACCAAGCGATCTCGGGGTGCCGACCGTCGAGGTAGTCTTCATGCGGCAGCGCAGGGGATTGCTCGGTTGGTGGCGGGCTCGCTTCACCGTGGCCCGCCAAGAGCTCCTGGCGGCCCATGCGAGCGATGTCTCCGATCCTCACTCCCTGATCGAGCAGCGCGCGAACACGCTGCAACACGCCTAGATCTCGCGCGGTGTAGCGGCGGTGCCCGTTGTCGAGCCGCTCGGGCTCCAAGAAGGCGTGTCGGCGTTCCCAGACCCGGATCAGCGTGGTGGTGAAGCCTGTAAGCTGGGCGAGCCTGCCAATGGTGAAGGATATCCGGGCAGGTGACTTCGGAGAGGCCGCGCGTCGCACGACGCCGTGCGTATCACGGTGCTCGGGCGCTTGCGAGCGCCACTCAGCCGGGATGCGCATCGGCTAACGGCACTCGGCGTGCACGATCGCGACCGCGTCGAGGTCGAACACGCCCGCCACGCCCTCGAGATCGACGCGATCGGTGATGCGTACGTAGCGCGCGCGCTCGACGCCAATTTCCGCCAGATCGTAGGGGTCGCCGCCCGAAACCGCAGGGTCGAGCGGGTCGATGCCGTTATTGGTGCTCGAGTAGACGACACCAACGCCTGCGCAGTAGCCAAAGTCGCGCGCGCCTTGCGCCGCGGAGCAGGGAAACTCGGCCCAATGCTGAGCGTCGTCGCTGACCGCGATTGTGGCGAGCTCTTTGAAGCCGGGCAGCGGGTTCTCGAAGACGGTGAAGTCAGCCCCGGGCCCGTCCACGATGGCATTGCCAGAGAAGCCGAGCACCACCCAACCGCCGTTGCCGAGCGAGACCACCGAGCTCGGGTTGCCCGCCGCGGGTGGCCCGAAAATGGCTTCCGGAAATCCTGCGCTCTGATTGAAGCTCTGACCGCCGCCGAAGGCATGGTCTAGGACTTCACTGGCAAATCGGGTCGAGCTCTCGGGGCACGCGCCGCTGGTTCCAGCGTTGCCCGTGCCGCCGGCATCGCCCGCTGGCGCGCCGCTCGCGCCGGCGTCGCTGCTCGCGTCCGGGTCGCCGTTGTCCACGGCCAATCCGCCACCGGCACCGGCGAAACGCGTCGCGCCCGAGCCAGCTCGCCCGCTCGAACCAGCGTGCCCGGTGGCGGGCGCGCCTGCCGCGGCTGGCTCGCAGTTGGACGAGCAACCGCCCGCCGAACCAGCCTCGGAAACCGCGGAGCGGCCAGCGCACGCGCCGAGCGCGCCCGCGATGAGCCCTACCCAGGCGAAGGAGCTCGCCCTCACTCGCAAACGGCGATCTTGCCCCAACGCGCTTTGAACGCGCTGAAGTCCGCAAAATCGATGTGACCGTCGTGATTGAGGTCGTACACGCCGGCGAAATTCGCGTCGCCGGTGACGCTGCCGAAGGCGTTCATCAGCTGCGACAAATCCGCGCGGCCGACAATCCCGGAGTCGTCGACCACGCAGTCGATGACGTCGCCCCAGCCATCACCATCGGCATCTTTCTGATCGGGGTTCGGCGTGAGGTAGGCGTTGTCGGCGCCGTCAGGCACGCCGTCACCGTCACTGTCCGGTGCGTTGACAGCGAAGTACTGCTGGCCGTCAGAGCCCGACTGGGTGACGTCCATGGCAGCGCAGTTGGGCGGTTGACTGCTCGAATTGGCCGTCACCACCAGCATGCCGAGCGAGGGCGCGTACCAGACGTTCGTCGCGTCGTCGTTGTGACACGGATCGGGTTGAACCTTCACGTAGTCGGCGGCTGATTCGCTGTCGGCGATAGCGCCGCCGGCGAGCACACGCTGCACCGCGCTGGCGCTGATCAACCCAGCGTAGCCGTAGTGTCCGCTGTTGCCGAATGCGTCGCCTCCACCCACGAACAAGTTACCGCTCGCATCGAAGCCCAGGCTCGCTGCGCTGAGCGCGCCTTCGATCAGCACTTTGCCTGTCGTCGAGTAGGCGAGCGACGCGCCGGTGAGCGCCGCGTCGACCACCGAGGCAGGCCAAATCTTGAGCTCACCGGTCGGCGCGTCCGCGTACCCGTAGCCGATGCCGGTCACCAAATCGCCCGCTTCGTCGAAGGCGATGCCGCCCGACGCGCCAGGAATGTCCGGCAGAATGGCGATCGGCGCGCCAGTGGCGCCCTCGGTGTCGACGGCGTAGATCTGGCTACCGGTGTCGGACGCGGCGTTGATGAACAGGTAGCGATCGCCGCGCCAAGCGCCGTCGTACATGTTCTCGTCCCAGATCTTCACCCCTGCTGCAGTGCGCAGATTCAGCGGCGCGACGACGCTCAACAGCGCCGTGTCGAAGACGATGAGTGGTTTGTAGAACCCGACGCCAAGCGCGATCTTCTTGCCGTTCGGCGAGATCGCGAGAAAGCACGGGTCCATCGTCTCGTCTGCGCCGATCGTCGCAACGGGCAACCAGAGGTCGGCACCGAAATTTTTCTGCAGATAGATGGTGCGACCCGTAGCCGCCAAGAAGCGACCGCTGAGCGCAAATCCGTCGATCTTCGTAGCAATGTTGCCGGAGAAGACGTCAGCGGAGGTCGCAAAGCTCAGATCAGAGCCCGGCAGCGTCAGCGAGTAAGGCGGCTTCGTCGTATAACCGGCGTCCTCGGCCCGCGCGAGCTCGGCGACGCACAGCACGAGCAGCGCGGCACTCGCCACGCGCGACCAATAGCGAACGAACATCACGGCGCCTCCGCGGTGTACACGGTGAACGGTTTGCCGGCGCAGCCGGTGTCAGACAGACGCGAGCTGTCCGCGGCTGGCAGTGCCAGCGCTGCAGCGAGCGTTGGCACCGGCGCCGAAATGCAGACCGCGAATTTCAGGCCAGATTGCGTGAAGTCGACGCGGTAGCTCGAGCTTTCATCGGTTGCGATCAGCGCGCCGCCTGGCGCGCACAGCCGCTCGACGGCGAACAACTGCGGCGGCCGCGACGGATTGGCAGCGCCCGAAGGCACGAGCGCGAAGGTTGGCGCCTTGGCCGCGCTTCGCAACAAGAGCCGATTGAATGCGGTGTCGACGTAGTTGCCGGCCAGGAACAGTGCGCCCCCGGTCTCGCAGCTCGTTGCTTGCCCGGGCTGGCCCGCGGCACCGGCATCGCTGTCACCACCAGCGCCAGCGTCACCCGGAGTTACGCCGCCAGCGCCCGCCTCACTGCCGCCACTGTCGGCGCTGCCGCCCGCTCCCGCGACCGGCATTGCGGCGCCTGCACCAGCCTGACTCGGCGCGCCTGCGCCCGCACCACCTGTGCTCGTGGTGCCGCTCGCAGCTGCGCTACCGTCCACCGCGAAGCCATGCACGGCGTCGCCGTCGTCACAGCCAACAGCGAAAACCAGCGCGCTCAATGTGAGCGCGCGAACGCAGACCCAACGATGCGGGGCGAAGGCCCACACCGGGTTCATTTCAGGCATAAAAGGCTCCGAACGTTGAAGCGCCCGAGCGCCGCGAGGCACCCCAGGCTGAAACCGGCAGCTCCCGCGAGCCATCGGGTCGGCACCGCGACGAGCTGTCGCGGCGGCGCTGGCAGGTCTTCGGGCTCACGAGCGCTGCGGCTAGGTGCCGCCTTCCTCAGCTCACGCTTCCCAGGCTACTTGGCTAGCCCAGTGCTCCGTGAGCCTCGTTCTCGCTTACCGCTGCGGGGCAGCCCCGGATTTTCACCGGGTTCCCTCGTAAGCCTCACCGGGGGGTGAAGCACCAACGCCCGCCTCGGCTATCGCGGCGGCTGGTTGCTGTCAACGCCCGAGTGATCTGCTTCGTCCGGATCACGCGTCCCGAGGCGCCCGGCGCTGACCGGCTCTGTTGCGATTCCAGCCGCAACTCAGGCAGGGCCCTTGGCAGTTGCCACTTCTGAATCCGCCGCCAGCGCGAGCTTGTGTCGGCTCACGTTGTCGCCGTCGTCGGCACGCAACCGACGGAAGACCAATGTGGAGGCGACCGTGAGGGCTCCGAGTACCAAGAACGCGCTGTGAATACCGCGGATCATTTGCGCGGGACTCGAGTGAAAGCGGTCCGGGATGAAGAGTGCCGTGATCAACGACGCTGCCGCGATCCCGAAGCTCACCGACATTTGCTGCAAGGTGCTGGCGATGGTGCTTGCCATGCTCGCATCCGCCTCTGCAACATCGGCATACACCAACGTATTCATGCTGGTGAACTGCAGCGACGAGAGAAAGCCGAACGCCATCGCTTGCAGGCAGATGAGCCAAAAGGGCGTCCGCGCGTCGACGAGCGCAAAGGCGCCAATCAGCAGCCCGAGAAGCAGCGTGTTGCTGATCAGCACCGAGCGATAGCCGAAGCGGGTCAGGATTTTTGGCATCACGATCTTGAGCGCCAACGCGGTCATCGATTGCGGCAAGATGAGCAAGCCCGAGGCGATGGGTGAAAAGCCGAGACCCACCTGATACAGCAGCGGCAACAAGAACGGCATCCCGCCGATCCCCAAACGCGTCACGAAGCTGCCGCTCAACGCCGCGCGCAAGGTCCGAATTCGCAGCAACGCGAGCCGCAGCAGCGGGTGCGGCGCGCGGCTGGCGTGAAAGAAGTAAGCGCACAACAGGAGTACCGCGAGCGCGGCGAGCGCGCAGACCTCGACCGGGCCGAGCGTGTGCTCACCAAAGACCTCGAGCACGTACGAGAGCAGGCCAATGCCACCGCCGAAGAGCACGAGCCCCACCCAATCCAGCGGGTCCGTCTGGGGAGCTCGATAATCAGGCAGGTGGCGATACACCAGAAATAGCCCCAAAAGCCCGATCGGCAGATTGACGAAAAAGATCATTCGCCAATGCAGAAAGCCGACGATCAGCCCACCCGCGAGCGGTCCGACCATGGGGCCGATCAGGGCCGGAATGGCGACGAAGCTCATGGCGCGCACGAGCTCCGATTTCGGAAAGGCATGCACCATCGTCAGCCGGCCCACGGGCACCATCATGGCGCCCCCGCAGCCCTGGAGGATGCGACACGCCACGAGCAAGTGCAGGTCGCTCGAGATGCCGCACAAGAGCGAGCCCAGTGTGAAGATCCCGATCGCGGACGCGAACACTACCCGCGTGCCGAAACGATCGGCGACCCAGCCGCTCACCGGGATGAACACGGCCAAGCTCAAGGTGTAGCTCGTGAGCACCGACTTCATGCTCAGCGGCGCCACGTGCAGGGCACCGGCCATGGCGGGCAGCGCGGTGTTGAGGATCGTAGTGTCCAGCGACTCCATGAAAAATGCGACCGCGACCAGCCACGGCAACATCCGCAATACCGCGTTCGACTGAGCCGCTTGAGGCATGGCCGAGCCAGGCTAGCGTGAATGCTCGCTCACGCCGCTGTGTCGAAATACCCCGACCCGAGGCGCACCGGAACGTGTCGCGCGGGAAGCCCGTGTTGCGAGCTTTGCGCCGCGGCGAACGCGCCGCGCCCGCTAGCCAAAACCCAGAGTGGCGCACCGTCCCGGACGCCCCCGAAGCAATTCTGGTAGGTCAAGCGGCCGGCAACTGGTGGAAACTTCCCGTCCCCGTTCCGGCGGCGGCGCCATTCCCTTCAGCGCTTCCAGCCGCGCTTCAGCCGCGAGCACGAGCCCGAGACTCGAGCGGGGGCGCGAAGCGCCGAAAGCGTCATTCGGCCACCGCCGGTGAGACTCTTAATCTGATCGCAGCGCAGACTCGCTAAATTGACTATCGGCGAACGACAATAAATCACATTTAACCAACTGCGCTTATGTTACGAGGGTAAGCGTCAGCGGACGAACGCCGGAGCGCGCTCGTCTGCTCGAATTCGCGTTGGACTTGCAGAAGGGAAGCGGGAATGAACAAGCTATTCATTGGGGCAGCATGCGTGGGCGGAGCACTGCTTGCGCTGGGCTGCGGCGGAACAGTGGCAGACTCGAGTGAAGAGCTCGGGGTGGCAACGGTGGAGGATGCGCTGAGCGTGGCCAAGAGCACGAGCGTTCCGACGCGCTTCTTCGTGCCTGAGCCCGATCCGGGCGCCCTGAAACAAATCGCGGCGCTGCTGAAGAAGCGAGACTTGAAGGGAGCGCTTCAAATCGCAGCCATGGTCACCACGCCGCAAGCCGTATGGTTCACCGATGGCACGCCCAAACAGGTCGAAAAAGCCGTCAAAAAGGTGATCGCGCAGGCCGCCTTGGAGCGGCGCGTGCCCATCTTGGTGGCCTACAACGTGCCGTATCGCGATTGCGCGCAGTACTCCGCCGGCGGGGCCGCCGATACGGCTGCCTACGAAGCATGGATCGACGGGTTTGCCAAAGGCATCGGCCAGGCGCAAGCCACCGTCATTCTGGAGCCCGACGCGCTCGGCATCATTCCCTACAACACCACGATCTACGGCGCGGAGGACGTTTGCAAGCCGACGGTCCTGGCCGCGGACGGCAGCACGGTGCCCGCGCCGGGCGCGAATCCCGAACAACGCTACGCGCAGCTTCAATACGCCGGGGCCGCGCTGGCTTCGAGCGCGCCCCACGCCGCAGTCTATTACGACGGCACCCACAGCGCGTGGCTCGGCGTCGGCGAAGCGGCCTATCGCATCAACAAGGCAACTCACGATCCCGTGACCGGGGCGTCCCTCGCGCGGGGCTTCTTCCTCAACGCCTCCAACTACCAAACCACCGCGCAAGCCATCCAATTCGGCACCTGGGTGTCGATGTGCACGGCGTTTGCGACCGATCCAGAAGAGGGCGGTTGGCGGCTCGGCAACTTCGGCTGGTGCGCGAGCCAGTACAACCCGGATACCGGCTTCAGCCTCGACTACAGCCCGGAGTACGCGGCCACCGTCACCGCGCAGATCCAAGGCCTGATGGGTACCTCGGTCGCGAGCCTGCCGTTCGTGATCGACACCAGTCGCAATGGCACGGGCCCGCTGGATGCCTCGCCGTACGCGGCCGCACCCTACGCTCAGCCGGCGAGTGTGATCGGGGCGCTCAATAGCGGCAGTTGGTGCAACCCTCCCGGCGCCGGCCTCGGTCCGCGTCCCGCCACCACGAGCGTGCCGTTGCTCGACGCCTACCTCTGGATCAAGACCCCGGGCGAGTCCGACGGCTCATGCGACAGCGCCGGCGGCGCGCGGGCCTGGGACTACACTCAGTACAATCCGTGGTCGCTCGACGCCGCTGCCCAGGCCCATTTCGATCCGCTTTGGGGCCTCGTCGATCCCGCGGCCGGTGTCTGGTTCCCCGAGCAAGCCCTCGAGCTTGCGCGCAAGGCGAGCCCTCCGCTGCTGTAGCGCGCAGCGCCCCGTTCGCTGTGCTCGCCGATCGGCGGCATGCGATGCATACTCGCGCCGCATGCACGCCCTGGTCGAGTCTCCTCACGGTGAGGTGCGCTTCAATCGGGCGCTAGAGTGGCTGCTCGGGCAGCCCGCTGGGCAGCCGCTCTTGGTCTTGGCGCCGACCTTGGACGCGGGCAACGATCTGCTGCGGGCCGCGACTCGGCACAAAGGCGCCGTGTTCGGCTGGGGGATGGAATCGCTCGGCTCGCTCGCGCTGCGGCTGTCCGCGTTGCCGCTCGCGGCGCAAGGTCTGACGCTCGCGCCGCCGCTCGCGCTCGAAGCGGTGTGCGTGCGCGTGGTGGCCGAGCTCCACGCGCAGCAGAAGCTCGGTCGGCTGGCTCCGATCGCCGACCGCCCGGGGCTGCCGGGAGCCCTCTTGCGCACGTTCTCGGAGTTGGGTCTGGCCGCGGTCGATCCCGAGGTAGTGCCAGACGAGCTCGGCGAGCTATACCGACACTACCGATCCATTCTCGCGAGCCTGAAGTTGGCGGATCGAGCCGGCGTGCTCGGCGCCGCCATTCGGGTCGCGCGCGCGGGGCACGGTCCGGCCTTGGGTGTGCTCCTGTGCGCCTATGATTTGTCCCCAAAAACGGGCTTAGAACGCGCACTCTTGAGCGCGCTCGTGGCGCGCGCACCAAGCACGTTCGCGACCTGCTCGTCGCACGACGTGGCGGCGTCGGTGATCGGCGCGCTGCTTGCGCCGGGCCATGGCTCGGCCGCAAACCAATCTGCGGCCCCTTCTCAGCGCTTGCCCCCTGCCCTGCAGCGCTTGCAGGCACAGCTCTTCTCCTCCCGAGAGGTGCTCGGCGACGCAGACGCGAGCGTTTCGATCTTGAGCGCACCGGGAGAGTCGCGTGAAGCAGTCGAGATCGCGCGCCGGATCTTGGCAGAGGCCGAACGCGGTGTGCCCTTCGACCGCATGGCCATCCTGCTGCGCTCGCCGTTTCACTACCGCACGCATTTGCTCGAAGCGTTGCGGCGCGCGAACATCCCCGTCCATTTCACGCGCGAAGCCGCGCGCCCCGAGCCCGGCGGCAGGGCACTGCTCGTGCTCTTGGAGTGCGCAGCCGAAGGCATCAGCGCGACGCGCTTCGCGGAGTACTTGTCGCTCGGCGTCGTTCCTGACCGCACTGCCGCCGCTGCGTCCGGCGTGGCGCCCGAGCCCGCGCTGGACGTCGACACCGCGCGCTTACTGGGCGAAAACGGCGTGCCTCGAGAGCCGAGTCCGGTGCGGCCCACGAAGAACTTGAGCTTGCCGCGGCGCTGGGAGGCGCTGCTCGTGGATGCCGCGGTGATCGGCGGCGCCGCGCGCTGGCACCGGCGCTTGGCCGAGCTCGAGCAGCGGCCGGCGCAGCGCGATCAAGAAGCGCTCCGCGAGCTGAGGGAATTCGCGCTCCCGATCGTGGATTTGCTGGGCAATTTGCCGCACTCGGCGGCTTGGGGACACTGGCTAGATGCGCTGAACGAGCTCGCGTTGCAAGCCATCGACCTGCCGGAGCCGATCTTGGCCGTGCTCGCGCAGCTCGAGATCGTGCGTCACGTCGGCCCAGTCGGCTTGAAAGACGTGCTCGGCGTGCTGCGCGAACGGCTGGGTGAGGTCAGCGTGCCGTCCAGCGCGGCACGCGGCGGTGAAGTTTTGGTGGCCTCGGTCGACGAAGCGCGGGGTCGCGTGTTCGACGTGGTGTTCGTGCCTGGCCTAGCCGAGAAGCTGTTCCCGCAGCGCGTCGTGGAAGATCCTCTATTGTCCGACGAGCAGCGGGCACTGATCAGTGACGAGCTCGAGACTCAAGTGCGGCGGGTCGCCAGCGAACGCGCCGCGTTGGCCCTCGCGGTCGGCGCCGCGACGCAGCGCGTGGTGCTCTCCTACCCGCGCTTCGAAAGCGACAAAGCCCGACCGCGCGTGCCTTCTTTCTACGCGCTGGAAGCCATTCGCGCCGCCGAGGGGCGCCTGCCCGGCTTTGCCGAGCTCGCCCGGCGAGCCGACGAGACGAGCCGTACCCGCATGGGCTGGCCCGCCCCCGAGCAAGCGGCGGACGCCATCGACGCCGCCGAATACGACCTGGCGCAGCTGCGGCAGCTATTGAAGGGCAGCAAGCAGGACTCCGACGGCGCGGCTCACTACTTGCTCCAAGCCAGCGCACGGTTGCGTCGCGCGTTGCAGTTTCGCGCTCGGCGCTGGCACCCCAAATGGCACTATGTCGATGGCCTCGTCGAGCCGAACGGCCTGGCGCGCGACGCGCTCAGCGCGCGTCACCAGGGTTTGACCGAGCACGGCTTCGCGGTGACGGCACTCGAGAAATATGCGACCTGTCCGTATCGCTTCTACCTGGCAACCGTCGTTGGCCTCCGCCCGCGGCGCGTCGCGGCGGCGATCGAGGAGATGGATCCGGCGACGCGCGGTTTGTTGATCCACGAGCTTTTGCGCAGCGCGGGCGAAAAGCTGCACGTTGCCGGGTATTTTTCGAGCGAGAGCGACTTTACCGAGGCCAAGCGCGAGCTGATGCGCTCCGTGAACGAAGACGCCGCCATTTGGCGGGACAAGCTCGCACCCGCGATCCCGCGCGTCTGGGACGATGCGATCGCCGACATCGGCGCCGATCTCGCGCACTGGCTGCAGCTGACGCGCGACAGCGGCTGGCACCCGCTGGCCTTCGAGCAAGAGTTCGGACAGCGCGACGCCGAGGGCGCGTCTGCCGCGCCGGTCCGGCTCGCCTTCGGCCTGCCGCTGCGCGGGGTGATTGACGCCATCGAGCAAGGCGGCGGCTTGCTGCGCGCGACCGACTACAAAACCGGCGCGCCCCCCGAGGCCGAGATCGTGGTCGGCGGCGGTCGACATTTGCAGCCCACGCTCTATTCGTTGGTGCTCGAGCAGCTGTTCCCCGAGCGAAAGGTCGTGGGCGGCAACGCCTTCTTCTGCACCAGCAAGGGCGGCTTCACACGCTCCGAGGTCGACCTGAGTGAGCCCGCGCGTCAAGCCGCCCAGGCCGTGCACCGCACCATCGAGGCCGCGTTCGAGCAGGGCTTCTTTCCGGCAGCTCCGGCGGAAAAAGCCTGCGAACAGTGCGACTTTCGTCGGCTCTGCGGCCCGTACGAGCACGAACGGGTGGCGCGCAAGGATCCCGCGCGCCTCGAAGCGCTCGTTCAACTGCGAGCGATGCCATGAACGAGCTGGTCGACGCGCGCGCTCGCGAACTGATCGAGCGCGAGCTGCACACGACCTTGGTCGTGGAAGCCGCGGCGGGCACCGGGAAGACCACGGCGCTCATCTCTCGCATCGTGGCCGTGATTCGTTCGGGGCAAAGCAGCCTCGATCGAGTCGTCGCAGTCACCTTCACCGAGAAGGCGGCGGGCGAGATGAAGCTCCGTCTGCGCACCGAGCTCGATCGCGCGCGGCACGAGGCGACCGACAGCGAACAACGCGCACACCTGGAGCATGCTCTGGCCGCGCTGGAGGTGGCGCACATCAACACCATCCACGGCTTTTGCGCCGACCTGCTGCGAGAACGACCGGTCGCGGCCGGTATCGATCCGAAGTTCGCGGTGCTCGACGAAACCGCCGCCGAGGCGCTGCTCCAAGAAGCATTCCGGAACTGGTTCGAGCGCGCGCTGTCCGATCCCGGTGAAGGGCTGCGCCGCATGCTACGGCGTCGCAATTGGCGCGCCGAGCGCAGCACGCCGCGCGAGGACTTGCTGCGGGGCTGCCGCGACCTGGTCGAATACCGCGACTTCGACACGCCGTGGGCGTTCCCCGAATTCGAGCGCGAGCCGCTGATCGACGAGCTGGTGGCTCGTTTGCGCAGCCTGGGCAGCTACAAAACCCTCGCGCTCAAACCGGCCGATCAGCTCGCGCGGGCAATGGCCGAGTTCCAAACCTTCATCGATGCGCTCGACGCGCGGGAACGCGTCCAGCCGCGCGACTACGACGCCCTGGAGGTCGAGCTGGGTGAGCTACTGCGCAGCAAAGAGCGCTCCTTTCGTGCCATCGGCTACGGCCGGCTGTACGGCGCGTCCTTGGATCGCAACGCCGTCATCGCCGAGCGCGACGAAGTGAAGGAGAGCTTGAAGCGCTTCGTGGATCTGGCCGAAGCCAACCTCGCCGCACACCTGCGCCAAGAGCTGATCGGCGTGGTCCGCGAGCGCGAGCGGCTCAAGCACGGGCTCGGCGCGCTCGACTTCGTCGATTTGCTGTCGCGCACTCGCGATCTGCTCAAAGAGAACCGCAGCGTGCGCGAGCAGCTGCAACGCCGCTTCACGCATCTGTTCATCGACGAGTTCCAAGATACGGATCCCCTGCAGGCCGAGATCTTGATGCTGCTCGCGAGCGAGTCAGCCGAAGCGACCGATTACCGCACGCTGCGCACCGAGCCCGGCAAGCTGTTCGTGGTGGGTGACCCCAAACAAGCCATTTATCGGTTCCGCCGCGCGGACGTCACGCTATACGAGCGCGTCAAAGCCGAGCTGCTCGCGCAGGGCGCGGTGCTGCTCCACCTCACGACCAACTTTCGCTCGGTGCCGTCGATTCAGGCCGCGGTGAACGGCGCGTTTTCGCAGTCCATGGTCGCCACCGAAGACGGCAGCCAAGCCGAATACGTCGCGCTCGCCGAGCACCGCCCCGAGCACGAAGCACAGCCCGGCGTGATCGCGCTGCCCGTGCCCGAGCCCTACGGCAGCTGGTGGAAGCCGACCAAGGCCGCCATCTCCAGCTCCTTCCCGCAAGCCGTCGGCGGGTTCGTCGAGTGGCTATTGAACGACAGCGGTTGGCGCGTGCGCGACGAGGGCGAGCTCGTGCCGGTCAAGCCGCGCCACATCTGCCTGCTCTTCAAACGCTTCCAGTCTTATTATGGCGATACCACGCGCGCCTACGTGCAGGCGCTGGAAGCCCGGACGATCCCGCACATTTTGGTGGGCGGGCGCTCGTTCCACGATCGCGAGGAAGTGGTCGCGCTGCGCGTCGCGCTGGAAGCAATCGAATGGCCTGACGACGAGCTGAGCGTGTACGCCGCGCTGCGCGGCCCGCTGTTGTCGGTCAGCGACGAAGAGCTGCTCTGCTTCCGGCACGACTTCCAACGCCTGCGGCCGCTGCAACGCTTCAGCCCCGAAGCGCGCGCCAAGCACCCCGCGGTGATCGACGGCCTCGAGCTGCTCGGCCGCTTGAACGTGGAGCGCAATCGGCGCCCTTCGGCCGATACGGTCGAGCGCCTGCTGTCCGAGACCCGCGCGCATGCCTCGCTCGCCATGTGGCCGAGCGGTGAACAAGCCCTGGCCAACGCCTTGGCGATCGTCGATTTGGCGCGCAACTTCGAGAGCCGCGCGAGCACCTCGTTTCGGGCCTTCGTGGAGGCCCTCGAAGAGCAGGCAGAGCGTGGGCAAGGCGGTGAAGCCCCGATCGTGGAGGAAGGCACCGAGGGTGTGCGGCTGATGACGGTGCACAAAGCCAAGGGGCTCGAGTTTCCGGTCGTCATCTTGTGCGATCCCACCGCCCCCTCGAAGACCGCGACCGCGTTCCGATTCACGGACGCCAAGCGTCAGTTGAGCGCTCACGCGATCTGCGGCTGCCGTCCGTTCGAGCTGATCGAGAACGAGGAGCTCGCGCGCCGCCATGACGACGCCGAGCTGGTGCGCCTGAGCTACGTCGCTGCGACGCGCGCGCGCGACCTGTTGGTCGTGCCCACGCTCGGTGATTCCAGCGCGCACCATGTGGACGTGGGCTGGTGTGATGCCCTGGCCGGCGCGCTGTACCCGAACGACAACGCGCGCCAAGACTCCGCGCCCGCGCCGGGCTGTCCGGCCTTCGGGCGCGACAGCGTCCTCACGCGCTCCGCGCAGACCCAAGCTACCCCGGAGGATGCCGTGGCTCCGGGCCTCCATCGCTCGCAGGCCGGCAATCCCGTGGTGTGGTGGGATCCTTCGCGTTTGCGGCTGCGCGCGCAACCGCCCGGCGGCGTGCGCCAGCAGAAGCTGCTCGCCGAAACCCCGCGCTCGAGCGAGGGCATCGCTCGCTACACGGAGTGGTTGGAGCGCCGCGGCACGACGCTGGAGCGGGGCAGCCGCCCCAGCATCGTGGTACACACCATGACGGAGCTGTCCAAACAGCCCCAGAGCGCGCCCGCCCAGGCCGTCGTCGAGAGCACCGAACCGAGCCGCGCGGCTCGTCCGCGCGGCCCTCGCTTCGGAACCTTGGTGCACGCCGTGCTCGCCCACGCGCCCTTCGACGCCGATCCCGCGGCATTGAGCGCGCTCTCTACGTCGCTCTCGCGCTTGATCGGCGCGACCGCCGTCGAAACGACGGCCGCGGCGGATGCTGCTCATGCCGCGCTCGCGCACCCGCTGCTGCGCGCGGCGGCCGCGTCTCCCGATGTGCGGCGCGAAGTAGTCGTGGCCGAACAGCGCGCAGACGGCAGCATCGCCGAAGGCGTGATCGATCTGGCGTACCGCGCCGAAAACGAGTGGGTCGTGGTCGATTTCAAAACCGACGAGCTCGTGCCCAGCGTGGGCGCCTACGCCGAACAGCTCCGCCTGTACGTCGAGGCCCTGCAACGTGCCACGGGTGAGCCCGCACGCGGCGTCCTGCTCCAAGTTTGAAGATTTTTAGTCGATGCCTCACGCACCACGTCGCAGCCGGCCCAGCCTTCGGCGGCGCTCACTGCTTCGATGCGCCGTTCGTGATCCAAGTGAGATCGCCGCCACGTATTCGGCGGGGATGCAGTTGCCGTCGGCAGGCTTGCACTGATAAGGCATCTGCGGAGTGAGACCGCACGGCCAGCGGGTTTGCCGGGGCTCACCAGCTTCAGATTGCCGCAGGCTCTGGAGACGTACGTGGTCAGGTTCGTGTACAGCTGCTCGTTGTCTGCCAAGGTTACCGGGTTGCCCGGGGGATCAATATGTGGAGTCAGATCAGAAGAATCCGACCCCGCATCGAAGAGGCGGTCGTCGTACGAACAGGCAGTCCGAGTGGTCAGATCCCGAAGACTGGGAATCGACGGCGATGAACCTCCAGCGCGTCCTGCTCGCGAAATGCGCCAGCCGCCCAACGAAGATTCGAGCCGCTGCGCGCTTACTTCGACAATCACGCCTCAGGCGTGTGCGTACGCGACGATCAAGATGCGCGCGCCAACTTTTTTTGACCTGCGGAAAGGGCCATGGAAGGCGCGGCTTGCTTGCTGGCAAGGCAAGCGCGGAGCTTCTGTCGCCCGTGACGAATGCGACCCCAAACGGTGTTCAGGCTCACGCCTTGAATCGTGGCGATCTGCTCGCCGCTCAAGCCCTCGATCTCGAACAGCACGATGGCCGCACGCTCGCCGCTCGTCAACGTGCTCAACGCTTGCTCGAGCAGCTGGCCCTTACGTCGTGTTTCGAGCGTCACGATCGGCGATGGGTCGCTGTTCGCGAGCTCCGGCAGCGGCTCGGGGCGCCGCAGCACGTGCTTGACCCAGGCCAAGCGCCTGAAGTCACGCACGCGGCGACGCGCGATTTGGTACAGCCAGCCAGCGATGTTCCTGCCGTCGAACGACGGCAAGCGCCGATGAACGACCACGAACACGTCCTGCACCAGATCCTCTCGATCGGCCTGAGGCCCACCCATGGCGCTGATCCAGCGCGAGACGGGCTCGAACCAGGTTTCGTACACAGCGTGAAAATCGAGAGGAAGCGGCGCGGGCACCGCAGAACCGTCGCTGCTTACCATGCGTTCCTCGGCATCGAACCCAGCGTCAAGCAAGAACCCAACCAATCCAGAATCTGCGGATATTTTGCAGATTCTTAGCGTTCGAATCCTCAATCGATTGCGCAAGTCGCGCGCGACTTGCACAAGACGTGCAACGCGTGAGTCAGGCGCTCGAGGCGTCGCCGACCCAGCCGGTCCGACCAGTCCGTGATTGTTCGACGGACGGCCCTGGGCCGGTCGAGGCCGACCAACCCGATATTTGCCACGGCTGCCAACAGATGGGCGCGGTCACGCCGGGTCCGTCAGCACGTGACGTCGACCTCACCGTGTTTCGCCGCGAAATTCGAGTAGTAACGCGACGAGTGAGCTGCCCCGGGGCGCTGGCACGACGAGTGCACTGTTCGGAAACAAAGCCGCCAACGCGGAAAGAGGCCACGCTGCATGACTACTCGAGAAATGACCGACTCGGCAGCGCCGAGCTATGTCCGCCCACTCGCGATCGTCACGACGCTGTTTTTCATGTGGGGCTTCCTCACGTGCATGAACGATATTTTGATCCCGCACCTCAAGGCCACTTTCGACCTGGGCTACGCGCAGGTCATGCTCGTGCAATTCGCCTTCTTTTCGGCCTACTTCCTGTTCTCTTTGCCCTGGTCGAAGGTCGTCAATCACATTGGCTATCAGCGCACCATGGTCGCCGGCTTGGGCGCCATGTCCGGCGGCGCGCTCTTGTTCTTGCCCGCGGCGTCGCTGGCGTCCTTTCCCCTGTTCTTGTGCGCTTTGGTCGTGCTCGCGGCCGGCGTCACCGGTTTGCAGGTGGCAGCTAATCCGTATGTCGTCGTGCTCGGCAAGGAGAGAACGGCGTCGAGCCGCTTGGTGTTGACGCAGGCCTTCAATGCGCTCGGGACTGCGGTCGCCCCGAGCATTGGCGGTGCGCTGTTGCTCGCATCCGCGCCGCTTACCGCTCGAGAGTTAGCCGCTTTGTCGCCCGCTGCGCTACAGGCGTACCGGGTCGAACAAGCGGCCTCCGTCAAGCTGACCTACCTCGTCGTCAGTATCGCGCTCGCGGTGCTCGCCGTGTTGATCGCCTTCTCGAAGCTGCCCAAAATCAGCGAGGTCGAGAACAACGGTCAGGGCATTGAGGATTCGGTTTGGAAGCACCGCAATCTGATGCTCGGGGCGCTCGCGATCTTCGCCTACGTGGGGGCGGAGGTCTCGATTGGCAGCTTCTTGGTCAATTACTTGGGCCAGCCCAACATCGCTGGATTGTCGCCGAAAACGGCGGCTGGTTACGTCTCGTTCTACTGGCTCGGCGCTATGCTCGGGCGCTTTGCCGGAGCTGGAATTTTGCGACGGGCAAAGGCCGCGCACGCCCTTGCCGTGTGCGCCGTGGGGGCGGCGTCCTTGGTCGTGATCTCGATGGCGAGCGGGGGCGTGGTGGCAATGTGGACCATCTTGGCCGTGGGCTTGTTCAACTCGATCATGTTCCCGACCATCTTCAGCCTGGGCGTGGCGGAGCTCGGCCCGCTCACGAGCGGCGGCTCGGGCGTGCTGAACATGGCCATCGTGGGTGGCGCTGTCTTGCCGTTGTTTCAAGGCGCCATCGCCGACACGGTGGGCATCCAGTCGGCCTTCTTCGTGCCCGTCACTTGCTACTTGTACATCCTGTTTTACGCGATCCGCGGCTCGGCGCCCAACAGCCAGCGCGCCGCGTCGGGCCAAGACGTCCTTGCCGCCCACTAACTCGGAGTTTTTCCCATGCTGATCGTAGGCGACATCGGCGGCACGAAAACCGACTTGGCGGTGTACTCGGCGGAGGCTGGGCCTCACGCTCCCCTCGCCCAAGCGCAATTCCACAGCGCGGACTACTCGAGCTTGCAGGAGCTCGTGAAAGAGTTCCTGGGTCGGGTCACGGTCCCGATCCGCGCCGGCGCGTTTGCGGTGGCGGGCCCCGTCCTGGAAGGCCGCGTGAAAACCACGAATTTGCCCTGGCTGATCGAGGAAGCGTCGCTCGCGCGCGATCTCGGCCTCGACGCGGTGCGGCTATTGAACGACCTGGAAGCCGTAGCCCGCTCCGTGCCGAACCTGCAAAGTCAGGATTTGGTGACGCTCAATCAGGGCCAAGCCGTGGCGCACGGTCCCATCGCAGTCATCGCACCGGGGACCGGGCTCGGAGAGTCGTTCTTGACCTGGGACGGCGCGCGCTACGTGGCGCATGGCTCGGAAGGTGGACATTCCGACTTTGCGCCCACGGGCGAGCGCCAGATCCGCTTGCTTCAGTATCTGCTCAAACGCCACGAGCACGTGGGTGTCGAGCGCGTCTGTTCTGGCATCGGTGTGCCGGACATCTACGAGTTCTTGCGGGACGAAGAACGGATCGCGGAGCCGCGCGACGTATCGAGGCAGATCGCCGCGGCCAGTGACCGCACCAAGGCCATCATCGATGTCGGCACCGATCCGCACGGCGCGAGCTTGCTGTGTCGCGCTACGGTAGAGACACTCGCGGAAATCCTGGCCAGCGAGGCCGGCAATCTAGCGCTCAAGGTGCTCGCCACGGGCGGCGTGTACGTCGCTGGTGGCATCGCCTTGCACATCCTGAACGAGCTGAAGTCCCCGCAATTCAAGCGCGCTTTCCACAACAAGGGCCGCTTCGAAGAGTTGATGGGGCGTTTGCCCATGCACGTGATCACCGCGCGCGCGGCGCTGCTGGGCGCGGCCAGCTTCGGGCTCGAGCAACCATGGAAAAGCTGAGCCTCGATCCCGGCGTGCTGACCCGCGCCGCCGTCAAAGAGCGGTTCGAGTACTGCACGCGCCCGAGCAAGCGCTTCATGAATGAAGACGGCGCGTATCTGCCGACCAAAGTCAGTAACCCCGAGGCTCCGGATCGTCCGAATAAGAAGCATCGCGGTCCCCACGGTTGGTTGCACATCGGCGAACAAGGCATCACCTCCCGCTGTTGACGGCGTTCGAGGACCGGGGCTCGCGCGATCGCTTCGACTTCTGAATCACCGACTCTGCAACAACTCGACACCGGCATGTCGCGAGCAAAGGAGCTCGCTCGGCGATGCTCTTCTCCATCTTCAAAAACGCCCTTCGTCTTTGGCTCGCTACCGCTCCGCTCGCGGCGGGGTCCGTTGCGCACGCGCAGGAGCCGAGCACGCCGCCCGTTGCGCCCCCAGCGCCCGTTGAATCGGTCCCGCCCGCGACGCCAGTGGTACCCGCGCTGCGAGTTGTCGAGCCCATTCAGCCTCCGCTGCTGAAGGCGGACGAACCGACGTCACAGGGCAAAGTGCCGTCCGAGCCCACCTATGACCTGTTGCGAGATGCGGAGTCCAAGCTCGAGAAGCTCGAACAACAGCTCAAGGTCTTCGAGTTCCACGGCTACTTTCGCTCGGGGCTCGGCCTCAACAGTCAGGGCGGCCAACAAGTGGCCTTTCAAGCGCCGGGCGCGGACGCCAAGTACCGCTTGGGCAACGAAGCCGAGACTTACGGCGAGCTCATCCTAGTCAACAACTGGCTCAACCCCGATCACGCGCCGGGCAAGGTGTGGTCGAAGGCCCAGTTCATGGTTCAGGCCAACACGTCGAACGCCGCCAGCTACGCGAACTTCCCGTCGGGCGTCGGCAACGACGTATTCCGATTGCGCGAAGCATTCATCCAATTGGGCAACGTGATCGAGGTGCTGCCCGACGCCAAGTTCTGGGCGGGTGAGCGCTACTACCGGCGCTATCAAGCACACATCGACGACTATTACATCCTCGACATGTCGGGCTACGGCGGCGGCGTAGAGGACGTGAACGTGGTGATCGGCAAGGTGGCGCTGGCCGTGATCGGCGGCGCGCGCCCGGACGTCGTGACCCAGAACGGCACGTACGCCAAGACCAACGTGGATGCGCGGCTGTACGACGTGCCCGTGCCGGGCGGCAAGCTCGGCGTGTGGTTCAACTACGCGCGCGACATCGGCGGCCACACGGACGCGATCCCGCAATTTCCGGACGCCAACGGCTTCGCGGTCGGCATCGCGCACCAGCGTTTGGAGTGGCTCGGCGGTTACAACTGGTTCTCGGTCCAGTATGGCAAGGGTCCCGCGGCCAACTTCAGCACCGCCATCGAAGACCCGGCGCCTTACTTGAAGGACGCGCAGCGCTTTCGCGTCGCCGAGCACGCGCTCTTTCAACCCAACGAATACTTCGCCGTTCAGCCCGTCATCATCTATCAGCAATCGAAAACGGGTAAGCCGGGCGAGAGCTGGAGCCGCTGGCTGTCGTTCGGTGCGCGGCCGCAGGTGTTTTTCACGGAAGCCTTCTCCACGGCGGTCGAAGCGGGCTTCGACCACGTGCACACTGGCGACGGGCAGTTCGATGGCTGGCTGCGCAAGTTCACGATCGCCCCGCAGCTCGGTGCCGGCCGGAAGTTCTTCAGTCGCCCCGTTGCGCGCGTCTTCTGTACCTACGCCAATTGGTCGGAGGGCCTGCGCGGCGCGGTGGGCGGCGTGCCTTACCGCAACGACCAGAGCGGCCTCACCTACGGCGTGCAAGGCGAAGCTTGGTGGTGAGTGGGCGCTCGCGATCCCGCCACGCACCTCCCGACACGGCGGCGTCTCCGCCCAACGCCGCGCGCTAAATCGGCCTGAGCGCACTCAGCCAGAAATCGTCGCGCACAGGCGCAAAAGGGTGTGCGCGAGCCGCCCTTTCGAGGAACACTGGAACCGGTCTTAGGTCGCGCCCGGTTTGGCTCGACCTCTTGAAAGGAAGCGATCCTTATCTATGCCGGGGCAAAGTACGCGGGTTCAGCGGGCGTCGAACATCATTCAGCGGCGCATGTTTTTGCGAGCCGCGGCGCTGGGGTTGGCCGCACCGTTCGCGCTCAACCTCAGCCGCCTCGCCGTAGCCGCGAACACCCCGGCGCCGAAGCGGCTGTTGATCTTGCACATGCCGCACGGTGTGCCGCACGTGCACTACAACCCGCAGGTCACGGCCAGCGATCTGACGCAGTTCGCGCTGGACAAGTCCAACATCAGCATCTTGGGCCCGCTCGAGCCGTACAAGCAGTACGTCAACGTATACCAGGGCTTCAAGTACCCCGAAGGCGGCGGCCCGCACTACGACGCCGTGCACTTCTTGACCAACAAAGCGGACATCTCCGATGTCGCACCGCGGCTAAGCATCGACCACGCGATTGCGCAACAGCTCAAGGTCACGCCCCTCACCTTGGGCGCCTCGGCGCGGCCCCTCGGCTCGGTCAATCTGTACTCCAAGGTGATCTGGGACGGCACCGGGTTCGTCGAAGCCGAGAAGAACCCGGTCAAGGCCGCTGACAAGCTGTTCGGTGGGCTCAAGACCCCCGCTGGCTCGGCACCGAGCCCGGACGTTCAGGCGCGAAAGGCGCTGCTGACCCTCACCGAAGGCGAAATCCAAGGCCTTCAACAAGAGCTGTCCTCGCTCACCGACGAGCAAACCCGGCTCAAGTCCCACCTGGACGCGATCCACGCCCTACAGGCCGAAGACGGCACGGGTGGCGGCAAAGTCAGCTGCACGAGCGCACCCACGTTGCCCAACGTGGAAAAGATCCGCGCGCTCAACATGCCCGACGTGACCGCCGAGGGCACGCCCAATTGGTACTTGGGCGACTACCAGGGTGACAACGCGAACTTCCCGCTCATCTTCGCAGCGCAGATGGAGCTGGCCGCCCAAGCCATCGCTTGCAATGCGGCGCAGGTCATCACGCTGCAGGCCATGTTCTCGACCTCACAGCAAAACTTCGCGTTCGCGAACGTGAACAAGCCGCATCACCTCGGCATCTCCCACGTCGGGCCCGAGAGCAACTTGACCATGCCTGCGAGCCAAGACGTGATGGACTTTGCCACCGCGCAAAAGTGGTTCACGCAACAAATCGTGGATGCGCTGGTCAAGCCGTTGCTCGCCGACGATCCGGCGGCACCCGGCACCAAGATCCTCGATAACACCATCATCTATTGGTGCAGTGAAATCGGCGACGGCCAGTATCACAACCTCACCTCGGCCGATTATCCGAGCAGCTATCACCCCGACGGCATGCCCTTCATTCGCCAATATCTGCCGCTCGTCAGCATCGGCGGTGGCGGCGGCTCGCTCAAGACCGGCCGCGTGGTGCGCAACGAGGTCGACCGTCCCGCGACCGACCTGTACCTGACTTTGGCGCAAGCCATGGGCGCGCCGTTGCCGAGCTTCGGTGACTCGACCGGCGTCGTGTCGGAGGTGCTCGCGTGAGGCACTTCGGAACGTTGCGCAGCGTGCTCTGGTCAGCTGCGTCGCTGTCGCTGGTTTGTCTCTCGCTCACGGTCGCCTGCTCCGCCGGCGGCAGCAAGGGTGATGCGCGCCCGCCCGTTAGCGGTGGCGGCGCGGGTGGGGATGGCAACCCCAGTGGCAGCGGCGGTAGCAGCGCGGCCGCCGGCAGCAGCAGCATCGGCGTGGGCACGCTGCTGCAATCGTGTGGCACGTCGTCATTGGCCAAGCCTCAGCTGCGCCGGCTGACGGCCGCCGAGCTGCAGCACTCGCTGGACGACATTTTTCCGCAAGCCAAGGGCCAATGGTCCGTCGGCCTGTCGGAGGTCGAGTCGCCGCTCGGCTTCAACAACGACCCCTCGCTGCTCGCGGTGAGCACTCAGGTCGCCAGCAAGCTGCTCGGTGGCGCGCAAGCGCTGGCGGCCGTGGTGACCACGGACAGCGTGCTGTCGAACCTGTTGCCCTGCGCGGCGAGCAGCCCGAACCGCGCTTGCGCGCAGACGTTCCTCGCGCAGTACGGCAAACGGCTCTTCCGGCGGCCGCTGACGCAGGCCGACAGCGATCGCTACCTCGCCTACTTCGACGCGCAGCTCGCCGCTTCGAGCTTCAAGAGCGCCCTCGGCTGGATGCTCACCGGGCTCGTGCAGTCTCCGCACTCCATCTACCGCCGGGAAGTGGGCGCGAACGACGGCGGCACTTACCACCTGAGCCAATACGAAATCGCGACCGAGCTCGCCTACACCTTCTCCGGCACGACTCCGAGTGAAGCGCTGCTCGCGCAAGCCGACGCCGGCACGTTGCAAACCCCGGATCAGATCGCAGCCGCCGCCGGGGCGCTCTTGGCCACGCCCAACGGTACCGAGGTCTTGCATCAATTCTTCAAGGGCTGGCTCGGCTACGATCAAGTGCCGCCATCGTTGCCCAACGTGCCCACGTTCGCGGCCGTCGCGCCTGACATGGTGCAAGAGACGACGCATTTCATCGATCAAGTGATCATCAGCGGCCGCGGCGGCCCCAAAGAGCTGCTCAGCTCCACGTTCACCACGCCCTCGCTCAATCTGGCCAATTTCTACGGCTTCCCCGCGCCATCGAGCGATTACGCGCAGCTCGAGCGCCCCGCCGGCAAAGGGGTCGGCGTGCTCGCTCAGGGCTCGCTGATCGCCGCGCACTCTCACGAGACCGCGTCCTCCCCCACCCTGCGCGGCCTCCTCGTGTTCGAGCGCTTGTTGTGCGGCGTGCGGCCGACCGTGCCGCCCAACGTGCCAACGCTCGTCGCCCCTTCGCCAGGGGTGAAGACGACGCGCCAGCGCTACGAAGAGCAGCACATGGCAGCCGGCCCAGGTTGCCCCATTTGCCACAAGAACTTCGACCCGATCGGCTTCGGCTTCGAGCATTACGACGAAGCCGGCCGCTACCGGCAGATGGAAGGCGCGCTACCCATCGATTCCAGCGGAACGCTGCTGTCCCAAGGCCAGCCGTTGTTTTCCTTCACGGGTCTGGACGACCTGTCGACCCAGCTCGCAACCCAGGAAACCGTGGGCCGCTGCGTGAGCGGCTACGTCACGGCGTACGTCTTCGCCAACGGTGTGCCCTGCTTGGGTGAAGCGCGGCGCGCTGATTTCGTGGCCGGAAAGCTCGGCATTTTGGACTACTTCGCCTCGCTCGCCGCAGAGCCGAGCTTCACCTCGCGCCGCTGACGTACCCCGCGCCCGCGCTTGGCGACCGGCGACGTCCGACCCGCGTTTTTGGGACCGGCGTCTTGCAACCAGACCGGGGCGCTCCGGTTTACGCGACCCGTTCAGTGCTCGGGCTTAGCCCAGCCCTGATGCACGGCCAGTATCAATCGTTCCCAGGTCTGTTCACTGACGACTGACCTGGGTAAGACTTCGGACATATTGACGGTGGCCGGGGCCGAGGCGCGCAGCGCACCTCGTTCCGGCCTGGCCAAGTCGAGGTACTCTTCACCCTCGGCGAGCTGGGTCGCCGTCTCCGCGGTGCTGACCCGCGCGACTTCGTCGTCAGACAGCAGCTCCAGCACCGCGTTCCGCCGCAGGTACGTACTTACTTTGGAGGGCGCGACTGCCGCTTCGGCGTCTTCGACTCCCAGCGTCCAAGAGGGTGAATCGCTGGCCGGGTAGGTTTGGACCAACGTCTCGTCAATCATCGCTTCACGTTCTGCTTTTTTGTCCATGCGCGCTCCCTTTCTCGACGACTTGCGCTCGGTGGTTGGGTAAGTCCAACGGCGAGATCGGCAAGCCGCATTCGCTCAGGGCCGCGGTCCGGCCTTGGCTCGGGTCGGGAGCGAGTCGCTGATTTGCGGACTCCACGCGGCGCGCGTCTCGAAGCGGTAGGGGCGCGACTACTGCGTGACGCGCTCTTCCTGCAGCGAGGACCGCGCCGCTCGCGGCCCACAGCAGGGTGGCTACCACGTCGAAACAGCGAAAGGCAGCCGCCTGCAACAGCCCACAGCTAGTCGAGCTGGCGCGGCTGAACGCGATCATTGCCGACTCGCGCGCAGCGCTGGGTTGCGTAGGGACCTAGTGCCTCGAGTTCCATCGCGCCGAGAGTGACCGCGTTGACAGTTCGCGACAAGGGCGCGTGCGTCGTGAGCCGAAAGGCCACGCCGCCGCATTCTCGCCTCATGGTTTCAGCGAGGAACCGCGAACAGCGGCGAATTAACCGCCAAATCGCGCTTGGCGCGGTCTTTGCTCATGCCCGAATCAACCACTCGCGCTGCGTCACTCGCGACGCGCGCCACCCGCTAGGAGCTCACATCATGGGAATTCTTCTTTTCATCGTTTTCGGATTCATCGTCGGCCTGCTCGCGCGAGCCATCATGCCGGGCACGCAGAGCATGGGCATCATCGGGACCAGCCTGCTGGGCATCGCCGGTTCGTTCGTGGGCGGCTTTCTGGTCGCGCTCATTACCCACAATCGCGTCGGGGATCTCAACACCGCGGGCGTGATCGGCAGCATCGTGGGCGCGCTGGTGCTCTTGTTTCTGGTCGGTCGCTTCTCGGGCCGCCGCGCCTTGGTTTGAACACCGCTACCTTACTCGACGCCCCCACAGCGGACCCAGCTCAGGATCGCGAGACGCTCGGCGTCACTCAAGGTGACGCCGGAGTCCGCTGGGGGCATCGAGCAGTCGAGCACGTCGTCGCGCACCGTGTCTTTCCAGTCGGCCGCGTCATCGTAAGTGGTCAATGGCCAGGGGCCGCCCGCGGCTCCGTAGTGGCACGAAACGCACTTGTCGCGGAAAATGCCGGCGACGTCTGCATAGCGAACGACGGGCTCCGGACACGAAGTGGGGGCTCGGACGGTGCACTCCGGGAGCGGTGTCACTGCCGTGGCTTGCACTGGCTCGCTGCTCTCACATGCTGGCGAAAGGACGAGCAGGGCGAGCGCCGCGCGTCGAGCCGCGGCTAGCGCGTCGGAGGCAGGAGCTCGCACGGTAGTTTTCCATTCGGCGGCCGAGGCAACCCGCCGGGCTCTTCGAGGCACGGCTCGTTCGAACGCGGTGCGGCCTTGTCGGCGGAGCTTCCGCCACACGCACCCAGCCATCCCAGCGTGGCGATGATGACGATGCTCGAGCGGGCCACCTCAGTACTTGACCCATATCGAATCGCCCGCAGCCAAAGAACCGAGCAAGGTAACCCCTTCGGTGCCCTGAATCAGACTGACCGTCGTTGGGTTGATGCTGTAAGCCGCCGAGCCCCTCCAAACGATCTGCGCGTCTTTGAAGAACAGGCTGGGGTCGGGCACTGCTTGCGTCACCGAGAAGCGGTTCCAGCCAGGAAAATGCGCTAGGACCACGAACAGCGCCGGCGCGGGCTCCACCGTGCTGCCCTCGGCTTCGTCGAGGCCCACCCAATCCACCACCGTAGTCGTGCCGTCCGAGCCCCTGCACGACTGATGAGCCGGAAAGAACAGCGTGCTGAAGGGAACGTCCGGCAACTTCAGGCGCACCGACAGCTTGTAGAATGGTTGTCCGTTTCGAGCGCGGCAGCATCGTCCTTCTTCCACGACACGAGCGTCACCGTGCCCGCTTCATCCGTTTGCACGTCGACTTGGCCGTAGTCGCTGGTCTCAGGTCGAACGGACGTGACGCCCGCCGGGATTTCCACGCTCACGGCCAGGGTGTCGGCGCCCGCGCAGCCGTGACCGACGGAAAACGTGATCTCTTGGGTCGTGCTCGCGATGCCCAGGCCCGAGGCCACGCTGATGTGCGCGTGTGCCAACGACGGCACGAATATGGACAAGCAGCTCAGCGCGAGTGTAGTCGTCGAACGAATCATGCTCTCCCCTTTCCAGGTCAGGAGCACGACATCTCACGAGCAGGGGGCGCACGACAATGCGGCAATTCATCGCAGGGCTCTCGCAAGCCGCGACGAATTGCCGCACGCCAGGGGGTTCAGCTCATCGGATGCACATCGGTATCGATACGATGACCCCGGGTCTCGCGGATGAACAGACCGCCGACGATCAAAGTGACGATGCAAACCGCGATCGGATAGATGAGCCCCGTGTAGATCGCCCCCGTGCCGAAGCTCTCCTTCGCCCAGGCCGAAGCGGTGACCGCGGTGGCAATCAACGGCAGGAAGCCGCCGAACCACCCGTTACCCAAGTGGTAGGGGACAGACATCGAGGTGTAGCGAATTTTGGTCGGGAACATCTCCACCAAGAAGGCGGCGATCGGCCCGTAGACCATGGTCACGTACACCATTTGGATCGTGAGCAACACAACCAAGCCCACGTGGTTGATCTGCGCGGGGTCGGCCTGCGGCAAATGGTTCGGGTTGGAGAACGCCACCATGCCCATGTAGATTGGAACGTAGGTGAGCGCGGCCAGCCCGCAGCCCGCCAGCATGATTTTTTTGCGCCCGATGCGATCGGAGAGCCAGCCGAAGAAGACGAACATGGGCGCGGCGAGAGCCAGCGAAATCGAAATCAGCAGGTACGACGTCTGCCAGCTCACCTTGAGCGCACTTTGCAAAAAGGTGAGCGCATAGAACTGTCCCGTGTACCAAACCACGCCTTGGCCCGCGGTCGCCCCGAACAACGCGAGCAGCACGTACTTCCGGTTCAGCGGGTTGCCAAAGCTCTCGCGCAGCGGGTTGGTGCTGGTCTTCCCTTCTCGCTTGGCCCGCGCGAACAGCGGGGATTCCTTCATCTTGACCCGGATGTACAGCGACACCGCGAGCAGCAAGAACGAGAGCAAGAACGGGATACGCCAGCCCCAGGCCTTGAACTCCTCCGGACTGAAGGAGGTACGCGTGGTCGCAATCACGATCATGCTCAAGAAGAAACCGAGCGTGGCCGTGGTCTGGATGAAGCTGGTATAGAAGCCGCGCTTCGCGTCTGGCACGTGCTCGGCCACGTAGGTCGCAGCCCCGCCGTACTCGCCACCCAGCGCGAGCCCCTGCAAGAGACGCAAGAGCACGAGAAGGGCGGTGGCGCCGAGCCCGAAGGTCGCATAAGTCGGCAGCACGCCGATCAACGCGGTGCTCAGGCCCATGGTCGCCATGGTCACCAGGAACGTGTACTTCCTGCCAATCAGATCACCCAGGTGCCCAAACACGATGGCACCGAGCGGACGCACGCCGAAGCCCGCCCCGAACGTGGCGAGGCTGGCGAGGAGTTGGGCAGTGTCATTGCCCTTCGGAAAAAACAGGCCGCCGAAGAAGACGGCCAAGCTTCCGTACAGGTAAAAGTCGTACCACTCGAACAAGGTGCCGAGCGACGCGGCGAAGATGACGCGTCGCAAGCTCGCCGGATCGGTGGCTTGTAGTGGTGTTTCCAAACTGGCTACGTTTTGCATGCGTTTGACTCGTGCGACCGCGGGATGCCGAGTGAGAGCTCAGTAGAAGTAGAGCTGCCACTGTAGCTGAAATTGGTTGTAGCCATCCAAGGGCGCGGGAGCCGCCTTCGGTTGGATGCGCGTGTAGAACGCCTTCAGATTCACGTTGTGACCGTACGGCCAATACGCGAGACCGAGGCCATAGCGAGCCTCGTCCGGAGTGGCGACGGTTGCCGTCGACGCATTCCGATATTCGAAGCGGAGGATGGGGCTGATTTGAGCGTCTTGAAAGCGATACCCGGCCTCCGCCATGAAAGCCGTCTGATTGGGCAGGGCGGTCACGAAGTCACCGCCGTTCCACTTCACGAAATTGGCTTGAGCGGTGAGCGTGCCGGGGCCCAGCGGTAGATCGAGGAAGCCGTCGACCGACCAATGGTGATAGTCATTTTGCGTATCGTAGGAGGCGCCGAAGGAGAGCACCTTCTTCGTCCCCAAGTACGTACCGGCATAAAAGAAGCCGGTTTCTGGGTCGAGGACGTTGATTTGAATGCGCCCCGCGACGCGCGGAAAATTGCGCGACTCGATCTCGGTTGCGCTGCGTGGCCGACGAAGCCCCTGGAACATACCCAGGCGGTATTCGACATGTCCGTCGGCGACCAAGCCACGGAGCTGCACGCCGGCATCACGCCCTACGTCCCCCGTGCTCAGGAACGCGTTCGCGTGACGAAACGAATTGCTGAAATAATCCAGCCCGTACAGCGTGCCCGCGCCTTGCACGGCGTTGTGCGCGAGCGGCGGCAGCATGTAGCCGGCGTCGATTTTGAAGTAGTCGTCAGCCGCCTTGAACGTGATGTAGGCGTCTTGCACGAACAGCGGGGCACTCTTTACGCCTTCGGCGGAGCCCTTGAACAAGTTCGGCGAATCAGTATCGAAGAAGTACTCGAATTTGCCGAACAAAGTGCCACCCGCGAGCAAGCGGATGCGCCGCACGAACAAGTTATAGGAGCGACCGGAGTGGCTCGGGTCGGCGTTGCCAATGGCTTCGAACTGCGGCTGAGCCAAGAGCCCCAACTTGAGGCTCGCGTTCGGAGTTTCGATCTTCAGTGGCGCGAACGCGGCTGGAGCGGCTGCGGGCGCCGCCGTAGGCTCTACCGGCGGCGCTGGGGCTGGAGGCGCGGCTTCAGCCGGAGCGAGAGGGGGCGCAGGCTCGGTCGTGGTCGTGGTGGTCGTGGTCGTGGTGGTTGCTGCAGCAGCTTCGGGCGCAGCCGCCTCGGCGGGCTTGGCCTGTGCAGCCGCAGACGCCGCGTAAGAGAGCACGCAAACCGTGCTCAAACCGAGTACTCGAGTCCGTCGCGTCATCGTGGTCCGCCTCTGTTTCGCGCTGAGCTCGTGGGTGGAGTGGAGAATGGGAGGGTCGCGTGATTCGATATCGGAATCGTTGCGAGATTCCGTTTCAGAAATCGTGAGCACGTTCGGCGCGGCGCGACGAATGGAAGGATGCCTATGTTCGCCCGCTACGCGCGAGGCGTGGGGCATTTCGGTGCGCTGAAGCGGCACTGCGCGAGTACGGCGAGATCAGAAACTTCCGCGCGCTGGCTCTCGCCTGGTCAGCGCGAGAATCGCGATGCCACGGGCCCGCTCACCAGCCCGCGACGACGACTCCGAAAATCATAGTCAATGTGTCGTCATCGACGAGGAGCGCCGTGTGCTCGATCATGGCCGGGTAGCGATTGCCAGCGTCGTCCTGGACCACGAAGTAGCGCAACCGTTTCGGGTCGTGCTCACGCAAGGCGGTCGTGGCCAGGAGCGCTTCGAAGCGCGCGCCGTCTCGGCCCACCGGATACTCGATGCGCAGCGCAAGGAGCACCGCCAAGCGCTTGCCGAAGCGATTCATGAGCTTCGCCAGCGGCTCACCTCACGCTTCCACGCACCAACCACGCCGAGCAGTGTGCCACACCCGCGGCTCGAGAAGCCGAGCCGCTCAAGCGTCGAACCGTCCCGCTCAGGAGCGCGTCTCGCGCTTGCCCAGGAAAACCCGCACATCACTGACGATCACGCCGACGGCGTCGACCGCTTCTTGTAAGCTTTCACGGCTTACGCCGAGCGCGTACGTCCAATAACGAATATCGTCCTCGTCGTTCAGGTTGATTCGGTAGCGGTCCCGCGGTCCACGCTGCACGAGCTGACTCATGATTGCTCCAACGCGCGAACGACGCGCTTTTTCAGGTCTTGAAGGTCGACGGGTTTCGTTAGGTAGTGACGCGCGCCCGCGGTAATTGCCGCAATGATGTCCTTCGGGCTGTCCTTCCCGGAAACGAAAATGATCGGCGCGCGCAGCCCGTGCCGGACGCGGATCACACGCGCCATGTCGAGCCCACCCAGCTTCGGCATGGAGACGTCGGAAATGATCAGGTCGGGGCGGTGTCGTGCGGCTTGTTCGATCCCTTGCAAGCCGTCGCGAGCGACGATCACGTCATACTGAGCGCCGAGGAACTGAGCCAAGATGTCGCTGCTGTCCGACTCGTCATCCACGATCAGAATGCGCTTCTTGCTGCGGATCGCTGCTTGGGGCTGCATGAGCTTCGTGTAAAGCAACCACCGTGCCGCCTTCTCCGCGTCGCACGCCCCAAAAGGGCCAACCTCTGATCAGGGTGACCATCGTTGGTCGCTAATCCGGGCAACACGGGCAGGAGCTCGGGCTCGAAGCCGCGAAATGCGCGCCAATCGCCGGTGCGCCCGGCGCGAGCAGAGCCGGGCACGCGCCTTGCCATGGGGCGTTCGTGCACACCCTCATCACTATCAGCCGGCGAAGTCGTGGCTGACGCTCGCCCTGCAAGTGCACCAGAACGATCCGGCGAGCCTCGGGGACGTGCGCCACCGGTACCTCGATCAGCGTGCCGCCATGAAAGGCGCCGTACGAAGTGCGTTCGATCTCGATTAGTAGAAACCTTCCGACGGAGTACCGTCAAGAATGTCGGTTCCTGATCAGTAGTTGCATCGGCTTGGCCAGCAGGCGAAGGCAGGCGCCGAGCTCGAAACCGACCCGACACCAAAGTATCATGGACGCTGCCGCCGGGCGGTGCGCATGCTCGGCGCGGCCAGTCTGCCACTCTGCGATCGTTCACCATGAGCCGTACGAGTCACGAACAGCGATCGTCAAGCCCGTCACTTGCCGAGCCCATCGTGTTCGTCGTCGACGACGACATCTCGGTGCGTGAATCACTCGAGTCGTTGATCGGATTTGCTGGGCTCGATGTCGAGACGTTCGCATCCGCACAGGAGTTCTTGGCTCGCGCCCGGGCCTTGGGACCGAGTTGCTTGGTGCTCGATCTCAGCTTGCCCGGGCTCAATGGGCTCGATCTGCAGCAGAAAATTGCGACCGAGCGGCTGGAGATGCCCATCATTTTCATCACTGGCTACGGGGCTGTGCCGACTACGGTCCGCGCCATGAAGGCGGGCGCCGCGGAGTTCCTGACCAAGCCATTCGACGATCAGATCCTGCTCGACGCAATTCAAAAGGCGCTCGAAACCAGCCGCGGTTCGTTGGGGCGACAGGCGGAGCTGGACGTGCTTCGCGAGTGCTACGCCTTGCTCAGCGCGCGTGAACGAGATGTGATGGCGCTGGTCGTCTCCGGGCTATTGAACAAGCAGGTCGGCACCGAGCTCGGGATCAGTGAGATTACGGTGAAAGCACACCGCGGCAAGGTGATGCGCAAAATGAAAGCGGACTCGCTCGCCGATCTCGTCAACATGGCCGCCAAGCTTCACGGGAGCGACGAGCGCCCGAGCGGGACGTGACATCCATACCAACGTACAATGGCGCCTCGTGCTCGCCTGAGGCAGCGTCTCATCGACCAAGCTGCCGAATCGCGACTCGCTCGCGTGAACAGGGGATCCCATGACGACCAATACCGATGCACTCATCTACGTAGTGGACGATGACTATTCGGCGCGTGAAGCCATCGTGAGTTTCGCCCAAGCGGTGGGCTTCGAAGCTCGCGGTTTCTCGTCTGCCATGGAGTTCTTGGCTTATCCGCGGCCGGCGCTCCCGGGCTGCCTCGTGCTCGACGTGGGTTTGCCGGACATCAGCGGGCTCGAGCTGCAGCAGCAGCTCAAAGCCGAGAACGATACCTTGCCCATCATCTTCGTGAGCGGGTACGACAGCGTGCCGCTCTCCGTGAGCGCCATTCGCGGTGGCGCGGTCGATTTTTTGACCAAGCCGTTCGACGCCAATGGGCTCCTGGATGCGATTCAGCGCGCAATCCCTCGCCCCGCGCCGGATGCAGCGAGCCCCGCGCACGGCGCGGACACCTCGCAGCCAAAGCTCGTGCCCGGCATCGTGGGCTCGAGCGCGCCGCTACGGGCGATGCTAGATCACGTCCGAGCCGTCGCCGCGACCGACACCACGGTCTTGATTCAGGGTGAATCCGGCTCGGGCAAAGAGCGCGTCGCGCGTGCCTTGCATGACTTGAGCGAGCGCGCAGGCGGGCCGTTCATCAGCGTCAACTGTGCCGCGATCCCGGCGGCGCTGTTGGAAAGTGAGCTGATGGGCCATGAGCGGGGCGCATTCACGGGCGCCACCGGGCAGCGCCTGGGTCGCTTCGAGCTCGCCCAAGACGGCACGATCTTCCTGGACGAGATTGGTGAGCTGCCGCTCAGCTTGCAACCCAAGCTGCTGCGCATCCTGCAGGAGCGGCAGTTCGAGCGGCTGGGCGGCTCGCGCACACTGCACTCCAACGCACGCGTGATCGCCGCGACGCACTGCGATTTGCGCGCCATGATCAGCGATCACTCGTTCCGTGAGGACCTTTATTACCGCTTGAGCGTGTTCCCCATCGAAGTGCCGCCGCTGCGCGAGCGCATGGAAGACATCCCACTTCTGGCCCAGCATTTCGCGACGCTGATCGCTGGCCGCATGGGTCGGCCCAGTGAAGGGCTCTCCCAGCGCTCGCTCGAACGCCTGCTCAATCACAACTGGCCCGGCAACATTCGGGAGCTACAAAACGTGATCGAACGCGCGCTCATCTTGGCAAGCGACGGCCGCATCGAGATCCCCGACCTCGGCGAGAGTATTGCCCGGCCAGGCCGCACATCCAGCGTCCCCCCGCCGCCGCGCGAGCTTGACCGCACCGCCGTCACCGGGTCTTCGCAAGGCCTGGCTGAGGTCAGCAAGGCGCACATCCTGCGGGTTTTGAAGGAAACGAACTGGGTCATCGCGGGTCCCCGCGGGGCCGCCGCGCGCCTGGAAATGAAGCGCACGACGCTCAATTTCCGGATGAAGAAGCTGGGCATCGTGCGCCGCGCCGAAGACGAAAGCTACTGAGCTCCGCTCATTCGGCGAGCGAAAAGACGTCACTCGGCCCATGCGTGCGTTTGCCGGCAAGCGTTGCCGCGCGGCGCATCGCGCGGGCGACCTGCTCGCCGCTGATCGGCTTCATGCTGCGGAACAAGCCAATCGCGTTGAACACGCCCAGCAGCGGCTCGGCGATGGCTTCGCCGAAGCGTGACTGCTCACGTGCGCCGGTGAGCAGGCCCGGCTGCAAGATGTGCAGTGATGAAAAGGCGAGCGCCTGGACGTCGCGTTCGAGCTCACCCTTCATCTTCATGTACGCCGAGAGCGAGCTTGGGCTGGCACCGCTGGAAGAGACCAGCACGTACGTCTTCACTCCCTGATTTGCCGCGATCTTTGCAACCTCGAATTGATAGGTGTAGTCGACCGTGCGCTGCGCCGCGACCGAGCCTGCTTGGCCGCGCGTGGTGCCCAGGGCCGAGAACAACACGTCACCTTTCAGCCACTCGGCGTAGCTGTGGGAGCGCCCGAAATCCACCACGTGCTCCTGGTACTTGTCGGCGCGCCGCTCGGTCGCACGCCGGGTGAGCGCGACGACGCTGGAATACGCTGGGTCAGCCAGCAACTGCTGGATCAAGCTTTTACCCACGAGGCCCGTGGCACCAATCACGATCGCCGTGCTCATCGTGCAGGCAGTGTGCAGCCTTCGGCCGCTGCTGGCAAAGGCCCCACGGCGTTCGCGCCGTAGGGCCCTCTCCACTCGAGCCTGCTCAGCGGCTCAAGAAGCCGTAGGCCAGTAGCGCGGCCATCGGCAAAATGAACCACAGCATGGACGGTGCTTTGGCATACTGAACACCGCTGGAAGTGGCACCGGTCTGGGCCGTGGTTTCACGCGCCTGCGCGCTCGTCTGTCGCTCTGCAGTCATGACACACATTCTCCTTTGGCCTGCGGCAGTGCCGCTCAGGCCTCACGTTTTCCGATCAATCACTGGGCTTGCGTCGAACGGTTCAGGCGCAGGGAGGATCTTCGGAATTCATGCGTGGAATGCGACGCCGAAAGTGGGAAAGGCGAAGGTCTGTCGAGCGCGCTCGGCCGGGGCCGAGCGCTGGCGCGTCATGCTGAGCGCCGGAGACGCGCGCGACGCCCGAGCGCTGATCGGGCGGTACGAACGGCAGATCGAGCCACGAATGATCGCGCTTGAGCGGCAGATCGAGGCGCTGCGGCGTTGCGTCCACCACACGCGGCTGCGAGCCGCTGTGAAGCGACGGAGCCGTGCGGTCCACGACCCGGGGCGCCGCCGCGGAGCCCTGCACCCCGAGCAGCACGACCGCAGCCAGCACGAGCACTGCAGCCAGCGCTCGATGCAGCCCGCCGCGCGCACGCAGGCGAGCCGTATCCCGGCTGAGCTTTGCGCGCGCAGGTGCCATGAGCACAAACGGAGCACGCGGGTCGCGCTTGGTCAAATCCCGATGCCACGGCCCACTGTCTCACCTCCGGCTCACCTCCGGCTCACCTCAAGAAAGCTCGCCTCCTGACCTACAGAAAGCTCACCTCAAGAAAGCATCAACGACGCATCAGGATCGCTTTAGCGCACGGTGTTCTTGAACACGACGGGCACCTGGATCGTCGCATGCCCATTGGCGGGTGGGTCGAACTGCGCCGACCCAACCACCCCGAACAAGCACGCGACCGTGGGCGGGTCCACGCCCCGCGCGTCAGCGCTGATCGCTTGCACGTTCCCCGCGCAACCGAGCTCGAGCGCAAAACGCACGCTGCCTTCGCCGTCGGCCCCTACGTCGAGCCAGTGTGAGAAGCACTGCCGAAAACGCGGGCGCAGCGCGGCCACGACGAGATCGGGACTGAAGGTGTGCTTGTCTGCCTCGGGCTGTTCCGCGTTGGCCTGAGCTACGCGCGCGTCAGCCGCAGCTTGTGCCTGCTCGAGCTCCTCGTCCGAGAGCAGGGGAAACACGCCCACCGAGCCGCTGAAGGTCAGCACGGCGGGCGTCGCGTTGGACGCACACTTCACGGGGCTCGCGCTCTGCCACGAATAGTGCGGGCCGTCTGCCTCCCGTTTCGGCGTGTAAGGGCTCCCGGCGACGGGCTCCGCGGCTGCGACGGGCCTAGGTTCGAACTCGATCTGCTGGGGGCCCTCCGAGGCCGTGTATCGGACTGGAACCACTTCCGAAGCTGGCGCGCACGCCGAGCCGACTAGGCCAAGAGTGCAAAAAATAGGAACGAGGAGGAAGCGGCGGTGAGTTGACATGGGGAGCGCGGATGTGGGGTTGGGTCCCATGTCCCGCCCGACTTACATGGGTGACTATCGGCAGATCACGCGAACCGTAAGCGCGATCTGTGGCCGCCGCGTTTCATCATCGTGGCTCCGCGAACTGCAAACTCGACGCGCACCTAAAAGCAGGCAATACTGCCTAATATCAACCGGTTGTATTGTGACGCTGTGGATGAAATATTTTAGCTCCCGGTCGCCTGCGCGTGCGCGTGCAACCGAGCGCCTCGCATGCACGGCGGCCGTAGTCGCGGGGTTGGTCTGGTTCGCGGACGGCTGCGCCACGTACGACGGCACCCAAGCTCCGCAACCGAACCCAGTGGGGCAAGGTGGAGCGGGCGGTACGGTGAGCACGGGCGGCGCAGCGGCCGGCGGCGCCGGGCGCATTCAAGGCGGGCGCGCGGGCAGCTCAGGCGGTGCGGGCAGCGGCGGAGCGAGCGATGGCGACGCCGGGCGCGCAGGCGGCAGCGTGGGCGAGGCCGGTGAAGGCGGGGCTTTCGAGAGCGCGGGCGCAAGCGGTGCGCTGAGCACTGCGGGCGGCGGCGGCGCAGGCGCGGGCGGCGCGCTCAACTCGGGCGGCGCGCTCAACTCAGGCGGCGCCGGTGCCACGAGCACGGCCGGCGCGGGCGGCGCGCCTTCCCCCGTGTTGCTGTCTCAAGGCAAGAACTCCAGCGCGGACAGCACCCAAGCGGGCAACGTGGCGGCGTCGGGCAATGACGGCTCGCTCGTGACGCGCTGGTGCGCTGCCAATTCGGATTTGAACCACAGCTGGCAAGTGGATCTCAGCGCTTTGCACACCCTGAGTCGCATCGACGTCACCTGGGAAAAATCGGCGAACTACAAGTTCAAGATCGAGGGCTCGTCCGACGGCAACACCTGGGCAATGTTGGTCGACAAGCAGACCACCACCAGCACCTCCAGTGCCCAATCCTACACGCTCGATACTGGGCCCAAGGCGCGGTTCGTGAAGGTCACGGTGACCGGCCTCCCCAACACTACGACGTGGGCGAGCTTCTACGAGTTTCAAGTCTTCGGCTACTGATCTGACCGGTGCGAGGTGCGGCTCGCCGCGGGCCTCGTGCTGCGCGCGCCGGGAGCTACGCGGCGCGCTTCACGCGGCGCGCCCGCTAACCCAGGAACCGCCAACGAGGCGAGCAGCGCGGCGGGCAGCACGTCGCGGATTGGTGCCAATCGGAAACGGCGACGGATCGAGCTCCGCGCAGCCGCTTTCGCGCGTGTTGAACCCGCGCTAGCTGCGTTGGCCTGGCGCGGGACGTTCGCGCAGGCGCTTGGCCAGCCGGCGTTCGGCGACCCGCAAGCGGCGGTGAATGGTGGACGGCGAGAGCGCGGTCTCACGCACGATCTCTTTGATTCGCAAGCCCTCGCCGCGGCGCAGCCAGAGCAGCGTGCGCTCTTCTTCCGGCAAGCTCTCGAAGACTGCGAACATGCGCTGCAGGTCGATCAACGTGTCTGGCAGTAGCTCGTGCGCGAGGAGCAACTCGGGGTCGGAGCCACCGGTCAAGAGCGGTGAGCGACGCCGCTGTCCGCGCACCTCGTGGCCAAGTGAGCGACGCACGACCACCTGCAACCAACTGAGGAGCGACGTTGGATCCCGCAGATCTTTGAAGCTCTCGATCGCGCTGAGCAGCGCGTCTTGGGTGAGGTCTTCGGCGTCCGCGCTGTTGCCCGACCAATGCCGCGCCATCTGCTTGGCAACAGCGAAGCAGCGCGCCCACAATGCGTCTCTCGCGCGCGAGTCACCGAGCCGCGCTGCGCCGACGACTTCGGCGAGCGTTATCGCGGCGGGTTGCCGTGCTTGGGGAGCCCGAGCCCGCGCCGGTTTCACTCAACAAAGAAACACCATGATTTGCCGCTGGTCAACCGGTTGTATTTTAATTCTCCGCCGATCAGTGGCGCTGGCAAATTCTCGAACGACAGCGCGCACGAAACAGCGCGGCGCCAAACCGCACAACGCGGCGGCACGCGATTGCTACCGAGTGCGGCGAGGGCAACGGCGTAGCGCGCCTCAATCCGAACAGAGAGGGATTAACGCAAAGGCGGGAAGGCCGCGAGATTTTGGGGTTGAAGCGGCGCGGGCAAACGGCGCACCGCGACGTGCGCTATCGAGCACGCCGATGAGGTTCAGACCGATTCTCAAACGGCGTACCGTGACGAGGCTCCAGCTCGGCCAAGCCCAACCCCCAATCTCCCCTACCCGCCTTCCTGTTCAATCTCCCCCAGGAAGGCGGTGGCGGGTACGAGCCGGCTCGCCTGCTTAGACGATGCCGGAGGTTGGCCCGGTGCAGAATTTGGCGGCGCCGAAGGTCTTTCGAGTATCGCCAAACAGATTGAGGATCGAGACCAGCAGGTTGTTGTGTGGCTCGGCGTTCTTCTTGATCCAGCGCCCTGCAGTGCCGGTGTTGATGCCGCCGCCTGCCAACCAAAGCGGCATGTTGTTCTTCTTGTGCGTGGGCGGCTCTTGCAGCTCACTGCCGAAGAAGACCAGGGTTTCGTCGAGCAACGAGTGCCCGCCGACGTCGATCGCGTCCAACTGCTGGAGCAGGTAGAGGTGCTGAGTGGCGTACCAAGTGCCAATTTGTTCGCATTGGACGGGCTGGAAGCCGCCATCGTGCTGGTAGAAATGATGGTGCTGGTTGGACGTGAGCTTGAGCCACGGGAAGGTGTGCTTGGCCTCGGTGTCGCTCCACTGCAACGTGCCGACTGGCGCCATGTTGCACGACAGGGCCATGACCATCATGTCCATCATGAACTTTCCGACCTTGGGGATCGCGGAGTCCGTGCTGCCATCGACCACCGAGCCGTTGTCGGAGTATGCCGGGTGCGGGTTGTAGTCTTTGGTGTCGACGTCCGTGACTTGACTGCACGTGGACGAGGTGTTCGTCACTGACGAAAGGCTCGTCTCTAGATCGCGGATCTTGCTCAGGTGCTCTTGCAAGCGCAGCTTGTCGGCCGCACCCAAGCGCCCTGCGAGGGTGTTGTAACGCTTGTCCACGAAGTCCAAAATCGACTTCTTGCGCGCGAGCTGGGCCGCCATCGCACCGTTCATGGAGGTGTCCGCGCCCAGATCCGAAAACAGGTCCTTCCAGATTTGTTGCGGGTCGACGGCCGGGCCGATGGGGCTGTTGTTGTCGGCGTCGAAGTTGACGCAATTGATCGGCGACAGGCTGCCGTGGGACTTGCCCGTGGCCCAGCGCACGGCGATCTGGATGCTCTTCTTCTTGTTGCCGTTGTACAGCTTCTTGGCGATGACTTGATCGATGGACGGGCCCGTGGCGTAGCCGAGCGTGCCGCCGTTGTTCGCCTGTTCGGAGCCAGTGAGCAAGCCGATGATGCCGCCCTGGTGCTGCTCGCCGCTGCCAGCACACAGCATGTCCATGCCGTCGACGATGAGCATCTTCTTTTGCATCGGCGCGAGCGGCGTGAGGATCGGGCTCAGCTTGAAGCTGGTCTCGGTGCCCGTGGGGCTCCATTTGTCGACGCCATTGGCATCTTTGCGGACGGTGCCGCCGGGCTGATACACGTGCAGGAAATGCTTCAGCGCGGGCTTCGTGGCGTCCGCAGCGAACGCGCTCGGCTCGGGACGCATGATCTCGAGGAAGGGCAGCGCAATGGCCACGCCGCCAGCGCCACGAATGAAGGTACGTCGATCCAAACGAAAGTTGGGCATTTACAAATCACCCTTCACTGGGCACTGGGCATGTAGAGGAAGGCGGGGGTTTGAGTCAGGTCCAGCAGGAGCTGCTTCACGTTGTAGCCAGACGCTTTGAACGCGGTGTTGAGCTTCTCCTGCAGACACAGCTCCTCCGGGGTTTGCTTGAGGGTGCGGCCGTAGCCGTACTCGAGCCAGTGCTGGGCAAAGCACCGTTGGGCGGTCTCGCTCTCGGCGAGCTGCTGGGCAAGCTGCACACCGCCGACGACCGTTTGATGCGTCTCCGTGCCAACGTCGGGGATCTTGCCGCTGGCGTCGATGACTTGATCCCCCTCCATGGTTCGGTACTGACCGACCGCGTCATAGTTCTCGAGTGCGAAGCCGATCGGGTCCATCAGCGCGTGGCAGGTGTGACACACGGGTTGCGAGGAGTGCGCCGAGAAGCGCGTGCGCGCCGTGGTGCCGGAAACGTTGTCCGGAACTTTGACCTGAGCGAGCAAGCCCGGGTCGCTCGGTAGCGAGATGTTCAAGCACATCAGCTTGTTGACGACGAAGGAGCCGCGCAACACCGGGTTGGTGGAATTGGTGACGGTAGTACCGGTCATCACGGCGCCTTGCGTGAGCAAGCCCATGCGCTTCGTGGTGTCGAGCTGCACCTTCTGGAAGTCATTGCCCGTGACACCGCTGATGCCGTAATACGCGGCGAGCGGGCCGTTCACGTACGTGTAGTCGGCCGTGAGCACGGAGGGCCAAGTGCCCTTGCCGTTGAAGATCTCGTTCTGCAAGAACGTTTCCGTCTCTTGCCGCATGTAGGAGCCGATTTGCGGTGAGAACTTCGGGTACAGCGTGGCGTCACGCGCTTGGTCGGTCAAGGTGGTGATCGGGAACAAGCTGTCGAAGAAGTATTTCACGACGGCATGCGAGCGATCGTCAGCCAACAAGCGTTGCGCGTTCTTGAGCACGCCCGCTGGAGTGAGCAGCTCGCCGCTGGCAGCGGCGGTGCGCAAGGCGTCGTCTGGGCCAACGCCCCAGAACAAGAACGACAAGCGCGTCGCCATCTCGTCCCCGCTCGGGATGCGTTGCGCGGCGTTCGCCGGATCGGGCACGCCTTGCTCGATGCGGTACAAGAAGTCGGGCGACTGCAGCACGGCTTCGATCACCGCGGCCAACCCGGAGGTGAACGTGCCACCGGCGGTGACTGCCTTTTCCAGGGTCAATAGGTCTGCGGCTTCGTCAGCGGCCAGTGGCCGGCGATAGGCCTTGCTGCCGAAGCTCTGGATGAACGTCTGAGCGCAGCTGTCTTGCGTGGCAGCGCTGGTCGCGCTGGCGGCGCACGGTGCGAGGGTTGCGAGCTGAGCTCCGGTCGTGGCGCGAGTGGCGATGTCTGCGGCGATGTTGTTGTAACCCGACACCAAGTCAGCCGAGACGGGCTGCTGCGCCGAATCGTTGCTGAACAGGTTGCCGATCAGCTCCGGCGGCAGGTTGGTGGCAGGCGAGGTCGTGTCGCCGAGCAGGACGGAGACGGTTGCGTTGTACTCGGCGCGGGTCAGGCGCCGAGCGGGCATCGCGGCAGGGATACCCGTTTGTCCCACACATGCCGATGCTGCCGTACCCGAACCGGTACCTGCACCGGCCGGCGCGGTACCGCTTGCGCCACCGCCAGGCACGACGCTGCCGGTTCCCGATGCGCCACCAGTGGCCGAATTGGAGCCCGTGGATGAACCTGGAGGGCCGGCGTGGTTCTTTTCGTCCGAGTTGACGACCCCCAGACAACCCGCGCTCGAGAGGGCTCCCAGAAATGCACACGCCCAGATGCTGCCGCGGATCTGGTGCTCGAATCGTTTGATCATGGTTTCCGTAGTCTCTGCCGATGGGTTTCGGATCTCTCGCGAGAGCCTCGGTGCCGCGCGGTGAGAGCTCCGCGTTGCAAGGCGTGAAGGTCGTGACGGTCAGCGCGTGGTGCCCAGGGCACCCGTCACTCGGCGCTCCAGGCGCCGATGGCACGCCGAGGTGCGCCTCCACGGTGACCGCGAGTGCCGCACCAGACAGGAATCCTGCGCTGGCCGCGCCACGCTTTTGGCTAGTTGGACGTCGATCCTCACCTCTATAAGAGGGAAGGAAAGGCCCTAGATGGTTCACTTTTCGTGAATTTTTCGCTGCAAATCAACCGGTTGTACAAAATTCCAACTGCGCAAGCGGTGGCCGCCCGGACGCGCCCGTTCGAGCCCTATCCCAAGTGGCTCTTCAAGCTGAACCGCGCGCCCAGCGCCACCCTTGGAGAGGGTCCGGATCGTCAAATTTTGCTCGCCTTTTTTCGAAATCGTGATCGCCCTACCGGAACGTAACCACGGGTTACGACGGGCGCAGCCGCACTGGAGGTCCAGGTGATCTTCGAGCGCACGCTGAGCGACTGGGGCGCCCGTGAGGATTCTGGTTCTGAGCTCGAGCGCGCCGCGGTCTCGAGCGCTGCACGCGGGCAGCTCGGCAGCGGCGCGGGAAGCGACGAGTGACGCGCCCGCGATGGCAGACGCGCAGGCCGCCGCGGTTGTGGCTCAGCGCGAAGCTTCGCTCGGCGCAAGCGGCTGCGCGCTAGGCTCGGGGCTGGGGGCGAGATCGGCAATGCCCGACCAGCTCTGACCGGGCGTCATCGTGGCCAAGAAGTGGCCGGCGCGGTCCTTCACCTCGACCCGCCCGCGATCGACCTTGACCGACACGCGCCTGCCGCCATTCGGGCTGATTTCGACGGAGAAGTGCGTGCCTTCGACCTGCACCACGATGCCCGCCGCTTCCACGGCAAAGGGGCGCGCCGGATTGTGCACGACGTCACAGACCACGCGCCCGTGCTCGAGCCGCAACGCGATGTCTGAAGGCACCGCGCGCAGCACGTCGAGCTTGGCGGCTTGGCCGAGCAACACGGAGCTGCCGTCCGGCAAGTTGAGCGCGGTACCCTGCCCCTCGGTCACGATCACGTCCCCCGAGCTGGCCGCTTTGGCGGCGAGCTCGGCGTGCGGTGAGCGCGAAAGCCAAAACCAGACGCCGGCAGCCGCGATCACGGTCGCCGAAAGCGCCCACAGCTTCAGCGCGCGTGACGCAGCAGCCGGTGCCAACTGGTGCGCTTCGATCACCCGCCATATACGCTCGGCGCGCTCGGGGTCGAGCTCCGGATTCATGTACTCCGCGGGGCGGCGCTTGGCGACGACCTTCATCAGCCCTGCCCTCCCAAACCGCGAGCGAGCGCGGTGTGCAAGAGCTGCTCGGCTCGGCCGAGCCGGCGCTTGACCGTGGCCAACGATGCCTGCGTTTGCTCGGCGATCTGCTCGAGCGAGAGCTGTTCGAAGCGGCGCAGCACGAGGGCCACCCGCTCCTGCGGCGGAAAGCGATCGATCAGGGCGTACACCGCGCGCAGCTCGGCGAGCACGTCCGGGGGCGCGCTGCTGGAGACCAGTGACTCGACGTTGATGGGCTCACGCCGCATCAGTCCAAAACGACACAACAGGCGCCGCCGACGGAGCACCGCAATGGCCGTGCCGGTAACGATCGAGCACAACCAGGCGCGAAAGGCTGGCCCGCGCGCCAGCTGCTCCAGGTGGTCGAAGGCGTAGATGAAGCTGTCTTGCAAGATGTCTTCCACGTCCGTCTGCGTGCCGGTGAGGAGAAAGGCGAGCGAGCTTGCCACTTGGACGTAGCGCTGGAAGAGTTGCCGTTTGGCGTTGAGGTCGCCCCCGCGCGCACGCTCCACGAGCAACCCGTCTGCGAGACGGTCCTCGAGGCGCAAGAGGTTGTCGGGCAGGTAGCTCACGGAGGGGCTACAGCACTTCTTCGGACACCACGCGCGCGTAGACTAGGCGCTGTCCGCCACCGCCGAGATCGGCCAAGTCGAAATCGCCGTGCGGCACGAGCCCATTCGGCGCGAGTGACGGACCTGCGACGCCGACTGGCGAAGCGTCGACCTCTTTGCCGCTCGGCCGTTGAACCTTGGCTTTCACACTGAACGTTACGCGCAGGCCGCGGGCGCCCGGCGGCACGCGCAGTCGCTTCTGCGCGGCGAGCGCGCGAAACGAGCTCAACGCGGCGGTCCAATCCGCGCCCGCGCCTTGCACCAACTCGGCGCTGAGCAGACCGCCGTCAGCGCCGACCGTCACACGAAACAGGGCTTCCCCGCGCACCGGGCCGGCCTCGCGAGCTGCTGCGTTGAGCGAACCCACGAGCGCGTTGCCCCGCGCCAAGCCGCGCTGCACGTCATCGGCTGCCAAAGCATTCTCCAGTCGCTTCTGCGGATCGGCTCTGGGCCTCGCGTCAGGCTTGTGGAGGCGCGGCAACATCTCGCTCGGCGGCCCGAGAAAGAAATGCCCGTCCAAGCCGAGATCGATCTTACGCGCAGGCTCGGTCGGCGCCGCCTCCCCTTGCCCCGTCGCAGCCACACCGGCCAGGGAGGAGTCGTCACTCGACGGCGCGGCGGCGACCGCGGGTAGCTCCGAGCTGGACGCGACCCGTGGCTCGGCGCGTGCGCTGCGCGCCGTTGGCATCGCGTTCGGCGCGTCTGCCGCTGCCGAGGGATCAGACGGCCCCGACGGCGGTGCGAGCTCGACCGGAGGGCGCTGCGGGACTTCCCCGAGCGACGGCTCGTCGATATCGATCAGCTGCTCGGCCGCAGGCTCGTGCAGCTGTAGCGCCAAGGGTCCCTCGTGCTGCCGCGAGCGGATCAAGAGGAGCAAGCCATGCAGAGCAAGCGCTCCGAGCAAGGCAGGGTAGAACCGCGGCACGGCGCAGTCTGAAACGCCCCCCGAGAAGCTGCAAGGGGGGCCGTTCAGCGAGCGAGCCGCAACCGACGAACCCGTGAGGAAACGCGGATTCTTCAACCAAGATACTGGCTGGCACCGGCGCGGTTTGCCGTGCTGCCGTCAGCGCTCTTGCTCAAGAGCTGCCCGAGCCGCACTTCGAGCCACGCCAGCACGTCCGCCATCACTTGCTCCTTACCCAGATCATTCAGCGGGTCATGGAAGTAACCCTCGTACAACTTCAGGGTCTTGTCCTGGGATCCGGCGGCTTCGTAAAACGACTGACTCCCGCTTGGCCGGGTGGCCTTGTCCAGAGTGCCGTGCAGGATCAAGAGCGGCAGGGTCAAGCGAGGAAACTCTCGAGTCAGGCGCTCGTCGGCGCGCACCATCTCGGCGACGGTCAGGCTCGGCTGCACTTCGTTCGCGATCAACGGGTCGGCGTTCATGATTGCGACGGCTCGGGCGTCGCGCGAGAAGTCCTCGTTCTTCAGGCGCAGCACGTGCGCGTGCGGCGCCAAGTGGCTGAGCCCCTTGAGGATACTCAGTGCCACGTCCGGAGCCGGAACTTGGTACGCAAAGCTTTCACACACGAGCCCCGCCAGCTCCGCTTGGTGGTCGAGCGCATACAGACACGACACGACGCCGCCCGCGCTATGGCCGAGCATGAACACGGGTAAGCCAGGCTCGCGCGACTTGGCCAGGGTGACCATCTTCGTCACGTCGTCTGCATAGTCCGCGAACGTCTCGACATAGAAGCGCTCACCCTCGGACTTACCGCGGCCACGCAAGTCGACGGCGTACGCGGTGATGCCGCGCGCGGCGAATTCCGTAGCTACCCAGTCGTAATAGCCGCTGTGGGCGTTGAAGCCGGGGACAATCACGATCACTGCCCGAGCCAGCCCTGACGCGCGCCAGGCCCGATAATGCAGCGTGAGATCGGCAGTGCCTTCGAACGTTCCTTCTTCCATGATCCTGATCAGCCTTTCATTGGGAGTTCATCGCACCGCTGCAATCGGCATGCCCGGGAGACTCCGAGTCCTTCGTGAAGAGCTTGTTTCCGATCTGCGTCGGGCTGGCTCGAATCTGGCCTCCGTGACCAATAGTTGTCACTACGAAATGCTTGAAAAACGGGTGCCATATCGCAATAACGGGGCGAGCGCATGGCCGTAGCCGAGCAAGAAAAGCACCTCGAATTGCCGCCGCTCTTGCGCTGGTTACTCGCCCCGATCTCGATCGCTCTGGCGTTCGGAGCCAATGAGCTCATTCCTCGAGGCATCTTCCCTGCGCCTTTCTTCGTCGCGGCGATCATGATCACCGCGCAGTTCGGCGGCCGCGGTCCGGCGCTGTTCGCGTTCTTGGTGGCGGGGCTGACCCTCGACTATTTCTACGTTCCCCCGTTTCACGCCTTCGGCATCCGCAGCGACTTGTTTCCGTCGCTGCTGCAGTTTGTCGTCCCTTCGGTGCTCGGCGCCTGGTTCATCGAGAAGCGCAAAGACGTCGAGCGGCTGCTCCGTCGCGAGACCGAGGTCGCGCGCCGCTTGCAGGGCGAGCAATCGCTGCAAGACATCGGCAAAGCGGTGCTCGAGTACCTCGCGCCCGAGCTCGAGGCGCCCATCGCCAGTTTCTACACGGTCGAGCCGGACGGCAGCGCTCTGCGGCGCGCCAGCTTCGCATTCGACGTGGAAAACGCACCTCCCAGGCTGTCGCCAGGTCAAGGCGCTGTGGGGCAGGCGATCTCCAGTAAGCAACCGCAGGTGCTGCGGGTGCCTCCGGATTACATCACGGTGCGCTCGAGCCTAGGCGCCAGCTCTGCCTCGAGTGTCGTGATCGTTCCGGCGAGCGACGGTGAACGCGTGCATGCGGTTCTCGAGCTGGGCTTCTTTAGCCAAGTCGACGACGCCGCGTTGCTGCTGCTTTCGCGGATTGCCGAGCCGCTGGCAATCAGCGTGCGTGCCTCCACGTATCGCACCCGCCTGCAAGAGTTGCTCGAAGAAACTCGCCGTCAGGCCGAAGAGCTAAAATCGCACGACGAAGAGCTGCGTACGGTCAACGAAGAGCTCGAAGAGCGCGGACGCGCCATGAGCATCACACACAAGAAGCTCGAGGAGCAGCAGGTCGAGCTCGAGCAAACCAACGACACCCTGCGCGATCAAGCGCACCTGCTCGGTCAGCAGAACGAGGAGCTCGCCGAAGCTCACCGAGCGATTCGCCTGAAGTCGGAGGACGCCGACCGCGCGAATCGCGCCAAGTCCGAGTTCTTGGCCAACATGTCGCACGAGCTGCGGACGCCGTTGAACAGCTCGCTGATCTTGGCCAAGCTGCTGATCGAGAATCGAGACGGCAACTTGAGCGCAGAGCAAATCCGCTTCGCCGAAACCATCTACAGCGCCGGCAACGATCTGCTGGCCATGATCGACGACATCCTCGACTTGGCGAAGGTGGAGGCCGGCAAAGTGCAGCTCAGCGTCGAGGAGCTGTCTCTGCCAGCGCTGGCAGAAGACTTGAAGCGGACCTTCGAGCCGATCGCGACGGAGCGGGGGCTAGAGCTCGCGGTCAAGCTGGAAGACCTGCCCGAGAGCTTCCGCAGCGACAAACTGCGCCTGGCCCAGATCCTGAAGAACTTGCTCTCGAATGCGTTCAAGTTCACCTCGCAGGGCCGCGTTTCGCTGCTCATCGGCAGCGACGGGACGGAGTGCCGGTTCGTCGTGCGAGACACGGGCATCGGCATCGCCAACACGCAGCTGGGCGCAATTTTCGAGGCCTTCCGACAGGCGGATGGCACGACCAATCGCAAATACGGCGGCACCGGGCTCGGCCTTTCCATCTCGCGCGATCTAGCGCGGCTGCTCGGCGGGGAGATTCACGTCACCAGCGTGGTCGGCCAGGGCAGCACCTTCACCTTGGCGGTGCCGCTCGCGTTTGCCGGAGCGGCGGCGCCCGCGCGAGCAGCCCTGCCACGTGAGGCACCCGCGCCGCTGCCCGCGTCGCCACTCACGTCCAAAGCCGCGGAACGCCCGAGCTCCGCGAGCCGGCAGAGCACCATCTTGATCGTCGAGGACGACGCGCGCTTCGCCGAGATAGTGGCCGCCCTCGCCCGGGAGCTCAACTTCGAACCGACAGTCGCCGCGACGGCCGACGAGGCGATCGCGCTTGCCACCGCACACACCCCTGACGGCATCGTGCTCGACATGAAGTTGCCCGACCACTCCGGGTTGTCGGTGCTCGACCGCCTGAAGCGGGATCCGCGCACTCGGCACGTCCCCGTGCACGTGATCTCGGTCGAGAACAACACCCGCACGGCGCTCGAGATGGGGGCCATCGGCTACATGTTGAAGCCGGTCGAGCGCGCTCAAATCAAAGCCGCGTTGCAAAAGCTGGAAGGCAAGTTCACGCGCAACCTGCGCCGCCTATTGGTGGTCGAGGACGACCTCGTGCAGCGCGACGCGATCTGTCAGTTGCTCGGCGGCAACAACGTCGAGATCGTGGCCGTTGCCACGGTCCAGGAAGCGCTCGAGCAACTGCGCGCGAGCTCGTTCGACTGCGTGGTCACCGACCTCGCGCTGCCCGACGCGAGTGGCTTCGACCTACTTCAGACGATGGCCACCGACGACAGTTACTCTTTCCCGTCGGTGGTGGTGTACACGGGCCGCTCCCTGAGCATCGAGGAAGAGCAACGGCTCAGGCAGTATTCACAGTCCATCATCGTCAAGGGGGCGCGCTCGCCCGAGCGCCTACTCGACGAAGTGACTTTGTTCCTGCATCAAGTCGAAGCCACCTTGCCCCCGGAGCGACAACGCATGCTTCGCCGCGTGCGCCACCGGGAAGCCGTCTTCGAGGATCGCTCGATTTTGGTGGTAGAGGACGACGTTCGGAACGTCTTTGCTCTGAGCAACGTCCTCGAGCCCAAGGGCATGAAGGTAACGGTGGCCCGCAACGGACTGGAGGCGCTTGCGGCACTCGAGCGCGACCCCAAGCTCGAGCTCGTGCTCATGGACATCATGATGCCCGAGATGGACGGCATCGACGCGACACGCGCCATCCGCAAGCAGCCCAAGTGGGCCAAGCTGCCGATCATCGCGCTGACCGCCAAGGCCATGAAAGACGATCAGCAGCGCTGCCTCGAAGCAGGCGCGAACGACTACATTCCCAAGCCGCTCGACGTCGAGATGCTGCTCTCCCTGCTCCGGGTGTGGATTCCCAAATGACCGGGGCTTTCCAGCGCTCGCGCGCCGAGATCGACGACCAGGAGATCGAGCTTCACCTGTTTTTGGAGGCGATCTACCTCAAGTTTCATTGGGACCTGCGCGGCTATTCGCGCGCGTCGTTGCAGCGGCGGCTGGCCGAAGCGCGCGTCTTCTTCGAGTGCAGCACGCTCTCCGGCCTGCAAGAGCGGCTCTTGCACGACCCGAGCGTGTTCCCCGCCCTCACCCGCTTCTTGACGGTGCCGGTCAGCGATCTGTTTCGCGAGGCCCCCTCCTTCCTGACCTTGCGCCGGGACATCGTACCGCTGCTCCGCACCTATCCCTCCTTGCGGCTATGGATCGCAGGCTGCAGCACCGGTGAGGAAGCTTACTCTCATGCCATCTTGCTCGCCGAAGAGGGCCTACTCGAGCGCACCATTGTGCACGCTACCGACATCAACCCGGACAGCTTGCGGGTCGCCCGGGCCGGCGCGTATGGGCTCGATCGTCTGGCCGATTTTACGGAGAACCATCGCCAGTCCGGGGCGCGGCAGCCATTGTCCGATCACTACCGGATCGAGCATGGCGCGTTCGTCTTCCACCGCGAGCTCGCGCACAAGATCGTCTTTTCGGACCATAGCCTGGCCACGGACAGCGTATTTTCGGAAATGCACCTGGTCTCGTGCCGGAACGTGCTCATCTACTTCGAACGGGACCTGCAGAACCGCGCGCTCGGCTTGTTCAAGGACTCGCTGTGTCGACGCGGCTTCCTGTGTCTGGGCAGCCCGGAGACGCCGCGCTTCACCGATTTCGAGTCTGATTTCGAACGCATCGCGGATCAGTGGTACCGGCGATGTTGAACGGTCCCCTGCCCCCCGTAAAGTTCCTGCTCGTCGACGATCGCGAGGAGAACCTGTTCGCGCTGAGCGAGATCCTGCGCCGTGATGGCCTGGAGCTTTTGACTGCGCGCTCGGGCGACGCAGCCCTCGAACAGATCCTGCAGCATGACTTTGCGCTCGCCATCATCGACGTGCAAATGCCAGAGATGGACGGCGTGGAGCTGGCAGAGATCATGCGCGGCGCCGAGCGTACGCGCGCCGTGCCCATCATCCTGGTCACTGCCGGCCGGCACGAGCAGAGCCGGCTCTTTCATGGCTACGAGGCCGGCGCCGTCGACTTCTTGTACAAGCCGATCGAGCCCGTGGTGCTACGCAACAAGGCGGAGACGTTCTTCGAGCTGTATCGTCAGCGGCAACAGCTCGCCCGCCAGCTCGACCTCCTGCGCGAGCTCACCACCAAGCTGGAGGAGACCCTGCGGCTCAACGAGCTGTTCGTCGCAGCAGTCGGCCACGATTTGAGGAACCCGCTCTTGGCCATCATCGCGGGAGCGCAACTGATCACGCGCCGCTCCGTGGATCCGGAGGCGGTGCGCCTCGCCGCGACCGTGCTGGATGGCGGCAAACGCATGGATCGCATGACCAGCGCGCTGTTCGATCTCACTCGAGCGCGGCTGGGCGGTGGCATGCCCCTCGTGCGCGCGCGGGTAGATCTGCGCCCGCTGGCCGAGCGGGTTTTCGAGGAGCACAAGCTCGCCGCGCCCAACCACGAGCTCCGTTTGCACGTGGAGGGCGAAGTGCTGGGCGATTGGGACGCGACCCGGCTCGAGCAATTGCTGTCCAATCTGCTCGGCAACGCGGTCCAGCACGGCCTGCGGGCGACCCCCATCGAGCTCAGCGTCAAAGTGGCCCCGCCCGACCAGGTGCAGCTGGAGGTGACGAGTGGTGGTCAGATCCCCGAGGCCGCCTTGGCCGAGCTGTTCAATCCGTTTCGCCGCTTCGGTGACGCGCGGCGCTCGGATGGCCTCGGCCTCGGCCTGTTCATCGTGCAACAGATCGCGGCAGCCCATGGCGGGCAGGTCGAGGTCGCCTCTAGCGAGGCGCGCGGCACCACGTTCTGTGTGCGGATCCCCCAGTACGCCGCGTCCGCGCTCAACGGGTGAGCCCGTACTTCTTGAGCTTGTCCATGAGCGTTGCGCGGCTGGTAGCCAGGCGGCGAGCCGCTTCCGACTGATTGCCGCCCGCGCTCTCCAATGCACGGGCGACCAAGTTCCTTTCGAACGCCTCGACTTGCTCACGCAGCGACGGCCCGAGCTCGGCCGTGCCGACGTCGAGCGCCGGAGGCTCACCCGTGCGACTCGAGCTGGCCTCGAACGCCTCGGCCTCGATCAACCCGCCGAGTGACAAAGCGGCCAGGCGCGCGATGGTATTTTCCAGCTGACGCACGTTGCCCGGCCAGCTCGCAACCGCGAGGCGTGCCAGGAGCTCGGGCGCGAGCCGGAGCTGCGCGAGCCCGAACTTGTCTCCGTAGCGCCGCGCAAATTCTTCGGCCAGAGCGGGAATGTCCGAGCGCCGCTCACGCAGCGGCGGCACGGTCAGCTCCACTACGGCCAGCCGATAGTACAAATCCGAGCGAAACCGGCCAGCCTTCGCTTCGGCTTCCAGATCACGGTTGCTCGAGGCGATGATGCGCACATCGACCTTTTCGACGCGCGAAGAGCCCACGCGTTGGATCTCACCGTCTTGCAAGGCGCGCAGTAGCGCGGCCTGCACGTTCGGCGGCAGCTCCCCCACCTCGTCGAGCACGATGGTCCCTCCGTGGGCTTCGGAGAAGAAGCCTTGCGCGGCGCCGGTTGCTCCGGTGAACGCGCCCTTCACGTGACCGAACAATTGAGACTCCGCGAGCTCGGCCGGGATGGCCGCGCAGTTGAAGCGGACGAATGGGCCTTTGACACGCTTGCTGCGAGCGTGCAGCAGCGCCGCCACGAGCTCTTTGCCGGTACCCGTCTCGCCGCGGATCAACACCGTCACGTCTTTCTCGGCGATGCGCTCTACGGCGTCGAGCAAGCGACGCATGGCTGGTGCTTCACCGACCATGCGCCGCCCCAGCGCGCGCTCGCTCACCAGCCGCCGGTTGTCCACGCGCAGCGCCCGCGACTCGAGCGCGCGTTCGACCACCAGGGCCACCTCGTCGATGTCGAAGGGCTTGGTCAGGTAGTCATAGGCGCCGCTCTTCATCGCATTTACGGCGTCTTTTTCCGAGCCGTGTGCGGTGAGCAAAATCGCGGGGATGCTCGCGTCGCGCTCGCGAACCATGCGAAGCAGCTCCATGCCGTTCATCACCGGCATTTGTAAATCGGTGAGCACGAGATCGACGCCGTCGAGCAAGCCGAGGGCGTCATAGCCGCTGCTCGCCGACAGCGTGGCGTGCCCGCGCTCTTCGAGCAGCTCCTTCAGCACGAACAGCACCGAGGGATCGTCATCGACGATCAGAACCGTGGCCATCTTTGCTCCTGCTGCTGCGGGCTGCGCCGACTCATCACGAGACGAAAGGTACCATCGACTCGCGGGCGAGTGGCACCGACTTTGCACGGTTCCGAGCCGTGTCGAAGCGATCGGACTTCCTAGATTCGGCTTTCGCGCGTCGTGGCCAGCGATGAGCGTCGTGGACGACTCCGAGCACGACGCACGAGCAGCTGACGGAACTCCGACACCTGTCGAAGAACCGACCGCGGAAGCCCTGAGCGCGCTCGACGACGTCTTGTCACGAGTGGCCCTGTCGTTCGCCACGGCCAGCAGCGTCCGAATCGAACCGCTGATCGCGGAATGGCTCGGGTTTCTGGCCGATTTCCTTACCGTCGATCGCATCACGCTCTACGAGTATTCGGAGGCGGACGGCGGCTTGCGCAGCGCGTATCACTTTCGCGGACCAGGCGTTGATCCTCCCCCAACCGCTTTGAACGTCGGCGAGATACCGGCGGTGATCGCCGCGCTCAAGCGCGGTGACGTGCTGCGCTACGAAACATTGGGCGACGTGCCCGTGGTCGACCGCGTCGGCATCGCCCCGATTCGCTTTCGGTCGGCGATCGGCGCCCCATTTGCCGTCGAGGGCGCGCTCGGCTACCTGACGTTCAGCACGCTGCGAACCGAACGCCGTTTTCACGACACGGTGGTCGAGCGCCTGCGCACCATCGCCGAGATCCTGGCGCACGGCGTGGCACGCAAGCGCGCTGAGCAACGCCGCGAGACGCTCGAGCCCACGCAGCGCGCGCCGCAATTTTCAGAGCTTTTGCTCAGCGTCGTGGGTCACGACCTGCGCAACCCGCTGAGCGCCGTCAGCGGGCTCAGCCAGTTGCTACGCGCCAAAGAGGGCTTGCCGGCAGACGTCGTACGCCGCGTCGCCGCCATCGACGACGCCGCGAAGCGCATGAACGACATGATCGGAACTCTGCTCGATTTCGGCGAATGCCAAAAGACCGGTAGCCTGGGGCTGGCTCGCACGGCGACAGATCTCGGCGAAATCTGTGCGCAAGCAATCGCCGCTCACCGCGCACTGCGGCCCGAGACCCCGATCTCGTTTGCCGGCGCGGCTTCCGCGCGTGGACTGTGGGACCCAGCGCGGCTCGGGCAGCTGGTCCGAGAGCTCTTGTCGAACGCTTTGACGCGCGCAGAGCACAACCCCGTCAGCTTGCGGCTCGAGCTAGACCCCGCCCATGGGCTCGCGGTGCTGCGCGTTCACGACTCGGGCGCGGCGATTCCCCTCGAGGTCGTGCGTCAAATATTCGAGCCGCTGTCGCCAGCCGCCGCGGGCCAAAGTCCCTGGGCACAGGGGGTGGCGCTGCGCCTGCACATCGCGCAGCAGATCGTGAGCAGCCACGGAGGCTCGCTGAATATCGAATCGTCACGCGAAAGCGGCACGTCGTTCACGGTCAGCTTGCCAGTGGCGTGAGTGCCCCTGTCGGGAACCCGGCGCAGCTGGCGCGGGAACTTCGACAGGTGTGCGGATGTCTCGGAATTCTACGAACAATCGTGGCTGGCACCGGTCGTGCAGGGTGAGGCAATGAGGTGAAACTCATGACCAATGCCTTGGCCTTGCAGCACCAGACCTGCAACGTTTATGAAACCAACGCGCTGGCCGGCTCGCGCAACGACGCAGCTCGCGGCGCGGCGTTCGAAGAGATCGCCGGCACGAGCGCCGCGATTCGTGGCGTGTTGGAAGAAGTCGACAGCGTGGCGGGCACCGACGCTACCGTGATCGTGTACGGCGAGACCGGCACTGGCAAGGAGCTGATCGCGCGAGCCATCCATCGCCGCAGCCTGCGCGCCTGCGGTTCGCTGATCAACATCAACTGCGCCGCAATTCCGAGCGGGCTGCTCGAGAGCGAGCTGTTCGGGCACGAAAAAGGCGCGTTCACCGGCGCGCACACGCGCCGGGCGGGCCGCTTCGAGCTTGCCCACGATGGCACGCTGTTCCTCGACGAAATTGGGGAAATGTCCCTCGAGATGCAGCCCAAGTTGCTGCGCTTGTTGCAGGAGCGCGAGTTCGAGCGAGTCGGCAGCTCGAAGACGCTGCACAGCAACGCGCGCCTCGTCGCTGCCACCCATCGCGACCTCGGAGCCATGGTCTCGGAGCGCAGGTTTCGGCAAGATCTGTACTACCGGCTCAACGTGTTCCCGATTCACTTGCCGCCGCTTCGCGAACGCAAGGAAGACATCCCGCTGCTGGCCAATCAATTCATGCAAAAGTTCGCAGCGCGCATGGGTAAATCCGTGACCCATATTGCGCCCGAGTCCATGGCTCGGCTCGTCGCCCATGACTGGCCTGGCAACATTCGCGAGCTCCAGAACGCGCTCGAGCGCGCGGTAATCTTGGCTCAAGAACCGGCGCTCGAGGTGCAGCTGGGCGATCGGCTCACGCAACGCGAGCCTTCCGTTCCTCCCCCGGCGTTGCGGCCCGCACTCGGCTCGTCACCGCGCAGCTCTGGCGCGAGCACGCTCTGGCGTGAGGTCGAGAAGGCCCATTTTCTCGCGGTCCTGGAGCGGACCAACTGGGTGATCGCGGGACCCAATGGCGCGGCGGCGAGGCTCGGAATGAAGCGCTCAACGCTGAATTTCCGACTCAAGAAGCTTGGCATCACCCGTACTGCGGCCTGCTCGAATCAGGGCTGAGCATGCCTGCGCATTGCGTCGCGGGTCTGGCCACGCTGACCAAGTGTTGTCAGTCACGTTCAGCGATCGACGGTGAAACATCGCTCGCTCTCGGCCGGTCACGCAGTTTCAGCGCATAAGTCGCACGCGGTCGCGCGCTTCCAACTTGGCATCGATTTCGCAATCAGTTGACTCAAGGACGGTGCTCATGGCTTCGAAGAATGAATCTTGGCGTTCACGCCGCATGATTGGGGCAAATGGGGGCGAACAGCTCTCTCGCGCGCAAGAGCTCGAGCTCTCACTGCGCTTCCGCGTTCACGGCGATCTGGCCGCGCGTGACGAGCTCGTGCGCTCGCAACTGCCGACCGTGGCGACCATCGCGCGCAGCTATCGGCGCTACTCCTCGACGGTGGACGAGCTGATTGCCGAGGGCAATTTCGGTCTCGTCCACGCGATCGCGAAATTCGACCCGGAGCGCGGAACGCGCCTGGTCACCTACGCGGCCTACTGGATTCGGGCCTACATCCTGGCCTACCTCACTCGCTCGAAGACGCTCGTCAGCTCGGGCGTTCATTCCAAGCTTTTGAGCAAGCTGCGCCGCGAACGCAACAAGGTCACCAACCTGCTCGGTGAAGGAGCCGCGACCGAGGCCTCGATTGCCGAGCGCCTCAACGTGTCGCAAGAGAAGCTGCGCTCGCTGAGTGAGCGGCTCGAGCTCCGTGATCTGCCGCTACACGAAGATAGCGCGGACAGCGCGGGTGACCGGTTCGGCTCGCTGATCGCGGCCTCTCCGACGGGCGAAGAGTCGCTCCTGTCCAGCGAAACGCGCGCTCGGGTGCAAAAGGCGGTTTCACTGGCGATGAAGGGGCTGGACGCGCGCGAGCGATACATCGTCCAGAATCGGCTGATGGCGCATCGGGACGACGAGCTGTCTCTGGCCGAGATTGGACGTAACCTCGGCGTATCGAGGGAGCGTGCGCGTCAGCTGGAGGCTCGTGCCAAGCGCAAAATCAAGACCGGGCTGGCCCGCGAGAGCGACGTGGCGAGCTGGTCCGACGCGGCGTGAAGCGCGCATTCGGGCGCGTGGGTGCGGCGTCGTTCCATTTCGAGCGATGCGCTCGAAATGCGGGTAGCGTGGCGGCGTGACCAGCAGCGCTTGGATCATCGGGCTTTCATCTCTCCTGGCCGGTGCGTGCGCGGGTGGCGCGTCCTCGCCTCCGCCGACGGTTCCCGCACCGGCGCATGCACCTGCGCCGTCTCCGAGCGCGAGCGCGCCAACTAGCGCCGCGTTGGCCGTCGCTCCGCCCGCCGCGAAAGAGAGCGCGGTCGCGCTCGAGTACGGAGCGACTGCGCAACGCATTCGAGAAGCGGCCTTGGCAAGCGACGGCGCGTTTCAAAAGCTCAGCGAGCTGACCGACTCTATCGGAGCGCGCTTGAGCGGCTCGCCGGCCTTGGAACGCGCGGTGATGTGGGCCAAAGACACGCTCCTGCGCGAAGGCCACGAGCGCGTGACACTGGAGCCGGTGAAAGTTCCGCGTTGGCTGCGTGGCACCCAGGAGGCCCGGATCGTCGGCCCCATCGCGCGGGAGCTGCCCGTGCTCGCTCTCGGTGGCAGCGTTGCAACTCCAGCGGGTGGCATCACGGCAGAGCTGCTCGTCGTCGGCTCCTTCCAAGAGCTGGAAGCGCGCAAGGCCGAGGTGAGGGGCAAAATCGTGTTGCTCGATCACCCGATGTCGAAGCACGGCAATGCGGGCCTGGCCTATGGCGAAGCCATCGGTTACCGAACCTTGGGCGCCGCGCGCGCGGCGCCCTTCGGGGCCGTCGCGGTGCTCGTGCGCTCACTTACCGCCCGCAGCCTGAGCACGCTACACACGGGTTCTAGCCGTTACCCTGATCCCAAGACGCCCAAAATCGCGGGAGCAGCGGTTTCCGTGGAGGACGCCGAGCTCTTGCACCGCTTGGCGGCTCGCGGCGACAAAGTGCGCGTCCACCTGGCGCTCTCGCCTCGAATGCTGCCGGACGCCGACTCCGCCAATGTCCTGGCGGAGATTCGCGGCCGCGAGCTCCCCGAGCAAGTCGTCGTGATCGCGGCCCACTTGGATTCTTGGGATGTCGGCCAAGGCGCGCAAGACGACGGCGCCGGCGTGGTCACGGTGATCCAAGCACTGACGACCCTACGCTCGCTCGGGCTCGCGCCGCGGCGCACGCTGCGCGTCGTGCTCTTCACCAACGAGGAGAACGGGCTACGCGGCGCCACGCAGTACGCGCTCGACCATAAAGCCGAGCGTCACGTGGCAGCCTTCGAGATGGACGCAGGTTCGGGCGCGCCCCTCGGCTTCATGACCGAGGGCGAGCAGCCTTACCTCGCCGAGGCGCGCGAGACCGCAGCGCTGCTCGCGCCCATCGGCGCAAGCTCGAAGAGCGCCGGTTTTTCGGGCGAGGACGTGCAGAAGTTGAAGCCCGCAGGCGTGCCCTTGTTCGGCGTGAGCCTCGACATCGAGCACTATTTCGACGTCCATCACTCCGCCGCCGACACGCTCGACAAGGTCGAGCCCGAGCACTTGAAGAAGGCAGTCGCCGCGCTGGCCACGATGGCCTTCGTGGTTGCCGATCGATCTGGTTCATGGGACACCCCCGGTGCGGGCCCTCAGCAATGAGCAGCGAACGCCCAGCGCCGTCGACAACGCCCCTGAAGCGACTCGTGGCGGTCGACCTCATGCGCGGCCTGGTCATGGTGTTGATGGCGGTCGACCACAGCTCGGACGCGTTCAACGCCGGGCGCTTGTTCACCGACAGCGTGCGGCTGTACCGCCCCGATCGGTCGCTGCCGACGGCGCAGTTCTTGGTCCGTTGGGTGACTCACCTCTGCGCGCCGACGTTCTTGTTACTCGCGGGCGTGGGGCTCGCGTATACCGTTCGAAAAGAGGTTTCTCGCGGCAAGAGCCAGCTCGCGATCGATCGCTATTTACTCACTCGCGGCGTCCTCATCGCAGGCTTCGAGCTGTGGATCTCGTATTTCGTGATGCCCAGTGGCACGTTCTTGCTCCAGGTGCTGTACGCGATCGGCACGAGCTACGTGCTGATGATCCCGTTGCGCCGGCTTCCGACCCCGCTTTCGCTTTTGCTCTCGCTCGGCGCGGTTGCCTCGCTCGAGCTGGGTAACGCTGTCCTCATCGCGCACTTCGGCGACCACGCGCCACTTTGGGTCACCCTACTGTTCGTGCCCGCCGATCCGGCGCCGCTCGTGGTTGGCTATCCGACCCTGCACTGGTTGGCCTTGATGTTGCTCGGCTACAGCCTCGCAAGCACCCTGATCGCCAAGCCGCAAACCTCGGCCCAGCTGAGTCGCACGCTCGCGCTGCTCGGGGCCGGCTCACTGCTCGGGTTCCTGGCGATCCGCGGGCTCAACGGCTACGGCAACATGGGCCTGCTGCGGCGTGATGGTTCGCTCGTGCAGTGGCTGCACGTGAGCAAATACCCGCCCGGGCTGTCGTACGTCACGCTCGAGCTCGGCATTTGCTTCCTGTGCCTATCTGGCTTGTTCATGCTGTCCGCGCGCTTCCCGCCAAAGCCCTCCAATTTGTTCCTGGTGTTGGGGCAAACGCCGCTCTTCTTCTACTTGCTGCACTTTCCGCTCCTGGTCCTGAGCGCTCACTGGCTACGCATCGAGGCCAAGCTCGGGCTCGCTGCCACGTTCCTCGGCGCGGCTGCGGTCGTGGCCGTGCTCTACCCGGCGTGTCGTGCGTATCGCGCGTACAAGACGACTCACAAGCACAGCCTCGCGCGCTACATCTGAGGCCCGCTCGAGTGCGGAGGCAAGCGGCCGGAGGCGGTGTAAAACCGACCCAGCGCTCGAAGCTACGGCACGAGTAGCACCTTGCCGCACGCCTTGCGGTCATGGATGTACTGGTGCGCAGCGCTCGCTTCTGCGAAGGAAAACGCGCGATCGACGCGCGGCTCGAGCAGGCCCTGCTCGTACATTTCCAGTAAAGAAGCAAGCTGCGGAGAAATCAGATCAGGTCGCGAAACGAGATGACCCATGTTCGTGCCGCTGATTGTTTTGTTGTCGCCCATCAATTTCATCGGACTAAAGCGCGGCACCGAAAGCACCTGACGCACGGCGCGCAGCCAACTGCGCGTGTTGCCGCCGGCCACGGCGGAGAGCCCGAACGCGACCAAGCGACCGCACGGCGCGAGCAAATCATACGCGCGCGACCACGACGCGCCGCCCACGGGATCCAAGATCAAATCGATGCCGCGCTCACCCACGATGGCGCGTGCCTGCTTGGCGAAATCACGGCTCGAATCGAGCACGTGCGCGCAGCCCTGCTGTTTCAAAAAGTCGTGCTTGGAGGGCGAGGCGCTGCCGAAGATCTCGCACTCGCGCGTCTTGGCGATTTGAATGGCCGCCAGCCCGACGCCCCCCGCAGCAGACAGGATCAGCACGCTCGATTTGGGCCGCAGATGGCCGTTGAAGAGCATCATGTCGTAGGCGGTGAGGTACACCACGGGAAACGCGGCGGCTGATTCGAAGCTCATGCGCTCGGGCATCCTCATGACCTGCGCGGCGGGCAACGCCAGGACGTCGCTGTAGCCACCGAAGTGGCACAGCGCCATCACTCGCTCGCCGAGCTCGAAGCCCGACACGCCATCGCCCACCTGATCGATGACGCCCGACACTTCGTAGCCGATGACACACGGCAACTTCGGCGCGTCCGGATACAGGCCAACCCGCGCCATCAGGTCGGCGAAGTTGATCCCGCACGCGCGGACCCGGATCCGCACTTGACCGGCCTCTGCCTCGGGGTCCGGCGCCTCCCTCATCTGGAGAACGTGGGGGGCGCCCGCCTTGGTAATCCACACCTGTCGCATGGGGTCAGCATGCTTCGGAACGGCATTGCTGCGGAACGACGGTTTTGTGACGAGCGTGTGATCGCTTCCCGTCGCACTTGGACACAATACTCGCAATCGACATGGAAACCGCCCGAACTATCGCCCTTTTCCCGCTCGCAGTGTTGGTCTTCTTGGGCAGCCACGGCTGTGGCGGCAGCGATACGCCGTTCAGCTCTGGCACGGCCGGCTCGAGCCCGGGCGCCGCAGGTGCAACCGCGAGCGCGGGCACCTCCGCCGCTGGAGCGAGCTCCAGCGCAGCCGGGGGCGCCAACGCCGGAGCTCCGGGCAGCGCTGGTGCCTCGAGTGCCGGTGCCTCGAGCAGCGCCGGTGCCTCGAGCAGTGCCGGTGCGGCTGGCGCCGGCACCCCCTCGGCCACCAAGTTCAGCTTCTTCGTGACCAGCATGGCCGGGCTCCAAGCCGTGTCTGGCAATCCGAATGGCTTCGGTGGGGATCTGCGTTTCGGCGAAACGGGCACAGGAGCGGGCTTGCGCGGTGCCGATAAGATTTGCACGGCGCTCGCGGAACGCAGCATGCCCGGCAATGGGAAAACATGGCGCGCGTTCTTGAGCGCCATCGACGGCGGCAACGGCAGCCCGGTCAACGCCATCGACCGCGTCGGCTCGGGCCCCTGGTACGATCGCTTGGGTCGAATCGTGGCCATGACCACCGCCAACCTCGGCACCACGCGGCCGACCGGCGCTGACTCCATCATCCTCAATGATTTGCCGAACGAAGACGGCGTGCCCAATCATCAGCCCGATCCCACACAGCCCGCGGTCGACAATCACGACACGCTCACCGGCTCGAACGAAGCCGGCAAGCTGTACAACACCGACCCCAAGTACACCTGCAACGATTGGACGACCAACGAAGCCACCACCTGGGGCAGCCCGCACGTCGGTCACTCCTGGCCGCGCAGTGGTGGCAAAGGCGGCATTGGCGGCGGGATGGGCAGCGGCGATAGCTGGCTGTCCGCGCTCGACGAAGCCGGTTGCGGTGCCGGCTATCACATCACGACGAGTGACGACGGCCCGCCGAGCCAAAGCGGCACCACCGTTGGCGACGGCGGCGGCTACGGTGGCTTCTACTGCCTCGCCCTGACGCCCTGAGAACCCCCAAAAAAGAAAACGAACCTCGGCGCGCGCTGCCGAGACCGCGCGCGATCGTGATAGACGTTTGCGCATGGGGCTGACGCGACGCTTGCTGGGGGCTTTGACATGGCTTGGCTGGCTCTGCGCGCCGAGCCCGGCGCGAGCGCAAACCTCACCGAGCGTCGAGCTGCACTCGGAGGGCGTGACGCACTCCACGGTGCACGGCAACCAGCGCGCCTCGACCGTGATCAACCTCGCAGACTGCAAGAACGGCGACGTCATCACGTTCCCGCTCACGCTCAGCGGCAGCAGGAGCTACTCGCTCCAGGCGTGGGCCGGCGTTCAATGTGAAGACAAAGTACAGCGCGCCGCCGTCAATCAAGACCTGTGCTGGCACCTCGGCACTCTCGCCGCGATTGACGGCTCGCTACAAGTTCCGCTACCGGTCCGAGATATCCTGAGCGGAAGGACTGTGGCGAGCGACCCGTGCGCAGTGGGCGACCCCATCTATTTGCCTCAGGCGCTTAAGGTTTACTTCCTGCTCGTGGACGCGGCCACCCTGGAAGCCGTTTCGTCCGACAGCTGGAGCGCGACCTTCAAGCTGACCCGCCCGACCCCACCAGACCAAGTGAGCGTGGGGATCGGGCAAGAGGAGCTCTTGCTCCACTTTGCGTACTCCGAGCTCTCCGCCGACACGACGCTCAACGGCTTCGAAGCCTATTGTGATCCGGCTCCTGGGTCTTCGCACGAAGGGGCACCGGGCGCGGCCGATCCGGGCACGTGCCAGCCCTCAGCCGTGCTCGCCGCGGGCACAGAGGTCGAAGATCTTGCCGCACACCGTTGCGGTGCGGCCGCGAGGACGGCCTCGACGGCCACGATCGGATCTCTGACCGCCAGCGTCTCGTACAACGTGGGGCTGGCGGCCTCGGACAGCTACGGGAACGAGAGCCTGCTGTCGCCCGTGGTCTGCCAAGTGCCGAGCGAAAAGCTCGAGCAGAACATGACCTCATCCGCCTGCGCGTTCTCCCGACGTGGCTCAACCTTGCCGCTGCTCGTGGTCTCGAGCCTCGCGGGGCTGCTGGCCGCGCGCCGCCGGCGCTGTCCAACTACGGCCACAATGGCTACTTCCTAGCCACTCTGGGTCGCCGCCCTGGGCAATCTTGCGCCGCTCGTGCTCGGCCCGAGCATTGCATTCCCCGGTGAAATCATGGACCTCAAGCTTTCCGGAAAAGTTGCCGTGGTTACTGGAGCCAGCAAGGGCATCGGCCTCGCCATCGTGCGCGCCTTGACTGACGAAGGCGCCCTGGTCGTCGCGGGCGCGCGCACGATCGCGAGCCTCGAAGGCTTGCCCAACGTGACCCCGGTAGCGGTCGATCTCAGCTCGCCCGAGGGCCCGGCCGAGCTCGTGCGCCAAGCCGTCAAGAAGCACGACCGCGTCGACGTGCTGGTGAACAACGTGGGCGCGGTGCGTTTGCGGCTCGAAGGCTTCCTCGGCACGAGCGACGCCGAGTTCGAATGGGGCATGAACCTGAATTTTTACTCTGCGTTGCGCGCGATGCGCGCGGCCATTCCGCAGATGCTCAGCCAAGGCGGCGGCGCGATCGTCAGCGTGGCTTCGGTGAATGCCTTCTTTCAGCCGGATGCGGGCACCATCGACTATGGCGCGGCCAAAGCCGCATTGGTCAATCTGACCAAGACGCTGTCGCAAGAGTTCGGGCCGCGCGGGATTCGGGTGAACGCGGTTTCGCCTGGTCCAGTGAGCACTGACTTGTGGTTCGGCGCGGGCGGCGTGGCCGACACGGTCGCCAAAGCCACGGGCAGCGACGCCGATAGCGCACGAGACAAAGTCGTGGCCAGCATCGGCGGCTTTGCGACCAAGCGCTTCACCACGCCCGAAGAGGTCGCGACGTTGGTCGTGCTGCTCGCCTCCGAGCGCACTGGCAACGTCACCGGCAGCAACTACGTGATCGACGGTGGGTTGATCAAGACCACCTGAGCCGGCGCGCGGCTCGACGCCGCTCAGTGGCGAACGAGGCTGAGCACGATTTCCAGCAAAATCAGCGCGATGACGGAGGCTTCCAGCAGCACCAAGCGCCGATCACGCGCGATGTCCGTGAGCAAGCTGAGTGACTCCTGCACGCTGCGCAGCTTGAGCTCGAGCGATTGATAGCGATCGACCAGGTCGAACTCGGAGCGCAGCTCTTCGTAAATACGCTCCGCGCCCACGTCGTCCCAAACCACGTCCGGCTTGTCCAGCAAGTGCAGCACCGAGATGACCTCACTGCGCGTGCTGATAGCGGCGCCGATGAAGCGCTGTAACTTTGCGGTAAACACCGAGATGTTGCCGCTCTTCTCCAAGCGCGCCACGAAGTGATCGGTGTCGGCGAACATCTGATCGACGATGCTCTCGTAGTACTCCATGGCCGCGCTCTGAGCGACGGTGAGCGCGACCATGCTCGTGCGCTCGGGGGTCAGGCGATCCACGACCAAGACGCCCTCTTCCACATCCGGCCGCGCGGCGGCGGATGCGTCGTCCATCTCGCGCACCCTGAATTCCTCGCTGATCACTTGCGCGTCACGCATGCCGTTGGGCACCCGGCGCAAACGGAGCAGCTCTCCCTCCCGTCCGGCCTGACCTACGTCGCAGAAAATCACGACCCCGAAGCTGAACAGGAACACGGTCCCGCCGGCGGCCGCCGGGTAAGACAGCTGGTGACGCGCGCGCTTGGCTTCCGGGAAGTTCACGGCCAGCTCTTTCAGCGAGAAATTCTCGATGAATGCCAAGGCGTGGAAGGTGTGTACGGTCGTCACCCTACTTTTATGGCGCCTCGTGCGGCGGCTGCCTAGTCCGAAGTCGACTCGGCCCGTGACGATTCAGCGCAGCCACACTTCGACGCGGCGATTTCGCTCACGCCCGGCCTCTGTTGCATTCGAGCTGATGGGCATCTCTTGGCCGAGCGCATCCACGAACGTGGCGTGCACGCCGCGCGCCGCTAGCTCGTCGGACACTTTACGGGTCCGCTCACGTGACAGCATCAGGTTCTGATCCAGCGGGCCGCGCGCATCCGAAAAACCGAGCAGCATCAGCTTCGCATCGGGTACTTGGCGCAAGAACGTGACCAGGCGATCCAGATCACGGAGCCCTCGGCTATCGAGCTCGGTGCGACCCGCTCGAAAACGAAAGTCCAGGGACAAGCGTTTCGCGCCGCGGGTCAGGTTCGCGTAGCGCGGCGAGCAGCGCACATCGCACGGCCGCGCTTCGATCGCTTGCACGTCGAGATCGACGAAGCCGGAGGCGCGCACCACGGCTTGGCCCTCGGGGGAGAGCGCAAAGTTGATGTACTCGAGCGCCGCTTTGCGCGCGCCCTGCACCGGCACGTACAGGTATAGGCGCCGCGACAGCGCGTAGTCCTCGGTGCCCACCGTGAACGCGGAGGCAAACAGCGGTGAAGCGCCGGCTTCGGAGACCGCGATCGCTTTGGCCGAACGCACGTAGGCAATGCCAATGAAGCCGATCCCGGCCGGATCCGCAGCCACCGCGTCCGAGAGGGCGGCGCTGTCCAGAACGCGTTTGCTGGTGGCGGCCAGCGCCTCATCGCCCAAGACTAGGTGCTTGAACGTGTCGTAGGTGCCGGACTGGTCGTCGCGCGCGAACACGTGCACGGGGCCGCCGTGCGCCGGAAACTCTAGGGCCTTGCCCGTGAACAGGCGCTTGAGCTGCTCCAAGTCGAGGCTGCGCAGCGCACTATTGGGGTGCACGATCACGGCAATGCCATCGAGCCCAATTACGTGCTCGGCGGCCGGAGTGCGCAGATCCCCGAACCCCTTTTGGACGAGGTCCGCCGCCTCGCTGTCCCGGATCGGGCGAGACGACATCCCGATGTCGCACGCGCCGCTGGCTAAATCCGTGAACGCGGTGCTCGAGCCTTCCGCGCGCAGCTCGATGCTCGGCGCACTGTCGGTGCCGCCGCTGCTACCGCTCACCCACGACTCTTCGGGCGTTTTGCCGGCACGGCGATGCACGCCATCCTGACCCTTGAAGCGCAGGAACGCTTCGGCCAACGCCGGCCCGAGCTCACTGCCGATCGTGTTCGAGCCATGGATGCGGAGCACGCGCGCGGCCGAGACGACGGGCAGCGGAGACGCGGCGAGGGCCGCAGCAGCAGCCGACGACACCGCGCTCGGCACGTGCGGCGCCGAAGCGCGCACCCCGAGCAAGCCGCCGAGCGCGGCCGCGCACAAACCGCCAATGACCACGACCCGTCGCCGATCCACGGGCGCCGCGGGCGGCGCAGACTGGCTGGTAAGCGCGATGCCGAGCGGAGTATTCGAAACCCGGGATACGCTGTTCGGCGCAGGCGAGAGCACCTCGGTCTCGTCGTGCGGCGGAGCAACGCTGTACGAGCCGCTATCCAGCACCGGCAACAGCTCGTCAGAAACCCCGAACAAAAGCGGGTCGTCACCGATTTCGGTCTCGGACACGCTGATCACGGGGTCCGTGCCGCCAGCGGGGAAAATCGTATCTTGAATGCGTTGCTGGAGCTCCGCGCGCGCAGAATGAAACTGCTCGTACATGTACTTCGCCAAGTCGGCCTGCGAATAGGGCTGCCGCTCGAGGTAGCCGAGCAACGCGTCGCGCATTTCCTGTGCGGTCTGGAAGCGGCGCGCCTTGTCGCGGCGCAGCGCCATACTGACGATCGAGCGCAGCTCGTCATCGACGTCGGGCAACGAGCTGGGCAATTCGGGCGCCGAGCCGTGCAGTACTTGGCGTAGGGCGGCCGCGTTCGAGTCGCGAGTCACCAGCTGGCGCAGCGTGAGCAGCTCCCACAGCACGACGCCCGCCGAGAACAAGTCCGCGCGCCGATCGACCGTGTCACCTGCGGCTTGCTCGGGCGACATGTAGCCGAGCTTGCCCTTGAGCACGCCAGTATCCGTGCCTTCGAGCCGCGATTCGGCCTTGGCCACCCCGAAGTCGAACACCTTCACTTGGCCGTCGTGAGTGACGAACAGGTTGTGCGGGCTGACGTCGCGGTGCACCACGTTGAGCAGTGAGCCGCTGAAGTCCCTGAGCTCGTGCGCATAGTGCAAGCCGGCCAAGGCTTCGGCCGTGACGCGAGCGCACAACCGCGGATTCAGGAATTTACCGAGCTCTTGGGCCCGCCGCACAATCCGATTCAGCGGCTGGCCGTCCAGGTACTCCATGGCAATGAAATACGAACCGCCATACTCGGAGACCTCGTAAGTGTGGACGACGTTGGGGTGGCTGAGCATCGCCGCGACTCGCGCCTCATCCAGGAACATGCGTCGAAACGAAGGATCGTCCGACTCCAGGCGCTTGATCACGACTAGCTTGTTGAAGCCGCCCAGGCCGCGTACGACCGCCAGGAACACCTGCGCCATGCCGCCGCGACCGAGTCGCGCGACTACCTCGTACTTACCTGATGTGAAGGCAACCGTTCGCAGATTGCCGTCCGAAGATTCCACGCAGCTCTCGCGTGCTAAACATCGCCACTCGAGCGCGTCAATGCGAGCGAGGACGCCGGAAACAGGTGCCCCGCGTCAACACGCTAGCACTGGAAAGCGAGTCCCCGAAATCCTGCTCCTAGTCCGAAAGTTGGGCACTTCTGCGACCGGGAGCATTGCGCTGTTGTTTCGTGGTGCGTTGAAATCCGCACCGCGCGCGCTGGCCCACGCCACTTGTACGCCACCAGAAAGTCGCGGGCATGTGACACTGAGGGCGCCTCGAAACGGCCAGAGTGCAGACCTGCCCGAAGGATTGTCATGGATCGCAGCGGCTTGACCGAACACAGCGGGTGGAGCGAGCGCAGCTCCAGCCTCAGCCGGCTCGACGCACCCGCGTGGGTGGCGACGGCGCTGCTGCTCGTGCTGAGCATCGCCCTCTGGGTCACGCCCTACCTACCGATGGTGGATCTGCCGCAGCACGCGACGCAGCTCAGCATCTGGGTGCACGCGAGCGACCCGCTGTTTGCCGAGCCAGGGCGCTTCCTCGTCAATTGGCGCACGCCGTACCTCGGTGCCTACCTCGTGGCGCGCGTGCTCGCGATTTGCATGGGCGTGCTCCCGGCGCTCAAGGTCGTGGTGTGGGCCTCGCTCACGCTGCACTTGGTGGCATTCTGGCGCTTGGTGGACAAGCTCGGCTACCCGAGCTGGCTCGGGCTCTTGGGTCTGCCGTTGGGGCTCGGCTATGGCTTTCAGTACGGGTTCATCAGCTTCATCGGCGCCGTCCCGCTCGGGTTGTTCGCGGTAAGCCTCGCGCTCGAGCATCGCGAGCGGCCCGCGCTGCGCAGCGCGCTGTGGCTCGCGCTCACGCTGTGCGCTGCGCTGGCGACGCACGGCTTCTTGCTCGGCATGACCTTGGCCGTGATCGGCCCGCTCCTGTTGCGCGGCGGCGGGCGGTTCGTCGCTCGAGTGCTGCCGCTGTGCGCGCCCGGCCTTTTAGCGCTGATTTGGCTGATGCCAGGCTCTTCGGCAAAATCGATCGGCTACACCATCTGGGACCCGCGCTTGCTCGATTTGGTGCAGGTGCCTGCGCTCATGGTCTCGGCGTCGGCGTTCGACCACGTGGCCTCCGTGTTCGGGGTGCTGTTTTTGACTCTGGTCGCGGTCTGTCTCGGACGGCCGCGTCGCGCGCCCGAATTCTTCGTGCCGCTCGCGTCGATGCTGCTCGGCTACTGCCTGTTTCCGCTGATGATGGGCGGGTTTGGTCCGCTGCATCCGCGCTTCGTCGCCTTCATCGTGCCCTGCTCGCTGCTCGCGTTCGAGCCGCGCCAAAGCCTGTGGTTCGAGCACCTGCCCGCGGTGATCGCGCTCAGCTGCGTGGCCTGGCTCACGCTGTTCGTAGCGCGCTTGCAGGCGTTCACGCGCGAGACCGCGCCCTTGGCCAACTTCGTCGCGCAAATGCCGAGCGGGCTCAGCATTCGACCGATCATTTTCGAGCGCGACGGCGCGGCCTTCCCTGGCCTGCCCGCGATGCTGCACCTGAGCGGCTACTACGCTGCCGAAAAGGGCGGCCGTCAGGGCTACTCATTCGCAATGTATCCAACCAGCGCGGTGCGTTACAGCGCGAACGTGGTGCCGACGATGAGCGGCGGCTCGGAGTGGCACCCCGAATACTGGTCGGAAAACGAAGTCGACGATTACGACTGCATCTTGGTGCGCAGCGCCACCGACCGCAGCGCGGAGTTGTTTGCAACTCGCGCGGGCGACGTGCGCTTGGCGTTCCACGAACGCGATTGGTGGGCGTACGCGACGTCCAGCTTCCCCTCCTTCTCCGCCTCTTCCAACGACCATCGTGCAACCGGAAAGTAAGATTGAACATGACTCAACGTTGGCCGTCCGCCGTCCCTCATTGGTCCGATCCCGCGTCCGATCCCGCGTCCGATCCCGCGTCCGATTCGGGCACGTCTCGCCGCGACTCGGCGCCCGATTCGGGGGAGCGCGTTCAGCGCCCGCCGCTAGCCGACAGCGAGCTTGGCTTGGACGACTTCAGACGCTACTTTCCGCACACGCCGACCGCCTTGTGCATCAAGGAGTGCGCGCGTCTTTCGGTGATCCGCCGCTACCCGTGTCCGAGCCCGATCTTGGACGTCGGCTGCGGCGATGGGCTGTTCGCGCGCATCGCCTTCGACGAGGCGGAGGTGTGGGGGATCGACATCGACGCCGCCGAGGGGCGCTGGGCCGCAGCCAGCCAGGCCTACGCGCAGATCGTGCTCGGTGACGTGACGCGCGCCAGCCTACCACAGTCCTTCTTTCGGACCTGCGTGGCCAACTGTTCACTGGAGCACGTGCCGCGCATCGACTTGGCGCTGAAGAACATTTTCAATTCGCTCCGCCCAGGGGGAACCGCCTACCTGTTCGTGCCCAATGCCGAGTGGGCCAGCCATTTGACGAGCGCGCGCTTGTCCACGCGCGTCGGCCTTCCCGCGCTGGGCAAGCTGATTCAGAGTGCGATCGACCGCCAATTTCGGCATCATCACCTGTACGACGCCGACGGCTGGCGGCGCGTCGTGGCGGGTTCGGGGCTGCAAGTGGTCGACGTGGAGCCCGTGCTCTCGAGCGCGACGACCGTCGCCTTCGAAGCCTTTCTTTTGCCGTCGCTGGCCGGCCTGCTCAACAAAAAGCTGACCACGCGCTGGACGAATTTCCCCCCCGCGCGTCGGCTTTTTGCCGAGCCGGTGTTTCAGGCGGTAAAAGCGATCATGGACCGCGCCGATCCCACCGCCACCGCCGAGTTCTTGGTCGTTGCGCGCAGGCCCGAGGCGTAAATGAACGAGCGCGTCGACTACTTTTCGAATCATCAGCTCAAGCTGCGTTTCCCATGGCGTCTGTACCACGGGCCGATCGTGGACGAGCTGACCGTCGCACTATCGCGTGTCGGCGGACCGGAGGTGTTGAACCTGGGCTCGGGCCCGTTCTTCGAGCTCGAGCAGCTGAACGCCGCCGACAAGCGTTTCACACTGTGCGACCTCGATCCGCGAGCGCTGACCGTCGCCCGAAGGCTGCACGGCTCCGCTTTGGCCGGCACCGACACGCTGAACGCCGACGGCACACTGCCCTACGAAAATGGGCGCTTCGATGCCGTCATCTCGATGGACGTCATCGAGCACGTGGTCGACCCCTTGCCCTGGTTGAACGAGGCACTGCGCGTGCTGAAGCCGGGCGGCCTGCTGTTTCTCACCACGCCCAACTACGCGTCCCGCTCACTGCGGGTGATCGAAGCCACGGTGCTAGAAGCGATCGCCCGCGTGCAGGGCTTCAGCCGTCGGGAATTGCACCCGAGCAAGCTCGCGCCCGATAGCTTGCGCGCGCTGCTTTCCAAAGCCGGCGTGCGGAGCGCGGAGATCAAGGAGATCTCGTCCGGCTGGGTGCTCGCGGTGCACGCCCGGCGCTGAGCGGTCGCGGCGAGCGTTCGTCTATGGAGCCGCGCTGCGCGTCGCCACTCGAGCCCGCTCCACCTCGAGGGCCCGAGATCGTGGTGAGCGCCGAAATCTGGACCGATCGCGAATCGCAAACTCGTTGCCTGTGGGCAACCACCCGGTCGGCGCGCTTCGGCAGAATCCGGACACCACCGCCGGCATGATTCGGGGGGAGGCGGAATCGCCCACGGTTGTCGACGCGCCGTCGGCCATCGCTCGTTCGCGACGGGGCGTTAGTCGCTACCGAGGCGATAGCCCACGCCGGGCTCGGTGAGCAGCCAGCGGGGATTGCTTGGGTCGGCTTCCAGTTTTTCGCGGAGGTGGTGCATGTAGACGCGCAGGTAGCCGGCGTCTCGGACGTAGGCGGCACCCCAGACTTCGCGCAGCAGTTGTTGGTGCGTCATCACGTTGCCCTTGGCGCGGAGCAGCACCCAGAGCAAGCGGTGCTCGGTCGCCGAAAGCTTGACCTCTTTGCCGGCGACGAACGCGACCCGGCGCACGGGGTCCACGCGCACTCCGCCGATTTCACGCGCGCCGGCGGCAGGCACGTTGCGCAAGCAGGCGCGCACGCGGGCGAATAGCTCTTTTTCGCGGAACGGTTTGGTGACGTAGTCGTCGGCGCCGTTGTCCAAGGCTTCGACGATCGAGTGCTCGTCGTTGCGCATCGAGAGCACGACGATCGGCACCGGGCTGCGGCCGCGGATCTGTTTGGCCAGATCGATGCCGTCGATATCGGGCAAGCCGAGGTCGAGCAACACGAGCGAGGGATCGGTGTGGGCGATGAATTCGATCGCCTCCGCGCCCGAGGCGCACTCGATCGCTTCGTAGCCTTGCTCTTCCATGACCAGGCGCAGGACCTTGCGCATGGGGGCTTCGTCTTCGACGATTAGGATGCTGAAACGTGGCTCAACGGCCGCAGCTGCTCGGGTCATTCGATATCAGGAAGGCGCTCGGTGGCGTCGTCGATGGCCAGCTTACTCACTGGCAGGCTCAAGGTCACGAGCGCTCCGCCCATCGGAGCGCTGTCGAGTGTGATTTCTCCACGGTGCGCGCGCAAAACTGCCCGGCAAATAGTCAGGCCCAAGCCGACACCGCCGTCGGTTCGCGGGGCATTGCTGCCTCGCCGAAATTTTTCGAACACGATTTGCCGGTCTGCAGGGGCAACACCTACCCCGGAATCGGCCACGCGGATTTGCACGCGATCTGGCACGCTGAGCGTCTCGATCTGAAGCGGCGAGCCGGGCGGCGAATAGCGCAGTGCGTTGTCGAGCACGTTCATCACGGCTTGCTCGAACAGCCGCACGTCCAGGTCGACCATGGGCAGGCCGCGCTGCAGGCTCACGGTGACCTTGCGACCCAGCAAGCGATGCTCCATTCGTCGCAGCACGCCGCTCAACACTTCATCCAAAGACGCAGGCAGGAGCTGCATGTGCAGCTCTCCGGTCTCCAGCCGAGTGATGGCGAGCAGGTTGCGCAGCAGGCCGTCCAAGCGCTCGGCTTCGTCGGCCACGCTGGTCAGCATTTCGCCGCGCAGCCCGGCGTCCATGGTCGCGTGGTTGCGCACGAGCATCTGCGCCGACGCGGAGATCGTCGCCAAAGGCGTGCGTAAATCGTGGGAAACCGAGCTCAAGAGCGCGGCGTGCACGCGCTCCACCTCGGCCTCCAAGCGCGCCTTGGCGGTGATTTGTTCGCTGCGTAGCGCGCGCGCTTGTTCGCGGCGTAGGTTCTCGGTCAACCCGCTGACCAAGATCGACACGAAGACCATGCCCATCAAGGTGACCGCATGGCCGAACTCGAGCGAGAACGTGAAGGTGGGCGGCAGAATCAAGAAATCGAAGGCCGCCACCCCACCGAGCCCCGCGATGATCGACGGACCGAGCCCGAAGCGCGCCGCCACCACGACCACGCCGACGATGTACAAGATGACCACGTCCGCCAAGGACAGGTAGCGCACACCGACGACCGAGAGGGCCGTGGCCATGCTGGTCGCGCACAATGCGGCGACGTAACCGAACCACTGCTTCCGAATGTTGAGCATCGAATCAGGGAACGCGGGGACCGCGGCGAGGATGGGCGGTTGCCCCGACGAGCGCAAGGCCCAGAAAGCCACACTCGGAAGCGGGCCTCGGGGGGAGTAGGGGCAGGGCGCTAAAACGACTAGCCGGTCGCCGCGGTGGCGAGCAGGGGCAGCGAATGTGCTGGTTTCGCGTGCTTGGCCAAGAGCTGGGCGAGCTCTCCCTTGCAAGACCCGCAACCGGTGCCGGCCCGCGTCTGGACCCCGAGCGCCTCGATGGAGTCGGCCCCGGCGTCGATCGCTTCACATACGCCCTGCTCGCTGACCTTGTTACAGTTGCACACCACGCGCTCTGCCGGCGAAGGCGCCGCGCGTAGTGTGCACAGGAGCTCGAGCGGATCGCTCGGCACCGGATCGCCGCGATCGAAGAGCTGCACCAACGTCGCCGTGGCCCCGGTGTTGCCGACCAACATCGCGCCCACGAGCTTGCCGTCACGAACGATTAGCTTCCGGTAGCAATCACGGCGCTCTTCCACGATCTGAATCACCTCGTCGCGCTCGAGCTCCGGCTGGAGCACGCCCATCGACGCCACGTCCACGCCTGCCACTTTGAGCCGCGTGTACAGCTTGGAGCCGCGGTAGCGCTCTTGCGGGTTGGCACCGGTGAGCACGTCGGCCAAAACTGCCGCTTGCTCCCACACCGGCGTGACGATGCCGTAGTTGCGCCCCCGGTGCTCGGCGCATTCCCCGAACGCATACACACCCGGCACCTCGGTAGCCAGGGTGTCGTTCACGACGATGCCCCGATTGACGGGCAGACCGGACGCGCGCGCCGCATCGATGCGCGGCCGCACGCCGCACGCGAGCACCACCATGTCCGTAGATAGCGGTGTGCCGTCGTCCAGGAGCACGCCGGTGACGCGCTCGTCGCCGTGGATCGACTCCACGGTGCGCCCGAGGCGCGTGAAGATGCCGGCGCGCTCGATTTGCCGGCCGAGCATCTCTCCGGCCAGGTCGTCGAGCTGGGCATTCATCAGGATTTTCGAGCTTTGGACGACCGTGACGTGCAGCCCCATGTCGCTCAGGGCCTTGGCGGCCTCCAAGCCCAAGAGCCCACCGCCCACGACCACGGCACCATCGCCCGAGCGCGCGTAGCCGCGCATGCGAATGCAATCGGCGACAGTTCGATACACGAAGACGCCAGAGCGCAGCTCGCCGTCCTCCCCGCGCATGCCTTCCAGCGGCGGCACCAGCGGTTGGCTGCCGGTCGCGAGGATCGCGACATGATAACGACGGCTCTGGCCGTCGGCGGTTTGGACTTGCTTGCGCAGCGTATCCAAGCGCGTGACCCGCGTGCTCTGGATGAGGCGTACGCCGTTGGCGTCGTACCATTCGGGTGTCTTGGTCACGATGGCGTCCGGCGAGGCGCCGCTCAGCACCTTGCCGAGCATGATGCGGTTGTAGGCACCACCGCGCTCTTCCCCGAAGACCGTGATCTCGAAGCGCTGCGTCGCGTCACGCCGCGCGAGCTCGTCGAGCAGGCGGTCGGTGCCCATGCCGTTGCCGACGATGGCCAGCTTCTTCTTGCGCGGATTCACGATGAGCCTTTCGCGTCGAACGTGCCCGCGTTTTGCGCGCGAGCCCGCACGGCGCACACTTTGAACTCCGGCATGCGGCTGAGCGGGTCGAGCGCTGGCATGGTCAAGAGGTTTGCCGCTTGGCGCCCTCCCCAATGAAACGGCGCGAACAGCGTATCCGGGCGAATATCCGCGGAGATCCGGACAGCGAACGATACGCTGCCGCGCCGACTTTCGACCACGAGGCGCTCACCTTGGGCCACGCCCAGTTGCTCGGCGAGCCGGGGGTGGATCTGCACCTTGGGCTCGGGTTGCGCTTCTCTCAGTGGTTCCACGAGCCGCGTCTGCGCGCCCGAGTTGTAGTGTTCCTTGTAGCGCCCGGTCGTGAAATACAGCGGGTACGCCGCGTCGGGTACTTCGGCTGCGGGTCGATACGGAACCGGATGAAATTTGGCGCGCCCCGACGGGTGCGCGAAGCGCTCGGCGAAGAGGCGCGGCGTGCCCGGATGATCGGGCGACGGACAAGGCCAGAACACCCCTTGCGCCTCGCGGATCTTGGCGTAGTCGATGCCGCTGTAGTCGGCCTTGCCGCCGCGCGTGGCCTCGCGCAGCTCGTCGAACACGGCCTCCGTCGATGCAAACGAGAAGCCGTGCTTCACGCCCAGGCGCGCGGCCAAGGCGCACAGGATTTCGAGGTCGGACTTCACACCGGGCGGCGCTGTGCTCACCTTTTGGCGCAGGATCACGCGACCTTCGAGGTTCGTCAGCGTGCCCTCTTCTTCGGCCCACTGCGTGATGGGCAAAACGACGTCCGCGGTCTTGCTCGTGTCGTTGTGGAATGCGTCGCACACCACGAGCAGCTCGAGCTGGGCGAGCTTGTCGACGATGTTCGAGGCATGGGGCGACGCGACGGCTACGTTCGAGCCGAGCACGAGCAGGCCTCGAATGCCGCCCTTGGGTCCGAGCGAGTCGAGCAGCTCGTACGCGCTCTTGCCCTTGCGCGGCAGCTCACTCGGCTCGATGCCCCACACTTTGGCGATTGCTTTGCGGTGCTCGGGCTCTTCGATCAAACGATAGCCCGGCAATTGGTCGGCCTTCTGCCCGTGCTCGCGGCCGCCCTGGCCGTTGCCCTGCCCGGTTAGACAACCGTAGCCGCTGGCGGGTTTGCCGACCTTGCCCAGCGCGAGCATCAGGTTGATCAGGGAAAGCACGGTGTCGGTGCCCTTGGACTGCTGCTCGGCGCCGCGCCCCGAGAGCAGCATGCTGCTCGGCGCTCGAGCGAGCAGGCGCACGGCTTTGAGCTGCAGAGCGATGGGCACGCCCGTCAGCCGTTCGATGAACGCCGGGTGGCTCGTGAGCACGCTGCGCTCGAGCTCGGCAAAGCCTTCGGTGCGTTCGGCGATGTAAGCGCGATCGACGAGCTTCTCCTCGATCGCGAGATACAGCAAGCCATTGGCCAGCGCCAAGTCGGTGCCGGGCGTTGGCTGCAGGTGCAGCGCGGCGCTGCGCGCGGTCTCCGAAAACCGCGGATCGACCACGATCAGCTGGCCACCACGCCGCTGTTGCTCGAACACCCATTGCATGATGGGCGGCATGGTCTCGGCGCAATTGGAGCCCCACACCAGCAGCGCACCCGCCTCGGCAATGTCCGACACCGGAAAGGGCAACCCGCGATCGATGCCGAACGCGCGGTTCGCGCCCGCCGCAGCGGACGACATGCAATACCTGCCGTTGTAATCGATGTTCGGCGATTTCAGCGCCACGCGCGTGAATTTACCGAGCAGATAGGCCTTCTCGTTGGTCAGCGCGCCGCTGCCAAACGTGCCCACGCTGGCCACGCCATGCGCCTTTTGTAGCGCCGTGATGCGCTCCGCAATGAAGTCGAGCGCGCTGTCCCAGCTCGCCGGGGCGAGCTGGCCGTCCGAACCGCGCAGCAGCGGGCTCAGCACGCGCTCGGGATGATCGATGAGCGCGGCCGACGTAAAGCCCTTGATGCACATCTGCCCGCGGTTGACGGGGAAGTCCTCGTCGGCTTGTACTTTCAATGCGTCGGGCGCGAGCGACGTGCGAGTGACGGTCATGCCGCATTGGAACGCGCAATAGGGGCAATGTGTCTTCACCGGACCCGTGGCCATGTGGAGCAGTCGCGGCACGGCCTCCGATCGCGTGGGAGCAGCCGTGCGAGCGCTCATTCCGTTTCTTTCGCCGGCAGCGAGACCTGCACTCGCCCGGCCACGACGCGGATCGGGAACACTTCGAGCCGCACGCTCGGATCGTCCAAGCACTGCCCGGTCTCCAAGCTGAAGCTCTGCTTGTAGATCGGCGAGGCAATCTTGGCCACCCCCTGGCGATCGCCCACGATGCCGCGCGCGATCACGAACGCCTGGCTGAACGGGTCGAAGTTGGAGAGCGCGAAGAAGCGATCGGCGCGGGTGCGGACGATCGCGATTTGCTGCCCATTCAACAGCGCAGCTACGCCCGCGCCGGGCAGCACGTCATCTATCGCGCACACGTCACGCCAGTCGACCCCTGCCTCGGTCTCTAGTCGCGGAGTCTCGAGCACAGCTTGCATGGACATCGCTTCTGGCCCTCACACTGAAAATACGGGCAGGCGGATCTTGCGTGTTTCGAGCAAGCTTCGTTTCTCGCCCCAAGTCGCTGGCCGGTGCTGTTCGCGCTCGCGGACGAAGGCCAAGCTCGGGTCCGGCTCGTCGGAATTTACGAAGGCACGGAACGCCTTCACTCGCTCGGGGTCCTCGATTGTCGTCTTCCATTCGCACTGGTACGTGCCGACGATGCGCGCCATGTCCGCCTCCAAGTCAGCCGCGATCCCCAAGTGGTCGTCGATGACCACGCTCTTCAAGTAGTCGAGCCCGCCCTCCAAGTTGTTCAGCCAAGACGCCGTGCGCTGCAGGCGGTCCGCCGTGCGCACGTAGAACATCAGGAACCGGTCGACGTAACGTACGAGTGTCTCTTCGTCGATGTCCGAAGCGAACAGCGCGGCGTGCTGCGGTTTCATCCCGCCATTGCCGCATACGTACAGGTTGTAGCCCTTCTCGGTCGCGATCACGCCAAAGTCTTTGCTCTGAGCTTCGGCGCATTCGCGCGCGCAACCGGAGACGGCGCCCTTGAGCTTGTGCGGCGCGCGCAAGCCCTTGTAGCGGTTCTCGATGCGAATCGCCGCGCCCACCGAGTCCTGTACGCCGTAGCGGCACCACGTACTGCCGACGCACGACTTCACGGTGCGGAGCGCCTTGCCATAGGCGTGTCCCGATTCGAAGCCGGCCGCGACGAGCTCGCTCCAGATCGCTGGCAATTGATCGAGGCGCGCGCCAAACAAGTCGACGCGTTGCCCGCCGGTAATCTTCGAATAGAGGCCATACTTCTTGGCGACGACGCCGAGCGTGATCAGTTGATCGGGCGTCACTTCTCCGCCCGCCAACCGCGGCACCACGGAGTATGTGCCGTCCCGCTGGATGTTGGCCAAGAAGCGATCGTTCGTGTCTTGCAGCGCGGCGTGCTCGGGGGCGAGCACGTAGTCGTTCCAGGTGGAGGCGAGGATCGAAGCCACCGCGGGCTTGCAAATCTCGCAACCCTGACCCTTGCCGTGGCGCGCGAGCACGTCATCGAAGGAGCGAATGACTTGCACGCGCATCAGGTGCGCGAGCTCTTGTCGGCTGTACGGGAAGTGCTCGCACAAGTGATTGGTCACGGCGATACCCGCGCGCTTCAGCTCGAGCTTGAGCAATTGGTCGACCAGGGACACGCACGAGCCGCAGCTCGTGCCCGCCTTGGTGCAGGTCTTGACCGCGCCCACGGCCGTCAGCTTCTGATCGCGAATTGCTCCGCAAATAGAGCCTTTGCTCACGTTGTTGCAGGAGCAGATCATTGCCGCATCGGACAGCGCATCGACGCCGAAGCCGGCTTTCGCGCCGCCCTCGCGCGGCGGGACGAGCAAGTCCTCCGGATGCTCGGGCAATTTCAGCTGTGCCTGAACGTGGATCAAGAGCTGGCTGTAGGCCGAAGCGTCGCCGACCAGCACGCCGCCGAGCAAGCGCGTCTTGTCCTCGGACACGACCAGCTTCTTGTACACCGACGAGTGGCCATCGAACATGCTGATCACGCGCGAGCCTGGCGTCACGCCGAACGCATCGCCGAAGCTGCCCACGTCGACCCCGAGCAGTTTGAGCTTGGTGCTCATGTCGAAGCCGTCGAAGGTTTGCGTCTCGCCGGCGATCATCGCCGCCGCGACCTCGGCCATACGGTAGCCCGGAGCGACCAGACCGTAGGTCTTGCCGTCGAAGGCCGCGCACTCGCCGATGGCAAAGATCCGTGGATCGCTAGTCCGACACGAGCCATCGATCACGACGCCGCCGCGCTCCCCCACCCGCAAGCTCGATTCGCGAGCCAGCTTGTCCCGCGGCCGAATTCCTGCGGAAAACACGACCATGTCGACGGGCAGCCGCGTGCCGTCGGCCAGCAGTAGCGCGCTCACGTTCCCGGTCTCGTCGGTCAGGATCTGGCGCGTGGTGGTGTTGCAACGCACCTTCACGCCCAGCTCCTCGATTCGGCCACGCAGCACCGCGGCGCCCACGTCGTCCACTTGGAGTGGCATCAAGCGCGGCGCGAACTCGATCACGTGCGTCTCGAGGTCCAGCGAGAGCAGGGCTTTGGCGGCTTCCAGGCCGAGCAAGCCGCCACCGATCACGACGGCGGTCGTGGCCGTCTTGGCGGCTTCTTTGATTTTCTCCAGATCGTCAATCGTGCGGTACACGAAGCAACCCGGCTCGTTACAGCCCGGGATCGGGGGCACGAACGGATACGAGCCCGTCGCCAGAATCAGCTGGTCGTACGGCAGCTCGAGCCCCGACTCGAGCTTGACCACACGCGCCTCGCGGTCGAGCGACACGACGGGGTCGCCACGCAACGCCTCGACGCCGAGCGCTTCGTATTCGCCGTCGCCCACGAGCGACAGATCCGCGTCGCTCTTGCCCTCGAACCACTTCGAGAGGTTCACGCGGTCGTAGGCCAACCGCGACTCCTCGGACACCACGAGCACCGAAAATTTGTCGAGCAAACCGCGCTCTGCGGCGGCCTCGACGAAGCGGTGACCGACCATCCCGTTGCCGACGACCACGAGCCGCGGCTTCTGGCTCTCGAAGTAGTTCATGGACATGCTGATTCTCCCTTTGAAATGAAGCGTTCGGCGAGCGTCAGGCCTGCGCGTTGGCCAGGCTCGGCATGCGGCGCGTCAAGAACGAGCGGCGCAAGTAGCACCACCAGGTCGTGCCCACGCACGTCAGGTAGAACGCGATGAACCAAGACACCGCAAGCGTCGCGCCGCCGGTCGCTTTGATCGAGGCGCCGAATGCGCGCGGAATGAAGTAGCCACCCAGCGCGCCGATGCCAGCCACGATGCCGATCACAGCGGCGGTCTCACGCCGCGCGACGAGCATGGCTTCGGCCAGCGCGCCCTCACCCTGCCCTTGCACGCGGCGGGCATGGAAGGAGCGGAAGATGACCGGAATCATCCGGAACGTAGAGCCGTTGCCGACGCCGGTCGTGATGAACAAGCCCAGGAACGCAGTCAGGAACAGCGGAAAGGCTTTGACCTGCAGCGAATAGAGCAGCACGAAAGTGGCCACGGTCATGGCCACGAAGTTCCAGAACGTCACCTTGGCGCCACCGATGCGGTCCGCGAGCTTGCCGCCGATGGGACGAGCAACCGAGCCCACGAGCGCGCCGAGGAACGCCAGGTTGGTCGTGACGTCGGGGAACTGCGTCTTCAGGAGCAGCGGGAAAGCCGCGGAAAAGCCGACGAACGAGCCGAACGTGCCGATGTACAACCAGGCCATGATCCAGGTGTGCCGGCGCTGCGCCACCACCACCTGGTCCTTGAAGTTCGAGCGCGCCGAGCTGAGGTTGTTCATGTACACGAACGCACCGATGACTGCGATCACGATGAACGGCAACCAGAGCAAGCCCGCGTTCTCGAGGTGCAGCTTCTTGCCCTCGCTCATGGGCAAGAACGCGTAGCCCACGACGATTGGCACCAACAATTGAACGGTGCTGACACCGATGTTGCCGCCGGCTGCATTCAGGCCGAGCGCAAAGCCCTTCTCCTTGTCCGGAAAGAAGAAGGAGATATTGGCCATGCTCGACGAGAAGTTGCCGCCGCCGAGGCCCGCGGTCGCCGCTGCAGTCGCCATCAACCAAAACGGTGTGTCGGGCCGATTGACGAAGTAGATCAAGAGTCCGGTCGGAATGAACAACAGCAGCGCGCTGATCACGGTCCAGTTGCGACCGCCGAACTTCGGCACGGCGAAGGTGTACGGAAAGCGCATCAACGCGCCGACCAGGCCCGGGACCGCCACGAGCTGAAACAGCTGGTCGGTCGTGTAGTGAAAGCCCACGGATTTCAGACGCGCGGCGACCACGCTCCAAATGAGCCAAATGGAAAAGCCCAGGTTCTCGGCCAAGATGGACCAGCCGAGGTTGCGCCAAGCCACCTTTTTGCCAGTCTTTTCCCAAAAAGTTGCGTCATCTGGGTTCCACTCGTCAATCCACGTCTTCGATTCTTTTGCCATATTCATGCTCCCTTCACGTTTGCGCGCCTCCGCGCCCACACCAAAACTTTTCAGAACGACAGCGGCAGATCGAGCTGCACGATCGTGTAGTCACTCTTCTTCATCGGATCATCGAGCGGCACTGTCAGCGACACGCCCGGGCGGAACCACATGCTGTCCGTGAATTTGAAATGGAAGCGCGGGCCGACGGCGAAGGTCGCGGTGTCGCGCAGGGCGTCTTTACCTTTGATCGTGGCCGGCGTGGAAAGCCAGCGTTGGTGACGAAGCTCCGCGCCCACGGACAAGAACGGCGTGATGAAGTAGCCCGCGTGCACGCCCATCGTCAGGTTGACGCGCGAGTCGTCGCTCGTACCGCGCACGCGCGTGAGCTTGAAGATCGTCGCTTCGCCTTGCAGTGTGAAGCCGGCCTTCACGAAGGCGAGATCGACACCCGGGAAGACCGTGAAGTAGTCGACCGCGAACATCGCGTTGTCGAACGCCGAGCGAGTCGAGATACCGACCGAGGTCGCGGTCCTCTTGCTGGGCAGCGAATTCGTGGTCCCGCCGCTCCCGAGGGGCAGCGCGACCCCCAAGAACAAGCCCAATTTTAGGCTCGGCGCGAGCTCGATGCCGTAGAGACCTCCCAGTACTGGATTCAGGAAGTTGGTCTTCCTCGGCACGTCCGGGATTGCGTCGGGCGGTGAGTTGTACACGAAGCCCAACCGGCCAATCACCGCCAAGTCCGGCAGGATCTTGTAGCTACCGAGCAACGTGCTGACGAACGCGTGGCCGTGATCGGGCTTACCTGGGTTCTTGTAAAAGGCGTACGAGCTATCGAGGCGCACGACGTTGCCCGGCGCGACGGGGCGCAGCTGCCAAGGCAAGGAGTACGGCGGAGGTTTGGGCTTCGCGGCGGCGGGCGGTGCGCTGGTCACGTCGGGCGCAGGTGCGACTTCGGGAGACGCCGCGGGAGCGGTAGCTACGGGATCGGTGCTGGGCGCTGCGAGCGGGGCTGGAGGAGCAAGGGCTGGAGCCGAGGCTTCGGGCGTCGCAGCCGGCGGATCCGCATCCTGGGCGAGCGCTGGCGTCGGAAAGGCGCAAATCAAGCCAGTGCAGGCGGCTATTTGGGTCAGTGCGGTGATCGAGGAACGGGGAATGAACATCGGACTCCAACGAAATAAGTGCAAGCCAAGCCAGGCCGTGGGCAGACCTCCGCCCACGGAACGATGAGCATTTTCCAAAAACTGCGAGGCGGCCCGGCCGCCGATTGACTAGCTCAGAGTCGTCAAGTGCGTGCGGCAGCGGTGCGGCGCTCGTTGCGTCCGTCGCGTTGGCTCGTATCGAGGTACCTCATCAGCGACATCACGAGCGGGCCCATCTTCGGGTGCTCGGGCATCACGTGTGGAGTGACTCCATGAACTTCGATGATCGCGCGGCAGGTGGGGCCCACGGCCGCTACCACCACGTCTTTGCGCAACGCATCCACCAATTCGCGCCCCAGATCCAAACGCTCGGCGACTTGATACAAGTGCCGGAACTGGATTTGGCAAGTGACGGCCAGCGCATCCACCGAGCGCTCCACGATGCGGCGCACGAGGTGCTCGAGCGGCTCCACGTCGCTCGGCAGCTCCCACTGATATAGCCAAAATTCCCTCAAATCCGCGCGCCGCGCGAGCAGCGTCTCGGACAAGGTTTCGCTGCGCTCGCCGTAGTTGAAGAGCAACACGCGGCGCCCCGCGACCTCGAGCTCACTGAGCGCGTCGATCACCTCCGCCGCGGTGAACGGCTCGCGGGCGCTGAGCGTCGGCGGCACGCCGAAGCCGCGCAGTGCAGCCGTAGGCTTCGGCCCGCGACAGACGGTCGTGACCGCGCGCAGCGAGGTCACGAGCTCCGCGTTGCGACCGAGCTCCTGTGCCAGCTCGAACAGCAACGAGACGGCGACCCCGGTCATGAAAATCACGACCTCGTGCTCGCCGGCCGCTAGCTCGTCGAGCAGGCCGCGCACGGCATCAGCCTCGATGTGCGGTGCCTCGTGCACCGCAGGCACGCACAACGGCGCACCGCCATGCTTCTCGACCAAACGCGCGAGCTCACTCTTCATGCGCGCTTCGAGCAACGCGACCACTGGACGGTTGCCTTGAACGCCTTTGACTGGGACCGGGAGCTCCATCGTTTGAATGCCTCGAGCTCACCTACAGCAACCTCCATGCCATGGGCTTCATCACCCTCAGAAGTGAGCGGAAATCGCGATCGCGAAACAGCTGCGAAATTCCCGGCCGCGTTTGGGTCCGACAATTCTGTCGGAACAGCCTAGGGGCGCCTTACAAAATTGTCGGCACGATTCTCGGTTTTCGGATTGTTTCGGATGCCTCGCGTTGCGCCGATAATTTGGCTGCCAATCGAGCCGATGAAACAAGCGGGCTCAATTTAACCCACCCGAAACCGACAAAATTGTCGTGTCCCCTTTGGCGGAGACGAGCGCCTACTTGCGATAGCGAGCAGGCACGATGCCGAGCTTACCGACCTTGTACCGGACCACGCGCTCGGTCGTGCCCAGCGCCCGCGCCGCTCCGACCAGGCTGCCCGCCTCGGCCTCCAGGGCTTCTTCGATCAACTGCCGCTCGAGCCGCTCCACCGCTTCGAACAAGGTCAGCTTCTCCTTGTCGATGGCGCCGGCGCGCAGCGCCTCGGGTAAGTCGGACTCTTGAATCACTGAGCCCTTGCAGACCACCACCGCGCGCTCGATCACGTTCTCTAGCTCTCGCACGTTACCCGGGAACGCTTGCCGGCTCAGCAGATCCATAGCGGCGCTCGAGATGCGCCCAATCTTGCGCTGGTGCTCGGCCGTGAACTTGCGCATGAAGTACTCGGCCAGCGCGGGGATGTCCTGCGGCCGATCGCGGAGCGGCGGCAGGGTGATGGTAAAGATATTGATCCGGTAATACAGGTCCTCACGGAACGTGCCCAAGGCAACCGCGCGCTCGATGTCCACGTTGGTAGCGGCCACGATCCGTACGTCTGGGCGCAGCGTTTCGGTGCCGCCCAAACGCTCGAACTCACGAAACTGCAGCACACGCAGCAGCTTGGCCTGCGTAGTCAATGGCAGCTCGCCGAACTCGTCCAAGAACAAGGTACCTCCCTGCGCCAGCTCGAAACGGCCCTTTTTCCGGGCATGTGCGCCGGTAAACGCCCCGCGTTCATGGCCAAAAAGCTCCGACTCGAACAGCGACTCGGGCAGCGCCGCGCAATTGACCTTGATGAACGGTTGATTGGCACGCGCCGAGTTCTGATGAATGGCGCGAGCCACGAGCTCCTTACCGGTGCCGGACTCCCCACGCAGCAGCGCGGTCGCGTTGGTGCGCGCGACCTGACTCACCTGCTCGTAGATTTGGCGCATCACCCCGCTCTCACCGATCATGTTCGCGTACTCGAATTGAGTCGCGGCCGCATCGAGCGGCGCGGTTTCGGCGACCGCCAGGTCACTGCCCGGCCGCGCATCGTCCGAGCGCAGCGCCTTGCCGATGAGCCCGGCCACGACATCCAGCACGCCCAGCCGCTCGCCGAAGCCTGCCGGATCGCGATGCCGGAAATAGGCGCACAGCACACCCACACAGCGCCCGCGAGCCGTGACCGGCACCGCCACCAAGTTCCAACCGATGTCCGCCCAGCGCGTCAGATCCGCGATCTCCGACAACGCCATCGCGTCGTGGCGCAGCACGGGCACCACCACGGGCTGCCCCGTGGCCGCCACGCGCCCCGCCGCACCAGCCGAAAACCGCGCTCGAAACGCGTCCGGATCGAGCCCCTGCGAAGCGGCCACGGTCATCGAACGCAAATCATTGTCCGCGGCGTAGACCACCGAGCGCCCCGCCCCCAAGCGCCGCTCCAAGACGCGCAGTGCCCCAGCCAAGCGCGACTCGAGCGTCTCGGCCGCCGCGAGCTCACGACCGACTTCAGCGACCGCGATCAGTACCTCCGGTGACGGCCCGGGCCGCTGCTTCATCGCACCGGAGAGTACCTGGAGCGTCGGGCCGAGGGCTAGGTGAGAGGCGCTCGCCAGTTGTTTATTTGGTTGGGCAAGCGGGCATAGAACGCCGAAGGGCGGCGCAAAGCTCGCGCTCCCGACGGACCTGCCAGGCTACGAGAAGTTGCCCGAGCCCGCGCGCGCCAAGCGATGACTCAGCCAACGCCGCGCAGCACGCGCGCGATGTGATCCACGAGCGCGCGGCTGGCGCTCGTTTGCCTGCCGCGTTCCGCGAAGATGGCGTAAATACCGAGCGGGGTCGCCGTAAATTCCGGTAAAACTTGGCGCAGACGCCCGCTCTGTAAGTCTTCCTCCACCGTCATCCGCAGGGTGACCATCAGGCCGGCGCCTGCCAGTGTTGCTTGGTAAAGCAGCTCGTAGTCGGCCGACTCGAAGCGCGAGCGCACGGGGACGCTGAAGGTTCGGCGCTTTTCCTCGAAGCGCCAGTCGACGCGCGCGGGAATGGCGGAGTTACGCAGGCAGGAATGCTGAATCAAGTCGAACGGCGTGCTGAGGGCGGGCGCGCGCGCCAAGTACTCCGGTGAGCCCACGACGACAATCTGGTCCGAGCCCAGTTTTCGGGACACCGCGCTGCGCGCGCTTGCGGGCACCACGCGCAGCGCCACGTCGTAGTCGCCCTCCACGAGATCGAGCAAACGATCGTCCAAAGTGACGCTCAGGGAGACGGCCGGCTCGCGCTCTAGAAACGTGAACAACGCCCGGGCCAAGCGCCCGCGATGAATCGTGGCCGGCGCGTTCAGCTTCACGCGCCCGCGCGGCGCGCGCCCTTGCGACAGTGCGCCGTCAGCCGCGCGCGTCAGCTCGACTACGCTCGCGGCGTGCTCGAACAGCTGCATCCCCGCTTCGGTGAGCGACAGCTTGCGCGTCGAGCGGCGTAGCAGCTGCACCCCGAGCCGGGCTTCGAAACGGGCAATGCGCTGACTGACCGCTGCCTTGCCCAAGCTGGCTTCGGCCGCCGCGCGGGTGAACGAGCCCAGCTCGACCACACGCCCGAATAGGGCCAGCGTCGGCAAATCCTCGAACGCGATGTGCATGATTGTTCATACCATGTGAACAATGTGGTCACCACAGGGTAACTAGTCAGCGCGCTGGAGCGAGCGCAGAAAGAGGCCATGCGGCGCAGCCTCCTGTTGTTCGTGATGAGCGCGTGCTTTGCCAGTATCGCGCTGGACAATTCCAAGCTCGTCGCCGCCCTGCCCACCCTCGCCCGCGTCAGTCAGGCCAGCCCCGAGCTCCAGCGCTGGATCGTGGAATCGAGCCTCTTGGTGTACGCCAGCTTGCTGCTGATCGGTGGCTCACTCAGCGAACGCTTCGGGCCGCGCCGGGTCCTGCTCGTTGGCTTGCTCGGCTTCGCCTTGGCTTCCTTGGCCGGCGCGCTCAGCCCGTCCTTGTACTGGCTGATCGCGGCGCGCACGCTGTCCGGCGCTTCGACGGCGTGCGTGACCCCCGCAGCGCTGGCCACCATCAAGCACAGCTTCGACGAATCAGAGCGGCCTCGCGCGCTCGCGATTTGGACCGCGAGCTTCGGCATTGGCGCGGCGCTCGGACCCGTGCTTGCTGGGTTGCTCGTGGCTCACGGCGGCATCGCTGCGGTGCTGCTCGCCAATCTGCCGCCGCTCGCGCTGTGCTTTTGGGGCAGCTGGCGCTTGGTCGCCCGGGACCTGCCGCGTCGCGCAGTGCCATTGGATTGGGCAGGGGCCGCGCTCTGCCTCGCGACCGCGGGCTCGTTCTTGTTCGCGCTACTCTCCGGTCCAACGCACGGCTGGCTCGCGCCGGAGGTCATGATGAGCGCCGTGTCGAGCGGGGTGCTCGGCGCATTGTCGCTGGCCTGGTTGCGCCGAGCGAGTCATCCGCTGTTCGACCTGCGCCTGCTCGCCGAGCTTCGAGTCTCGCGCGCGCTGCTCGTGATCCTGCTCGGCTACTTCGCGTTCTCCGGCGTGTCGTACGTGGTCGCGCAGTACCTGCAAATCGCGCGCGCCCTGCCCGCGTTCGAGTCGGGGCTATTGAGCTTACCGTTGTCGAGCTCGATGCTGGTCGGCACGTTGGCCGCGCCGCGCTCGATCACGCGCTGGGGTGTCGAGCGCGCGCTCTCCCTCAGCCTGGGCCTGGCGGCGCTCGGCGCGGTGCAGCTCGCCTTCGCCAGCTCGGCCGAGAGCGACGCGCTGCTGTGTTTGGCCTTGCTACCCTTCGGTGCTGGCTTGGGCAATGCGTTCGCCATCTCGACCGAGCTCGCGCTCGGTTCCGTCGCGCACGAGCGCGCGCCCACCGCCGCAGCCATCAGTGAATCGGCCTTCGAGTTCGGCGGCGTGCTCGGCGTGGCCGTACTCAGCACGCTCCTGGGCGCGCTCTCGGTCACGCGTGAGAGCCTGCTCGTGAGCGCGCCGCGTGCGCTTTGGGCAGGCGCGTGCTCCGTGGCTTCTGCGCTGCTCGTCGCGCTGTCGCTATCGGCGCAGCGTCGCAAAACCGCGGCTAGTCAGAGCGCGTACTGCGATCACTGAAGCCGATCCCGACCCGAATCGCGGTCAGCGCACGGTCGTAGCTGAGCAGCGTCTCGCCGTAGCCCGTGAACAGCTGGCCGTACAAGTACGGCGTGAAACGCCAGAAATCCCCGTACCGAGGCCGCCAACGCGCGTCGAGCTCTAGGCTTCCCGTTTTCAGGTCCCGCGTCCCCTTGCGCGCGTGCAAGGCCACCTCCCAATCGCCGAGCCAGCCCTGACCGCGATCGGAGCCCACCCCGAGCGACAGCTCACCGTAGCCCAGGTACTTGGCGATATCGGGGTTGTCACGCGCTGATACGGGATACCATAGCTGCAGGGTCAAAGCGGCGTAGCGGTGCGCGGGATCGTAACAGGCGTAGCGAGACTCGCCGTACACTCGGTTCCAACCGCGCGAGCGCGCCACGTCCTCACCGTCCGATTCGTGCACGAAGCCGGCCCGCTCCAAGAAGAAGCCGCAGCCCGGCGCCGGATCGTAGCGCCCCGGTGCATGAAAGTAGCTATAAAATAGCTCCGGAGAGTAGTTGTTCTCTTCGAATGGCTGCGACTTTCGATAGATGTTCCAAAGCGACTTTTGGCTGAACGCGAAGTACACGGCGTGCGGTCCGTGGTTCGGCCAGAGGTCGAACTTGGCGCTGAACTGAAATTTCACCTCGCGTGAGTCGGTGAAACCGGTGAGCAGGTAGTTGTCCTTGTAGAAGGTGAGCAGATCGAGCTCGGCTCCGGGATCGGCGGGCGCATCGGGCTTGCTCAGCGCGGGCGCAGCTGGCTGCGGCGCGGGCGGGATCGTGGGCGCGTCCTCCGCGGTTGCCTGTTGCGCCGCCACGAGCAACGCGAACCCCAAGAGCCAAGCGCGGCGTGACGAAGGAGCGACCATCTCGTGAATCGCACCGTAACTCGCTTTTCTGGCGGCAAAACCGCGATCTCGTGAGGCGTTTTTGCGCCATCCGCACCCGCGCGGGTTAGAAGGGCCCGTCGTGCAACAGCTCGTCGAGCGGCGCGCCCGCGGCGGGGTGCGAGTCACGCGGCAAGCCGCTGATCTGACGCACCGTTGGCGCCAGGTCCGCCAGGCTACGCGGTTTGGGCGCGGCGACGTAACCCGAGGCGTGCAGCGCGCTGCCCGACGCGATCAGCCAGACGCGCGATGACTCCGGGAACTGAGCGCCGTGGTTCACGAAGCTGTCGGCGCGCCCATGGTCAGCGGTGACGAACAGGGCGGTGCGCGTCCCACGCGCAGAGAGCTCTTGGAGGATCTGGTCAATCTCGCCGATGCGTTGATCGGCGTAGCGCAGCGACCGCAAGTATCCGCCGTAGTCGTTGGCGTGACCATATTCGTCCGGCTCACCAAGCCCCAAGAACATGAACTTCGGCGCGCGCGCACGCAGGTGTTGAATGGCCAAATCCGCCGTCAAGGCGTCGGGCCGAAAGGTATCGGCTCGCGGTGCGGGCTCGGACATCGGCCCACGCTCACTTGCGACCTTGGCGATGTCCGGCCAAGACGTGAATGCGACCGCGCGCGAACCGTCGCGGGCTGCGTCCGCCGCAAAATCGTCGAACAGAGTGCGGCGGCCCGAGCCGCGGCATAGGTTGTCCTTGCAGTCCGTCTCGCGCCGCCCACTGAGCAGCTCGGCGTAGCCGGGGAGCGAGACGAAGTTCGGCCCCGAGGCGTTGATCGGCGCGCCGTGGCCCGGTGCGCCGAGCGCCGCGCCGTGAGTGGCGACGATGCGATGCAAATTCGGGGTCAAATCTGCAGCACCGACGATCCCCGACGACGGGAGCCCGTGTGTCTCGGCCAAGACTGGGTCGACCCCTTCGAACACCTCATGCCAGCGCACGCCGTCGATCGTCACGATCACGACCGTGACCGGCGCGCTCACCTGGGCGCGCTCGCGAACGGATTCGGGGTCGAGCTTCGACGAGCCCGCACCCGACTTGGGTGTGGCCATCAGGCAGCCCGTGACAGCGAACGCCACGCCCTGGAGCAGGTAGCGTTGCAACTGTCGGCCGCTACGGGCCCGGCCCGTAGCGACTTCGACTTTGCTCTTCACGAAGACAGAGTCTGCACGGCAAGCGTGGCATTGCCGGAGCAATCAAGTGACAAGCGAGGAACGTCTTCCTACGATGAAGAGCATGCATTCGAATTCGCGAAAAATTCGCTACGGGGTCGTTGGCCTGGGCAACATTGCGCAGGTCGCGGTGCTGCCGGGCTTCGCGCACGCCCAAGAGAACTCGGAGCTCGTCGCGCTAATCTCGTCCAATGCGGAAAAGCTGCGCGTGCTTGCGCCGCGTTACGGCGCCGCCATCACCGGCTCGTACGGCGAGCTCGATGACATCTTGAAGACGGGACGCCTCGACGCGATCTACGTCGCTACACCAAACACGTTGCATCGTGGCGCGCTGGAGAGCGCAGCACGCGCGGGCGTACACGTGCTGTGCGAAAAGCCGCTCGCTTCCTCGGTGGAAGATTGTCGGAGTATGCTCGGCACGGCCGCAGCGGCCAAAATCAAGTTGATGACAGCGTATCGCTTGCACTTCGAGCAGGCCAACCTGCGCGCCATCGAGCGCATCCGGAAAGGCGAGCTGGGCACGCCCCGGTACTTCAGCTCGACCTTCAGCCAGCAAGTGCGCGAAGGGGACATCCGCACGCGCTCCGACTTGGGCGGTGGCGCGCTCTTCGACCTCGGGATCTACTGCGTGAACGCGGCGCGCTATCTGTTTCAGGCCGAGCCGGTCGAGGTCGTCGCGATGCGCGTGCACGGCTCGGATCCGCGCTTCGCCGAGACCGACGAAATGACCTGCGCCGTGCTGCGCTTCCCCGAGGACCGCATCGCACAGTTCGTGGCGAGCCAAGGCGCGGCCGCCGTGCAGGAGCTGCGCGTGGTGGGCAGCAAAGGAGATCTCCGGCTCGAGGGCGGCTACGGGTACCACGCGGAGAGCCGAGAGTACCTAACCGTGGGCCGCAGCACGGTGGAGACAGTGACTCCGCCTCACGATCAGTTCGCGGCACAATTGCTTTACTTTTCGCGCTGCATTTTGGAGGATCGTGAGCCCGAGCCTTCGGGAGAAGAGGGCTTGGCCGATGTGCAGATCATGGAAGCCATCGTTCGAGCAGCGACCACTGGCCAGCGAGTCGGCTTGCTACCAATCGAGCGTGCTCAGCGTCCGAACGGCAGCCTGGAAATGTGCATTCCGCCCGCGGCGACCGTGGAACCAATCCACGCGCCCGCTCCGAGCAGGTAGCTCACGCGGCCCGCTTGGCCGCGCGCTTGCTCTTACTCGCTCCCTTGTTCGTCGCCCGCTTCTTCGTCTTCGGCGCGTTCGGCACACTCTTACCGGCGGCGCGCGCTTCGGAGAGCCCGATGGCGATGGCCTGCTTGCGACTGGTCACTTTCTTTTTCGAGCGCCCAGACCGAAGCGTGCCCTCCTTGCGCTCGTGCATGACCTTTTTTACCGTGGAATTGACCCCGGCTCCGTACTTACGGACTTTCTTCTTACTCGCCATGATGCCTTATCCCGACTGCTTGCCCGCTCCGGCGGGCGCCAAGGACGAGCGCTTGCTGTCGAAGCTTTGCAGCAGCACCTTCGCCTGCTTCAGGTGCTCTTCCACGCGCGGCTTAATCTCTTCGAGGTAAGCCTTCAAATCGGCGTTTTTTACGTTGGGCAGCAACTTATCGTTGATCGTATCGAGCACCTTTTGGTGACCGCTCACCTGGGCCGTGATGTAGGCCTGATCGAAGTCTTTGCCGTTGTCCGCCTTCAAGGCATTCATGGTGCTGTCAGCGTCGACTTGCATCGCGGTCGACACGCCACTTTCGGCGGTCTTCAACTTGAGCTTGGCCTGCTTTTGCTTTGCCTCACCGTGATGGCTGATCATCATGGCCGCGAACTGCTTGACGCTGGCGTCTTTCGATTTGGCCTGAGCAAGCTTGGCCTGGGCGATCTCAGCGCTGTTGGCGGCTTCGGTGATGGCGGCGATCTGCTCGTCACTCAGCGGCTCGACCTTCGGCGGTTCCGGCGCCTTCGCCGCCGCAGCAGGCGTATCGCTCGGGGCGGGCGCGGCTTGTGTGGTCGCGGCGTCGGCCTCTTCGGGCTGCGGCGGCTCGGCGCTGGGCATGAGCTCTGCCGGTGATTCGGCCGTTTTCTGGTCGCCGCCGCATTGCACGAACGCGAAGCTGGCGAGCGAGGACAACACGAGAGTTGCGCTGGTGCGCAGCGCGTGAAAGCCAATGGTGCGCTTCATGGGATTGTAATCCTCGACAGTGAAAGATGGCGATCAGCGACCTTGAGTGCTGTCGCTCGTGGTCTGCGGTACGTCCAGCTTGGGTTGAGCCACGCTAGAGATGCGCCAGAATGAATAAACCATGCCGACGATCATCAGCAGGGCGAGCGCCCAGAGCGCCTTCATGAACCAATTGGTCCCGCGCGTGGGAATCACCGGAGCGGGCATCGCGGTGTCGAAAAGCGGTCGATTAGCGTCGTTGGACTGACTGGAGATCATGGCTTCCCTCCTTCGTCTGAGTTGAGCGTGTGAGTCGAGCCAGACTGAGCAAGTGCCGTGCCGCGGCTAGCGCGGGTCCTCAGCGCCCACAGTTTCGCCCCAGTGCGGACGAAACATGATCGCGATCCGCGGTTCGTTTCCCACCCCGCGTGACTTGGGGATGGCGTGCTGCCAAGTGCGTTGACATGAGCCGCCCATGACCAACAAATCCCCGCGCCCGAGCGAAAACGAGCGCGATTGGCCGCCCGCCACTGGGCGCAGCAAGAAGCGGCGCGGCGCGCCCACCGACACCGTAGCTACCAGCGCATGGGGCAAGGTGCGCGCGATGCGGTCGCCATGAAACGCCACGCTGTCGCGGCCATCCCGGTAGTACCCGAGGCTGACGCGAGAGAACTGCTCACCGTAGCGCGCCGAAAGCGCGGCTCGCATGGCCCCGATGATCGGCAGCTGCGGGCCATCCTCCCCCAAGACCGCGTACAGCCGCGGCACTTCGACGACGCGATCGTACATCACGCGGCTTTCGCTGCGAAAGCGCGTGCTTTCGAGCAACGCATCGAACAGGGCTTGGTGGCCATGCAGCCAACCGGGCACGAATTCGAGCCAAGCGTCGTGCTCCAGCTCGATCCGACGCGCCCCCTTGAAATGCGGGTCGAAGCGAGCTTCACCACGCCCGAACAAGTCGAGTTGGGCCGACATCGGCGGCACAGGCTAGCGCACGGCTAGTGGGCTGCCAGCCTAGCGGGTTGCCAGCGCCTTGGTTCATGGCTTGCATGCCTGAGGCGCCAACGTGAAGGCTCCATTGGCCCGAAGAATGCGGCTATTTCGGCAAGGATCTCGGGCGTGCCTGATGGTGGCGACGGCGTGCTCCTCCGGCTGCATGTCGGAGCGTGAGCCTGCGGCGCAGCCGCCCAACGTGGCAGCGCGCCACGCCTCGCCCCCGAGCGTTGACAACACCATTTCAGCGTCGACTCCCGCCAGCGCTTCGACCGCGCACGCGGGTCCACTCGGCGATCCTGCGCGTGCATTCGATCCCCCTGCCCTGTTGCGGCTGCCCGGCACGCTGCAGGTCGGCGAGCGCGTTCCGCTGCTGCTCGTCCTGCACGGTTTTGGCGTATCGCCCAGGCTGTTGATCGCCAAGGCTAGCTTGAATCAACTCGCGGATCAGAAAAAATTCGCCTACCTCGCCCCGGAGGGCGCTCACGACGCACTGGGGCGCCCGTACTGGAACGCCGGAAAAAGCTGCTGTGATCTCGATCACCAAGCGGTGGACGACGTGAAGCGGTTGCGCGAGCTGCTCGACGCCAACTTGAGCAACCCCGCGATCGATTCGAAGCGTGTGTTCATGATCGGTTACTCAAACGGCGGCTTCATGGCTCAGCGCTTGGCGTGCGACGTCGGCGATCGCGTGGCGGGTGTGATCAGCGTCGCGGGCGCGGCCCCCGCGAAAGACGTCATTTGCACACCAAGTACAGGGCTATCGTTTCTGGAGATTCACGGGGACGCGGATCCCGTCGTGCACTATGCGGGTGGCACCGTGTTCGACCGCACGGACGTCGCGGCGCATGTTTCCGCGCCGGACACGGCCAAGTACTGGGCCCAGCATTTGTCCTGCTCGGGCGAGCTTCACGGGTCAGACACGCTCGATCTCGAGCCGTACGTCGAAGGCCGGGAGACCACGGTGCAGCGCTACGACGACTGCCGCGGCGCGGTCGAGCTATGGACCGTCAAAGGCGGCGGCCACTACGTTGCACTGCAGCCGCCCGCTTTGGACGCAATTTGGGGCTTCATTCAAGCCCATCCCAAAACTGGCACTTAGCGTCCAGTTCAAGTTCGCTTGGCGGGCCGTTTGCGCGCGGGCGCGGCGCGTTCCATGTCCAATGTAGCAAGCTCGGGCAGCTTTTGACGCGCCTTCAAGAGCGAGGCGAAGGGGTCCGCCTTGCGCTTCGCGAGGTACTTCTGCGCGCTACGAATGCTGAAAATCTCCGGCTTGAGCTTGGGGGTCAGCTCGTCCCATTCGATGGGCATGGCGATGCCGGCTCCCTCACGAGCCCGCGGTGAATAGGGCGCGATGAAGGTCGCACCGCGGCCGTTGCGCAGGTAATCGATGAAGATCTTGCCGCGACGCTTGGCCTTGCTCATCGTGGCCACATAGCGCTCCGGGTCACGACGCGTGAGCTCCTCCGCCACCGCGCGACAGAAGGCCTTCGCTTCGTCCCAGTCGGCGCGAGGTGTGATCGGAACCGTCACGTGCAGCCCCTTGCCGCCGGTCGTTTTGACCCAACTCTTCAAACCCAGCTCGTCCAGCAGACCGCGGGTCGCATGGGCTGCGGCCACCACGGCTTCGAAATCGAGCCCTGCATCGGGATCCAGATCGAAAACTAGGCGATCCGGATGATCTGCATCGCTCGTTAGCGCACCCCAAATGTGGACTTCGAGCGCGCTCATTTGCACCAGCGCGCGGAGACCGCGCGCGTCTTCGAGCGCGGCGTACTCGTCTTGGCCGTCGGACGAGGGAACCTTCACTCGCGTCAGGCCCTCGGCAAGCGAGTCGCTCGGGTGCTTCTGAAAGAAGCACTGCTTGCTTCGCCCCTCGGGGCAACGCAAGAGCGTCAGCGGGCGCTGAAGCACGTGCGGGAGCATCACGTCCGCGACGAGATCGTAGTATTCGGCAAGCTCGCGCTTGGTCAGCTCGAGCTCGGGGTACAGCACGCGGTCGGGGTGGCTCAGCTCTGCCGTGCCCGTGCTCGGCGCTGCCCCGGCGCGAGCCGGCTTCTTGTTTGCTCTCGAAGCAACTGAGCGCGGTTGTTCCAAAACGACCTCCCGTGCTGGCTTGTCTTGGCGCAAGCCCTTGAATGTCGGATGCCGAAGCAGGCCATCGTGCGTGATGCCGGTGTACGCGACCTCCGCCACGAGCTTGGGCTTCACCCAATGCACACCGCGGACCTCAGCGCCTTTGGGGACATTGTCGAGCTTCGGATGAGTGATTTCGAGCGGCGCGAGCGCGCTGCGCAGCTCCTTCAACGAGCGCTCGCTGAAGCCCGTGCCTACCCGCCCCGAGTACTGGACTTTGCCCGCGCGGTGCGTGCCCAACAAGAGCGCGCCCAGGTGGGAGCGCCCGCCCCCGGGTTCGGTGAAACCGACGATCACGAACTCTTGCCGGGCGAGGCCTTTGCTCTTCTGCCAGTCCTTCCCGCGACCGGAGCGGTAGCTGGAGTCAGCGCGCTTCGAGACAACGCCTTCCAAGCCAAGCTTGGCAGCAGCCTCGAAGAACTGCGCGCCGTTGCCGACGGTGTGCTCACTGTAACGCAGGACCTGCTCGCCCTTCGGCAGTTCGTCGAGCAACGCCTTCAATTGTTCCTTGCGCGCCAAGAGCGGCAAGGGTCGCAGATCAAGGCCATCCAAGTACAAAAGATCAAAGGCGTAGTAGGCGAGCGGAGCCGAGCTTTTTCCGCTGAATGAGTTCTGCAGCAGTTGAAAATCGCTCGACCCCTTGGCGTCGAGCGCCACGAATTCACCGTCCAGGATCGCGCTCTCCACCTTCAGCTGCTCCAGCGCGCTGGCCAGGCTCGGCATGCGATGGGTCCAATCCTCCCCGCGCCGGGTAAGCAGCCGGGCTTCACCCCTTTCGACGCACGCGATCACGCGGTAACCGTCGAACTTCACCTCGTGCAAGAAGCTGTCACCGGGCGGCGTGTCAGTGACCAGGGTGGCGAGCTCGGGCTCGATCTCGCGCGGCATTGGGCCGGGCTTTGCGCCGGCAATCGTACGCTTCTTGCCGGGTTTGCGCGCTGTCGGGGCTTTGGTCTGCTTGCGAGCTCGGGGCGTGGCCGCCTGCTTGCGCACGGCCACGGATTTGGTTTTCGCGGGCGCTTTCTTGCGCGCGGCGATGGCCTTCAAATCTCGCCCACTGAGCACGCTCTTGGACTGCTTTTCCAAGAGCGAGGTATCGCCCGAGCGCGCGGCTTCGTCACGCGCTTTGAAGAGCAGCCAAGGGTTGCCCTTTTGATCGCGACTGCGTGTGCGCACGAGGTGCCAGCCGCCGGTGAGCTTCTCACCGTGCAGCCGAAACGCGAGGTGACCCTTCGCGTAGCCTTGCTCAGGGTCGCCTTCTGGCTCCCAGGTTCCGCGGTCCCAGACCATGACCGTGCCGCCGCCGTAGGCGCCTTCCGGGATCGTGCCCTCGAAGCCGCCATAATCGAGCGGGTGATCCTCCGTCTGCATCGCGAGCCGCTTCACGGACGGATCGAGCGAAGGCCCCTTGGGCACGGCCCAGCTGAGCAGCACTCCGTTGAGCTCGAGCCGAAAGTCGTAGTGCAGGTGGCTCGCGTCGTGCTTTTGGATGACGTAGCTGAAGCCCGACTTACGCTTTTTTTTGCCGCGCGCGCCCGAGGGCTCGCTGGTTTTGGCAAAATCCCGCATCTTTCGGTACTTTGCTAAGCTCATCGCGCTACCTCCGGAACCTCGTTCGCCGTGCCAATGACTATTTAGGCGGATTTTCGATGTTGTGAAGTGGGGTGCTCGGCCCGTTTGGCCGGCGCCCGCTTGCGCGGGGAAGCCTTGGCTCGGCTCGCGGCGGACTTGGCGTGGACCGGCTTCTTCTTGTGGTGGCCTGACTCCATGCTCTGGGCGAGCAGCGCCACCAAGTCGACCACTTTGGCCGGCTTCTCGGCGCGAGGCGCCTTTTTGCGCTCCTTGCTGACCGTGTTCACGTCCCCCGCTTTGGCGCGGGAGTGAATCAAGGACAGCAGATCCTTCCGGTAGTCATCGCGATACTTTTCTGGGTCCCACTTGTCGACCATCCCACTGACGAGCTTCTCGGCCATATCCAGCTCTTTGCTGGTGATGCCGAGCTTCTTCAGGTTCTCTTCGGGCAGCTCGAGCCCCGTGGTCCCGCGCAGCTCGTCGGCGAAGCGCAGCACCAAGAGGGACAACGCTTTGCCGTGCGGGATCACCGCGCACAGGTGTTGGCGCGTGCGCAGCACGAGCTTGGCGATGCCGGCCTTGCCGGAACGCTTCAGCACCTCACGCAACAAGGCGTACGACTTTTTACCGTACTTCGCGGGCACCAGCGTGTACGGACGATCGATGTAGTGTGGATCGATGTCCGCCATTTCAACGAAGTCCAAAATATCGATGGCGTGAGTCGCCTTCGGATTTGCTTCGGCAAAATCGTGCTCGGTCAGCACCACGTATTTTCCAGGGCTCGACTCGTAACCCTTCACGGTGTCTTCGTACTTCACCTCTTTGCCCGTCTTTTTGTTGATCCGCTCGTAGCCAATGGGCGAAAAATCTCGCTTGTCCAGCAGCGTCAGCGACAGCTCATCCGTCTCCTCAGCCCCATGCAGGGTGACCGGGATCTGCACCAAACCAAACCCTAGGCTTCCACTCCAAATGGCTCTCGGCATCGCTCTGTCTCCGGTTCGAAGTTAGTTCTGTCGTTTCGTGCTCACTCTGCGGGATGCAGCTTCTCGAGTAAGACCGCCTTCTTGTCCGGGCGAATCGTGGAACCGAAGTGGCGCGCGTAGGCTTCGGTAAATTCGGCGCCAACCAGCAGCACCTGCGCGGAGTAATAAACCCAGATCACCAGCGCGACGATCGAGCCCGCGGCGCCATAGGCCGAGGAAACCCCGGCGCTGCCCAAGTACAACCCGAGCCCGAACTTGCCGAGCGTGAACAGGCCCGCAGTCACCGCCGCGCCCACCCATACATCGCGCCAGCGGATTTCCACATCTGGCAGCTTCTTGAACATCAGCGCAAACAGCGCGGTGACCACGGCCAGGGAGATGCAGAAGTTCAGCACCTGCCAAACCAGCGCCCCGCCCGGCAGCGAGCTGGCGAACACTTGGCCGACCCAGGTCAGCGCTGCGCTAACCACGAGTGACACAAGCAGCATGAATGCCACGCCCAAGACCAAGGTGAACGAGAAGAAGCGGTCCTTGACCAAGCCCCAAATGCCGCGGCCCGGCTTGGGCGCCACGCCCCACACCGTGTTCAAGGCGGACTGCAGCTCTCCGAACACGCCCGAAGCACCGAACAACAATACAGTCAGGCCGACGATGAGGCTCAGCACGCCCGTGCCCGGCGTGCGCGCATTCTTGGCGATCGACTCGATGGCTTCCGCAGCGCCGCGGCCGACCACGCCCGCCAGCTCTCCGGCAATGTGCTGGCGCGCGGCCTCTTCGCCGAACGCCAGGCCCGTCACCGCGACGGCCAAAATGATCAATGGAGCAATCGAAAGCAGCGTGTAATATGCGAGCGACGCGGCCAGCCGCGCGACGTTGTCTTCGTCCCATCCGTTTGCCGTCTCTTTGAGCAAACTCCAAACCGCGTTGTCCTTGAGCGACTTCATCGCTGGCAGCCGCTGCAAATTGCGTGCGCAACGGCGGGCGGCTCAGAGCGTGTCTGTTTTCAGGTAGCTAGCGTCGGTCAGCGTCTGCAAAAACGCCACGATTGCGTCGATTTCTTGGTCACTCAGCGCGGGTGCGTCGCCCTCTCGCCGATTGTACGGAATCGAGCTGACGTTCACGGAGCCGCGATACTTCGCGGGCACATCCTCGAATTTCACGCCGGATTTGTACCAGCGCTTCGGGTCCGTGGCGCGCGTGGCATAGAACGCTACGACGTCCCGCAGGCTCGTGAACACGCCGTTGTGCATGTACGAGCCGCGGACTGCCACATTGCGCAGTGACGGCGTGCGGAAGCGCACACAATTTTCGGCGGCGCTCGAGGGCACCACTTTGTCCGCGCGCTCACAGAGCCCGAGATCGGGTTTGCGCGTGCCCAGCTTGTCGTTGCGCGGCACGGCGATCGCGTCGTACCCGTAGTCCGTGAACATGGACAGCGCGGGATCGGTCCCGGTCTCGGTGAAACGGTGGCAGCCGGCGCAGCCGCCTTTGCTCGGATCCTTGAACAGCCGCAGCCCCTGCATCTCGTACGGCGTCAGCTTGCCGCGGCCGCGCAAGAAAGCGTCGAAGCGCGAGCTGAAAGGCGCCATCTCGTCCGCGGTGAGGAACGCCTCCAACGCGCGGCCCATGCAGCCCACGGTCGACTCTGGGTTGGCGAAGACTGGGCCGCACTCGCGACGGAACACCGCCGCGTAGCTGGTGTGCTCGAGCTTGCTCGCCAGCGCCACTGGGCCCGCATTGTTCATCTCGTCGGGGTTGAGTAGCGGTTGGCGGACGAGCCGCGCGATGCTGTCGCCTCGCCCGTCCCAGAAGTAGCCGCCGAAGGGGGCGGGAGCCGGCGCGTCATCGTCGTCGAGGCGGAAGCCGAATTTGGGGACCTGTTTCAGGTACAAGAGCGACGGCGCATTGCGACGGGCGAAGTGCGTGCTGCGGCTGCCGCGCGGCACGCCGAGCTCCGAGCCATTGCTGCTCGAAAACGCGCGCTCCGGGTCGTGGCAGCTCGCACAGCTCGTCCCGGGTGGATCGGACAAGGTCTTGTCGAAGAACACCGCGCGGCCGAGCTCGACCAAGGTCGAGCTCGCCGCTTTCGGCACCGGCAGCACGGCAGCGGGCGTCACTGAGGCGGGCCTCGGCAGCTGGGCCGCGCTGGGGCTGCCCACTGCGGAGCTCACGGCGACGGAGATGACCAGCGCGCCGACTAGCGCGAGCGCGGTCACCCCCCAATGCCCGAAGGCTTTCATGCCGCAGACGGCCCTCAGTGCAGGTAGCCGGTGTTGGTGCAGCTCAGCTTGTCCGCGCTCGAGATCGAGCAGGTGGTGAGCACGGTGCCGTCGAGCTTGTACGCCTTGTACTTCCAGGCGCCGCCCTCTCGCTCCATGGTCATGAAGCCGAACGCGTTGTCGTGTGCGATCATATCCGGGATGGCGCCCGGCGCGGGGCTGACCGAGAACGGGAACGGATCGGGCAACGCTGCATCGAGGTTATCGCCACCCATGCCTGCCACGAATGCCGGCGGGTGCTTGCTCGAGAAGTTCACGCCTTGGAAGTCGTGCACGTGGCCGTGAATGGCCAGGCCGATGTTGGGCGGGAAGTAATCCACCGGGTAAGTCGCCGACATCACGGAGAGCAGCGATTGGATGCCCGGCGCCGGCGTGCCACCCGCGATCGGCGCGTAGGCCAAGATCGGGTGATGATTGGTGAAGATGCTGAACACGTTTGGGTTGCTGGCGAGCGCCGCGGCCTTCTGCAGCTCCGCTTGATAGGTCGCAAAGATCGGCGCATCGGTCGCGTTGGCCGGGTTGAGCGGAACCGCTCCTGCGCGCGCGGTGTCGAATACGATGAACTGCGTGTCACTGCCCACCGGCACCGCGTACGGGTCGTTGTAGTTCGCGTTCGCGTCGTTGGCAGCGAGGTTGCACGAGTGATCCTCGGAGTACGGGTTCGTGTCGAGGAAGCGGTACCAACCCTGGCCGGCGCGCAAGCACTCTTCGTGATTGCCACGCACCATCACCCAGGGCGCCGCTTGCAGCAGGCTCGCCGCGGGGCGGAACAAGTCCGCTTCCCAAGCGTCGAAGCCGTAGCTCCAAGGGCTGCCTTGGCAACCGGTCACGTTGTCCGGACAGGCATTCTCGCGATAGTGATAGTCGCCCACGTGCAGGACCAAGTCCGGGTGAATCGCGGCGGCCGCGTCGGCGATCTTCTGGAACGGCCACTGCGTGGAGTCGGAGCACGCCTGCCACGGATTGCCCGTCTTCAAGCGGCAGCCCGTGTCGCCGATGATCACGATCTTCTGCGGGTTCGCCTTGGGCAAGGCCAAGTCGTGACCGAGCACGGAGGCGCGAGCCGTACTGCTCGAAAGGGTGAATTCACAGGTAGTCACCGGGAACGCCGAGGGCTTCACGGGCGTGGCGCTCGAAGTGCGCACCGCGTTGGTGCCCGCGGGAACGCGCACGCTCATCGCTTTCGTCACGCCGTCGACCGTGATCGTCGGACAGGTCGCTTCCGGCGTGATCACGCGCGCGATCGCGGTGCCACCCGAGCCGAGCACGACCCACGAGTACGGCTGAGGCGGCGGCGGATCGCAGCTCACCTTGACCTGCAAGTTGTCCGGGCAGGTCGGCGAGGGGTCGCCGTCGGAGACGGTGAGCGTGATCGTGACTGGACCCGGCGCCGAACAGGTGAAGAGCGGATTTTGCGCGGCCGCGTTGTCGAACACGCCAGAGGTCGCGGCCCACGCGTAGCTCAAGGCCGAGGGCACGGCGTCGCTGTCGTGGGCGGCGGCGCTGAGATGAATGCCTCCACCCACCACGACGGCGGCCGGGTTCGCGCCCGCCGAGTCGATCACCGGGCACAAGTTCAAGCTGCCGTTGATGGCGACGCTGCCGGTGCGCGGCGCTTCGTGACAGCTGAGGTGCACGGTGACCGCGGACGTGGTGCGCGCGGTGACGTTGAACGCGGCGGAGCCCGAGCAACCCACGGCGCCGTCGACTGACGTCAAGTTGACGGTCACGGTGTAGCCGCTGCCCGCAGGCAAGCCGCCAATCACGCCGGAGAGCGACGTCGCAGTCGACAAATCGAGCGTGCCGGAGCGCGTGAAGGCATTGGGGCCGACGATGGTGTAGCTCGCGCTATTGACCACGATGCCGGACGCGAGATCGAGGTTCAGCGAGATCGACGCGGCATCTTCACTGCTCGCGGATCCCTGGTCCGAGTCGGGATTCGTGCCACTACAGGCGGCTGCGACGAGCAGCGCGCTGGTCACGGGAAGGACGAGGCTGGTGAGGCGCAGAAATTTGATCATCGGGTGATGCTTCTCCGCGCGAACGAGTATCACGAGGCGCGCGAGCCGCGTGTGGCACTTGAGTGTCACTGTTGAGACATCATCGCGATGAGCGGCAAGCCGTTGGAGTGAGCGATGCAGGTCTGCTACGCAGCAAGCGCTGTGCAGAGGAAGCCATGACACATCGCGCGCGCCTTCACTGGTTTGGGATCTCGTGTCTCGTCGTTGCGAGCTGCACACAGCTTCAAGATCCGAATCAGATCTTCGGTGGCGTGGACAAGGGCGGAGCAGCGGCCAACACGGCGGGTAACGCAGATCGGCCCGTAGCGGGAGGAGCCGGTATTTCTGGCTCGATCGGCGACAACGCAGGTGCGAGTGCGGATACGAACGGCGGCAGCGCGCCGAGTGCTGGCTCCCACACCGGCGGGAGCGGTGGGGATGCCGGCGCGCCCGATACCGATTGCACGGACGAGACCGGCTTCCACGGCCTCGGTTGTTACAGCTGCGTTCCGAAAGATATCATTACCTTGGAGAACGCCTGCACCAGCGCGACGTGCGCGCCGTTCGATGGCAAACGGCTCGCGTTGCTCGGCGCGGACGGCAAGCTGCCGGCGCTGCCGCCTCCGCCAAGCGCCGGTGGCGCCACCGGAGCGGGCGGTGCGCCGAGCTCGGGCGGCGCCGCAGGCGCGGGCGGCGCCGCCGGCACGGGGAAGGCCTGCGCCGACGTGGCCAAGAACGGCGGCACGCTCGTTTACATCACGGGCTCGTCGGCAGCCGGCCCGCTGCTGACCCTGATCGCGCAGCAGCTCGTGTCACAGAATATCTTCATCGTTTACGAGTCGACCGGCTCGTGCGTCGGTGTCGATGCCGTGCTCAACGGCACGCCCATGATCACGAGCGGGCCGGGCGCCCCCGCGACTTCGGCCACGTATTGGGACTCGGTTGCCAGCCCGGGTGTGGCCTGCGATCTGCCGGCCGAAGGCGTGACCGCCGACATCGGCGCGTCGGACGTGTTCGCGCAATCGTGCGCGGGCTTCGAGTTTGCCAACCTGGACGGCGTGCGTGACGCGCACGGGCCGATTCAAACCATGACTTTTGCCGTGCCGGCGAACTCCGCGTACACGGAAATCAGCGCGCAAGCCGCGTACTTTGCGTTTGGTTTTGGCGCGAACGGCGGCATCAAGGACAGCGCTGGCGCCCCGATTTGGAACAACGAAGACTACCTGTACAAGCGCAGCGCGAGCTCGGGCACGCAAGTGATGCTGGCCGCCGCGATTGGCGTGCCGGCCGCCGCTTGGAAGGGAAAGCCACAGAAGGGCTCGGGGGACGTGGCCAACGCCTTGATCGCTGCGGCGCAGAAGCAAGAAACGGCGAACGCGGCGCTCGGCATCTTGGCCGCGGACTACATCGACACCAAGAACCTGCGCGCGCAGCTACGCATGCTCGCCTTCCAAGACACCAATCAGCACTGCGCCGTCACCCCGGACTCGAGCGTCAACGCGAAAGACAAGGCGAACGTGCGCGATGGCCACTACCCCGTATGGGGGCCGCTGCATCTCTTGCTGCGCATCGACGCGCAGGGCAACCCGCTCAATCCCGCCAACCGCAAAGCGGTCTCGGACATCGTGGGTTACCTCTCGGGCACCAGGGCATTGCCGAACGGCGTGCAGCTGATCGATCTGTACGCCCAAAGCGGGCTCGTTCCCGAATGCGCAATGCATGTCTCGCGCACCAAGGATGGCGGCAACATTGCGCCCTATCAGTCGCCGGCTCCGTGCTCTTGCCTGTTCGACAAGAAGCTCGGGCTCAAACCAACGTGCAGTGAATGCGCGTTGCAAGCGGACTGCGCGGCCGGCGAAACGTGCTCGCTGGGCTACTGCGAGCCGAATTGAGCGGTAAGGCCCTGGCGAGCACGCCGGCCGGCAGGAGCGCCATACAAATGTTGCTACGAATTCTTGGTCATTTTTCCAAGCCTCGACGGGGAAATTCTACGGTCGGCACGTGCTGCCCCTTCGAAATTCCGCCCCGGTCCCCTTCGCCGACGAGCCAAGCCACGCGGGCCTGACCCCCGTGGTGGCAAGCTTCAGCGGGGTCGCCGCCCAGGCGAACCAGCAGGAGCTGCTCGAATCGCTCGAGCGCTACAAGCTCGTGGCGCGCCTCGGGCAAGGCGGCATGGCCGAGGTGTTCCTGGCTGCATGGGAGGTCGCGCCGTTCGTGCACCGGCCGGTGGTCATCAAGCGGCTGCACCCGCACTTCAACGAGGACACGCGGCTCGTGCAGATGTTCTTGGACGAAGCGCGCTTGCTCACGCAGCTCGACCATCCAAACGTGGTCAAGACGCTCGAGGCCGGCGTGATCGACGGCCGCTGCTGCATCGCGATGGAGTACTTGGAGGGCCAACCGCTGCATCGCGTGCTGCGGCGCGCCTATCAGCACGGCGGGCTACCTCCCGAGCTCGCGGTGAGCATCGCCATCTCGGTGTTGGACGGCTTACACTACTCGCACGAAACCACCGGCGCGCATGGAGCACCGCTGGAAATCGTGCATCGAGACGTATCGCCGCAAAACGTGTTCGTAACCAACGACGGGCAGGTCAAGGTGTTGGACTTCGGGATCGCCAAGGCCAACACCCAAGAGGGCCGTACCGCGACGGGCATCATCAAGGGCAAGGTCGGCTACATCGCGCCGGAGCAAGCCAAAGCCGAGGTCGTCGATCGCCGCGCCGACGTGTGGAGCGTGGGCGTCGTGCTCTGGGAGGCGCTCGCCGGTGCGCGCTTGTTCAAGGCCGATACGGACGCGGCAACGCTCGGCATGTGCTTGCAGGGCGAAATCCCGACCGTCGGCTCGCGTCGACCCGAAATACCGATCGAGCTCGATGTCGTGCTCGCGCGCGCGCTGCAGCGCGATCGTGCAAAGCGCTACCAAACCGCCGGCGCGATGCGCAAAGATCTCGAGCAATGGCTGGCGCGAGCCGGGCACTCGCGCGACGCGCGAACCATCGGCGCCTTGATGAGGCGCTTGTTTTCGAACGAGATCGTCCAGCAACAGCGGCTAGTGTCGGTGCTCATGGCGCGCAGCGACTGCACGCCGCCCGCGCCCAGCTCGAACCGCGCGCCGGCCCCGAGCAGCACCAGCGCGCTGATCATGAATGCGCCCGGCACCGCCACCTCTGCCGATCTCACGCGCATGAACGCCGAGATGACCGAGCTCGGATTGCGCCATCGGCGCGCCATGCGCTCGGTGATGGCGCTGCTCGCTCTGTTCGCACTGTGCGCCCTCGGCATCGGCTACTTTGCATTCACGAACCTGAGGGACACACGCTCCGGCCCTCCCGCCGCCGCGCTCTCTCCCCGCGTGCCCGCGCCCGTGCCCGTGCCCGTGCCCGACTCTCCTGCTCCCCCTTCTTCCCCGCTCTCTGCCCCACCCACCCAGCTCGCCCAGACCGCCCCCAAGCCGCTTCACTCGCTCCCGCGCCCAGCCAACAAGGAGCCTGCAACCACGGTAGCGGTCGTCGCGCCGCCCGCGAGCGTCGCCCCCGTCCTCTCCGCACCCGCTCCGAAGCCCGAGGCCGCGCCCAGCTTCGGCTTCCTCACCATCGACACCAGCCCCTGGTCGCTCGTCAGCGTCGGTGGCCGCCCGCTCGGACAAACCCCGCTCATGAACGTGAAACTTCCCGCAGGCAGCCAAGTACTGTCGCTCCGCAACCCTGAACAAGGCATCGAAACGAGCTACCCCGTGACCATCGAGAGCGGCAAGACCACCGTGCGCCGAATCGGCATCGAATGAAGTCGTTCATTTCCCGCGCCGCTGGCGGCCTTCTCGGTTGCCTCGGCCTGCTCGTCACCCTGCCCGCGGTCGCGCAGAGTCGCGGCTTGGCCGAAGCCGAGCGCGCTTACCAAGCAGTGGATTTCCCGGCCACCCACAGCGCCGCGCAACACGCGCTGGAAGCCGGGAGCGCCACTCGCGAGCAAACCGCGCGCCTGTACGTGCTGCTCGGGATCTCCGCTGCCGCGCAGGGAAACGCTGAAGAAGCCAAGCAAGACTACCTGGTCGCTCTGGCCATCAATCCCTCGTTCAAATTGGACAAGGGCCTGTCACCCAAGATTCGCGATCCGTATCTGGAAGCGCAGGGTTATTGGGCCGCGTCCGCTCAGCACCTCTCGCTCAGCGCCAAGCCGGGCAGCGATCGTGAGCACCTGATCGTGTCCCTGGTCGATCCCGCGACGCTCGTCACCCGCGTCGAGCTGCGCATCGAAGCGCCCGGCGTATTGCCGCGTGATTCGTTCCAGCTCGACGCTTCCGCCCAGACACGCTTCGCCTTGCCCGCCGGACTCTCCACGCGTGGCTACGAGTACGCCGCGCGCGCTCTCGACAAGAACGGCAACGTGCTCGCCGAATTCGGCACCGACAACGATCCGCAAACCGTCCGCGCACCAGACGCGGCCCCTCTGAACGGACCATCGTCCGCGGGCGTGCCGCACGCCCGCTCCTATCTTCTGCCCGTGGTGCTCGGCGCTGCCGGCGTAGGCGCCGTTGCTGCCGGCGTCGTTTTTCACATCAAACGCGAGCAGGCCGCCCACGAGTGGAACGGCCCCAACTGCGAAACGCCGGGGCTTACTCGCTTGCAAAGCTGCCAGCACCTCGACTCCCGCCGCCAAACCGACGAGCGCTTCGCGATCGGCTTTTACGCCGCGGGGGGCGCGCTGCTCACCGGTAGCTTGATCGCGCTCGTCGCGGGCCGCCCGAACGAAACGCCCGAGGCCCGCACCGGTCTGCTCGGCTGCAATCTGCTCGGTACCGCGCTCAGCTGCGACGGCCGCTTCTAGCCCCGCCCGCGAGCACCTACGCCGAGCGGTGAGCTGCGTGGTGCGCCCTGCGAGCGCCCCCCTCTCGAATCCTCATTGCGTGCAGGCCGTGGACGGCAGCGCGTTGATCCATTGGCTGACCAGCTTCTGCGCTTCGTTCCACTGATAGCCGTATCCCACCCAGTCGCCGTTCGGAGAGTCGTTCATGTTTCTCGTGTGCATGAGCAGGCGCGTTTCGACGAGCTTGCCGTCGAACATGAAGATCTTGATCATGACCGTGCCGATCGGGAAATCCCAACGGCCGTGTTCATGAGCGGCTCGAGCCTCGTCGCGCTCCGCGGCGACACCGGAGCCGCCATCCCGTTCACGAGCGGCGCGTGCGACGGCGTGCACCGCTTCACTTCGCCCGTCGCGGCCAATGGCCGCGTCATCGTCGGCGGCAACGGGCACTTGTGCTCCTAGTCCGTGCACTGACGTCAGTCGCCCGCACGCGCGGGGCTTAGCGCCGTATCTCACGGTATTTCAGCGAGATCGGGATCAGGGGCTCGCGCGCGGTGAGGCGCGCCGCACGGATCAGGTCATGGCGCGGCGACAGGCCGCACGCCGGATCCGTCGCGGCCGCGTTGCCCGTCAAGTGATACGCCTGGCAGCGGCAGCCCCCGAAATCGATCTCCTTCCGCTCACAGCTCTGACACGGCTCGGGCATCCACGCGTCCCCGCGAAACGCCGCAAAGCCCGGCGAGTGATGCCAGATGTCGTCGAGCGAGCGCTCGAGCACGTTCTCGAATGTCAGACCCGGCAGCGTGTGCGCGAGGTGACACGGCAACGCCAGCCCGTCCGGGGTCACGAGCACGTAGCGTTTGCCCCATCCGCTCATGCAAGCCTTGGGGCGATCCGAATAGTAATCGGGCAGCACGAACAAGAGCTCGATTTTGCCCTGCAAGCGCTGGCGCGCCGCTCTCGCGATCTCACGCGCACGATCCAGCTCGTCTTGACTCGGTAACAGCGCGCTGCGGTTCTCGAGCGCCCACGCCAAGTACTGTGTGTTCGCGAGCTCTAGGCGATCCACGCCCAGCTGCTCGGCGAGCGCGATCATGTCCGCGATCCGGCCGAGGTTCTGGCGGTGTAGCACGATGTTCAAAGTGAGCGGTAAACCGAGCTCTTTGACCCAGCGCGCCACTGCCAACTTCTGCTCGAACGACTTGCGGCCCGCGATGCGATCGGACTCGGCCGGCACGCTGTCTTGAATGGACACCTGCACGCTGCTCAGCCCCGCGGCTTTCAACCGAACCAAGCGTTCGCGCGTCAGCGGCAGACCGCTCGTGATCAGGTTGCTGTAATAGTCGAGCCCGCTCGCGCCTTCGACCAGCTGCTCCAAATCCTTACGCAAGAGCGGCTCGCCGCCGCTCAGATTCAGCTGCAAGGCGCCGAGCTTCGCGGCCTCGCCGAACACGCGCAGCCAATCCTCGGTCTTCAGACGATCGGGGTGGGCCGCCAAGTCAGTCGGGTTCGAGCAATACACGCAGCGCAGCGGGCAGAGGTACGTCAGCTCGGCGATCAGCGTGTACAGCCGATCGTCAGTGGTCACGGCTCGGCCTGCAATAGGCCCCGATCGAGCAGGCTCTGAACGAACGCCAGCACCTCGGGCTCGAGCAGCGAAGCCTCGCTCCGAAACTCCAGCGCGAGCAGCGCGATGATCGCCGACAGCGATTGCTCGCCGCTGCAGTGCCGCAAGATGGCCGCGCCGGTCGGGTTCAGGAGCAGGCCTTTTTCCGGATAGAGCAGGATGTACTTGCCCGTCTTCGGGTCCAGCCGCAGCTTCGTCTTGGGCGCGAGCTTCGGCTTCAGCTCGAGGCTCGACGCGGCGCTCACGTGGGCTCCGACGCGCTGGGCGTGCTCGGCACGTACGCCTTCTCCACGCAATCCAGCAAATGCCACAGGATCTCGGTCTTGCGGATCAGCGCGGCCACACAGCGCTCCTGCAGCTCGAAGGTCGTGGCGTGCTCGGTCACGAACGAGATGGCCTCTTCCGAGTCCTTCTTGGCTCGCGGCACACGTGCGCGAAAATAAGCCAGCATCTCCGCGTCCACCCAAGGGTAATGCTCTTGCCAGGCTTGGATGCGCCGGCTCATCAAATCAGGCGCAAAGAACTCGGTCAGCGAGGAGGCAACGGCTTCCAGCAAGCTGCGCTCGCGCACCAAAGTGACGTACGCATCACAGGCGAACTTCACGCCCGGCAGCACCGAGCCCAGGCCCTCCACCTCGGCGCGTGACAGGCCCACCCCTTCGGCCAACCGCAACCACAGGGCGAGCCCACCCTCCCCCGGCTGCTCGCCATCGTGATCGTGAATGCGCCGGATCCAAGCGCGCCGAAACGCGGGATCCTCCGACTTCGACAGGATGATCGCGTCTTTGATCGGAATGCGGGTTTGGTAATAAAAGCGGTTCAGCACCCACTGCTGCAGCTGCGGCTTGCTCAGCCTGCCCTGGTGCATCAGCTGGTGGACGCGATGCTGATCGTGATAGCGGCTCGCGCCTTCCCGCCGCAGCCACTCCACGAACTCCGGCTTCGACAGCGCAGCGCGCTCGCTCACAGCTCGAGCTCCATGCCGTCGAAGGCGACCTCGACGCCGGCGGCGTGCACTGCGGCGCGCTCGCTCGAGTCGTCACGCAGCATGGGATTGGAGTTGTTGATGTGGATGTACACGCGGCGCGCTTGGCCGAGCTCGGCCAAGAAGCGCAAGCTGCCGTTCGGGCCGCTGATCGGCCAGTGCGCCATGTCTTCCGCGCGGCGCGTGGAAGCGCCGAGCGCGATCAGCTCGTCACTCGACCAAAACGTGCCGTCGAAGAAGACCGCATCCGCCGCGCTGGCCGCCGCAACCACGTCCGCGGAGCTCGAGCCGATGGCGGAAATGTAGGCCAGCGATTTGCCGCTGCGCTCATCGCGAATCACGACTCCGAAGTTGTCGCCCCCCTGCGCCGTCGATTGATCGAGGTGCAACGCGGGCTTACCGGGCGCGGCAAACGCGCGCATCGAAAGCCCGCTCGGCGTGCCACTGAGCAATTTCAACGGCGCTTCCGTGCCGCCCAGCTCGAGCAAGTGCCACTTGGCTTGGCCTTCGAAACGCTCGAGCGTGCGGTACAGCACGTTGCCTTCGCTGAAGCCCTTCAGGATGCGCTCGGTCGAGTACAACGCGAGCGGCTGCGACTCACGCAGCGAGAGCAAGCCCAGGCAATGGTCCAAATCACCATTGGTGATCACGATGCCTTGGATCGGCGTGTGGCGCAGCGCGCGCGGATGCAGCTTCGGAAAGCTCTCGATCTGCTGCCGAATCTCGGGCGATGCGTTGAGCAAGAACCAGGAATCACCGTCGGCGCTCACGGCTACCGACTCTTGCGTGCGGGCTAGCGCGCGGATCGACCCGCGCCGTACGCCGACGCAATTCGGGCAACCACAGTTCCACTGCGGAAAGCCACCTCCCGCTGCGGAGCCCAAAACACGAATCAGCACTCGCTACCTCCGAGCCGCCGCTCACTCACGACACGCGCAACGAGCGCTACACACGAACGAGTAACGGCGGCACGACAGACTGTGAAGCTCACAGACCGTTGTCGTCTTCTCCCTGATACGAACCAATCTCGGCGCTCATGTCGATCTCTTCGAAACTCGGCGTTTCCCAGTTCGTCATTTTGGTGGTCCCTTTCAAGGCGAAAACCGAACGGCTTCCGAGCTCAAGAAATAGCGTTGCCGTACACGTCGGTCAAGCCCGAACCTGCGAGTAACTTTTTGAAACTCCAGGAAATTCCGCGTGACTCACCAGAACGCCTCGCTTTCTCGTGACCCTTCTTCTGACCGCGGTGATGTTCCACCGCTAGAAGAAAACAGCCACCGTCCCGAGCACCGTCAGCGGTGGCGCGGCGCTCAAATGCATCGCGGACCTCGCGAGCGCGGTACCCGGACTGAGGCTCCAATTCGAGACGTAGTACTCGCGATCGTCGGCGTACTGCCGCGCGAGCAAGTTGTAGCCCTCGAGCCCAAGCTCGAAGCGATCGTAGCGCAGCGCGGCATGGCCGTTGAGGATGTGGTCAGCGGGGCCTTTGATGCGATCGGTCAGGTGCCGACCGGCGAGGAAGGTGTAACCGAGCCCGAGCCGCCCGGTGAGCGGCTTGCCGCGCACTGATTGAAGCGCGTGATGCACGCTCACGTCCACGCGAAGCAGGAACGGCGGAATGTTGGGCACGTAGTGCGAAATGCCCGGCGCGAGCGTTGTAAACGTCGACTCCGAGACCGAGCCGGCGAGCGACGCAAGCAGCCACGTGACGGGCTTGGCCACGACCTGGGCCACGATGCCCCGGCGAATGCTGGCCCCCTCCGTGGAGAAGCCGCCCGAGGTCGCTTCGAACACGAGCTCGTTCTGCACGTGGGTCTCGAACGCCGACACCGACGCCGTGTAGCGCTCGCCGCGCGCCTTTGCTCGCAGCCCCACTTCATACGAGCGCACCTTGGAGTAAGGCTTGCCGCCCTCTTTGATGCTCGGCCCCTCGCCTGAGATGCCGTCGGAGGTGGCCACGTTGGCCGTGGCTTGGAGCGAGCGAAAACCTTCACCGTACGAAATCACACCCGTGAGCTGCGGCACGAAGTCAAACTCTGCGGTCACGCGTGGGCTGATGGCGACGCCTTGCGCCGAGCGATTCGAGCCGGGGAGCGCACCGGGCAGCGCCTGGCTCGCGGGCACGTCATAGCCCAAGCGGTTGTTCACCGAGACACTGAGCAGATCGGCGCGCACACCGCCAGACAGCCGAGCACGCTTCCAAAGCCGAAACCCGGCGTCGAGGTAGGCGCCCGCGTCCAGCGTGTCGAGCCCGGAATCGAGCCTGCGATCCCAGATTGAAAGCGAGCTCGGATTGAGCAAGCTCTTACTTTGATCGGTGTGCCCGATGCGCACACTGACCCCGGGCTCGGCGCTCAGCTCGACGAAGCTTGCCAGGCGCAGCGGGGGTGCATGCAGCCGAGACACCACGCCGACGGCCGATTCGCGATTGGTCGTTTCCCAGAGATCGCCTTGCCCGCCCGGGGCCTCGGGGTTGATCGCCGAGCTCAGCACATTGCCGGAGTAATTTTGGCGCGCGTTGAAGCTCGTCCACATCGCCCAGGGCGCGAGCTCGAAATGCGCGCCGCTCGCGCTTACGGTGTCGAAGTCGGCAGCGACGATCACGCGCGACGACTGCACGCCCTGGTTGTCGGTGAAGTACGGGTAGCGATCGTAAAAGCCGATCTGCCCCGAATCCACGTCGCTTTGCCGGAGCACGCCGGCCAGCTCCGAGCGTGCGCCATAGGCCGTGGCGAGCAGACGCAAGTGGCTGTCTTGGCCGAGATCCAAGCCATACTGCGCGTTCACGGTGCCCGATTGCGAGGCGCGCCGAGAGCCGAAGCCGTCACTCTTGCGCAGCGCGAACGCAGCGAAGGTTTGATCGTCGAGCCCCGCGGGTGCCGCCACGCCCACGATGCGCGCTTGATTGAACGAGCCGTAGCTCGCCTTCAGCTCGTTCTTGCGCTCCGACACGCCCAAGTCGAAGTATGCGCTGCCGACGATCGCCGTGTCACCCTGCCGCGGATCGTAGGGCCCCTCGAGCACGCGAATGCTGCGCACGACTTCGGGGATGATGAAGTTGGCGTCGGCATAGCCCTGCCCTTGCACGTGCACCGGGCTATTGATGGGCACGTTGCCGACCCGCATCTCGATTCCCGAGCCGTGCTCGAGATCGAAACCGCGCAGATACACGTCGTTGCCGAGCCCCTCGCCATCTTCGTGATCGACGAAAAAGCCGGGCGCAGCCGCGAGCATTTCGCTGGTTTGCTGGTGCGGCGCGGCATCCAACAATTCGCGCTTGATCCGGATGTCCCCCACGCCGCGGGGCGCAGACCACGATTTGCCGCGCACTTCGATGGTGGTGAGCGCGTAGTCCTCGTCTTGTTCGTCGCTGTTCGTCGGGGGGGGCGTTGGTGCGGGCGGAGGAGGGAGATCGGGCACGGGTACGGGCACGGGGGGAGTAAAGACGACGATGTATTCGATGCGGGAGCGGATGGGTTTGGTGTCGCGCTGTGAGGGGTGGAAGTGGATGGGGCGGATCGCGTTCAGCGCGGCGCTGTCGAAGAGTGGGGGGGCGTTGGCGGGGATGTGCGAGCTGACTACGGCGGATTCGACGTTGCCCTGTTCGTCGATCACGAGGCTCAGCACGACTTGGACTTCGATTGGCGGCGCGCCGGCGGGAAACGCGACTGCAACGGGCGCTTCTGGCTCGGCTACCGTGAGCTCGGCGTGAGCGACATGCGTCGAAAGGCTGCACGCGAGCGCCAGCGCTACGATTGAGGGACGGAGAGCGCGGTGCGTCACAAGAGTACGAATTCGCCGATCAGAGCCTCATCGCCTGGCTCGTCGGAGGTGAACTGATACTCGCCCTCGACGGCCGGCGTTTGGAACGTGACCGTCACACTATCACCCGGGTCAATCGCAGCTACGTTTGCTCCGTCCGGGAAGCACGACATTTGCGGGCAGCTCGCCGGCAATTCGGTCGGTCGGCAACTGACGTGAAAGCTATGCGGCTTGCTGCCCACGTTGGTGATCGTGAGCTTCACGGTGCTCGTATTCTGCACGGCGATGTTCGGTTGCGTCGAGCCGCTGTCCACCCCGCCCACGGCAAAGCCAGTGTCGCTCACATTGAGCAGCACGGTGCTGGTTCCGCCCACCACTCCGTCTTGGTCATCCGGCATACAGCGGTCGTTGTCTTTGGCGTCGCTCCCGCAAGCCGTCAAAGTCGCAATCAGGGAAGCGAAGAGCAAGTGGCGCAGCCGAATCATGCCTCGAAGCTACAAGGGCGGCCCGCTCCGGGGTATCGGGCAAGTGTCGGATGCCGGGCGGCGAGCTCGGGCAATGTGCTATGAAAAACGCGGTGTTTTCGCGATCCTCAGCCAAGGAATGGCCGCTCGCCGCCTATTTGGTGCTCGGCTTTCTCGCCGGCGCAACCTACGTGGGCTTTGACTTGGTGTCGGAGGCCAAGCTCGAGCAAGGCACCCTGACTGGGCCCTTGGCCAGCGCGCACTCGCTGATCGACCACCTGATCCCGGTGCTCGCCGGCACGCTGCTCGGCCTCTCGGTGTATCACCTGCGCCTCCGCGCTCGGCTCTCGGCCGCCGAAGAAGCCGCAGCGCGCGCAGAAGCGTTGCGGCTGCGGCTACTCAAAGTGGAGCGCGATCAAGCGGTGTGGGTCTTGGCCGCAGCGGTGCTCCACGAGCTGAACAACCCCCTGCACGCCCTCGGCCTCTTGCTCGACGAATACCAAGCCTGCGCCGGGGACGAAGCGCAGCGCGCGGAGCTCGTGGAACGCGCGCACGCCCAGGTGCGCCGCGCCCTCGCCCACCTCGAGACGTTGCGCTCCATGCAAGGCAACGGCGAGCCCGAAGATCGCAGCGTGGCTCTCGACGCCGTCTTGTCGTCGCTCGCGAGTGACGTCACGGCCCTCGCCGAGGCGGACGGCGTGGTGGTGCGCGCCGAGTGCCGCGCCGCGGTGCACGTCACCGCCGATCCCAGCTATTTGCGGGCGATCTTGGAGAACTTGCTCGACAATAGCCTGCACTCGCTGCGCGCCGCGCACGGCGGCACCGTCACCATGACGCTCAGCACCGAAGCCGGCCGCGCCGTCGTCAGCGTCGTGGATGACGGCCCCGCGTTGGACCCGAGCTTGCGCGCCACGCTGTTCGATCCCCTGCGCACCACGAAGCGTCATGGTCTCGGCCTCGGCTTACCCATCGCCCGCGCGCTCGCCCGCGCCATGCACGGCGAGCTCACGCTCGAAGCAACGCCGCACAAATCCTTCCGCTTGGAGCTGCCGCTCGGCGACGCATGACTCCCGCGACCATCCTGCTCGTCGAGGACGAATTCGACACTCGTGAGCTGCTCGCCCGCGCCCTACAACGCGCCGGCTACGCCTGCCTCCCCGCCGCCAACGCCGCTGAAGCGCTGAACGCCGCGCGCGCCAACCCCAACATCGATCTCGTCGTGACCGACGTCGTCCTCGGCGACGACACCTTGGCCGGCCTCACCCTAATGACCGAGCTCCGCCGCCAAGGCCTGCGCGCCCCCGTCGTGATCATCACCGCCTATGCGGACGTAGAAAAACTCAAAATCGCCCTGAATGAAGGCGCCGCGTACTTCCTGGAAAAGCCGTTTCGCGCGCCCAAGTTGCTGGAAGTGATCGCGCGCATGCTGGCCGACAAGCCCAAGCTCAACGACGCCGTCGAAGAAATCCTCAGCCGCGCCCAACTCACCGAAAAAGAGCGGACCGTCGCGCGCCTCCTACTGGAAGGCCTATCCAGCAACGAAATCGCCGAACGCGAGAACAACAGCCCGAAGACGATTCGCCAGCACGTCACACAAATTTACGCGAAATGCGGCGTCGCCAGCCGGGCTCAGTTCTTTCGTTTGGCTTACCTTCGTTAGGCGTGAGCGTGAGCGTGAGCGTGAGTGGCGGCGCTCACTTCGCGGACCACGAGCACAAGTGATTGTCGCCGCCGACGACGATGCGACCCTTGACCGCGATCGGCGAGGTCCATTGGCGGACGCCAGCGCAGGTGTCCGCGCTCTCGTACAGCTTGGTGCCCGTGTCACCGTCCACGGCGGTGAGCTTACCGCTGTTCATGTACCAAACTGCCGCGTTGTCCGTGCCATTGGTCATGGTGCTGATGGGAGCCGTAACGGTGCCGGTGAGCGGCGCGCACCACTCAGCCGTTGCCGTGGGCGGCGAGCCGGCTTTGATCAGCATGGAGATGATCGACTTTCCGCCCGCGCCGCCGGGGCACGCCGCGCCGCCGTCAGTCGACATCACGAAGTGCGTGCCCTTGGCGTTCGTGTACGCGGTCGGCGAAGTTTTCACGTTCATGGCGCCTCCCGTGGCGACCGTGAGCGTGGCCACGGCGTTGCCCATGCCGCCGAGGTTTTGAGCATTGAGCAAGTAGAGCTTGCCGTCTTTTGCCACGGCCGCGATCAGGTTCGGAGGCGTGGAGCCGGGGATGGTCAGGTACACCGGGTTGCTTGATCCGAAATCCGCATCCGAGCTATCCATCTGTTTCCAGGTGGTGGGATAGAACAGATTGGCGTCGGAACGCGTCAGCGCGGCCATGCCGGTCAAGCGGACGACCTGCTCGCTGTCGCTCTCGGCGCGCGAACCAGCACCGACGGTGCTGTTGCCAGTGACGGCGAAGATCGAAGTGCCGTCCGACGCCATGCCGCCCGCGCACCAGATGGCCTCGCCCGTGCCGAGCGTTGCCCAACCGGCTTTGGACGTCGGATTCGCGGTGTCGATGGCGACGACCCAACCGTGGTAGTCACCGCAGTCACCGACGTGACCGCCGTACGCGACGAAGAGCTTGCCGTTCACGAGCGACAGCGCGCTGCGCTGGTTTTGCGGCGGCGCTTTGAACGTGACGGCGCCTGAGGTGAGGCCGGCCATGCTAACGGGCCAGCCCGCCTTCTCCACACCGTCGTCTATATTGAGGGCATGAACCTCGTGATGATCGATAGCCGTCGTACCGATCGCGTTGGCAATGTAGATGGTACGCGTGGCCGCATCGATCACGGGAGTACTCAAGATCCCGAGCGGGTGAATGTTGCCGCAGTTCACGCCGTTGCCGGTGGGGGCGCTACCGAGCTTCTTGGTCCAGATCGTCTTGCCCGTGGTTTCGTCGATCGCGAACACGTCGTTGCCCGTCGTGACGGCGAAGAACAGACCTTTGCCGCCGGGGCCATTGGCAAAGAACAGCGGGGAGGCCCACATGTTGCCGGTGAACGTGGCAGCGAAAGCGCTGTCCGTCGTGAGCATGGGGATCGCAGCCTTGGTGAGCGTCGGTTGGATGAAGAGACCATCACGCGAGGCGTGGTTGTTGCGCTCCAACACCGATCCATCAGTGGGAGCCGCGCCGCCAGCGCCAGCGCCAGCGCCAGCGGTCGTGCCCGCCGCGCCGGCAGCGCCACCACCGGGCATGCCGGGCGTGCCAGCGTTACCTGCGCTCCCTGGATTATCCGCGCCCGCACCACCCGGGTTACTGGCGCCGGAGTTGCCCGCGGTGATCGTGTTGTTCGCGCCTGCGTTGCCCGCGCTGCTCGGGTTGTTCGCGCCCGCATTGCCAGCGCTGCCCGGATTGTTGGCGCCCGCGTTGCCAGCGTTGGCGCCTGGAGAACCGCCAGAACCTGGGGTTCCGCCGTTGTCGCTGCCGCACGCTTGCATGGCGATCAGGGAGCCCGTGGCACAGGCGGCGAGCAGCCAGTTGCGGCGCAGCGCGCGCGGGCTAGCCGAGCGATGGGAGCGAGCCGAGTTGGCGGTGTGGTGGCGTTCGGTCACGAGAACCCTCTTTCTTATGTAGGCAACGCTCGCGCGGCGGCGTCTAAGCACCCGGCTCTTCAAAAGAAGAGTCGCAAAGTTTGAATCGGTAATTTAGCGCCCGAAGCTGACCTCGGTCAACACGCTCAGAGCCGAACGATGCGCGAATCACCGACCAATCACGAGGCAGCCGTCTCGGGGCTTGGGTGTCTTGGGGTGCACTAAACTATGCCCGCATTCAACGTGAGTGATCATCTCGTGCCGCGTATAAAAAAAAGACGTTGAAGGTAGCTACCTGCGATGGCTAGTTAGGGCTCATGACGCACTTGCGGCGCTGGTGTTCCTTCGGCCACTTGAGCTTGATCATTTTGGTCTCGGCGTGCGGAAGCAGTGGCGCTTCCGATGTAGGCCCAGGTGCGGGGTCGGGCGGCGCCCCGGTTGCGGGAGGTGGCGGGGTTCCCGCTGCAGGTGCAGCAACTGGCGGAAATTCAGGCAGTTCCGGTTCTGCCGCGAGCGCGGGAATTGCTGCCGCTGGCGGCGCCTCGATCGCTGGCAGTGGCGGAAGTGGCGGACAAGTTGCAACCGGCGAGTGTACGCCACCCACCGACGTCTACGCGCCGCTCGAGAAGCTCAGTCAAACCGGTTGTATGGACCCGACCGACCCGACGAAGTTCGCTTCACGCGTGATCCCGTACGAGGTGAACAGTCCGCTTTGGTCGGACAACGCCGACAAGCAACGCGGCATGGTGATCCCCGTCGGACAAAAGGTGCACATCAAGGACTGCGCCAACGAAACTTGCACGCAAACTTCGGATACCGGCAAATGGGTGTTTCCCGTCGGCACGGTCATGTTGAAGAACTTCTTGTTCGACAACAAGTTGGTCGAAACGCGGCTCTTCGTGCATCACGACGCGGACACCTGGGTTGGCTACTCCTACCAGTGGGATGAAGCCCAGACCGAGGCCACCATCGTGCCTGACGGTCGCCGCGCGGTGATGTTCAACACCGGCTCGCGATCCGTGCCCTGGAACTACCCCAGCCGCACTGACTGCATGAAGTGCCACAACGCACCGGGAGGCTCGACCATCGGCCCGCAAACGAGGCAGATGAATCGCATGGTCAGCGGCATGAATCAGATCGACGCGCTGATCGCCAAAAACGTGTTCGACAAGGCCCCGGCGGCGCCCTACCAAGAAGCGCTGGTCACTCCTTACTCGGGTCAGGCGGGCACCCCACCCGCCAGTGCGACCACCGAGCAGAAAGCGCGCTCCTACATGGAAGCCAACTGCGCGTTCTGCCACCGCCCCGACGATACCGACCTCGGTATGGTCACCATCGATCTGCGCATCACCACTGCGTTCAAGGACATGCACCTGTGCAACGCGCCCCCGGTCAAGGGAGACAACGGCGTGCCAACCGCGACGCTGCTCACACCCAACGCTCCGGACCAATCGCTGACTTGGCTGCGCATGAACTCGCTGCCCATGGAAGGCCGCATGCCGCAGATCGGCACGTCGATCATCGACACCGAAGGCGTGAAGCTGATCGGCGACTGGATCGGCACCATCAAGAGCTGCCCCTAGCAGCGCTCGGCGCAGCGCGCTCGCGTTCAGCGCGTCTCGCCCGTGATCACGCCCCACGGCAAGCCGCCGATCGTCACCTTCTTTTCGACCTTGCCGCTCGCGACATCCACGATCGAAATGTCGTCGGAAGAGCCGTTCGCCGTGTAGGCGTGCTTGCCATCGCTCGACACGGCGAGGCCCCAAGGGCGCGCGCCGACGCCTTCGATCAAGCCGGTCATTTCGTGCTTGCCGACATCGACGATCGCGATCGCGCCACCGCGGCCCGTGGTCACGTACAGCTGCTTGTCGTCGGGCGAGAGCGCGAGCCCCATCGGGCGCTCGCCAACCGGGGATTTGGCTTCGATCTTCACCGTGCCGAGCACCTGATTGGTGCGCGGATCGAACGCGGTCAGGGTGCCGCCGAATTCGTTGCTGATGAAGCCGGTGCTGCCGTCTTTGGTGAAGGC
>JBEQTH010000120.1:0-23616 GCA_040348785.1 Myxococcales bacterium | reverse complement strand
GCGCCTCCGCGAGCGCGCCGCAGATTTGCAGCAAGACGTGCACGGCGCGCGGCGCTGGTAGAGGGCCCAGTTCGTCGACCAGATCCTGGAGCGTGACGCCGTCCAGGTACTCCATGGCGTAGTAAAAAATCCCGTCCGGGGTGCGCCCGTAGTCGAACACCGACACCGTGTTCGGGTGCGTCATTTGGGCGGTTATTTGCACTTCTCGCTCGAAACGGCGGGCCGCGCTCTCCGTGGTGCGCGCCAGCAGCTTGATGGCCGTCGGGCGGCGCAAGAGCGCGTGGCTCGCGCGGTACACGACGCCCATGCCGCCCTCGCCGATCTTTTCCTCGAGCACGTACTGGCCCAGTTGCAGGGCGCGCCGCATCTGGCGCTGCAGCCCGTGAATCACGTAACTGATCGTGCTGATGCAGGCGATGCCGATGGACGCCCAGATCGCCACGTACACCGTCAGGCCCATGGGCACGCCCGGCGCGTCGGTGTGGCGATGGATGTCGAGCGTCGCAGGCAGCAGTGGCACCATGGCGAGGACGCCGATCAACGCCGTGCGCGCCGCGGTGCTGGGAACCAAGGCCGCGCGCAGCGCGAGCGTGTAACTGATGGCTAGCAGCGCCACCAGCTCGGGCCGCTGGATGTTCAGGCCATCGGCGTGGACCATGATCGTCCAACCCCAACAGATCAAAACCGTCGAGATCGCGTCCGCATAGTCTAGGAAGATCACGCCCGGGCGCCCACGGCGCACGACGAGGCTGAGGCCGAGCGCCCCGAAGATCGTGCCCAGCTGCCAGCCGACCGAGTGCGTCGCGAAGATGTCGTGGAACGTGCCCACGATACCGAGCACGGTCGTGAGCAGCTGCAGCAGCCAAAACGCGAAGCCGAGCACGAACACCACGAACAACATCGTGGCGAGCCGCTGCTGGAGCAGCGTGCGCCCTTCCTCCGTGTTGACCGGGGAGCGCAGGGTAAACAGGCGCGGAGCCGAGAGCGAGGCTGACACCGATTTGGTATCAGAGCGCGCTCGATGGCTGTCAAGACTCGCTCCGCGCCGCGGGCTGTTAACGCTCGATCACGATTTCCAAGTACTCGCCCGGGATCGACGCGGCGTTCGAATGGGTGTTGGAGCGAAAGCGCAGCACGAGCTCACGGAGCTCGTTCGCGAGCAATGCTTGTTGTGTCGTGTCGAGCGCGGCGAACGCTTTGTGCGTGGGCCCGTACAGGCGCCGGAACAGATCGACGAAGTGTTCCGCTGAGGTGTAGCGAAACACGAACATTCGGCGCTGGATGTGGATCGAGCGTGCCTCCGGGAATAGCTGATGGAGCCGCGCTTCGGTGCCCCACAGAATCGGGGACGGGACGCCGACTGGCGGCGGCACGCGCGCGGCGACGGTCTTCAGCAACTGACCGATGAAGCCCTCGGGCGTCCAATTCGCGAGCGCGATCTTGCCGCCCGGGCGCACCACGCGCCAGAGCTCGCGAGCAGCCTGCTCCTGACTCGGAGCGAACATCACGCCATAGGTCGAGAGCGCGACGTCGAACGAGGCGTCGGCGAACGGCAAGGCCTCGGCGTCGCCGCTCACGAAATCGATCGCTAACCGTTCGCCACGCGCGCGATCGCGGCCCGCCGCGAGCAACGCCGGCACGTAGTCCAACCCGACGACGTCGCAGAAGCGGCGGGCCGCAGCCAACGCTGCGTTGCCATTGCCACACGCGACGTCCAGCACCTTGCTGCCCGCCTCCAAATCCACCGCCTCACACAGCGACTCGCCGACAATCTGCAGCGTCGTTCCAATTACCGAGAAGTCGCCAGAGGCCCACATGGCCTGCTGCCGGGTTTTGAGCGCGTTCAGGTCGACCGAAACGGGCGACGGGTTCGAGGGGTTCACAGAAATATCGATGACTTGGGCCATGGTTCCTTTTTCCGCCAGGGCTTCCGATGGTGCGTCCCCGGCTCATTCGTTGTAGGGACTGGCCCTGGGCGCGGGAATGACCGCGCATCGGATCGGCATGACTCAGCGTCGGATCGTCGTCAGCGCGTTTACGGAGTGCAGCGCTCGCAGCGCACGGCCATGAGCGACACGCTATCCGACGTCCTGCGCGCGGTTCGGCTCACGGGCGGAGTCTTCTTCGCCGTCGAGGCCTCGGCGCCGTGGGTGGCCGAGACGCCGGACGGGAGCAAGCTCGGCCCGCACTTGATGTTCGGCGCCGAGCACGTCATCGACTACCACTTGGTCACGCATGGCTCGTGTTGGGGCGGCTTGCTCGGCGAAGAGCCGGTGCAGCTCGAAGCCGGCGACATCATCGTCTTCCCACAGGGCGACGCGCATACCATCTCGAGCGCGCCCGGCATGCGCGGTAACCCCGAGCTTGGCGTGCGTAGCCTGCAGGGCCAGCCGCAATTGCCCGTCTCGCTCTCGATTCAAGGAGGGGGCGCGGAGAGCGCGCGGATCGTGTGCGGCTTTTTGGGCTGTGACGCGCGCCCGTTCAATCCGCTGCTCGCCACGCTGCCGCGCATCATCCACCTGCGCGGCGCGGCCGAGGCGGACGCGGTGCTACGTCAACTGGTCTCGCTCGCCGTCGCCGAGTCGAATACGCCCAAATCCGGCTCTGAATGCCTGTTGTCCAAGGTGAGTGAGCTACTGTTCGTGGAGGTGGTGCGGCGTTACGTGGCTGCTCTACCGCCCGAGAAAGTCGGCTGGTTCGCGGGTTTGCGCGACGAAAGCATCGGCCGCGCACTGCAAAAGCTTCACGAACGCCCCGCGCACCCCTGGTCGCTCGAGTCGCTGGCCAAGGAAGTCGGCATGTCTCGCTCCATGTTGGCCGAGCGCTTCATGCACTTCGTCGGCATCCCGCCGATTCAGTATTTGGCCCAGTGGCGCATCCAGCTCGCAGCCTCGCTCTTGCGCTCGAGCAAGGCGAGCCTCGCCGAGATAGCCGACCGGGTCGGTTACGGCTCGGAGGCCGCATTGAGCCGCGCCTTCAAGCGCACGGTCGGTATTGCGCCCGCGGGCTATCGGCGCGGTGAGTCGTTGTCTTCGCCGTCCGTGTGACGAGTGATGCGCGTTGCGCGTTTCCCGATTCCGGGTCATGCCGGGCGGACGCCGAGTCATTCTCCGAATCGCTTCTGCAAGTCATACGTAGCTCTTCCCAAGGAGTGGAAAGCCATGTCGACTGAGAATGAGTACAAGGGTCGTTGTTTCTGTGGGGCGGTGGAGCTGCGTGTGACTGGAAAGCCCGCGGCGATGGGCTATTGCCATTGCACGTCGTGTCGCGAGTGGTCTGCCGGGCCCGTAAACGCGTTCACGTTGTGGCCGCCCCAGGCAGTGAGCGTGACCCGCGGCGCGGGCTTGCTGGGTGAATACAAGAAGACCGAAAATTCGATCCGCAAGTGGTGCAAGGCGTGCGGCGGCCACTTGCTGACCGAGCACCCCGGTTTCGGTTTGGTCGACGTGTACGCGGCAGCGATTCCGGGCCTCGCCTTCGAGCCCATGCTGCACGTCAACTACGCCGATACCGTGCTGCGCATGCACGACGGCCTGCCCAAGCAGCGGGACTTTCCCACTGAATTGGGCGGCTCGGGCACGCTGATCGCTGAATGAGCCGCTGAAGCTCCGCGCGGGCTCGGCCAGGCTGGCGTGCCGGGCCGTGCGGGCTTAGGTTTTGAGCATGATGGCGTTTGCGCTGGGCGTGTTCGCAACCGTTGCGCTGGCACGGCTTTGGCTGTCTTGGCTGAATTTGCGGCACCTGCAGCGCGAGGGGCACGTCGTTCCGGCGGTACTCTCGGGTGAGGTGGACAGTGAGCGCCTCGCCCGCATCAGTGCGTATACCGCCGCGCGTGCCCGCCTGGGCATCGTGCGCAGCAGTGTGCTCACGGTGCTGTTCGGCGGCTTCCTCTTCGGCGGCGGCCTCGCCGCGTACGACGCGTGGGTGAGTCGAGTCGCGCCGTCGTTCGTCTGGGGCGGCGTCGTGTTCCTGCTCGGGCTGTCGGCCGCGAGCACGGTGCTCTCGATCCCCTTTCAGCTGTATTCGGATTTTCGTTTGGAAGCGCGCTACGGCTTCAATCGTCAGACGCCCGGGCTGTGGTGGGCTGATTGGCTGAAGAGCAACGCGCTGTCGCTCGTGCTCTTCGGCGCGCTCTCCGCGGGGGCGTTTGCGTTGGTACGAGCAACGCCACACAGCTGGTGGCTCTGGGTGAGCGCGCTGGTCAGCGCCGTCAGCTTGCTCTTGACCGTGCTCTCGCCATACCTGATAGAGCCACTTTTTTACCGTATGGAACCGCTCGACGAAGAGCCGTTGCGCGACGGCATTCGCACGCTCACCCAGCGCGCGGGCGTGCACGTGGGCCGCGTGCTCAAGGTGGATGCATCGCGCCGCAGCTCGCACTCCAACGCTTATTTCACCGGCTTTGGTCGGCAAAAACGGGTCGTCTTGTTCGATACGCTGCTCGCGCAGATGTCGGAGCCGCAGATCTTGGCCGTGCTGGCGCACGAGCTCGGGCACTGGAAAAAGCAACACGTGCTCACGCGCTTGATCGCGATGCAGGTGCTGCTGTTCGTGGGGGCCTATCTCGCGTTTCGCTTGAGCCCGAGCGCGGCTCTGCCGGCGCTCTTCGGGCTCGGCGCGGCCTCCTTCCCGGCGCGCGTAGTCATGCTCGGCGTGGGCGCATCGCTGTTGCTGTTTCCGCTCACGCCGCTGTTTGCGGCCTGGTCCCGGCGCGACGAGCGCGAAGCAGACGCCTTCGCGGTCGACCTGCATGGCGCGCCCTTGGAGCTCGCGGGGGCCCTTGCCAAGCTCGGCACCGAGAACCTGTCCAATTTGCATCCGCACCCGCTGTACGCCGCGTTCTACTACTCCCACCCACCGCTCGCCGAACGCATCGGCGCGCTGCGGGCGATCGCAGCCAGCTCGGGCTCGTAGCGCTCGCTGAGCGCGGTTCTTTTGGGCCGCTGGCGGCCATGCGCTCAGCGCTTTTGAACCGAACGTGTCTTCGACGTTGCTGCGCGTGGGTACTTTCCTGAAACCCGAAGAGGTCAGCGCCGAGCGCATCGATCACGAGGTGCGCGAGCTGCTCGCGCACCAAGGCTGAGCCAACCGTCACAACCCCGGCAAGCCGTGCAGCCCACCGAACAGTGCGCCAGCGGCACCCAGCGGAGCGAGGGCTTGGAAGTTGAGCGCGTCGAGCTGATAGGTCCAGATCTCGTTCTGGACCTCGCTGCGCACCGACAGTGCGCTCACGATACGCTCGGGGCCGGTCATCTTGATCTTGTCGAGCGACACGCCGCTTTGAGTGAGCTGTGCCTTCACGAGTGGGCTCTTTTGTAACGTGTCGCCGAGGCGCCCGGTGTCGACCCAGATCAGGAAATGTTGAGTGTCGGGCAGGGCGGCCAGGGACGCCTTGTGTCCGGCGTCGTCTTTGAGCGTGCGTTCGCCTTTGAAAAAAGCAGCCTCGGTGCGAGCGGCGAGCGCGTTGGAGCCGGCCGTCACGAACAGGTACTTGTCCAGGAACTTCACGCGCAGGCTCACGGGCACCGGGAGCAAGCGTCGTGCGACGGAGAAGCCGCCTGCGCCGTCGTCCGTGACCGTGACTTCACGGAACGTCGGCAAGAGCTTCTGCTTGAGCTGTGCGGCGAGCTTCTTGTACTCCGCGCCATCCTTCAGCTCGAGCACCCAGGTGAGGTTGAAGTTTGCCGCCGCCTGTGCTCCTGCGCCGAGCGCCTCCAGCGCGACGCCCGGCGTGGCGCTGAGCCCAATCACGCTTTGGCCGCCCACACCGTCGAAGAGCTTGGAGGCGGTCACCCCGAGCAACGTCTCCAACTGATGCAACCCTTGCTCCACTTGGGCCTGCGAGCGAGGCTCGATCGAACCTACCTGATCGAGCAGCAGCTTCTGTGCGTCGGCGCCGCTCAGCTTGGTGCGCGTCGAGAAACCCATGTAGCAAAACGTTTCTTCGGGTAGCCGCGCGCCTAGGTCCAGCGCTTGCGGGCCCTCGTACGCCGTCGAGCTCGGGAGCTTGGCGCCTTGCACGTGACCCGTGAAGCGAGTGACGAAGCCCGCGGGTTTGACCTGCAGCGATCCCGTGATGGGGCCTGCTGGCTTGAAGTAGTTGTCGATCACGTCCCGCACTTTGGGATCGGTGATGCTGGTGAACAGAGCGGGATCGACGAACAGGGTAAGCCGCGCGTTGCCGTCGAAATCCTTGCTCGCAGCCTGGAACGCGGGGTTGTCTTCGACCGAAGGTGAGCTCGCCTCGATCACTTGGGCGAGGTCTCGGACCAGCAAATCATCACCAATGGTCAGCACTTTGGCTTTGGGGAACCAGACCAGCGCGCCTTTACCGACGGCGGCGATTTGGGCTTCGAAGAGGCCCTTCCGCACGATGTCCTGGCTCGCGCCGGGTGCGAGCTGCTTTTGTGTGAGCTGATAACGCTTGCCAGTCGTGCCCACCGTGCCGAGCGCCGAGAAGCGCGGCGACTTGAGCAGTGCTTCGACTGGCGATGCGTTCTTCATGCCGAGCGCGATCACCACTTCAGGGTCCGTCGCCAGCTTGCGACCGGCGATGCCGAACGTCTCCGATGAAGCGAGCAGGGCAAGCGCTTCGGCGCTCGAGATATCGAAGGCCGTGGCGATCGAGTCAGCCGTGCCGTCGAATACCTGCTTGTCGTCGCGGAGCGAGGTGTCCAGGTACTGCACCTCGCGCAAGTCGGAGACGAGCTCGTGCACGCTCGGGACCTCGACGAAAAACTCACTGTCCCGCGGCATGCTTTTGGCGATGCTGCGCGCGCCGCCGCTGGAGAAGAACATCAAGTATGCGGCGCCGGCTGCGCCGGCGAGCAGCACGAAGAACACGCCGCCGAGCGCGACGAACAACAAGGCGCGATTCGACTTCTTCGCGGGCGCACCAGCCGCAGCTTGCGGCGATTGAGCGGGCGCGCCGTACTGCGGTTGCGGCTGAGCGGGCGCGCCGTACTGCGGTTGGGCCGGTGGTTGCGGTGAGCCGTAGGCTTGGGGCGCGGGCTGTGCGGGTTGCACTGGAGGCGGACCGTAAACTTGCGGTGCGCCACGCGCGGCCAGCGCTTGCGCGAACGCGGGGACCGCGTGCAGCGGTGACCACGCCTGCTGACCGACGGCGCACACGCCGCCCTGGGTGAGCTCACCGCTCTGGATCATGTAAACCAAGCGCGCTTCTTCGAATGGCCCTTCGGGGGCGCCGCCACGGCTCAAGTAATACATCGCGCTCATCGACATCTCCCTCGGCGGCGCATGGTGCGCCGTTGCACGCTCGACCAATCTGCCACGATAGACCGGCGTTTACGTGAGTTCAACCGGCCGCGTGCCTCGTCCCGTTTGTATGCGCTCTCGCCTAGCGTGCGTCAGCGATTCGGGTCACGGTCTCTACACGATGAATCATCGTTCGGCGCTGCGCCTCGCGCTCTCGGGGCTTTTCTTCGGCTCTGCTTTGGCGTGGAGTGGACGCGCTTACTCGTGTGGTGTTTCTGCATCGGGCGTTTCATCGTGTAGCCTCGCCGAGCACGATGAAGCCGTGCGCCCGCACTGGGCCGTCGGCGTCAGCGGGCTGTACACATCCACTCGGCTGCGTTTCAGTGGCTCGTTGCACGCCGACCAAGTGCGCTACGCCTCGCTCGCATCACTCGCGTATTTGCCGACGCCGCGGCTAGTGCTCCAAGCAGGTGTCGGTGTTGCGTTCGGTGGCTCGCTCACCGTGCCGGACGGCAAGCACGAATTTTCACCCGGACCAACTGCGCTCTTGGGCGCAGACTTTCGCGCCTATGACGACGGGCGCTACTTCGTCTTGCTCACTTCTGCGCTCTCGTTTGCTGCCGCGCGCACGCACCTCGCCGACGAAGCGTCGGTCGGCTATCAAGCGTTCGATCTGCGTCTCGGGAGTGAGCTCGGCGTGCAGCTGGCGGACGTCTTTCGCCCGTACATGGTGGTGCGCGCTTTCGGCGGACCGGTGTACTGGCGCCATCTGGGTGAGTCCGTCACCGGCACCGACACTCATCACTATCAGCTGGGTGCAGGCGCGGGGCTGCGCGTGGCCAAGGCCGTGAACTTGTTCGTAGAAGGCATTCCACTCGGAGAACGTGCGCTGTCTTTGGGCGTCGGCCTCGCACTTTGAAGGGCCAATCTGCTGAACCGTGCGCAGAATTGGCCCCCTGATGGACGCCTTCGAAGTGAAAGCCGACGAACCCTTCGCGGTCGCCTCCATCATGCTCGGCGGCACGAGGCAAGACCCCACCGGCACGCGCGGCGATCCTTCGCTGACCATGGAAGTGACGCCGCAACAGTTCCGCACGCAATACACCTTCCTCGCGCCCACCAGCTACCTCGAGAACTACGCCGACATCCTGCTGCCCGCAGGCGCCACCGCCACCCTCGACGGCGCACCGCTCACCGGGGCCGCCACCCCCGTCGGCACCAGCGGCTGGTCCGTGGTTCGCCAAAAGCCGAGCGCCGGCGCCAACAACGGCGCTCATCGCCTCGAAGCCTCCGCCAAAGTCGGCCTGCAAGTCCTCGGCTTCGGCCTCGCCACCAGATACTGCTACCCCGGCGGCTTGGATCTCGAGCTGATCAGCGTCCCGCCCGAAATCGTCGTTGAGTAGCCGCACCGACGGCTCCAGTGTTCGAACCTTCGCGGCGAGTAGCGATCTTCGCCGCCAGGGCAACCAAACGCCCGGACAAAAACGCAAAACGGCTCTCCGACCAAGCCGCGCATCTCGCGGAAACATCGCTGGTTCGTGCGGTGAATTGCCGTCGAATACAGCTGGCGCTTGGAATCTGCGCTCTGCTCGCGACACACTTCGCGCGATGGGAGGAAACTCTTCGAATGCCTGATGGCGTGACAGCGCGTTATCGCTGGTTGCGTCCGCCGGTGTTTGCCGACCAAGAGCGGACGCACGAAGCGTACTTGCTGCATGTGATCTTGTGGTCACTCACGCTGATGCTGTTACCGTTCTTGTCGTTCACGGTGCTGCGAGTGCCCATCCTTGCGGGGCGCGCCCTGGTGCAGACCGTGGCGGGGGTCAGCATCAACCTCGCGCTGCTGGCGCTGCTCAGAACGGGCGCGGTGCGGCTAGCCTCGATCCTACACGTCGCGACGCTGTTCACGTTCATGACCGTCATCGCCGCCACGCGCAGCGGCATCGAGAGCCCGGCCTACCAATTGGGCTACGCGCTCACCTTGGTGATCGCGGGTGTGCTGATCGGCTTGCGGGGCGCCGTGCTCGTTACCTTGGCGGCGCTGGGCTGCGGGCTCGTCTTGCAATCTCGCGGCTCGCTCGACCCAGCCGCGACCACTCAACGCATCTCGATCTGGATCTCGAGCTGCGTGATGTTCCCAATCCTCGCGGTTTTGCAGTACTTGGCGAGCCGCACGGTGCGGGACGCCTTGGAGCGCGCGAGCGTGGGCGAGCAGAAATTCCGCCTGCTCGCCGAAGCCTCGTTCGAGGGCATCATCGTGCACGACAAGGGCATCATCGTCGAAGCCAACCAGCGCTTTGCCGAGCTGTTCGGCTTCGAGCGCGCCCAAGATCTCGTGGGCACCGATCGCGCGCAGCGCCTGTGCGTCCCCGAGGGAGTACCGCCTAGCCAGCGCCTGCCGCGTGGCAGCGAGATCGAGGTGATCGGCGTGCGCCGCGACGGCTCGACGTTCCCGGCGGAGATGCAAACGCGCGCCATTCAGTATCGCGGCAGCGAGCGCAAAGTGGTCGCCGTTCGTGACATCACCGAACGCACCCGCGCGGTCCAAGAGCGAGCCAACCTAGAACAGCAACTGGCTCAATCGCAACGCTTGGAGTCGATCGGCCGCCTCGCGGGCGGCGTCGCCCACGACTTCAACAACCTGCTGACTGCGATCATGGGCAACGTGTCCTTGCTGCAGGGTGAGCTGCGCGGTAACGCGCTGGCCAGTGATCGCCTATCCGAAGTGATGGAAGCGTCGGAAGGCGCCGCGCGCCTGACGCGACAACTGCTCACCGTGGGTCGCAAAGAGGTCACTCGTCCCGAGCGGCTCGATCCGAACCGCGTGATCGCCGACACCCAGCGCGTGATTTTGCGCTTGCTCGGCGCGCGCGTCGATTTACGCACGAGCTTGGGGCCGGACGTCGGCAGCGTGGTCATCGATGCCTCACAGCTCGAGCAAATCCTGGTCAATCTGTGCATCAACGCGCGTGACGCGATGCCCGAGGGCGGCGGCCTCGAGATCCGCACCGACGTGACTCAGCTCACGGAGAGCGACGCGCGCGCGTTCGTCGACGCAAGCCCCGGGGATTATGTGCGCATCAGCGTGACCGACACGGGCAGCGGGATCCCCGAGCCGCTCTTGGCGCACGTCTTCGAGCCGTTCTTCACGACCAAAGAGCCGGGCCGCGGCACCGGCCTCGGCCTGGCCACGGTGCACGGCATCGTCTCGCAAAACGGCGGCTTCGTGCGCATCTTCTCCGAGGTCGACAAGGGCACGCGCGTCGAGGTCTGCCTGCCGCGTGCGTTCGCGGAATGAGACGCTAGCGGCTACACACGGCCAGTACTTGCTTGAGATCCGTCTGGCCGGCGATCACCTTTTGCACGCCGTCTTGAAGCAAGGTGGTCATGCCAGCCGCGCGCGCCAAGCGGCGAATGTCGTCGATGGCCGACTTCTTTTGAATCGCGACCTTCAACGGGTCATCGGTGATTAACAGCTCGTGAATCGCGACCCGGCTGCGATACCCAGAATTGCCGCAAGCATTGCAGCCTTTGGCTTTCCACAGCTTGAGCCCGAAGGAGTGCTCGCTTTTCATCAACGCGTCGAACGCCTCGGGGCCGTAGGCGATGGATAGCTCGTTCAGCTCCTTGTCGTCGGGCGTGTATTGCTCGCGGCATTGCTTGCACAAGCCGCGGGCCAAGCGCTGCGCGAGCACGCCCAGCAGCGCATCGGCGAAGCTGAACGGGTCGAGCCCCATGTCGATCAGGCGCGTAACCGTCTCGGGCGCGCTGTTGGTGTGCAACGTCGAGAACACCAAATGCCCCGTGAGCGATGCTTCGACCGCGGTGCTGGCCGTCTCCACGTCCCGCATTTCACCGACCATGATCACGTCCGGATCGGCGCGCAAGAAAGCGCGCATGGCGTGGGCGAAGGTGAAGCCGATTTTCGCATTGACCTGCACCTGGCGTAAGCCGGCCTGCGTGATTTCCACCGGATCTTCGGCGGTCCAAATCTTCATATCGACGGTGTTGATGAAGCCGAGCGCAGAGTGCAGCGTCGTCGTCTTACCAGAGCCGGTCGGGCCGACGCACAGGATCAAGCCGTACGGCTTGTGCACGATGCCCTTCAGGTTCGTGAGGTTCTGCGCGCTGAGCCCCATGCTGTCGAGCGGCAGCGGCTTGGACGCGGCCAAGATGCGCAGCACGATGTCCTCGTTGTTGTTCACCGTCGGGATCGTGGCCACGCGCAGCTCGATCTGCTTTTCACCGACTCGGAAACGAATCTTGCCGTCTTGCGGTTTGCGCCGCTCGGCGATGTCGAGCAGGGCCATGATCTTGAAACGCGCCACGAGCGGCAGCCGATAGTTCGACGGGATCTCTTGGTAAGCGACGCAATCGCCGTCGATTCGGAAGCGCACCGTGACCGTGCGTTCTTTCCCGTTCGGCTCGATGTGAATGTCCGAAGCGCCGCGCCGGTAAGCGTCGATCACGATCTGGTTGGCCAGCTTGATGATCGAGTTGTCCGACTCTTTGACGCCGCCGGTCTCGTTCTGCTCGGTCTCGGCGATGGTTTGAACGTCGTCGGCGGCCAGCCCCTTGAGGATGATCTCCATCTCGCTGGCCTTTTTCTTGGTCTCCAGCTGATCGAGGTACTGCGGGATGTAGCGCTCGAGCTGCGTGGGCGTGGCCACGACCTCGCACACCTGCTTGTGCGCGTGCCGGCGCACCGCGTCGATGGCGTCGATGGCCAACGGATCGCTCATCGCGACCGTGATCGATTTGGCATCGGAGTCCAGCGGCAGAATCCGATTCTTCTCGATGAAGTCGCGAGGTAGCTCCTCGAGCGCGCCCAGATTGACCGCGCAATTGTCGAGGTCGACGAACGGCAGCTGGAACTTCTTGGCCAGCGTGCTGGACAGATCGATCTCCGACACCAAGTTCAGCTCGACCAAAATCTGCCCGATGCGTTTGCCGCCGCGCTTGCGCTGTTCGGCCAACGCAAATTCGATGTCCGCCGGTTCTGCCAGACCTGCTTCGATCAACACCTCACCGAGGCGGGTGCCTTTGCGCTTCTGCAGCAGCGCGGCTTGTTCGAGCGCGCCGCTGTCCACGCGCTGATGCTCGACCAAGATCTGCCCGATCGGCGTGCGTTTTTGGCCCTTCTGCGCTTCGAGCCCTTGTTCCAAACCGGGTGAGCCCACGCGGCCATCCTTGAGCAACATCTCGCCCAGCGGCTCGTTGATCTCGCGCAGCCGAATGCCGTGGTTGTAAAAGAAAATCTCTTTGAACGGCGACTGCGCGTCCGCGGGCTTCGCGTAAAAGCCGAGCGGTCCGGCAGGCTCGGGCTCGGGATCCACGACCAACACCAGCTCGCTGCTCAGATGCACCTTGAGCGCGCCGCGTCGCTTGTTCGGCGGCGGCGGCGGTCCGCCCTTCGGTCGATGAAAACCAACATACGCCACGCGCTCGGCGGCGATGCTGATCTTGCCCGTCGCAGTGGTGAGCGATAGGTCCGCGACCGCGGGCGTGAAGCGCGGAACCTGTCCGACGTGCGTCACGCCATCGACGAGCAGCACGCTGATCGTCGCGAGCCCCGGACTGAAGTTCCGTTCTGCAACCATGTGGTGTGATGGTCTACGGCGCGAAAGCCTGGGATCTTCAGGTGAGGGGGCGATCGCAGGGCGCACACTGCACCTCGCAAACCGCCTGAGCAGCCCGAGAATCCGGCTGCGCACACCACGCCTGAGGCAAGTCGCGGTCGCCACTTGCTTCGGCTCGACCAGGGTTGGACGCGTGGCGCTGGTATTTGCTCAATAATTTCATTAGCTTGCGGCGGCGCGCCAAGAAACGACGGAGCGATGTCACATCGGCTAGCTTCGCTTCGTCAACGCTTGGCGGAAGCAGTCGAATCATGAGCGACCCGAACCTGAGCGAACCGTTCGAGAAGAATCGAAGTCACTTGCGCGCGGTGGCCTACCGCATGCTCGGTAACCAGAGTGAGGCGGAAGACGCGGTGCAAGAGGCGTGGCTGCGGCTGAACCGCGCGGGCAGCGCGGGAGTCGAGAACCTCGGCGGCTGGCTGACAACGGTCGTTGCCCGCGTGTGCCTCGACATGCTGCGCTCGCGCAAAGCGCGCCGCGAAGAGGCGCTCGATTTGCAATCGTCCGAGCCGGCTTCGAGCGCCGAGCTCGTCGCGCAGCCGGAGCGCGATCGCCTGCTCGCGGATTCGGTAGGATTGGCGTTGCTGGTCGTGCTCGAGACGCTCGCACCAGCGGAACGCGTCGCGTTCGTGCTTCACGATCTGTTCGACCTACCGTTCGACGAGATCGCGCCCATCGTCGGCCGCTCGCCGACCGCGACGCGGCAATTGGCGAGCCGCGCACGCCGCCAAGTGCAAGGCGTTGGCCCGGACCCAGACGCGGATGTTTCTCGTCAGCGCGTCGTGGTCGACGCCTTCCTGGCCGCGTCCCGCGGCGGCGATTTCAGCGGCCTGCTCGCGGTGCTCGATCCCGACGTCGTGCTGCGCCCCGACGCAGTTGCGCTGGCCGCGAGCGTCGAGGGCAAGCTCCGTGGGGGGCCGGATCTGACGCCCGAAACGCGCGGCGCCGACGCCGTGGCCCGCGCCTTCTCGGGCCGAGCCAAAGCCGCCCAACCCGCACTGATCGACGGCGCCATCGGTGCCGTCTGGGCACCCGGCGGCCAAGTGCGCGTCGCGTTCGCGATCACGATCTCGTCCGGCAAGATCGCCGAAATCGAGCTCATCGCCGATCCCGAGCGGATTGAACAACTGGACGTCCAGATCCTCACATCTTCGTTCGCTTGAAGCACCAGGTGTCGTCAGCCGGAAGCGGACTGAAAGACAGGCCACCTCCGCTTCAAGTCCGAAACCGGTGTGGCTTCGATGGATCCTATGCCTCGCCAGGAGGACAAGAAATAGTGTTCGGACCCGCGGACCCGAACGCTATTTTCGAGTCCGAAGTGCATGCGATCAGCTCGCGCCAACGAAGCGCCTCGATTCCGCGAACGGGGGCTGTTTGATGCGGGAGAGCCTCCGCGTGCGGCTCGTGGCGCGTGCACCCACAGCGTCCGCGAGGTGCAGTCTGCGCCCTGAGCGCCCCCAAAAAAGGAGTGCTCCCGGAGCGCAGGGTCAGAGTCCGATCCCGTAGACTTCGAACTCGTAGATGCGCGTGGCTACGAAATCCGTCGCGGTCTGCGCGGTGGTGACGTGTAGGCGGACGTAGCGGGCGGTGACGGCGGGGATTGGGTGCTTGGTGACGTCGGCGGTGTTGCCGGTGACCGTTTTTCAGGCTCACGATCCGCATCATCAACGGCATCGAGTGAAACGGCGGCAATACGCTGGCAGCCGTGTTATGAAACGCTTTCGGGGAAAATAAGGGTGTCATGAACAAGTCGAGCTTAACGTGCGGGGTTTTGGGGTTGGGTTTGATCGCGTTTGCCTGCGGGGCCACGGACAACAAAAGTCCTGCTAGCGGCGGTAGCTCTCCGGTCGCTGGTGCGGGTGCACCTGGTACTGCAGGCAGTACCGGGAGCGCAGGCAGTACAGCGAGCGCAGGCAGTACAGCGAGCGCAGGCAGCACAGCGAGCGCAGGCAGCCCGGGCGGCTCCTCCGATCTGTGCGCGCAGCAGTTCGATGCCATGGAGAAGAAGTGTCCAATCGGTGCCGACAGCAAGGACGCCAATGTCCAGGCCTGTCAGGCCGATCAGCAGGATTACGCGGGCATTGGCTGCCTGACTCAGTTCAACTCTTGGCTCACCTGCACCGCGAGCAACGCGGCCTACGACTGCGAGACGGACACCGGCTGCGAGACCTCGCAAGCGAGCTACTTTGGCTGTCAATCGCAAGCCGTGCAGCGCACCGGCTGCGTGCGGCTCGGCTCACAAGACAAGATGCGTTGTTCGGACGCGAGCAAGCCGTATGCGTTCAGTTGCTTGGCAGCGGCGCCCAGCACCTGCGTGCAAGTCGTGACCGAAGGCGCCGGGATCTGGTGCTGCCCACAGCTGTGAACGGTCAGTGCACGACCTTGGCGTCCGGCACCGTCAGCTGCAACCATTGCCCGTTGTAGCGAGCTCGCGCGTGCTCAAGAGCGCCAGCGCCGATGCCGCTCAGGCGGAACCGTGACGCTAGCGCCGGTGATGATGCTGCACGCGCAGGCGGGCGACGACAATGCGGAATTTCAGACCATCATCGTGCACCGAGCTCGCTACTTGAAAGACTTGGTGAAGGCCTCGAGCGCGCTCTTCAGCGTCGCGAGGTCCTTGTCCGTCTGTGCTTTCAGTGTGTCCCAGGAGGCGCCGTTCGCGGTGTTGAGCGCTTCGATGTCGCGCTCGGCGGTGGTGCGCGCTTTGTCGTAGTCGGCGGAGGCGGCCTCCGCCTTGCTCTTGGCGGCGCCCTTTGTCTTGCCCAGGCGTTCTTTCAGATCAATGGCCGTGCGGTCGGCTTCGGACAGCGTTTTCCGAATCGCCAGGCGCGCTTCGTTCCGGGCGGGCTCGGCCTTGGCGTCTGCGATGCGCAGTTGGCGGGCAGCCTCTGCCTTGGCGTCGCTGGCTTGCTGCTCGAGCGCAGCAGCGCTGGCCGCCGCCGCAGCTTTGGCCTTTTCGGCTTGCTCCGCGCTGTCGTCGCACCCCGTGAGCGCAACGCCCAACACCCCAAACACCCATAGCCCGCGAATGATGCTCATCGCCCGGCACCCTACCAAGTTCGGCTGCGACCTGGGTCAGGGTTTTTTGCTGCGGATCGTGCGGTAAATCGTGCCGCGGCCGACGCGCAGGCGCCGGGCCGCCTCGCTCACGTTGCCGGCGCAGGCCCGCAGCGTGGCCTCTATGGCGTCGCGCACGATGCGTTGCCGGGTCTGAGAGGTCGGGCCGGCCTCGCTCGACACCGAGGCGGCGGACGGCAAGAGCGGCTCGGGGAAGTGGCGCGCTTCGATCTGCCCTTCGTCGGCAGCGAGCGCCAGGGCGTGACCGAGCGCGCTCTTCAGCTCTCGTACGTTGCCCGGCCAGGGTTGCTCGACGAGCCACCGGCGCGCGCAATCGGAGAGCGGGAGCGTTGCTTCGGGGGCAAGCCGCTCGACTAGCCGTTCAGCCAGCCAGGCAATGTCATTGCGTTCGCGCAGCGCAGGGATCGAGAGGTGCGCGCCGTGTACGCGATAGAACAGATCGCGACGGAACTTGCCCTCGGCGACCAAGGCCGGCAAATGTCGACAGGTGGCGCAGATCAGACGGAAGTCCGCGCGCTGCTCGCGGCTTTCGCCCACGCGTTGATAGACGCCGCTGTCGAGCACGCGCAGCAACGCGGCTTGCAGCGCGTCCGACATCTCCGCAATCTCGTCCAGGAACAGCGTGCCGCCATGGGCCGCGCCGATGCGCCCCTCGGAGCCCGTGCGAGTCGCGCCCGTAAAAGCGCCGGGCGCATACCCGAAGAGCTCGCTGAGCATCAGCTCGGGTGACAGCGCGCCGCAGTTGACGGCTACGAAAGCGCCATTTCGAGCCGCGCTGGCGGCGTGGATCGCTCGCGCAAAGAGCTCCTTACCCGTCCCAGTTTCCGCGAGCAGAAGCACCGGAAGCGTGGTGCGCGCGAAACGCGTTGCCAGCTGCTTGGCCGCGAGCACCGCCGGATCCCGGCTGAGGATCGGTTCGAACTCGGCCGGCGCCGTGGCTCGCGTTGGCTCAGGCTTCGCGTGGCGAGGTGCCGAGGTGCGCTCCGGTTCTAGGTGCACGAGGGCCGCGAGCGTGCGCTGCCCGACGCCCGTGATCGGCTCGACCGCGAGCCGGTAAGCACCGCTGCGCGTCTCGAAGCGCATGCCGCCGCGCCCAGCAGCGGTGGCAAGCAGCTCCTGAAACGACATGCCGAACAGCCGCTCGCAGCTGGCAGCTCCTGTGCTGGAGGTGAGGGAAGCGAGCGCGACGCGTGCGGCTGCGTTGACCACGCGCAATGTGCCGGTCGCCTCGATCAACACCGTGGCGTCCGCGGTGCGGTGCACCAGGCGCTCGATCGCCGCAAACGGCCCCGTTCGCTCGTCGACGTACGACACCGAGCGCAGCGCGCGTTCCAGCGCGGCGCCTGCGGCTTGCACCGCGCTGCCCACGGCTTGGTCGTGGCTGTACAGTGGCCCGCTCACGTCGAGCACCGCTACGATTTCGCCGTACGCGTCGCGCACGGGCGTCGCGTAGCAAAACAGATCCCGATTGCGCACCTCGAAATGCGCTCTGCCGACGACGCCGACCGGCGCACCCTCGACCAGGGCGGTTCCGATGGCGTTGGTGCCGCGGGTTTCTTCGCCCCAGCGCGCACCCTCCACCAACCGCGCTCGCGCCACTGGATCGACCGCCGCGCGGTCGGAATGAGCCGTCAAGATCACGCCGTCGCGGTCGGCCACGATGGCAACGAGCGGACCGTGCGCGAGCTGGGCCGAGATCGGCTCGAGCAGCTCGCGCTCTTCACGCAACACGTCTTGCAGGCGATCTCGACGCTCGTAGAGCTCGGCATTGGAGATGCCTTCGGGGTAGGCGTCGGCTTCACGATGCAACCCGAGGCGCGACGAGCGAGCCCAACGCTCGCGCACCAAATTCGTCGCCGGTTTAGCGAGAACGAGCACGCGCTGAGTATGGCACGCCGCTGGCTGTGGGGCTGCGTCGAAACATTCCGCAAGCAACCCGAACAGCAGTGTTCGAAGGTGTTCCGTTTTAGAACAAAGCGTCTCGAAGCGACGCGTTCCAGAAGAGCGTGGCAGGTTGGCGTTCGGCGGCAAATCGCCAGCATTTCGCGGGTGTCATCCGTGGGCCCGGTTGTTGCTCCTGTGCGCTCGAACACACGGACTACCCCGCACACGCTGGAGAAACATCAATGGTCTATCTGCCCCCAAACCAAAAAGGCTCCAAGGTCTCGTTCAAGAGTCGCTACGGAAACTACATTGGCGGCGAGTGGAAAGAACCCGTCAAAGGCAACTACTTCGAGAACGTAACGCCCGTCACCGGCCGCACTTTCTGTGAGATCCCGCGCTCCACCGCGGAAGACATCGACAAAGCCCTCGATGCAGCGCACGCCGCAAAGGCCGCCTGGGGTGCGACTTCCCCCACCGAGCGCGCGATCATCTTGAACAAGATCGCCGACCGCATGGAGCAAAACCTAGAAATGCTCGCGGTCGCGGAGACTTGGGACAACGGCAAGCCCGTGCGCGAGACGCTAGCCGCTGACTTGCCGCTGGCCATCGATCACTTTCGCTATTTTGCCGGCTGCATTCGGGCTCAGGAAGGGGGCACCTCCCAGCTCGACAAGGACACGGTGGCCTATCACTTCAACGAGCCGCTCGGAGTCGTCGGTCAGATCATTCCCTGGAATTTCCCGATCCTGATGGCGACTTGGAAGCTTGCCCCGGCGCTCGCCGCGGGCAACTGCGTGGTCATGAAGCCCGCCGAGCAAACCCCGGCTTCGATTTTGCTCTTGATGGAGCTAATCGGAGATCTCCTTCCCGGCGGCGTCTTGAACGTCGTCAACGGCTTCGGTGTCGAAGCCGGTAAGCCACTCGCCTCCAGCCACCGCATCTCCAAGATTGCGTTCACTGGCGAGACCACCACGGGGCGCCTGATCATGCAGTATGCGTCCGAGAACTTGATCCCGGTGACGCTGGAGCTGGGCGGTAAATCCCCCAACATCTTCTTCGAAGACGTGTTGTCCAAGAAAGACACGTTCGTCGACAAGGCCCTGGAAGGCTTCGGCATGTTCGCCTTGAACCAAGGCGAAGTGTGCACCTGTCCCTCGCGCGCGCTGATTCAAAAGAGCATCCACGGTGAGTTCTTGGAGCGAGCCATCGAACGCGCCAAAAAGCACGTCCCGGGCAATCCGCTCGATCCTGCCACGACCGTCGGCGCGCAAGCGTCCAACGATCAGCTGGAGAAGATCTTGAGCTACCTCGAGATCGGCAAGCAAGAAGGTGCCAAGGTGCTGCTCGGTGGTGAGCGCGCCAAGCTAGAAGGTGAGCTCGGCGGCGGCTATTACGTGATGCCGACGGTGTTCGCGGGCCAAAACAAGATGCGGGTCTTCCAAGAAGAGATCTTTGGCCCAGTGGTGTCGACCACGAGCTTCACCGATTTCGATGACGCGATTTCGATCGCCAACGATACGCTGTATGGCCTGGGCGCCGGTGTGTGGACGCGCGACGCCAACACGGCGTATCGTGCAGGGCGGGCAATTCAAGCGGGGCGGGTGTGGACCAACTGCTACCACCTGTATCCCGCGCATGCGGCCTTCGGAGGCTACAAGCAGTCCGGGATTGGTCGCGAAAACCACGCCATGATGCTGAATCACTACCAGCAGACCAAGAACCTGCTCGTCAGCTACGACCCCAAACCGATGGGGTTTTTCTGAGATGTCGGCTCCCGTCGAGCGCGTCACACTGACGCCGGCTGCCGCCGCGCTCGTGCGGGAGCTTACCGCCGAGCACGGCCCGCTCTTGTTCCATCAATCGGGCGGCTGTTGCGACGGTAGCGCCCCGATGTGTTTCCCGCTGTCCGAGTTCCGAATCGGGCAGCGGGACGTCTTGCTCGGCCACATCGCCGGCGCTCCGTTTTACATGGGTCGCGAGCAATTCGAATATTGGAAGCACACTCACCTCACGATCGATGTCGTGCCCGGGCGAGGCAGCGGCTTTTCGCTGGAGGCGCCCCGCGGGGTGCGCTTCTTGGTTCGTTCGCGCGTGTTCGAGGACTGGGAGCTTTTGGCCCTGGAAGCCGCGGACGCGGCTACTGCGTCGCTCCATGTTCCGAGTTGAAGCGCAGCCCGAGCCAGCCGGAAACTTCAATGCCGTCACCTCGTCGGTCACTCACTGTGGCAAAATATCGTAGCTGGCCGCCCATCCTGGTGGCGTAATCGTCGACCGGTTGTTCGAGAAACGCGCCGCACACTGAAGCCCGGCCCGCGGTTTCACGAGCGAGCGCTGCCAGCCCGCGTGCTGGTGCGAAATTGCCTCGCCGTAACCTTCGCGACATCTGTGTCTTCGACTGGCTCGCTCGCTTCTGCTGCCTCTGACCGAGGAAAACTGCTATCTGGGCAGGGCCTGTCAGCCTCTCCTTCCGTCGCTGCGCGCTCCCGAATTCCGTGGGGCATTCTGCGTGCTTTCCCAGCTGCGCTAAGCGCGCTCGCGCTCTGCAGCTTGGCGCTGCCGCGCTCTGCAGCAGCGCAAAGCGCCGCCGCAGCGGCTCCGCCGCCGGCGCCCGCAACGTCGGCTCAGCCGGCACCGGCAGCCGCTCCCGCGTCCTCGGTCGATCCGATGGTCATCGTCGCCGCGCCGGATGCCCCGACTCCGCCGGCCGCGCCGCCCAGCCCGCCTACAGCCGCTGATCCCGACGCCTGGCAGCCCGTTCCCGACGCCGCGGCGCGAACCAAGGCGCTGCCCGTCACGATTTCGACCAACTCACCGGCGCCGCTGGTTTGGAAATGGTCGCGCTTTTCCACTGGGGACTACCTGCTGACGACCGGCGCGGCTGCGCTCACGTTGACCGCAGCGATCGTCCAGCCGCGCTCGCAGCATTCGCTCCGCGGCGGGCTCTTGTTCGACAACGCCGTGCGTGATGCCCTGCGCGCTAGCCCGCTCGCGAACCGCTACATCTTTCGAGATGCGTCGGACGTTGGCTTGTCGCTCTCGATCACTTGGCCGTTCGCCGCCGACGCGCTGACCGCCGCTTGGTGGTATCGCGGCAGCCGCGACGTTGCCCAAGAAATGGCGCTGATCGACCTGCAAACGCTGGCCATCAGCGGCGCGTTGCAGGGCGCAACCAACGTCTTCGTCAGCCGCGAACGGCCCTACGGGCGCAATTGCGGTTCGGAGCAGCTGCCCAGTGACGCCATCGATTGCGCCAATTCCGGGCACTACCGCAGCTTTTTCAGCGGGCACTCTTCGTTCAGCTTCACCAGCGCCGCGCTGATCTGCGTGCACCACTTCGAGAACGAGCTGCTCGGGCCGCCTTGGGACGCCATCAGCTGCGCGGGCGGCTACGCCGTCGCAACGACGACCGCGACGTTCCGCGTCGTGAGCGACATGCACTACGCGACGGACGTGATCACCGGCGCGCTGCTCGGGACGCTCGTCGGTTACGGTGTCCCGCTCTTGCATTACCGAAACCGCGACGCCTCTGCCTCGCGCACGAACACCATGCAACTGCACTTGGTGCCAGCTGCCGGCGGTATCGGCCTGTTGGGGATCTTCTGATGCGCGGGCCCGCCAAATTCGCGCGTGTTGCCTGGGTCGCGCTCGGCCTGCTCGGCCTCTCGGTTCGTAGTCACGCCGCCGAGCCAGTGGGCGAAAGATTTCCCGATTCCAACCCGCCCCTCGGCTTGTTGCCGACCCCGGAAGACGCGCTGATCGACCCGCGCATGGCGCGCTCTTGGGGGACGCTCCCGCCGCGCTACTTCACGGCGACCACGGTCGACGTCGGCTTCGTTTACCTTCGGCCCCGTCTCTCGTTGGGCTATGGCCGCCCATTCACGCAGTGGATCGGCGTCGACGCCAACCCGATCGCGTCTCAGGCCGGCTTGGGCGTGTATGCCGGCTTGCGCTTCGAAATCCCGCATCTCGATTTCCGCTTCGGCCCACGCTACTTTTCGTCTTTCGAGCACTCCTACCTGGCTCGCCAAGACCACTATTCGCGGCTCGATCTCGAAAGCACCACCGGCAAACACGCGACGACGCTGACCTTGGAAGCCGAGCTCGATCTCAATTTCGACATCGGTCCGGGGCGCCTGCTGCTCCGCGGCAGCGGGTCCTATGTTTCCGGAGTGCCCGACGGCGAAGAGGCCTTCGAGGAAACGCTCCACATCATCGTCGACCCGCCGTTGGTTTGGCGCGCGCGCCTGGGCTACGTGTTCAAATTCGGCGCGCACAACCAACACTCGCTCGGTCCCGTCGTCGATCTGTTGGATGTGCCCAAGCGTGACGACTCACGCACCATTCGTGTCGGCCCCGTCCTGCGGCTCGCCCTCTCGCGCCGCGTGGACGTACGCGGCAGCTTCATTTTCACGCTCATCAGCCCCGACCGCATCGGTCTCGAGGGCGGTGATTTCACCGAGCTCGGCGTGCGCTACCGTTGGGCGAGCGAATAGTCCGTCAGCAGGGTGGCACCAAGTCACGCCCTCCGAAAAACTCGGCGACCACGCCGCGCCAAGCGCGCGCGTTCTCGGCCGGGCCGCACTTGAACGCGCGGTGCGTGAGCCGACGCGCGCTGAGCATCTCGCTTTGTTCCTTGAAGTAGCGCACGGCAAGCTCAGCGGCATACTCGTGCACCGTATCGCCGTTGTTTTGCTGGAACGCATAGAACGTCCCGCCGCGCACCATGGTGTCGTTCGGCGCAAACGGCGCCAGGCACTTCACGGTCGGTCGCGCGCCGCACTTTTTCGAGATGCCCTCGTAGTCGGCGCGTAAGTGCGCCGCCGACCAATCCCCGTGGGCCTCGTCGTTGACGTGAAATAGCTCGTGGAATAGCGTTTCGCGCACGCCTTTCTCGCTGACGTTGAGCGAGCCCTCCACGTTGTACTCCACTGCCCAACCGAGGGCGTACGCGCTTGGCCGGTGCTTGACCAGCGAGCGCACGAAGCGAAACTCGAGCGCCCGCCAGCGATAACTCGGCTGCGCTTGCCCGGCTGGAAACAACTGCAGAAAAAACCGATCCATCGCTTGCGTGCCCGACACGATCCACGACAAGTGCTTGCGATAGACCTTCACCGGCAGCTGCGGCAGCAAGGCAATCGTGCCGCGGAAGCCGCCGTCCATCGTCTCTTCGGGCCCCACGCCAGCGACATCCCCCGTGCTGCGCCACAGGCTCAACGCAAGGTCGCTCGCCTTCGGATCCTCGCGGTAGGCGTGCTCCAGCAAGCACTCCGTGCTCTCGCAATGGTCCGCGCCGGGCAAGAGGCGCTTCGCGGCAGCCAGCTCCACGCGTGGCCCAGGAGCCATGGCACCGAGTGTCGTTAAAAGGGCGACCAAGCCCAGCCAACCCATCGTGCTCAGTCTGACACGGCGCACGGCCCGAGCTTGGGTGGCCTCGCTCGCCGCGCGCAAATCAGCGCCGAGCGCGGTGTCGCGCGTACGGTCAGCCGCGGCCCACGTACGGCATCTGAGTCGCCATCAAAGTCATGAACAGCACGTTCGCGTCGAGCGGCAGATTCGCGATGTGCAAAATAGCGTTGCCCACGTGCTCTACGGCCATCCGCGGTTCCGGGACCACGCTGCCGTTGGCTTGCTGAATCCCTACGGACATGCGCTCGGTGAGCTCGGTCGCGGCGTTGCCGATGTCGATTTGGCTGCAGGCGATGTCGTATTTCCGCCCGTCGAGCGCGGTCGACTTGGTGAGCCCGGTCACGGCGTGCTTGCTGGCCGTGTAGGGGGCGGAATTGGGGCGCGGGGTATGGGC
>JBEQTH010000093.1:0-22721 GCA_040348785.1 Myxococcales bacterium | reverse complement strand
AGCCGCGGCCCTGGTTCGGCGTGACCGGTGGCACCACCGCTGAAGGGGCGTTTGCCGGCTGTCGAAAGGATCGCGGCGCGGGCCCCAGCTCGAGGTCCGGGACTTCGAAGCTCGGCGCGGCGGGATGTTTCGGTCGCTGGGAATCGCTCATGGATCGCCCGAGTCAGCTGCGCGCTCGGCTCATCTCACAAATCTACCCCGGATCGGCGCACGGTCGGAGGGCCTATGCGAGGCGCGGCCGGATGGGGCAGCAAAGGCAGTCCTTGGCAGACGCCGATGCCTGCGCTATGCCCTCCCTCGTCACTGAATCTGTGGGTCCGCCGACAGCGCAGCTTGAACCCCGCCAGGCCCGGAAGGGAGCAACGGTAGAGAAAAGCGGGTGTGGCGGGCCCTCTCAATGACGGCTTAGAACGCGCCGCGAAGCGCGAGCGCTGGCATCCTGACGCGAGCAACGGGCTCGGGGTGCGGCGCGTTCGAGCTGGGCACGACCTGCACGTTGCCGCCGTCCGGAATCAATAGCAGGCCCGCGCCGATGCCGACACCAAGCCCCAAGATGAGCGTGCCAGCGAGCAGGTTCGTGGGGTTGAGCTTCGAGCAAGTGTCGTCGCCGTAGTCACACGTGTTGTTGAAGGAGGTCGCGAGGAGCGCGGCGCCGGCGACCGCCGAAGCGACGATCACGACGACGCCTGCTACGCGGACCCCCGACCTCTTGTTGTAAGTGCCTTGGATCGTCGACTCCCCAGCGGGAAAGGTGACGGAGCCCGCGGAGACGGGCGCTTTGCCGTCGGCGCTCAGCGCAAAGCTCTCGGTCCCCGCTGGCAGCGAAATGCTGCACGGGCTCGTACACAGGCGCTCGTAGCCCGTTGCCTGTGCCACCCCGCCACGACCGTACGCGATGGCGGAGCTGTTCTCGCGGTGAAACGTCAGCCCGGGCGGATCGCTCACGAGCTTGAGCTTGGCTTCTGCGCCGTGCACCGTCACGTACGGCTTCGTGTCATCCGATCCTTGGTTGCTCCACTCGATTTGGGGCGGCTTCGAGGCGGGCGGGGGTGCGGGCGGTGCTGCCGTCGCAGCGGGATCTTGACTCTCCGGTCCCGCATAGCTGACCTCGTTCATCTGAAACTCGTGCGTCTTGCCGGACGCGGAGACGATGGTGACGGACGCTCCCGGCAAGAGCTCGCTGATCTTGCCACGCACCACGCCGCCGTTCTTCAAACGCACGATGTCACTGCCGCTGTTCGGGCTCGGCGCGCTTGCCGCCGTGGGTGTGGGCGCAGGCGTCTCCGCCAACGCGCTCGTCGACACCAACAAGCTCATTGCCCCCGCCATGAACCCAAACCCCGAAGCCCGCCACGGATTACTCATGATGGCCAATCATCGCCAAATCGCCGGCCAAGGCAAGGCCGTCGCCGTGTCAACCGCTAGGGTTATCCAACCGTCCGTTCGTGGCGATTTTTAATGATCATTCATGCCGGGGCGGCTCACACCGCGAACATCTCGATGCTGGCGCCGTTGTGGGCGAGCGGCGCGTCCAGCGCGTAGTGAACGAGCGTCTGAGCGACGGCTTCGGGCGTCATCCGCGCGGGGAAGCCGCTGCCGCTGAGCATCTCGGTATCGACCGAGCCCGGGAGTACGGCGCACGTCATTAGGCCACTGTCGCTGAGCTCCGCAGCGAGGCTTTTCATGAAGCCGATCAGCGCCCACTTGGTGGCGCAATAGGCCGACAAGTTGGCGGTGCCGAGCGTGGACGAAATACTGCCCACGAACACGATGCGGCCCGTGCCGCGCGCACGCATGGCGGGTAAAAGCGCGCGTGTGAGCACGAACGTGGAGGTCAGGTTCACCCGCAGGTGCTCCTCCCAAGACGCGAGCGTCGTGTTCTCGACGCTGGTGCGGCCCGCGATGCCCGCGTTGTGAATCACCGCATCCGGCGCACCGAAGGCGGTCACGAACTCATTGGCCGCGCGCTCCAGCTCTTCGGGGCGCGCGGCGTCGGCGTGCAGCGAGAGCACGCGCGAGGCTCCGGAGTTGGCGCACCAAATGGTGGCTTCGCGCTGCTCGGTCGACACGCGCCCGAGCAGCCCGAGCTGCACGCCGCGCTTGGAACAAGCGATCGCCGTGGCCCGACCGATGCCGCGGCTGGCTCCGGTGATGAGCACGCTCTTCACGGCTCACCTCGGGACGAGGCGCGCGCGGGGCCGAGCGCGAGCGCAATTTCCATGAGCGCGTCGCGGTTCGTGTACTCGCCGGCGCGCGCGGAGGTGCGCACGAGGGCGGCCGATTGCCGCTCACCGCGCGCGCGCAGGCAGCTGTGCTCGAGCTCCAGCTCGCAGTACGCGCCGCGTGCTCCGGCGTGCTCGACCAGCGCCGTGACCACGCTTTGTCCGATCGCTTCTTGGAGCGTCAAGCGCCGCGCGTAGGCGTCGACTAGCGCGGTGATGGTGCCGATGCCGAGCAACATGGCACCTGGCAGGTACACGACGTGAGCCATGCCCAACGCGGGCAACAGGTGATGCGGGCAAATCGTGGCGACGGCGATGCTGGTGACGGCCACGGGCCCCGACTTGGCCGCGGGCGGCGCTTCACACGAGCCCCTTTGGATCAAAGCCCGCACGTCCACCGAATGCCCGCGCAACAAGTCTTCGGCGAAGGCTTCGCTAACGCGCTCGGGCGTCTCGTTGAGATCAGGATGTTTTTGCGGGTCGAACCCGAGCGCCAACAAGAAATCGCGAATGGCTCTGGCGGCGGATACGCGGTCGACGGGCATGAACGATTAGTTCAGCAGAGCCCTGCGCACGTCAGGCGTCAACGGACGGCGGGCGGCGAAGCCCGACTCCAGATCGTGATAGTGCGACAGCGAGTCTTCCCCGTAGCGCCAGCACAGCCAAACCAGCTTTTCCCCGACGCGGCCGTAGAAATCCACCAGGCCGGTTTGGGGGTCTTTGATCACGCCGCCCATGGTCTGAACGCGCGCCCACCCCGCTTCGTAACGCTCGATGCGTTGTTTCAGATCACGCTTGAGGCGAATGACGTCCTTGCCGTCGTCTGCGCCTGCTTCGAGAGAATGAGGCGTGGAACCGGACAAGCGCGTGAGCTCGGCCAGCCCGTGCTCGATCTCGCTTTGTTCACGGAGCTGGTCGCCGACCAGCTCCGAAAGGTCCGGAATCAGCGCGTTGACTTCGGAGATCGTGAAGACGCGTTGTGTTTGCATGGCCGAACTTCCCACTAGCAATGAGCGCAAGCTTAGCACTCCCCGGAATACGTCAACAGGTTTCGGGACCGCAATTTCTGCCCGATCCCGATGCGGCGATCCCACTTCGAAACATTCTCGTCTTGATTGAGCGGCGGGTTCGCGACTTCAGGCTTGGGGCCACAAGATGAAGGCGAGCTTGGTCAAGAAAAAGTCTGCGATCAAGATGGCGATCGAGATCACCACCACGGTGCGCGTAGTGCTGTTCCCTACCCCGGCGGTGCCGCCCTTCGTGGTCATCCCGAAGTGGCAGCCGACGAGCGCGATGATCGCGCCGAAGAACGGCGTCTTCAGCATGCCGGCCAAAAAGTCACTCATGGCCACCGCGCCCAATGCGCTGCGAAAGAAGAACGCGGACGGAATGTCGAACTGAAGGTCGGTGATCATCATCGCGCCCGCGAAGCCGAGCACGAGCGCGAACGCGGCGACCACGGGTAACACGATCACCGAGGCCAACAGGCGCGGCCAAACCAGCTTCTTCAAGGGATCGGCGCCCAAGGCACGGATGGCATCGATCTGCTCGGTAACGGCCATCGCGCCCAGCTCCGCGGCCATACCGGAGCCGATCCGGCCACCGACGATGACGGCCGTGAGCGTGGGCGCGAGCTCGCGCGCGAAGCTCAGCGCAATTACCCGGCCGGTATATTCGAGACCGCCGAACTTCTGCAGACCGAAAGCGAACTGCACGGCCATGACCATGCCGATGAAGACGCTCGTCACGACCACGATGCCCACCGATTTGACGCCCAGCGATTCGAGCTGCCTCAGGATGGCGCGGCCCTCGAACGGGCGCCGAAAGCCGGCGCGGATGCTGCCGATCAGCATGTGCCAGATCACGCCCACGTGGCCGAAGAACGCGAGCGAGCGCTCGGTCTGTTGCTTGATCAAGCTCGGCTCGGGCGGCGGCGGCATCAGGCTCGGCCGCATGCTCATGCGGCTCGACTGCGGCTCGCCAGAAGCCATTGGGTTACTCGGTGAAGACGCGATCTCCGTAGGGGGCATGGCCGGCCTTCAGTCGAGCGTCGCGAAGCCCTGGACGAAGCGCTCGAACCCGGAGCGCGCGGCCTCGTCGGGCGCGGCTGCGATGTACATGAAGTCGTACACGCAGCTGTCCTTCTTCAACACGTAGACCAAGTATTGCTTCTTCACCCCGTCGAGCGCGGCGGTCACCTCGGTGCGCAGTGCCTCGCGGCCATCCAAGCTGACCGTGCTCTGTGAGGTCTGGGTGCGCTCGGTGAACTCCAAGAACAAATGTTGCGTGAGCGAAGCGAGCGGCACGTCGTCACCGTCGACCTTGCAGCGCCCGTTGACGGCGACGGTCGAATTGCCCGCGTCGTCTCGAAACGCGAGCCGCGCGCCCTCCACGTCAATCCGGTGCCATGTGTTCGGGATCGGCCCGACCTGGAACCGCACGTCTTCGTCGCGGTAGACGTGACCGTCGAAGCCAGCCGAGGCACAGCCCACGACCAGCGCGCACGACAAGGCGGCCAGCGCCGCGGTGATTCCGCCCAAATGCCTCGACAGGAACATGAACATCCCGACCCTATCATGCGGAACAGGCCGGGCCGAAGTCGGGATTCGGGCTAAAGTGACGCGCCCATGATCCCGATCAGCGATGACAACCCGACCCGTACCCGGCCGTACGTCACTTATGCGCTGATCGCACTCAACGTCCTGGCTTTCCTGTTCGAGAGTGTAGCGCTCCGCGCCCATGGCGACGCCTACGTGATCTCCGGCTACGGCCTGGTGCCGACGCGCATCGCGGCCGACCCGGGGGGTGAGCTGTTCACCGTCTTCACGAGCATGTTCATGCACGGCGGCTTCATGCACCTCGCCAGCAACATGCTTTTCTTGTGGATCTTCGGCGACAACGTCGAAGACGCGATCGGTCGCGTTCGCTATATCGTGTTCTATCTGTTCTGTGGCATTTGCGCGGCGGCGGCTCAGGTGCTCACCGATCCCGCGAGCCCCGCGGCTATGGTCGGTGCTTCGGGCGCGATCGCCGGAGTGTTGGGTGCCTACCTGGTGCTGTACCCGCGCGCGCCGGTCACGGTGTTCGTGTTCTTCTTTCTGATGCAGCTTCCGGCGTGGGTCGTGATCGGCGGCTGGTTCGCGCTCCAAGTGTGGACCTCGCCCGCGCTCGGCATCCATGACTCGACCGGGGGCGTCGCGGTGTACGCGCACATCGGCGGATTTTTGGCGGGCGTGCTCGCGATTCGCGCGGCCATGGTCGGCCGCGTGCGAACGCAGGCGGCGCGCTTCACCGGTTTCCGGAATTTCGGGCCGCGCAACCGCTACGGGCTGCCCGTGCCGCCGGGCGCGGGCGGCTCTGGCCTGCCTGGTCCCGGCCCGGGACGCTGGGATTCGTGGCGTTAAATGTTTCCGAACATCGCTCTGGGGTTAGAATCGGCGCTTGCTCATGACGACTGCCTTATCTTTGCCGCGGCTGTACAACACGCTCACCCGCACGACCGAACAGCTCACCCCCAAGGGTGAGCGGGTGACCGTCTACTGCTGCGGCCCGACGGTGTACGACGTGCCGCACGCCGGCCACGCTCGCGCCGCGCTCGCGCCCGATTTGCTCGTGCGCCGGCTACGCAACAAGGGTTTCGAAGTCACCTACGTGCGCAACATCACGGACGTGGACGACAAGATCTTGCAGCGCGCGGAGAAGAACGGCGAACCCCCGCTCGAGCTCTCGAAGCGCATGGCGACCGTGTACCAAGATCAAATGCGTGAGGTGGGCTGCCTCGCGCCGGACGTCGAGCCGCGCGTCAGCGAACATTTACCGCAGATCTATGTCTTGATCGCCAAGCTGCTGGAGAACGGTAGCGCGTACGCCATCGAGCCGCATCCCGGCCGCAAAGACGTGTACTTCGCCGTGCGCAGCTTCGAGGAGTACGGCAAGCTCTCGCGCCGCAAGATCGACGACTTGATCGCCGGCGCGCGCGTCGAGAAAGACACCGACAAGCATGATCCGCTGGATTTTGCGCTGTGGAAGAGCTGCCCCGAGGACGAATGGGGCTGGGAGAGCCCGTGGGGCCGCGGTCGCCCGGGCTGGCACATCGAGTGTTCGGCGATGTGCAGCCACTACCTCGGTCACGGCTTCGACGTGCACGCAGGCGGTATGGATCTGATCTTTCCGCATCACGAGAACGAAGTCGCGCAGAGCGAAGCTGCCCATCCCGGTGAGGGCCCTCTGGCCAAGCTCTGGATGCACAACGGCTTCGTCAACGTCGACAAAGAGAAGATGAGCAAATCGCTCGGCAACTTCGTGACGGTGAAGGACGTGCTCGAGCGCAACGATCCGGAAGGCTTTCGCTGGTTCTTGCTCGGCGCCCAGTATCGCGGCCCCGTGCAGTTCGATACCGAGCAATTGCCTTCGGGCCGCGTGGTTTTTCCGGGTGTCGACGAAGCCGAGCGCCGCGTGGACTACGTGTACGGTGCCCTCCACCGGTTGCGCGAGCTGATCGCCGGCGATCCGACCGCGCCCGGCAAATTGCCGCCCGAGCTGGTTCCGTTCCGCGAGCGCATCACCAAGGCCGAAGCCGCCGCCGACGCCGCTCTGGACGACGATTTGAACAGCCCCGTCGCGATCGCCGCCTTGGGCGAGATGGCCCAGGCCGCCAATGAAGCCTGCGATCTCGCCAAAAAGAAAAAGAAGGACGTGCCCTTCCAAGGCGCAGCGTCCGTGTTCGCGCGTCTCGCGCTCACGTCCATCGGCAAGCTCTCGCGCGATCTCGGCCTGCTCCACCCCACGCCCGAAGAGTATTTCGCGCGCACCAAGGTTCGGCGCATGGCGCTGCGCGGCCTCACCGCAGCGGACATCGAAGCCAAAGTCGAGGGCCGGGCTGAAGCCCGAAGGAACAAAGATTTCGCCGCGGGGGATGCGATCCGCGACGAGCTGCTCGCCCTCGGCGTCACGTTGATGGATGCCCCGACGGGCACCGAGTGGTCCATCGCTCAGTGATTTGAGTGGGCGCTCGCGGGTGCTCGACGCAGCTCGATGTACGGGGCTGGGCATGCGCGGTACCGCTTTTGTGAGATCGGCCATCGGCCATCGGCCATCGGTCATCGGCCATCGGCCATCGGCCGTCGGCCATCGGCCATCGGCCATCGGCCGATTGGGATGATCGGGCTGATCGGGGATCGGGATGATCGGGGGATCGGAGGGATCGGAGGGATCGGGCGAGCGGAGTAAAGCGACGCTGCCGACAAACTTGGGTGCGCGCGTAAGCGCAGCACGCTTCGCGCCGGAGCGCGCGCGAAGGGGTTCAGCCGCATGCCCGGGAATACGTCGAGCTTTCTGACTTTGGCACGATCAGATCACGATTTTCGAATGAGATGGAGGCCCACGACAGCTGACCGGACAGGCGCGTGCTTTCCCTCCGCAAGGCGCGATCGGCCCAGCGCCTACCAGCCGAGCGTGCGCAAACGCAAGGGCCCAACCCGGTAGGCCGCCCGAGGAGGCGGCCGAGACCGAAGCGGATGTCGAGACAGATCGACGGTCGGCGCGCGGAGGCCTAGCAGGGCTAGGCGGAGCACGACGGGCGGCGAGGTGGCCGACAGACGCGAGAGATCGGCTGCCGACGACCAGGCCTACCGGGTTGGGCCCTTGGTCTCAATCGCGCGCGAGCCGCTTCGGAACACCCGAAGGGGTGAAGCGCCGCGCGTCCCTATCAACACGCGTCAGTACAAGACCACCGCACCGCACACCAAGCTTTCCGCCTCGCCCCGACGCCCCAAGCCCGCTACCCCTCAAACACCAATGAACAACCGGTGCGCGAAATTCCGCTCCAGCTTGGCTCTCAGCACCTTGTCGGCCGCCGTCTCGATGTCGTATTCGACGCGTTTGAACTCGAAGCGCTTCTTGTCCGAGTCATACAGCGTGTAGCTGGCGCGGTTGTCGTAGTCGCGGGGTTGGCCGACGGAGCCGACGCTGACGATGTATTTGCGGTCGGGTTGCAGCTCGAAGTCGATCGGGGGCAGCTCTTCGACCGTGGTTTTGGTGAGCGCGAACACCTTGCACAGGTGGGAATGGCCGATCAGCGTGATGTGGCCGAGCTCGTCGAAGATCGGTAGACACTCGCGCGCCTGTTCGGGCGCGAAGATGTATTCGAACTCTTCGAGCCGCACCGGCGAGCCGTGGCACAGGTGCACGCCGATCTCGTCGAACTTGATTTGATAGGGCAGGCCCTTGAGCCACTGCATGTTCTCGTCGGAGAGCAGCTGGGCGTGGGTGTCGAGCGCGTGGCGCGCTGCCTCGTAGTAGTACGAGTAGTCCATACGGCCCGCGACGGCGGCGTCGTGGTTGCCGAGGATGGTTGCTTCGACCAGGCCGCGCACGATGTCTGCGCACTCGTTCGGGGAACCGCCGTAACCGACGGTGTCACCCAAGCAGTAGTACTTGTCGATTTCCTCGCGCTTGAACGCTTCGACAACGGCACTCAACGCTTCATAGTTGGCGTGGATGTCGCTCAGGATACCGAGGCGCATGGGAGACTTTTGAGGGTAACACGCTCACCGGGGAACGTAAGAGCGCGTCTTCACCTCTTGTCGCATGGTTTTTGGGGCCGCCCTCTCGTTATTTTCGGGGCCCCGGGCCTTTTCTCTCGTTTGCTTTTGGGGCCCCGCCCCCTTTTCTCATTTTTGTTCGGCCGGTGACTTGATTTCCATTTGGTCGGCCCAGCGCTGACTCAGGCGGCACCGCCGGCTGCGGGTTAAATAAGCGTGCTGGGCGGCCATTTCTCGTGGGCTCGGGTCGGGCAGGCCGTTGCATGCCAGCGATTCGGGTTGGCACTTGTCCCAAAAAGAAGCACGAAGAGAGCGCCATGCCCGAGTTTCAACCGCCTCCCGAGACGATTGCCGAATTCGTTACCGCCTGCCTCGAATACGTGCGGCGCGCGCTCAAGGTCGATCTCGATTTTACGCCTGAAACGCTGCCCCTGCTCGATCACTACATGACGCTCTCGCGCACGACCATCCAGGAGCAGCCGGACCTCGCGCCGCTGATCACTCGCGCAGCAGGTGCTTACTTCGGTGAGTTGGTGCGCGGTCGTTTCGGCGGCTTTTGGCGGGTGCCGACAATCAACGTCCACGACTGGTCGATTTGCTTGTCGGGCGTGTTCCTGTGGTTCAATCCCATCGGCACCGCTTACGACGCGCTCTACTCGGGCGATGAGCATGGGGGCCCGCGCTCCTTGTTACGCGTTGCGCCAGAGGATCACGAGCTGCTCGCCCAGCGCCTGGCTCAGCTACCTCCCGTGCCGGAGGACGAGTATTTCTCTTTTTCCACTCGCTTCGAGGTGCTGGAGGCCGCGACGGAGCTCCTTCAGGAGAAGCTGGTGCAGAGCGGGTACGAGGGGGCTGAGTTTGGCCCCGAGGATTATGAGACGGGGGCGAATCCGCTGAATTGAGCGAGAAGAGCCGGTTGTCCGGATCGGCATCGAGCACGCGCGTGAACAAGATCGGGCTGGGGAGCTGCGGCGATCAGTGGGCTTTTTCTGTGTCATCCCCGAGGGTGAAGCGGGCGGGGACTTCGATGCTCTTGGTCACGGCGTCCTCGCTGCCGAAGAAGTCGCGTGCGGTGACTTGGTACTTTCCGGCGCGCAGGCCGAGCAGCAATTGTTCAGCGCCCGGGGGCAAGCGAGCGACCGGTGCGCCGTCCACGCTGATGTAGCGCAGGCTCTCGCCGTGGTTGGCGACCAAGAGGCCGGTTTTCGGCGCGCTTGGGTCGACTTTTTCAGTGCGTGCCGCCGGGCGCAAGCGGAACTCGATGAGCTCGTTGTCGGAGAGCAACGCGGTCGGTGGCGGGGGCGGCAGCTCGCTCTGCCGAAACTCGGCGCCCGCGGGCGGCATCGCGAGCGCCGTAGGATCGATGTCGTTGCGACGCAGCAGGCGCGATACGTCGAACGCGAAATGCTCGCCGTTGGGCCACGTGTACATCGCGCGCACGGGGACCAAATCAGCGCGACACGCCGAGCTCGTGGGAGACGCGCCGACTAGCTCGACCAAGAATTGGCACAAGCTCAGTCCGCTCGTCCAGATGCCGGAGGGCGCGGGCAGGGAGCTTGGCCCGCGCGCTTGCTCGAGCTCCAACTTGCCTGTGGGCGTGCTGAGCTCGGTGCGTTCGGTGGACAGCCCGAATAGGCTGCCTGAGGGCAAAGCGCTCACTCGGGCGCGCACCAGAGGCACGACGTCCGCGCGTTGTTGCGAGAGGACACTGCGCAGCGCGCCCGGGGCGATCACCGTGTAGGTCGTGCGATTCGGCCAGAGCAGCGTGTGCCCGTACAGATCATCACGCGTGTGCAGCTCGCTGCCTGCTGGCAAGGCGAACGCGCGCGACGCGAAGACGAGGCGCATGCGACCGCCAGCGAGATCGACCACGACTTCGAAGCCCGCCGCGTCGCGCCCGCGCTGCACGCCGTCCGAGTTCTGCTCTGGCACCCGCGGCACGGGCGAATTGTCGAGGAAGCGCAGGCGCGCGGTTAGCGTGAGCCCACTCGTCTCGTGCGGGGTCTCCCCGGGCAACGCTTGATCTTCGCGCAGGGCGTGCGGTTCCGGCAGCGCGGCATCAGCGCCGGCGTCCAGAGAGCCGTGGCCCGCGTCGCGGCGCTCCGCTTCGTCTGGGCTCGACTTGCCGCTGCCCGGAGCTTCGAGATTGCTCGCCAAAGGGGCGGGCAAAATGCTCGCGTTTGGGCTCGGTTCGCTGGGGCCGGCGTCATGACCCACGTTGGCCTTGTGATCGTCACAGCCCGCGACGAGCAAACAGGCGATCGCGAGACCGGCGCTCGCGCTGCGCAGGTTGTCGCGTTCGCTCATCACGGCGCTTCGCGCAAAATGGCGCCCGTGTTCGGGTCGAGGGTGATGCGCATCTCCAAGGCGTCCTCACCAGTATCCGAATAGTAGCCACGACGCACGCCCGTCGTGGAGAAGCCTGCGCTTTCATAGAGCGCGATGGCGGCCGCATTCGACTTGCGCACCTCGAGCAGCACGAGGCGCTTGTGCGCGCTCCGCGCCAGCTCGACGAGCGCGCTCAGCAGGCGTCGCGAATATCCACGGCGGCGATGCTCCGGATGCGTGGCCATGTCCAACAAATGCAGCTCGTCGGCCACGCTCCAGGCGAGCAGGAACGCGCGCGGCGCGCCGCCCGCGGCAGCGCGTAGCACCCAAGGGACCGCGATTTCTCGCACCAATTCGGCCTCGAGATCCACCGTGAGCTCGCTCAGCGTGAGGATTGCGCGCACGGCCTCGAGATCCGCAGCGGTGAGGCGGGTGATGTGCAAAGTCGAGCTCATGCGGCATCCACCGGGCGTAGGGTCCAGGCACGCGCAGCGACGAGCGGTGCGTCGAGCGCGAGGTGCAAGCTGCCGTCGCTGCGCAACACCGCGCCGCTGTAAGGGCCACGCGCCGCGATCAGATCGGGCAACGGCCGAAGGTGCACCTGTTCGATCTCCCCCACCGCGTCGAACCCAATCCGGATCGGCGCTATGCCGTACACGGTGAGCTCTAGCGCGAGAGCAGCTTCGGCGGGGCACGCTTGATCGAGACAGCGTCCGAGCCGCACCGGCTGAACCGCGTCTGACCCCGGCTCGCTGCGCTCGACACGACCGGTGAAGCTCACGGGCAGCGCGAAGCGTTGGCCCAGCTCTTCCAGCCACAAAACATCGACCACGGTGTGGTCGCTCGGCATCTCGAAGCTAGCGATTAGCCCGCCTTCAGGACGGCTCCGCAGCCGAATGGTGCCCCCGAGGCGGCGCACCGTGTCTTGCACCAAGTCGAGGCCTAAGCCTCGCCCCGCGAGCAGATCAGCGCGCTGGTGGGTGGTGAGCCCGGGTAAGAAAAGCAGCGCAAGCAGATCGTCCTCGCCAGCGCGCGCGGCGGCTTCGGGTGTCGCGGCGCCGGCCGCAATGGCAATTTGCCGAATCCGCTCCACGTCGGCGCCGCGCCCATCGTCGGCAACGGTGACACGCAGCCATTCGCCGATCTGCTCTGCAGACAGGGTGATACGGCCACGCTCTGGCTTGCCGTTCAGCGCACGTGTGTCGGGCGTTTCGATGCCGTGGACCAGTGAATTACGCGCCAATTGCAGCACCGTATCGTGCAAACGCTCGGCCATCCGCTGATCGACGAGCACGTCACGACCGACAATCTCGACCTCGACGCGTTTGCCCTCGTTGTCGGCGTCGCGCAAAGCCGCGCGCTTCACGCGCTCGAATAACGTGTGCAGTGAGGTGCGGCGCAGGGCCGCCAATTCGCTGCGCATCTCCGAGGTGCGTGCGCGCAGAAACTGCGCGCTGCGACGAAAGGTGCCCGCGCCGCGATCGGCGTTGCTCGCGCTGGTGCGTAGCACCGCGCTCGCGAGCTCGATACGAGCCAGCGGCGCGCTCGCAAAAGGGGTCCCCGTCGCGCCGAGTTGGCGACGTGCTTCGTTCAACCCAGCGCTCGTATCGCGTAGACGCGCGCCCAGCTTGCGCGCCAAGTCACTCGTCCGCAGCAAGTCCTCGTAGATCAACTCGATGCGCTCCAGCCGCTCACTGAATGCGTCCAGCGTCTGAACCGGCACGTTCAAATGTAGCGCGGCATTGGCCTCGAATTCGCCGCTCGGCGGGCGAGCGGGCGGACGAGTGCGCGGGCCGAGCGGGGCGCTCGAGCGGGGCGGCGGAGAGGTCGAGCGGCGCTGCGCGAGGGCACGCAGGGTGTCGAGAGCTCGCGCCGGATCCTCGAGCAGCAGCGTGAACAGCGCACGGTGACGCGCCAAGTCCACCAACGCATCCGTCGCCGCGTTCGGCTCACGCGGGACGTTGCGGAGCGCCTCCTCGAGACCGTGGCAATACCAGGCCGTCACGTCGTCGCCCATTGCGGCCGCGGCACCCTTCATCGCGTGCACGCTGCGCTGCGCGCGCTCCAGCCCGCCAAGCGCGTCGCCCGTGTCGGCGAGCACGCTGTCGAGCTCTCCGAGCCGCTCACGAACTGCGGCGTAGTACTGGGCCCGGTACTTCGAGTCGATCGCCGCGGCCCCCAGGAACGGCGGCGGTTCGGGCCACACGCTCGCGAACGGCGGCAAATCACGGTGCAAACGCGCGAGCGCGTGCTCGAGTCCCGTTCGCGTTTGCGCGATTGCCCCCGGTTGCCGCGCCTTCACCCGCTGATCGAATTGCGCGATCACGAGCGCAAGCTCGGTGTGCCCGGCCATCGCCGCCGAGCCCTTCAGCGCGTGCAGCGCCGCGCGGATCTCGAGCTCTGGGGTGCTCGGATCGCCCAGCACCGGCAAGCGCCGCGCGATCTCACCCGCGAGGAGGCGTCCGAGCTCGAGCTGCGAAAGCGTCACCGCACGTCGTCCTCTTCGGGTGGGATCAGCGAAAGCAACGGACGTAACAGCTCGCGCACGGCGCTGGGGCGCAGCGCCGCGCGTTGCGACAGCTCGCGCAGCGCATCGGTAGCGGTTTTCAGCTGCGCCGTGGCTTCACCGAGCATGCGTGCAGTCTCCGGATCGGTGCCACACAGCTCGCTCAGATCGACCTTCAGCTCAGCGAGCAAGGCGTTGTTCAGTTGACTCTGCTGCTCGGCGCGCGCCACGGCGGACGCGGTTTGACGCGTGTCGTCGCTGAGCTTCACGAGATCGGCGAGGCAGCGGTCGCGATCGCGGTCGACCTCGGCCAAGAGCGCCCCGTGTTCTTCGAGTGCGTCCATGGCGCGGGCCAGCAAGTTGCGGACTTCGTCACCCATGATCACGAGCGCTTTGCCCACTGGATCGCCGAGCCGGGCGCCCTCCAAACCGGCGTTCAGCGCGGTCAGCTTGGCGCGGTCCACCGATTGCCGTAGCTCTTGGAGGCTATTGCGAATATCGCGGCCGCGCCCGCTCAGCTTTTGCCCGGCTTCGAGCACGGCCTCGAGCTCGAGTTGCTGACGCCGCAGGCCGCCGCTCGCCGCGCGCTGCTCGCTAATCGCGCGGGCCGCTGCGGCTTGTGCCGCTTCGAGCGCGGCAAGCAGGCGTGCGCCCTGCACTGCCGTCAGTGCGGTGGGATGCGAGGGATCGAAAGTGTCGCTCATGGTGCGCCGTCCTTTGCGGTTCGTTGAAACTGCGTCAGTGCCGCGCCGAGATCGAGCCCCGGCACTTCGACGCCGTCCACGCTCACGCCCGTGCCAGACTCGGGCCAAGACCCGGCCCGCTCCGCGGATAAGCCCGAGAGCGCCAAGGTTTGACCCTCGAGCTCGCACAGCACGAGCACCCCGCACGGCTCCGCCAGCTCGAGCACCGCCACCACGTCCCCGCCCACGAGCGCCATTTGCGCTGAATCCCACGGGACTTTGGACAGCCGTGGCAGCGGCAGCAAGCTCTTGGCAACACTCGCCGGCAGGAACGAGAGCTCACCCGCGCGTCGCACCAAGAGCCCTGCGCGCCGCGCCATGACTCAAGCTGCTCGGCGCCGCACCAGGCGTGAGTTGAGGAACTGGTACAAGATCTTACACAGCTCGAACGAGCTGCCGCCCGTGAGGTCCACGATCTCGCGGATCGTCTTCTCGCCGTCGATGGCCCCCAGCACCGCGCGCTCTTGGCGTGTGAGGTTCGCGTCCTGCCCCAGGCGCTCGATGGCAACCGTATCGTGGTACAGCACTTCGTCGAAGTCGAAGCTGCCCTCGATGAGGCGCCACTCATCGACGCGCCGGAAGCCTTCCATCACCAGGCCTCCCGTTTCCAAGCCCAGCGCGGCCTTGGTCGCGGCTGGGTTCTCGGAGCCGACCGAGAACGCAAAACGCCCGATTTTCCAGCGCACGACCTCGTAAATCAGCTCGTGCGTCTGGCGGACCAGGGCGCGCTTCACTTGATCCTCGTTGGCCATACCCAATTGAATCAAGAGCTCGCCGAACAAGCGCTTCGAGCCGGCGCGGTTGTCGAGCACGGTCTGCAGCTCGTCCCGCGTGATGGCGCCGTCCTCGACCAAGTAGCGGCCGATGCGAAACTCGACCCGGAGCCCGCGCGATGCCGCGAACTCCAACCGACCCTCCTTGATATACAGCGTGATCTCGCTCTGGCGCGTGAAGATGCTGAGCACACCCGTTTGCCGTTGCAAGTCGAGCAGCTGCAGGACCTCGGCGATCGAGATCACCGAGATGTCGCCGGACAGGGCGTCGCGCGTGTTCTCACCCAGGGTGAGCATCTTCATCAACGTGGACAGCGCGCCCATGTTGTCCGGAGTGATCGCGCGCTGCACGGCGAGCGAGACGGCCTGCGCTGTCTCCGGCGACAGCTCCGGGATCTTGCTCAGCTCGGGCGCCATCACCTGGGACAACGAAAGGCCGAATTCTTGCGCCGCTTGTACGCGCCGGAGCCCGGGATCTTCGCTGAAGCTCGAGCGGCTGGGCCGGAAGTTTTCGGCGTTGGAGGACTCTTCGTCCTCGGGCATGGCGTGCGCTTCGGGAACGGGGCGGCCGCGGCCCTCGGTGTGCTTCTTGAGCGCGCCTTCCACGACGGCGATCAGGCCGCGGGCGTCGAACGGCTTGGTGATGGCGTCGATCGCGCCCGTCTGCTGCACGAACTGGCCGCGGATCTTGTCGCCCTTGGCGCTCATCAGCACCACGGGCAGGTTCTTCAGATTCGGATCTGCGCGCAGCTCACGACAGAATTGATAACCGTTCATCCGCGGCATCACGAAGTCGAGCAACACCAGGTCGACCTCTTCGGTCCCCAAGAGCTCGAGCGCCTCTTGGCCGTCACCCGCGAGCAAGGGTCGATACGCGCGCGCCTCCAGGATGGAGCCCACGACCTTGCGGATCGTAGGGCTGTCATCGACAACGAGAATGCGCGCGCTCATCGCTATCTTCCTCCCAGTTTCACCGACACCCAAGCTCAAGTCGAGGACGGAGAAGCCTGCCGGCGATGACCCTGCGGGTCACGTTGGCGGCAGGCAAAAACGTGCGGTTCACGGCCAGCGAGGCGCCCCTGCTTCGGATAGCGCCCCTGTAGTTATTTCACTCCTACGGATCAGGTCTCGCCGACGGTGCGGATCCGCAGCTCAGCGAGTTGGTTCGGCCCCACTAACCCCGGGGCGTTACTCATCAAGTCGGTGCCCTTTTGCGTCTTCGGGAACGCGATCACGTCACGGATGCTCTCGGTACCCGCAAGCAACATGGCGATGCGATCCATCCCGAGCGCGATGCCACCGTGGGGCGGCGCGCCGAACTTGAGCGCGGACAACAAGAAGCCGAACTTCTCCTGCGCCTCTTCGTCCTTGATGCCGAGCGCGGCGAACACGCGTGCTTGGACCGCTGGATCGTGCAAGCGGATCGAGCCGCCGGCGATCTCGAAACCGTTCAGCACGAGGTCGTAGCGGTAGCACTGCACCTTGCCTGGATCGCTCTCGATCAAGTCGACATGGTCGTCGTGCGGCCGGGTGAAGGCGTGGTGCGCGGCGGCCCACGTCTTGTGCTCGTCGTCGTACTCGAAGAGCGGCGGCTCCACGACCCACAGGAAGTTCCAGTTGCCGCCATGCCCGACCTCCGGAATGAGCCCGAGCTTCTTGGCAATGTGCACGCGCAGGTTGGCGAGCACGGTGTGCACGAGCGACGTCTTGCCGAACTGAAACAGGAGCAGATCGCCCTCTTTGGCGCCCGTGGCCTCGTTGATCGCGAGCACCATCTCTTTGGTCACGCTCTTCGAGAGCGGTGACTGCACCCAGGTTCCGTCAGGCCCGACCTTGGCGCGCGCCAGACCGCCCGCGCCCATGCCCTTGGCCAGCTGCTCGAGCTTCTCTTGGTCAGTGCGCGACAGGGGCGCGCTCGCTGGCACCACCATGGCTTTCACGATCTCGGCCGGCAGATCCGCACGGTACGCGCCGCTCTTGAACTTCTCCGCGATCGGCGTCCAGAACGGGATGCCGCCGCCGTTCTGTTCGACGACGAGCGCCGTAATGTCGGTGTGCGGCAAACCGAAGCGCAGGTCCGGCTTGTCGTTGCCGTACTTCTCCATTGACTCGTCGAACTTGAGCCGCGGAAAGTGACCGCTCGGGTAATGGTCGTGCAGATCGATGCCCAGCGCGGCCTTCCAGATCGTGAACACCAAGCCCTCGACCAGCTGGAACAGGTCGTCTTGGTTGATGAAGCTGAGCTCGATGTCGATCTGGGTGAACTCGGGCTGGCGATCGATGCGCAAATCCTCGTCCCGGAAACAGCGCACGATCTGAAAGTAGCGATCGAAGCCGGCGACCATGAACAGCTGCTTGAACAGCTGCGGGCTCTCGGCCAAGGCGTAGAACTTGGAGGCGTGCAAGCGCGAAGGTACGAGGAAGTTGCGCGCGCCGCCGGGCGTGTACTTCACCAAGAACGGCGTCTCGATCTCCATGCAACCTTGGCCGGCAAGGTAGTTGCGTGTGGCCAAGTTCACGTTGTGCCGCATGCGCAGCGCTTTCTGCAGCGGCTGACGGCGCAGGTCCAGGTAGCGGTACTCGAGCCGAACCTCTTCGCGCGTGTCCACCGAATCGCCCAGGGAAAAGGGCGGAGTCTCGGCCTTGTTGAACACGAACGCCTCGATCACGGCGATCTCGATTTCACCGGTGGGGATGTTGGCGTTGGCAGCGCTGACGAGCTTGCCTTCCTTCTTGCTGAATTGCTCGCCACGCGAGCGCACGGTGCCGCGGATGCCGACGACCCACTCCGGGCGAAGGGCGTTGGCGACGTCGTGGGCTTCTTTGGAAGCGTCCGCGTCGAACACGATTTGGGTCTCGCCCGCGCGATCGCGCAAATCCACGAACACGAGCGAGCCGTGGTCGCGGCGGATGGCCACCCAGCCAAAGAGCACCACCTCTTTGCCGATGTCCGAAGCGCGCAGTGCGCCACAGTCGTGAGTGCGTTTCAGCTCGTCGATGAAGCGTGCCAAGTCGGTCGTCCTTTGTGCCTGGCCGGCTCCGGCCCAGGGCCAGCGGTTCTAGCGCTTTCTTTGGGCTTGGGGGCGCCAAAAGCGGACCCAGGGCGGCTCGGCGCTTGCACCTGGCGCCAGCGATTCGCTGAAAACTAGGCCGAAATCTGGGCCGCGTGGCACCGAGAGTCGGTGACTCTGGAAAGCCGTCCCTCCGCCGTTCCCTCGCCTGCGTCTGCGCCGGCCCGGCCGTCGGCCCGCGCCGAGCCCGAGCGGCACTGGCTGGATGCGATTTTCGTGCAAGCCGCGTTCGCGGTGCCGATGATCGTGACCGTGTTCCGGGCCAGCTCGGCTCCCGTGTGGCGCGACGACTTGCCGATCGTGCGTGCGCTCGGGCTCGTGCCCGCGGGCACCGAAGGTCGGGTCACGACGGTGCTGGTCGAGCTGTTCTCGCTGCTGCCCCTAGGCGGGCGTTGGCTGCGCGCGTCGTGGGTCGGTGCGCTCTCCCTCGCTCTGTGCTCGCTCCTCATTTACGTGCTGGCGCGACGTGTCCTGGAACGCGCGACGCATACGCCTCGGCTCACGCCGGCGCTCGCTCTCGCCGGTGCGTTGACCGCCACGCTCGCGCAGAGCTTCCAGCTCGAGGGCACGGTGGCGGGCGGCGCTCCGCTCGCCACCGCGCTCGTCCTGAGTGGGCTCATGCTCGGCTTCGAGCTGGTCAAGGGCCGTGATGCGCGGCTCTCGGTCGCGCTGGGCGGGCTGATGGGGCTCACTTTGTCAGAGGCGCACGCCGCGGCCTTGGTGCTGCTGTTCGCGTTGCTCGTGCAAGGCGCCGTGCATTCGATCTTGCCGCGCGTGCGCGCACTGCTCGGATTTGCGGCAGGGTTTGCCGTGTTTTTTGGCTTTTCGCTGGTGCCGATCTTGATCCGCCCGCTCTCGGCGCATGCCGGGCTCGACTTCGGGCACGGGCTGGAAGCGTCGAGCTTGGCGTTGGTCGACGCCTCGGGTGTGCGCACGACCGCGCTCGCCGGCTGGCTGAGCGACGTGGGCGTGATCTCGTTCGGGCTCGCGCTCGCCGGGCTCGTTATCGGCTTGATGGGCAAAAGCACGCGCGGTTCGGTTGCGCCGCTGTTCGCGCTCGTGCTTTTCGACCTGGCGATCCCGGTGAGTCGCGTCGCGGTGCTCACGCCGGACGCCTTTGGATCGTTAAGGCTCTTGGCGATTGTCGCGCTCGCGGTGTGCGCGGCGCTCGCCGTCCAAACCAGCGCCGTCAGCCTGAAGCGGGCGCGCATCCCGTTCGCCGAGCCGGCGAGCGTGCTGCTCGTGGTCTTCGATTTTACCCTGGTTTTCATCGGTGCCGAGGACTCGGCGTACGCCGCGGACCGACGCGGTGACTCGGCGGCGGAGGTTTGGACGGACGAAGCCCTGGCCAGCGTGCCGCCCGATGGCTTGCTCTTGCTGCGCTCGGAAGCCGTCGCTTGGCGGCTTTTGGCCTCGCGCATCGTGCGCGGTCAGCGGCCCGACTTGGTCGTCGTGCCCATGCCGCTGCTCGAGCGCGGCAATGTGCGGGCGCGGTTGCTCGCGACCGAGCCGGCGTTGGCGCCCCTCATCCGAGAGGTCGCGCTCAGCGGTCGACCGAGCGAGTACGCGCTGTCCACGCTCGCCGACGCCCGCCCATTGTTCGTCGAATTCGACCCCGCGTTCGATCACGCCCAGCTCGAACACCTGGTTCCGCAGCCATTTTTCATGCGTTTTGCGCCGCAGCCTCTGGGCCGCTCGGATCGCATGGCGGGCCTGATGCAGAGCGCCGAAGACTTTCGCCTCGTCCTCGCGGCGACCGAGCGCGACGGCAGCCGGGACGAAGCGACGCGCAGCGTGCTGCTCGCCGAGACGCGCGGCCAGGCGTTGGTCGCCGCCGCGCTGAACGACCGCAAAAACTTGGACGAGATTTTGGCGACCGCCCACATGCTCGACCCGAGCGATGCGCTCGCGCACGAGCTCGCGGCGCAGCTCAAGGGCAAGGGCCGCGCCGAGCTGAGCTTTGCGCGTCTCCCCTCGGAGCCGACCGGGCGGTTGCGCTGAGTTTGTTCGAGGGGAGCTTGGATGATGGCGCGAAATGCGCAGAAACGCGCTACAATCTTGGGCATGAGTCAGGCGTGTGGGATCGGCTTTGGCCTAACGGCAGTCGCGGTTTGGTTTGCAGCGTGTGCCGGCGCGCCACCGACGACCGAGGCGCCCGCAGCGCCGTCTGCGAGTGAGCCCGCGCCGACGAAGGCGCTCGCGACGGGTGAAGCACCGCCGCCGAGCAGCGCGACGAACCCACCCGCGGCGAGCGCGGTGCCACCACCCGCCCCGAGCGCGCCGTCGATCCTGTCCATCTGCGCCGCCAAGTGCGAAAAGCTCGTCGCCAAATGCGGCAAGCCCGCGGTCGAGAGCTGCCACGTGAACTGCACCAAGTACGATCCGCCGCCCGCTGGTTGCGCGGATCAAGTGCGCGCCGCGCTCGAGTGCGCGCGTGGCGCGAAGGACCTGACCTGCGCCAACGTCGCGCCCGAGAGTTGTGCCAAGAAATTCCGGGCGATCGCGGCCTGCAGCGCGGGCGAAAATTCCGAGCAGCCCGAGCAAGCTCCGGCCGGGTTGCCCGACGGCTGGGAAAAAGTGACGGACACCGCGAACGGCTTTTCGCTCGCCCTGCCTCGCGGCTCGGTCGAGAAGGCGGGCCCGGAGGGCCCCGTTCGCACCGTCACCGGGAGTGACGGCACGCTGTACACCGTGAGCGTGCTGCCGCTGCTCAAAGACAAGCCGAGCGAAAAATCGCTGCTCCACTTCTTGATGAAGGTCCAGGGTCGCTGCAGCGACAAGGTAAAGCTCGACGGCTTCATCGAGAAAGCGGGCCACTACTCGATCCACTTCACCGCGCACTGTCCGGACAAGACCGATTGGAACGGAATGATTTACATCAACGCTCAGCATTTGGTGATGCTCAGCGCTCAGGCCCCATTCGGCAAAATCGGCCCCACCGACCCGTTTTTCTACGACTTCTCGTTTGCGAATTGAGCAGCGCCGCGCGCCGCGCGTGCTTGCGCATCTCGAAAATTGATGAACACTCTGGCCCGTTATGTCCGGGCCCCTGGTCGTCGCGCATCTTGTGATCCCCGAAGCGGAGCTTCGTTGGACAGCTGCGCGCTCGGGCGGTCCCGGTGGTCAGAACGTGAACAAGGTCGCGAGCAAGGTCGATCTGCGCTTCGACTTCGAGGACAGCACCGCTTTGAGTGACGAGCTCAAAGCCCGCCTGCGCTCGAAAGCCGCCGCGCGCTTGGACGCCGAAGGCGCAATTCAAATCACGAGCCAGCTGACCCGTAACCAGCCCGACAATTTGGAAGACGCTCGGAAAAAGCTGGCCGATCTGCTGCGCTTGGCGCTGATCGCGCCCAAAGCGCGGCGCAAGACCAAGCCCAGCCGCGCCAAGAAGGCCAAGCGCGTCGCTGAGAAGCGCGTGCACGCCGCGAAGAAGCAGAACCGCGGCCGCGTCGCGCACGCCGTCGACTGACGTCGGCCCGGGGCTGACGCTCAGCCCTTCACTTGGAAGGGCGCGCGGCCGAGCTCGACTCCATCCAGCGTGGAGACGACGGCGACCCAGTGACCCGCGTCGCGGATCATGCGCGTCTTGCCCCAAGTGCGGAAGCGCGACTGCGCGGCGGGCACGGTGAGCTTCACGTGTCCGACCGTGGCTTTGGTGTCTTCGTTCTGGAACAGGACGCGGATGTTGCGCGCGTCTTTGGCCGAGTTTTCTAGCTCGACGAAGGCGTACACGGGCGCGCTGCCCAAATTGAAATCGTCGCCCGCGACGGGCTCGCGGTTCTCGATTTTGCGAGTCACCACGATGCGCTTCAGCTTCAGCCCATCGCTCGCCTGCTCGTCGATGGTCGCCTTGGCGCTCGACGACGCCGAGGTTGCAGGCGCAGTGACGATCGGTGCGACGGTCGGCGCGTTCACGACTTTGGCGACGTCACCCAAGCTCGCCGCCGGCGCGGGCAGCGCGACGCTATCCGCCGCGCGTGCGGCCTCCGCGACGCTGACGTCGCGCGTGTTGCACGCCACGGAGGCGGACGAGAACCCAATCGCGAACATGGCCGCACCGAGCGCACTCACGGCAACCCAACGAGTATTTTCCGAACCCGACATCTGGCAATGACCTCCACCGGACGAAAGCGCCGGTTGCCCCTCCCATCAGCAAGCGCCGGACCAATGGGCTCCACCGCCGATTTCGCGGAAATCGTGGCTCGCCCGTGCGGCTGCGTGGCTCGGCGTCCGCCGACGTGTGTCGGCGCAGCCGCAACTCGAGATCATCCCCCACAGGGATGGGCTGTTGCCGGCGGGGCCCCTCCAGCTTCAATTGCCCCTTCGCGACGCGCACCCCTTTCGGTCTCGAAAATGGTGTTAGGGCCCACGCATGGTTCAACACGGGAAGGGCGTAAAAATGCAGTATCAGAACCAAGAGGCGCTGCGGCTAGCTGGGCGCTCACTGGTGCGACAGCGCACCTCACATCTGGTCACGTTGCTCGTGGCGCGGCTTCGGTTCGACTCACGGGCGTCGAATCGCGAGACCCCTTTCAA
>JBEQTH010000062.1:0-98461 GCA_040348785.1 Myxococcales bacterium | reverse complement strand
AGCTCAAACCAAGCCTTCGAGTTGCTCACGCATCGAAATTCCAAGTCCACCTTCTTCCGTGCGAGCTCACCTCCTTGATGCCGCGCGGGCCTGCGGCGCCGGAGAGCCACTGCGCACCGGAAATTTAGTTCGGGCCCGCTCATGGTTCAACACGGGGAGGGGGTAAAAATGCAGTATCAAACAAGGAGGTGCTGCGGCTAGCTGGGCGCTCACTGGTGCGACAGCGCACCTCACATCTGGTCACGTTGCTCGTGGCGCGGCTTCGGTTCGACTCACGGGCGTCGAATCGCGAGACCCCTTTCAAACGAAAATCGTAGCGTGAATTCACGCTACGATTTCTGCGTGAGCACCCCATGCGGTGCGGTCGCCGCGGTCGCCGTGAGACGGACGGGCTCATTCCTCGATCCCGTCCGCTTTGTCATACGATGCGAGCACAACCGCCTGCTCCGGTACGTGCCGAGAGCTCGCTCGCGGTTTCGAAGAACTCGAAACCCTCACGCTGGGTTCGACTGCGGCAAAGTGACAGCTGCGTAGTGACCAACCATGAGCGGGCCCGAACTAAATTTTCGAGACCGACATGGGATGGCTCCGCTAAAGTTGGCACCCGGAGGCCGCGTGTTGCTGCGACGCAGCTCGCTGAAAGTCGTATCGATCTGTGCCTGGCCGCGCGGGGCTCGTTGATTGATGTCGATGCACGGTGAGCTTCGAGTTTTCGGCGCTCATTTCGAGCTCGTGAAATGCCCGTGTTGCGGATGGGACCCTCAGGCCTGGCGTAGCCAGGCGTTTGAGGGCCCCGGCGCGCGGAGCGGAGCGAGCACGGCGGTCGGGCAATGCCACATGCTGGCGGAGGAGCAGCCATGAAATCGTTTGCAGCTCAAGCGACAGGTCTGCGGCTCGAGCGGATGAAGGCGTCGCCGCGATCGATGGCGCGCGCGTACTGACCGATCCGGTGTGGGGCGTTACGTCGCTGGGCGTGGGCGCGCACTTGCAAGCCTGGGGCGTGCCCGCGGAGCGGATCACGGAGCTCGATTGGTGGGAGGAGGCGCGGGTTCCGGGCAGCTATGGTCGTCCTTCGCGGTGCGCGGCCCAAGCACCGCGTGGTCTTCAGCGGGGTTACCGGGCTGACGTCCGAGTACAGCGCGATCAACGCCAACGGCAACACCTGGTGGCGTTCGGTCTCGAAGCTGGATACCGACCCGCCGTCGCCCGGCTCGAAGCGCGCCGGTTCCACGGCTTGACCAAGCATCGGAAGCAGCAATTGGGCGTCGTGCGCCGGGGCGAGCCGCAGCAGCCGGACGTGACGAATGAGGCAGCCGAAGAACTACCTACGTTGCCACCCGGTGCAGATGGTACGAGCCCGCAGTGGCCGATCGACTGAGGCGCGCAGCGCTCGGCCGGCGACCAATGATGGGCTTCCTCGCCTTTGAATGATGGCGGCTTTCGCCGGAGCAAGCGCACTGATACCGTAGGCGCTGGGTAGGCCCGTCTGGGTCAAGTTTTCCATGACTGAGTCCGCTAGCCGTTCTCCAGATAGCGATCCTCGCTTTTTGGCGCCCGTGCATCTGGGCCAGACGGTGGCGGAAAAGTACGTCATCGGGAAGTTGATCGACGTCGGCGGAATGGGCGCCGTGTTCGAGGCGCGAGACATCCGGCTCGATCGGCGGGTCGCGATCAAGGTGCTGCTGCCGCGGCTCGCCTCGTCGATCACCGCGGCAGAGCGCTTCAAGCGTGAGGCGCGCACGGCGACGCGCATCACCAGCGAGCACGTGGTCAAGGTTCTGGAGATTGGGGACCTGCCGGACCGCACTCCGTTCCTGGTCATGGAGTTTCTCGAGGGCCAAGACCTGCGCGCGGTGCTGCGTGAGCATGGGCCGCTTTCGCCGAGGCAAGCGGTTGACTACCTGCTGCAAGCGCTCCAGGCCGTGGCCGAGGGTCACTTGGCGGCCGTCGTGCATCGCGATCTCAAGCCGAGCAATCTGTTCTTGACCGAGCGCGCGGACGGCACGCCGTTGATCAAAGTGCTCGATTTCGGCATCGCCAAGACTCAGCTCGACAACTTGGGGGACTTCGCGCTCACGAGCTCGGATGACATTCAGCTCGGCTCGCCTACGTACATGCCGCCCGAGCAGTTTCAAAATCCGCGCAACGTGGACGCGCGCGCCGACATCTGGGCGCTGGGCGTCACGCTGTACGAGCTCATCACCGGTCGCGTCCCGTTTTCGGGTCACACCTACCACGAGCTGATCTCACAGGTGTTGAGCGGGCAGCCCGAATCGATCGAGTCGGTGCCGAGCGCGCCGTCCATGCCCGAAGGTTTGGAGGCGGTGATTGCCCGTTGTTTGGCCAAAAACCGCGACCAACGCTTCGAAAATGCGGTTGCCTTGGCGGTCGCGTTGGCTCCCTACGGCAGTGAGGACGCACGTTTGTCGCTGACGCGCGTCTCCGGTTTGGTACGCCTGCGCAGCCCCAACCCCGTCGGCCCAACTCGCGAACCGCAACTCGGTTTCGAGGCCACGCTGCCCGTGCCAGTGGATGTGGACGCGCTCGACCGCACCGCGACGAGCAGCTCCCGGGACGCGCGCCAGGCGGCGGGCCTCGCCTCACGCCGGCGGTTGAGCGCGGCGGGCGCGCTATTGGTCGTGTCGTGCGTCGCGGGCGGCGTGTTTTGGTTCGCGGGGGGCCCTCGAGCATCGTCGCCCGCTGCGCGTCCGCCGCAAAAGCTCACCTCGAGCTTCTCGCCCGCACAAGCGGCGAGCGCCAACGTGGCGTCGGGCGTCGAATCAGGACCGAGCGTGACCGTGACCCCGATCCAACCCGCCGCGCCGGCCGTGGCGAGCCTCGTGCCGCCGCTTGCTTCGAGCGGCTCGCCGAAGACGAAGCCCTTGGGGGGCTCGCACGCGAAGCTCAGCGGCCCGGCAAAGCCGAAACCGCTGCCCAGCCCTTCACCCAGTACGCCGCCGACGTCCGTCGCCGCGCCGCAAGCGTTGCCGCCTCCGCTCTTCAGCGCAGGTCTGCCGCCCTCCGACCCTTCGAAGAACATCGAAGAGCTGATCGAGACGCGGCACTAATCCGGAGGCCCGTGTCTCGGGCTCGCTCAGAAGCTGCCGCTCAGCTGCAGCCCGCCGGGCAACACGCGCGCTTGCAGCTTCGAGCTGACCGCCGCGCCGACGCGCGACGAGCCGGAATTTGCGTGGATGTAGAGCGTGATGCTCGCCGCTGCCAGCGCGCCGCCCGCCACGAACGACCAAGTGGACGCGCGCGCCGCGGACAGCGCCTGATTGCGGTTGCGCGTCCCTTCGGCATCGCAGCCATTGGCGCAATGACCGTCGGCGTTGGAGTCATCGTTCTTGGAATTCGCGCGCAAGGCGAAGCCGGTGCCAAAGGCCAAGCCCACGACGCTTGCCGCGGCGAGCCCGAGGCTCACGCGCTCGAGCGTGACTTTCGACCTGCGTTCCTGGGCGTCGTTCGTGAGCGGCCCACCGTGGGCCGCGGCTGAGTCGCCCGGGGCAACGGAATCGAGCACGGGCAGCATCAATGACTTCTGGTCGCCCTCTGCAAACAAGTTCACCGTGGTGGTCCAGGGCACGCGACCCGGAGCACTGGCTTCGAAGGCGTGGTTCCCACCGTCAGTGGCCACGGCAATGCCGAAGGAGGCGCGCTCGAACTCGATGCCGTCACGCAGCAGGTGAAAGCCCGGCAGCACCATGAGCTCGTGAGGAACGATGACCGTGATGCGAGACACGCGCGATGCGAGCGCTTGGGCGCGCTCGAGCGCCGCGGTCTGGCGATCGCGATGACCTTCGCGCTCCGCTAAGCGCGCCGCGGCTAAGTAGGACGCGCGAGACGTGGCGAGCAGCCCGGACAGCTCCTGACAATAGGCCAAGGCGAGCAACGTGCCCGAGGCGGGATCTTGCCGCAGGCTCTCTTCGAACTTGGGGCAGGCTTCCGAATAACGCTTGTCTTTGAGCAGCGCGCGACCCTCGTCGAAGGCTTCATCGGCCTTGTCGACGGGCGGCGCCGGCGCGGCGGGAGCGGTGTGCGGCCCTGCAGGCGCAGTCGTGGGCGCTGCTGCTGGCGGCGGCGCATTCGCGCTGGGCGCGTCTGCCCCCAGCACTGCGCGCGGCCGAGCAAAGGTCACCAAAACCACGAGCGCCGTCCAAACGAGTGTCCTACCCATGACCTCTCACCCTAATTACTTCAAAAACGAGCTCCGCGCGAGCGCGGATGGCAGCAGGGGATGCGCGCTACCTGCCCCGGGCGTCCGTAGCCAGCGGGAGGCCCGACGCAACACCCAGGGGCGAGAGCGCGAACGGTCGGACCGACGATGGCGGGGCCTGCCAGCTAGCGACCTTCTGCTTCGCCAGCAAGCACAGCAGCTCTGCGCGCCCCGAGATGCCCAAGCGATGAAAGCCGGACGCCAACTGGTTGGCCACCGTGCGGCGAGAGGTCTGACGCAAGCGGGCCACCTCCGCGTAGCTCCTGCCTTCGATCAGGAGGCGGGTCACGGCGAGCTCGGCCGGTGAGAGGCACTTCGCCAGCTCGTTGTCCGGGCGCGCAGCGCTGATGCTCTGGCGGAGGAACTGTTGATTCTGGGCCAGCACGATCTTCTCCGCACGCGGTGAGGGCGAGGCCGCCCTGGCGTGCGCCGCCATCACGAGCAAAAGCGGAATCCGCGAAGGCCAGCAAGACAGGCCCATGAACGCAAAGCAGCGGCGCAAGATCTCCGCCACGCTCGAAGGGCACAAGCCGAAATCCGCGGCCACTGATTTGCGCACGCCCTCGAGCAGCGAGCGCTCGAGGATCTCGATGTCGCGCGCCGGGAGCGGTGCGCGTTCGTCGCCGGTGACGCGGTGTCCGCGGCTCACCACCACGCTGCAGGTTTGCGGTGTGAACTCGGTGTGCTCGATCCGGCAATAGCCGTTCAAGAGCTCCGTCCACAGCACAGCCAGGCCGACCGCCTCATCCGTCGGCCGCGAGGGCGGCCCCGAAGCCGCGGTATCTAGCCCCGCCACCGTCACCGCCGGCTCGAGCCGCTCGTGAAAGTCGTTCATGACGTGATCCATCCCTCGACTCCTTGGTATTGCGCGTACTGGGACAGCTAACCGGACTCCGGCCGGGCCGTCGATCGCAGTGGCTCGCAGTTCCCCGCGTCTTGTGCGATAGTCGCCGCCGTTTTCCATGGCGGAACTGCGGCAAGAGCGCGGCGAGCGCTCGTGCATCTTGATGGCCGAACACCTGATCGGCCGCGGGCCGCAATGCGCGCTGCGCCTCAGCGCGAACTACGTGTCCTCGCAACATGCGCTGATCCGCTGGTCTGGCAACGGCTGGGAAGTGCTGGATCGGGGGAGCCGAAACGGGACGCGCTTGAACGGCGCGGCGCTCGAGCCAGGCCGCGCCTACCGGCTGCTCAAGGGCGCTAATCTGAGCTTTGGTCACCCCGAAGAACGCTGGCTGCTGACCGACACCAGCGAGCCGCAAGCCATGGTGATCGCGCTGGATACCGGCGAGGCCCGCTTGGAACACTATGGGATGATTGGCATTCCTTCCAACGACGCGCCCGAGCTCACGCTGTTCCGCGATCAAGACGGCGCATGGCAACTGGAAGATGCGGAGGGCGCGGTGCGCGCCATCGGTTCCGAGCACCGCTTCGAGCTCGACAGCCGGAGCTACGCCTTCTCCAGCCCCAGCGCGAACAACCTGACGGCGAGCGTCGGCATCGCGCTCGCGAGCGGTCCGCCGACCCTCAAGTTCCTGGTCTCGTCGGACGAAGACTTCGTGGAGCTGTCGGTGGAGTACGAGAATCGGCGCGTGGCGCTCGGCTCACGCGCCCACAATTACCTGCTCTTGACGCTGGCACGTCAGCGCCTGGCGGACCTAGCAGAAGACGTAGCAGCGGCTTCCAGCGGCTGGGTGGACAAGGACGAGCTCGCGAGCGGGCTGCGTATGACACCGCCCCAAGTCGACGGCGAGATCTTCCGCATCCGCAGGCACTTTGCCAGCCACGGGGTGCCTGACTCTTCGTCGGTCATCGAGCGGCGCGAGCGCACGCGGTTGATCCGCATCGGCTTCGACCGCATCGTGGTCGAGCGGCGCTAGCCCACTCGGTACCGCGCTCAAACCCGCGAAGCAATCAGGGCGCCGCGCGAAAGCTCAACTGCGCGCGAACGCGCCGGCAATCAGCTCGTAGGAGCGGACGCGGGCCGCGGGGTCGTGAGCGTGCGTCGCGATCATCACCTCGTCGGCCTGGGTCAGCTCGGCCACGCGCTCGATGGCGGGACGGACGCGGTCCGGCGTGCCCACGATTTGCAAGCGGCGAAACTGAGCAATTCCCGCCTCTTCCTCGCGCGTGTACGGGTATTGCAGCGCCTCTTCCGGGCTCGGCATGCGACCCGGGCGCCCCGCACGCAGCTGCGCGAAGGCGAGCAACATACTCGAAGCCAAGCGCGTGGCCTCGGCTTCGTCCGCGGAGCAAAACACGGACAGCGCGAGGATGGCGTGCGGCTTCGGGAGCGCCCCCGGTTGAAAACGTTCCCGATACAAACGCATCGGCCGATCAGGCGGGTCCTGACTGAAGTGACCGGCGAAGGCGAAGCCAAGGCCTAGCTCGGCCGCCACATTGGCGCTGTAGTCACTCGAGCCGAGCAGCCAGATCGGAGGCAAGGGCACATCGTCCGGCATGGCCCGGATTTTTGCGAAGGGGTGGCTCGCGGGCAGCGAACCTTCACCGAAACCGCTCAGCTCGGCCAGCTGCGACAAGAAGTCATCCGCCAGGGGCGCGTTCCGCGAGCGACGCAGCGCGACCGCCGTCAAGGGATCGGTCCCCGGCGCGCGACCGATGCCCAGATCGATCCGCCCCGGATGAAGCGCTTCGAGCAGGCGGTAGGACTCGGCCACTTTGAGCGGAGAATGATTGGGCAGCATCACGCCGCCTGCACCGAGCCGAAGCGTGCTCGTCACCTGCCCGATGTGGGCGATCATGATTTCGGGCGTGGTCGGGGCAATGCCAGGCATGTTGTGATGCTCGGCGTACCAGAGGCGCTGGAAGCCCAGGCGCTCGACGGCACGCGCCAAGTCCTCCGCGCCGCGCAGGGCGGCGGCACTGGAGCTGCCACTGGACAGGGGTACGAGGTCGAGCGCCGACAACGGGAGGGCGCGAGGCATGGCGTCACCCTATGCATGGTACCGGTGGGGAGCCCGCGCTAGCCCCGCGGCGTGATACCCTGGAAGCCGCTTGAGCGCGCAAGTTTTGACGGCTTTGACCGAAGAATTGGTGGAATACATGGAGAGCGGCGTGTCGCTGCTCGTGGGCACTCGCGACGCCGGGCTGCGTCCAGAAAGCGCGCGCGTCTGGGGCGTCACGGTCGAGCGCGAAACCGCGCTCGCGACCGTGTTCCTGCCCAACGCGGGCTCGGAGGTAACGCTTTCGAACCTGAGGGACAACGGGCAGCTCGCGCTCACCTTCTCGCGCGGCATCGATCACCGCTCGGTGCAAGTGAAGGGCCGCTGCGTCTCGATCGCGCCCACCAACCTGCAACAGCGCGCCGTGCAAGACCGCTATTTCGAGATTTTCTCGGAGGGCTTACGTTGGATCGGCCACCGCCCGCCGCTGCTCCGCCGCGTGCGCTACTTCCCGAGTCACGCCATCCGTTTCCGGATCGAGAGCATGTTCGAACAAACGCCAGGGCCAGGCGCTGGGCGCGGCTTTGCCGCCAGCGAGGAAGCGCCGTGATCGCCCTGGCCGATCTGCAGCGCTGCTTCGCGGGCGTGCTGCCTTCGACGGTCACCACCTGCTCGGCGAGCGGCGTGCCGAACGTGACTTACTTGAGCCAGATCTTTCGCGTGGGCGAGGCGGAGCTCGCGTTATCGTGCCAGTTCTTCAACAAAACGAAGCAAAATGTGAGCGAGAACCCGTTCGCGAACGTGGAAGTGCTCGACCCGCTCACGCTGCAAACCTACCGCATCGATCTGCGCTTCGATCACTCCGAGACGAACGGGCCGCTGTTCGATTTGATGGCCACCCGCATTCAAGCCATCGCCTCGCACACGGGCATGCTCGGCGTGTTCAAGTTGCTCTCGGCGGACGTGTACCGCGTGCTCGCAATCCGCGAGGTGGAAGGCTTGCTCGATCCGAGCGCGCCGGACGACGAGCACGAGGAAGCGCCCGCATCCCTGCGCACCGAGCTGCGCGCGCTGAGCGTGGTCACCGAGCGGCTACGCCGCGCCACCGATCTCGACTCGCTGCTCGCGACGTTGCTCGACGCGCTGCACGGCGAGCTCGGCTTCGAGCACACGATGCTGCTTTTGCCCGATGAAAGCGGCAAGCGTTTGTTCTCGCTCGCTAGCCGCGGCTACGGGGAGGCCGGCATCGGCGCCGAAGTGCTGCTCGGCGAAGGCTTGATCGGCACCGTCGCCGAGCGAAAGCAGACCGCGCGCATCACGAACATCGGCTCCGAGCTTCGCTACGGGCGCGCCATCGGCCGCGCCGCGCGGGACTTCGCCGCGCACGCGCCCGCGGCCGAAATTCCGCTGCCCGGGCTGCCCGACGTGCAGAGCCAACTGGCCATCCCGTTGCTCACTCATGGGCGGCTCGCGGGTGTGCTCGCGGTGGAGAGCCGCAAGCCGCTGGCCTTCGAGGAGTGGCACGAGACGTTTTTGGACGTCGTGGGCCATCAAGTCGCGAGCGCCTTGGAGAATATGATGCTGCGTGCGGAAGCAGAGGAGGCGCTCGCCATCACTCGCACCGCCTCTGCTCCTCCCGCGCCGCGTGTGGGGGCCACGCCGGAGCCGCGCGTGCTCCGCTTTTGCTTTTACCGCAATGACGACTGCGTGTTCGTCGATGACGAATACCTGATCCGCAACGTGCCGGGCCGCATCCTGTGGAAAATCTTGCGCAGCTTCGTGGACTGTTCGCGCGCTGACTTCAGCAACCGCGAACTGCGGCTCGATCCCGGGCTCGGCTTGCCGCCAATCAAAGACAATCTGGAGAGCCGCCTGATCTTGTTGCGCAAGCGGCTCGAACAGAAATGCCCCGAGCTGCGCATGGTTCCGAAATGCCGCGGCCAGTTTCGCCTGGAGACGAGCTGCCGCCTGGAGCTGATCGAGAAGGACTCGGGTTAATTAGGCTGCGTGCGGCCGGGGCGGTTCGGGTGGCCGCATTTGGCTCAATTCTGCGGCGTTCCCCACTTCCAGCATCAGCGCCAACCAGACCTGGCTGCGCGCGGGTGGCAGCCGCGAGCGAATCGCCGCGTGCATCACCCGCAGCTCGTCGTCCGATTTGTGCGCCCAGAACACGCGCTGCATCTCGACCTCTTCGAAGGTCAGGTGCGCGAGCTGCGCGGCCACGAATTGATTGAAGCGTTGCGCGAGCAACTTACCGAGCTCGAGGCGTTCGGCACTCGTGGCGAGCCGCAAGTTCACGGCGGTGCGCTCGAGCTCACGCATGTATTGCTCGAGCCCCAAGTGTTGCCGCGTCGCCTCGTGGGCCAGCGCGACGTCCAGCGCGGCGAGCGCGGGAAAGATGAGCTCGTCTTCTTGGTCCGCATGCTCACGCAGGAGCGCAAACACGTGCTCTTGCTCCGCGCACGCGCTGCGACAGGCAGCTTCGTCTCGAAAATCACAGCGCGCCAAGAGCAGCGCCTGCTCGAACAGCAATTTGCGAACGGCCTTGTGAATGGTAGTTGCGAGGTCATATCGTTGAGTCATGGTTCGTGTCCTTTCGGGTCAACGGTTGGGGGTCATGTGCAGGTTCTGTTCGCCGAGCGCGCTCAGCCGACGCACGTGGAGGAGTAGCGCGGGGTAGTCCTGTTCCCGCACGATCCCGCGCCAGGCGGGCATGCGTGTGCCCGGCTTGAGAGTGGGGGCGTCCAGAATCCAGCGCAGCAGCTCGGGGTCCGTGGGGTAGTCGTGATTGGCGGAGCGCAGATCGGCGAGGCCGAGCCCCGTCTCGCCGTGGCACGAGCCGCAACCATATTTCGCGTACGCCTGACGGCCCGGGTCGCTATCGGGCGCGGCCGGCGCCGGACGCTGTACGGCGTGCTTCAAGGCCGGAACCGTGCTCAGGTAAGCGTAGATCGCGCGCGCGTCATCGTCGTCGAGGCTCGGCATCGGCGTCATCGGGTAGTGCAGCGTGCTGCCGTCCGGGCGCAGCCCATAGCGCAAGGTGCGCACGAACTCGGCCTCGCTCAGCCTGCCAATGCCGGTCGTCGGATCGGGCGTCAGGTTCGCGGAATAGACCGTGTGTCCCTGTTCATCGAGCAGCTTGTTTCCGCCGCCGAGATAGCCCTCGGACAACGGCGGGCTCATGATGTTCACGCTCTTGAAATCTGCCGAGTGGCAACTGTAGCAGTCGAGCGAATAGACCAAGTAACGCCCATAAGCCACGCGGTCATCGCGCGAGGGCGTGCTGATCGCTCGCGCCGGAAACGGCAAGGGGCCCATCACGGTGTGCGCCAACGCCTTCACGAGCAGCGAGGGCTGGGTCACGCCCGGAGGGTCGACCTCCGCGGGTGCGAGCATCGGATCACTGGAGTGCAAAAACGCGATGATCGAATCGAGGTCCTCGTCCGAGGCGTGCGGCAGCTTGATCATGTACGGCGGCACGTACCTGCCGTCGGGGCGAATTCCGGTGCGCAGTAAGTACGCGAGCTGTCCGTCACTCCAGCCGCCAATGCCCTTGCTTCGGCTTTGAGTGATGTTCTTGGACACGACCGTGCCAAACTCGGGGGGAAGGTCGGCCATGACCTTGCCCGAAAGCCTCCCCGTGCTCGCGTCCAAATGGCAATGAACACACAACAACGAGGCCAGCTTCCGGCCCCGTTCGACGCGCGCGGCCGTCACTTCGACATGCCTGGGCGGAGTCACGCGCTGAAAGTGCGGCAGACCGTCGAGCTGCACGTAAAGCAAAAGTCCGGCCACGATCACGAGCAATGCGGCCACGCCGCTTCCCAACCATTTCAGCAGTTTCTTGAGCATTCCATCCTCCGTCGCCGAGCACGGCGCGCGGGAGGAACATGGCGCATCGACAAAAGCGTCGTTGCTAAATGCTTCTTGTGAGGATCCTAAGAAAACACTATCGCCACACCTTGCGTCGGAGGTTGCGGGCAGTAACTAGAGGTGTACGCTGATTCGAGAGCGGAGGAACTGCACGATGACTAGCCCGAAAAAACCGGTCACCCGTAGAGACGCCACTGGCCACCTGAATCCGGAGTACGAGCGCAAGCTGCTCGAGACCTCGGGCAGGAGCACGCGGGACATCGATCCGCGCGCTTTCATCGACGGTGCTGCCACGGAGGAGCTCTCCGAAGAGCTAGGGGAAGCGTTCGTGCAGGCCGTCACCTCCGGTGAGGATGCCGAGCTCGAACGGCGTGAGAGCGTCATCCCGGAAGAGTCCGGGGGTCCGTTCGTGCCCTCCACTGCTGGCCAAGAATTCGCGGGCGGCACGGACGAGTCGAATATCCCAGAAGCCACCCGCGAAGCCCTGCCCACGACGTCCAAAGCCGAGGTCTGATAGGCTCGCGGGAGCATGCCTCGCGCCCCACGTGCCGGAGGGCCCCCGCCAAGCAGTGAGCTCACCCCGCCCGAGCTCTACGCGCGGCGGCGCGAGTTCATCAAGTCCGGCGCGCTGTACGTGGCTGCCAGCGCCGCCTTCGGAACCAGCTTGGTCTCGCTGTCGAGTCTGGGAACCGCCGATCCTCCCGTCGGGCCGCCGCCGTTGCCAAAGGTCGCGGCCGGCGCCCCCCAATGGCAGGTCGGCAAGCGCGGCCGCTTCGGCACGACCGAAGCGCAGACTTCCTACGAAGACATCACCACGTACAACAACTACTACGAGCTCGGCCTGTCCAAGTCCGAGCCCGCGAGCGCCGGCTACCGGATCAAGACCAAGCCTTGGACCGTGCGCGTGGTGGGTGAGGTCGCGCGGGAGCAAACGCTCGATATCGACACGCTGATCGGCTGGTTCGGTTTGGAGGAGCGCGTGTATCGCATGCGCTGCGTCGAAGCTTGGTCGATGGTGATCCCGTGGCTCGGCTTCCCGCTCGCTGATTTGGTGAAGCGCCTCGAGCCAACGTCGCGCGCCAAATACGTACGCTTCACGACCCTGTTCGACCCCGAACAGCTGCCTTACCAAGAGAGCCGCGTGCTCAGCTGGCCCTACGTCGAAGGGCTGCGTATCGACGAAGCGATGAACCCGCTCGCGTTCATGGCCCTCGGGCTGTACGGCGCGCCGCTTCCGGGCCAGAATGGCGCGCCGCTGCGCTTGGTCGTGCCGTGGAAATACGGCTTCAAGGGCGGCAAATCCTTGGTGGAAATTCGCTTTCAAGAACAGGAGCCCGAGACCACGTGGAGCAAAGCCGCGCCCTCGGAATACGGCTTCTATGCGAACGTGAATCCCGCGGTCGACCACCCGCGGTGGAGCCAAGCCAGCGAGCGGCGGATCGGTGAGCTGTCGCGGCGCAAAACCCTCCCCTTCAACGGCTACGCCGAGCAGGTCGCCGACCTGTACCGCGGCATGGACCTTTCTCGGTATTTCTGAGTGGCCAAGCCCAAGCTCAACTGGCTCGTGCCCGCGACGATCACCGGTGCGCTCGTGCCGTTCGCTTCGATCGCGTGGCGCTTGGATCGCCATCGCCTAGGCGCGAACCCGATCGCGACCGCGCTCAACCAGGTGGGCCTCCTGGCGTTGATCTTTCTGATCTTGTCGTTGTCCTGCACACCGCTCAAGATCGTCTTCGGTTGGAATTGGCCGCTGCGTATTCGGCGAACGCTCGGCTTGTGCGGCTTCTTCGCGGCACTCTTGCACTTTGCGATCTACTTCGGGCTGGACCAAGGGCTCGCGCTGGGGCCCGTGCTGCGTGACGTGCTCAAGCGGCCGTTTATCGCCGTGGGCTTCGGCGCGCTGCTCTTGCTCGTGCCGCTGGCGCTCACCTCCACGCGCCGCGCGGTGGCCCGGCTCGGCTTCGTGCGCTGGCAGCGCCTGCACCGCCTGGCGTACCTGATCGGCGCCCTCGGCGTCGTGCACTTCTACCTGCGAGTAAAAGCCGATCACACGCAACCGGTTCTGTACGGGTTGGTTTTGGGTTTGGGGTTCTTGTTGCGCGTGGCAGCCAAGCTCAAGAAAACGCGCGACATGCGGCTGCGCGCCGAGCTGCGCGCTGCTCGCCCGGAGTCGGCGTGAGCCGTTTCGCGGCGCCGTTGCTCATTGCTTGGCTCGCGACCACGACTTTGCACGGCGCGCCGCTCGCGGCGTCAATCGCCGTCGAGCGCGACGCGACAGCCGGCGCTTGTCCGGATCGCGCCGCTCTCACGCGGGGCGTCGAGCGGATCTTGCAACGCCGGCTCGAAAGCAACGATGCGCCCGACGCCGACTTGCTCCGAGTCAGCGTGTGGCACGCGCAGTGCCTGCGTTTCTTCATCGAGCTCGGCGGAGCGGAGCAAACACTGTGGACCTTGAGCGACGCAGCGCACATTCCGCAGCGCCCCGTCGCGTTCCTGTACAACCTTTGGCACAGCGACGCGCACTGGTACCCGGACAGCTCGAGCGCTGCCTTCCCGCGGAGGACGTGCTGTTGCACGTCGACTGGTTCGAGTACTACGCCGAATAGGGCGGTTACTTGAGGCGCGAGGCGCAGACGACGACTTCAGCGTCGGAGTCAGCGGGGGCAGCTTCCGGACCGCTGTGACAGGCTGCCGCGGACGCAGGTGCGACCGGTTGTGCCTGGGGAGCCAGACGAACGTCGGCTACCCAAACGGCCATGGTGAGGGCGAACAATGTTGCAACGGGGTGTGCCATGACACTTCGAGTTTACGAGAACGTCACATTCCGTCAATACCCCGTCATGCAGATGTCACATTGAAGCTCAGCACAGAGCTCGTGGGGTGGGGTCCTTTGCCGCGGGTCAGTGGGTCGCGAAAACGAGCCATTCCACGAGCGGAGCGGCCGCTTTTGCCTGAGCAACCACCCACGGCGCCAGCTTGGGCGAGCTCAGGATCCCCTTCGGTAAATCGGGAAAGCCGACGGTCAGCCCTTTCCGCAGCAAGTGCTCGGCACGCGGGTGGCCCGCGTCGTAGCCCTTGGGCATGCGCTTGTAGGAGTCGTGGGAGCGAACGACGAAGCCCTTTTTGGTCAGGGCCGCGAGCAGCTTCGTAAGCTCTTTGCCTCGTTGCTCGTCGGCGACCGCCGCTCGATAGCGCTCGAGGGATCGCGGGTCCATCATGTAATGCCCCGCAGCGGCGAAAGAGCTGGGCTCCCCCACGTGCATGTACAGCGCCATCGGGACCTCCGTGACCTTGCCCTTGCGAGTCACCGGGATGATGCCGCCGACATGCGTCTTGTACGGGGACTTGTCTTTCGAGAAGCGCACATCTCGAAAGATGCGAAACAACTTTGGCTCGTCCAAGTCGCAGTGCTGGTAGGCGCGATCGATGCCGGCGCGCACCTCTGCCAACAGCTCCTTCATCGGTGATTGCCAGCCGGTTTCGAACTCGGCCTTGTGTGCTTGAAACCAAGCGCGGTCTTGGTTTTTTGCGAGCAGTCGGAAAAACCTTGCGTTGGAATCGGCGAAACCCTCGAAAGCCATGTTCGAAAGCTAACACACGAGGCAAAACGGGTGGTTCTGGTTATGCTGCGCGCATGTTGGCTACGGCATGCGCGGTCGCGCGCAAGGCTTCGGTTTGGCTCGCGTTCGCTGTCGTTCTCGCGGCAAGCGCCTGTTCGTCCTCGAAGCTCGAAGATCCGAATGCGCCGTCAGTGGCCGGCGCGAGTGAAGCCGGAAATTCCGGCTTCGCAGGGTCATTGGGGCTGGCTGGCGACGACACGGGCGGAGCCACCACGCCGGCCTCCGAAACGATCCAGGTCTTCGACACCGCTCGGATCACGAGCGACATGAGCTTGCCCAACTTCCAGCAGCAAACCGCGGACCTCGACTTCGGCGCCGGACCGTTCACGAGTGTGCGCCTGATCGCCGATCTTGGGACTACCTGCTTTCCGTTCGCGAGCTGGAAAGACGACCCGCCGCCCTCGGGGCAAAATTGGCCCGCGGACTGCGATGCATTCGATCGCAATTTCGAGCTCTCCCTCGATGATCCGGAGCCCGGCGCAGATGCCGGCAGCACGCCGGGCCTGGAGCTGGTGCGAGCCATCACGCCCTTCGGCGGCCCGATGCACATCGAGCGTTATTTGACGGTGATCGCCAACGCACAACCGGGAGCTCACCGCTTGCGCGCGCACATCACCACGTACGCCGACGGCGCGGGCAAGGTCACTGGCTCGGACGCGGGTTGGAACATCACGCTGCGGGTCGAGCTCGTACGCGGGCCAGCAGCTCAGCGTCCGCTCGCCGTCGTACCCTTATTTTACGGGGATTTGAGCACAGACGAGCCGATGAAGGCCTCGTTCCGCGTCCCCGAGGGGACGCTCCAAGGTTTCCTCGAGTACCGAACCACGGGGCACGGCCAGGGCCAGGGCGACACGTTCAAGTGCAAGGGCCCCGCGGAAGAGTTCTGTTCGCGCCAGCACACCATCGAGCTCGATGGCGAGGTCATCAAAACTTTCACGCCTTGGCGCTCATGTGCGAGCGCCTGCACCTTGGTCACCACCGACACCGACGCTGGCTTCGACTACTGCGCAGAGAATCCGTGCGGTGCGATCGACAGCGTGAAGGCGCCGCGGGCCAACTGGTGCCCCGGCACCGAGTCGGGGCCCTTGGTGTTGGACGCGGCTGGGCTCGCGACGCCGGGCACGCATGAAGCGTCATGGCACGTATCCGAAATAGCAACGGGCGGCATTGTGCGCGTGTCGCTCACTTACTACGCGTTCGCGGACTGACGGCGTCGGTCGCTGTCAGTCACTGCACGCTCGGTGACGAAATTTGCGTGGTCCGCGTCTTGCTTAATCCGCGTCTTGCTTAAGATGAAGGCCTTCCCCAGATGATCGGAGCACTTCATCGCCGGCTCGCGGCAATCACCAAGGCCTTCGGTCGGATCGGTGGCGGGGACCCCGGGTACGGCAATTGTCCAAGGCCCGGTGCGCGTCAGAGCAGCGGCGCCACGAGCCGCGCCACGTCATCCAGAGCCGAACGGATCACGCCGGCCCGAGGTGGACCGATGCTCGCATAGGCAAAGCTTGATTCGAACCAGGCAGCGAGCCGCTGTACTTCGCCTTCTCCGGTGAAGAATAACGCGATCTCGTAGTTCAAAAAGAGACTTCGCATGTCGAAGTTGGCGGAGCCAACGACACACAGGCTATCGTCGACGAGCAACGTCTTGGCGTGCAGCATCTTGACGAAGCGACGAATCACCACACCCTCCGCGCTCAAATCTCGTAAGCACGACGACGCCGCGAAATCCGAGAGCGGATGGTTCGAGTGCTCGGGTGTCAGCACGCACACCTCGACCCCGCGCCGCACGGCGATGATTAGCGCGCGGATCAAGGCCTCGTCGGGCAAGAAATAAGGAGTCGCGATCCAGATCCGCTTCTCGGCGCGATAGATGGCCGTCAGATCCGCGTCGTAGATCGGATCGGTTGCGGCATCCGGACCGCTCGGCACGACGCGCACCGGAACCGAGCCAGCGCTCTGCGCGGCCGCGGCCGACAGCACCTCCGCGCACGCAAATTGCCAGTCTGCGCGAAACACCGCGTCTAGCTCGGCGACTGCGGCGCCGCTCACGAGCAGAGACAAGTCACGCCAGCGTTCGGGATCGGGGGTTGGGCCCATGTACTCCCGGCCGAGGTTCATGCCGCCCACGATCGCCCGTTCGCCGTCGAAGAGCGCGATCTTGCGGTGGTTGCGCAAATTACCATGACCGCGAAAGGGCACGTGCAAGAGCGGCATGAAGCGCTCCACGCGCGCACCAGCAGCGACGAGCTCACGGAGCAACCCGCGCGGCGCGTGAAAGCGCAGCAGATCATCGATCAGCAAGCGCACTTCGAGCCCGGCACGCGCGCGCTCGATCAAGGCCTGCACCACGGGCCGCCCCGCCTCGTCGTCCGCCAAGACGAAGGTCACGATGCGAATCGAGTGCCGCGCACTCTCTATCTGGGCCAGGAAGCATTCGAACGCTCGCACCCCATCATCCAACCACTCGACGTTCGTGAGCGAGGTCTCGGCGGCACCCAGTGCGCCACCGCGCGTGTCCACCGTGAGGCGCTGTTTGGTGCGCGCGCGTTGCACGAGCTTGCGCCCGCCGAACACCAGGTACAGCGGGATCCCGACATAGGGCAAGAGCACGACGGCCAGCAGCCACGCAATGGCCGAGCCCGCCGGCCGCCGTTGACGGAGCAGCGAGACCACGAACACCAGCACCAAGAAGTTCGTGGCAATCGACACCACGTGGTGCGTCAAGAACCAGTGCGGGTCGTGCATCGCTTCACTCTTCGCGATACGCTCGCGATTCGGGCGAAATTAGTGCTTTTCAGCCATGGCTTGCGCGATCGAGCCGTGCTTGCTGAGATCGATGGTGGCCACGGCCTGGCCCTTGGAGAACAACGTCGCGAGCGGGCCCACCTCGTGCTTGGACAACCGCGCTGCGAGGCGGGAGACGCGATCCGCGTCCGCGATACCGAGGGCCGGACACCCGCCGGCTAGCTTGCACTCCGCCGGCGAGCGGCACAGCTCGGGCGCGTGGGCGAGCGAAAGCAATACGTCGGCATTCTCGCCGTTCGACAGCTTGAGCGTGAGCCCAGCCTGATCCGACTCCGCAAGCTTGACCGGAAGACAAGTGAAGTTGCCCTTGCCCCACACGGCAGGATCGTACGCGGGCTCACTCCACGCGACCGGCAAGCTGCCCGTCGGCGCATCCACCGGAGTGCTCGTCGGCGAAGGCGGCGGCGCCGAGCCCGCGCCCAAGCTCTTCTTCAATTGCTTGTTCAACGAGACGAGCTCGCTGTTCAGCGTGCGGTGCGTCGAGCCGTCGCGATGCACGAGGTAGCCCGTCGCCGATACGTGCACGGTGCTGCCGTTGACCTGCAAATGGATCACGCTGCCCCCCTCCGAGTCGTGCTCACCGACGTGCGCGCGAACGCTCACCGTGTGCGACGCGGCGTCCTCGGCGACGACCTTGTATTTTTGGGCTTTGAGCGTGTCGAGCACCACCTTGTAGGTCGCGCTCGGGTCGGACGAGCCGGTCACGTCACTTGCTTGTTGCGGCCGCCAGCGACCCCCGCAAGCAGTGGCGCCGAGCGCCGCTAAAAGCAGCCACACTCCGGGCTCAAATCGCGAAAATCCAGCCATCCCGGCCAGCGTAGGGAGGCGCGCTCGCTACGTCAAGGAGCGCTCACGCTCGGGCACGCAAGGGGGAACGGGCCTCGCTCGACCTGGCCACGGCGCCCGCATTGGTCGTACAATCCGTGTTCTTGGAGACGAAGGTTTTAGCGGATCGTTATCGGCTCGCTCGGCAGCTTGGCAAAGGCGGCATGGGCTCCGTTTGGCTCGCCGAGCATTTGACGCTCAACTCTTGGGTCGCGGTCAAGCTGATGGATCCCTCGATCGCTTCGACGGTCGAAGGCGCAGAGCGCTTCAAGCGGGAAGCGCAAGCCGCAGCCTCGCTGCGCAGCGCGCACGTGGTGCAGGTGCTGGACTACGGCGTCCACGAGGACACGCCCTTCTTGGTCATGGAGCTCTTGCAGGGGCAGAGCCTGGCTGACTGCATCGAGCGCGAGAAGCGGCTCAGCCCCGAGCGCACGCTGGCCGTCGTCACGCAAGTCGCGCGCGCGATCGGGCGCGCGCACGCCGCCGGGATCGTTCACCGCGATCTGAAACCCGACAACATCTTCTTGATTCGCGAAGACGACCAAGAGCTCGCCAAGGTGCTGGACTTCGGCATCGCCAAGACGACCGGGCCCAAATTCGGGGGCATGGAAACGCGCACCGGCGTGACCATGGGCACGCCGTACTACATGAGCCCCGAGCAAGTCGAGGGCAAGAAAGCGCTCGATCACCGATCTGACCTGTGGTCCCTGACGGTGATCGCGTGTGAGTGCCTGACCGGCGTGCGCCCGTTCGACGGTGAAACGTTCGGCGAGCTGCTGCTCAACATCTGCGCGCGCCCAGTCGCGCCTCCTTCTCGGCTCGGCTTTTTCATGCCGGGCTTCGACGAGTGGTTCGCCAAGGGTACACATCGCGATCCGGAGCAACGCTTCGCCTCCGCGCAAGAGCTTGCCGCGGGGCTCGCCGATGTGGTCGCCGGTCGGGCCAAGCCCGCGCCGCTCAGCGCGCCGCAAGCCAATGGGCCTGACGCGACGCTACCCATGGATCCAGCAACGTTGCTGTTCACTGGTAGCCAGCTGGCGCAGCCGATCACCGCGCGCGCCACCACGGGCGCCGTCGAGGTTGGCATTCGCCCGCGCCCCGAACCGGCGGCTCACGCGCGAGCTCCGGGCCAGAAGAGCTTGCTGCCTCTGGTGATTGGAGTGGCGCTGGCTGTAGTGCTCGCTCTGGGCTTACTCGTGCTGGTCTTGTTGCGCAACCGCGACGCGAGTGAAGCCGCGCACGCCCTGACCCTGGATGCAGGCGTGGCGACCACGCCGAGCGCGGCCACGGGTCCGCTGGTGCTCAGTCCCGAGCTTCCCAGCACCGGCACGCGCCCAAGCACGGGGAGCAGCGCCCCACACGTCTCCGTAGATGGCAAACCCCCCGCCCCCAGCACGGGTGCGGCCAATCCCCCGAGCATTCAGCTGCCGGTGCTTGCGTCACGTCCGGCGGGGGTGCCAGCGGCTGCGGCGCCCGCCGCGCGTAACGTGCGTTGTTACAGCGATCCGTTCACGGGTCAGCTCCGCGTCGCTGGCGCCGGCCACGCGCAGGATAGCTTTCCGTGCCGGCAAAACCCGTTCACCGGCGCTTACCAACGCCAGTAGCCGGCCGCGCCGGTATCGCGGGCTCGACTCGCACGACCTCGGCCTGTTCGATTCGGTCGAGCCGAAAATGCCGGCGCTCGCCGCTTTCCAGGTCGAGCGCATCGAGCCGGGTTTCGCGACGCTCCATGAGCACCCCGACGATTCGAATCGTGCGCGTGGCCTGGATGAAGTTGCCGTCGACGTACACGATGCGCAGCGGGCATTGCTCGAACCAGGCACGCTCGAGCGCCGCGCGGACCGGCTTCTTGCTGGGCATGCCTGGTACGCCGTGGAACGAGAGCTCGGAGAGCCGCGCGAGCAGCTCGCGTTGCGCCGACGTCGAGAGCGCGGCGCGGACTTTGTCGAGCCCCGACTCGAGCGTGTCGGCAAACGGCAAGAGGCGCATCTCGATCGCGAAGCGACCGAGCGCCACGAGCAGCGCCGCCTCGCGCGCCGTGAAGTTGACGGGCGGCAAGCTGTAGCTGCGATCGAGCGCGTAGCCACCGCCTCGGCCGCGCTCCGCGGACAAGGGCAATGAGGCCGAGCGCAGCGTGTCGAGGTCGCGATAGATCGTGCGCAGCGTCACGCCGAAGCGCTCGGCGAGTGCTTCGGCGGTCACCCCCGTGCGCCGGCCCCGCAAGTACTCAGTCAAAGCAAAGAGCCGCTCGGTGCGCTGCATTCAAAACTGACACACTACTGACAGCGAGCCGGGTACAGCGCAACAATCCCACACAAAAAATTGTCGCCTGAGCGCCAAAAGTCGAGACTAGGATGGGGTCGGCTGCCGTCTGACTGGCAACGTTTCGAACCAAGCGCGCCCCGTGCGCGCGGAAAGAGAACTCGATGTTTCGCAGGTCTTTGATTGCCTTTGCCGCGCTAATCCCAGTCGTCAGTGCCTGTGCCAAGGAGAGCGATACGCCGGCTGCAGCGCCCGCGCCGACGTACACGGCTCCCGCGCCGACCGTCGCCCAACCGGCACCGACCGTCGCACAGCCTGCGGTGGCCGCTGCCACGCCGGCGCCCGTCGCGACGACACCTGCCGCAGCCGGCGGAGCCATGGCCACTCCGGGCCCGCTCGCGTTGCCGTGCACGAGCGACGCTTCCTGCGGTTTCGCGCGCTGCAACGTCCAGTTTCAGAAGTGTGCTTTCCCGTGCGCCAGCGCGGTGGATTGCGCTGCCGGCGCCGCTTGCAACACGATGACCGGCCTGTGCTTGCCAGGCGTTCCCGCGCAATAAACGGCAACACGAAACGGCTTGCCTGCGGGCCGAAGCAGTGGGGTACTTGATTCTTCGTCAGTGCTTGCGTTCCCCGCCCGGGACCCACGGAGAATCGAATGAAGCGGCTTATCGTTGGCTGTACCCTGCTGTTCGGCCTGTTCTCGAGCCTGGTCACTGGCTGTGGCTCTCGGAGCTCGGATGACTTGTACCTGCCCGATGCGAACGCGGGGAACGCCGGCTTGGGCGGCTTCGATTCCTCGCTCAGCGGGCGCGCGAGCTTCGCCGGCGGCTACATCGGCGGTGGCTTCTCTACCGGCGGTGGCTTCTCTACCGGCGGGAGCAACACGATCGGCGGGGACGCGGGCGCTGTGTCTTTCGGAGGGATCTCCTCCGCTGGCACGCCGGCAATCGGGGGGGCGGCCGGGCAGATCACGGGGACGGCCGGTGCGCCCGTGGCCAACGCTGGTGCTCCCGCCGGCGGCGCGAGCAACACCGCCGGCGCGAGCGCAGGCGGAGCAGTAGGCATCGCCGGTAGTCCGTCTACGGGAGGCGACGCCGCGGGCGGCGCGAGTGCGGGCTCGGGTGGTGCTTCCGCGGGCGCCGGCGGCGGCAACAACGCCTCGTGCCCGGCCAGCGTTCCGCTGAACAACGGCATGTGTAGTGACGCAACGCTGGTTTGCTCGTACGTGGGCGAACGCTGCCGCTGCCGTCAGCAAGGCAATAACTTGAGCTGGCGTTGCACCGGTAGTGGTGATGCGTGCCCGAGCACGGAACCCGTAGCAGCTACGGCGTGCACGGCCGGTTTGCAGTGCCCGTATCCCAGCGGCGACCAGTGCAATTGCCAAAATGGCGCTTGGACTTGCTTCACCCCGGGCTGTCCTGCGACCAAGCCGACGCCCAGCGCAAGCTGCGGCGGGGTTGGCGGTCAGCAGTGCACGTATGGCGCCGCGGGCGCTTGCGTGTGCGTCGCGAACGCCTGGTTCTGCAACTGAGCGCGCACGAACGCGCGAGCGAGAGCGCGGATGCGCTCAGCGCGACGGTGGGTTGAGCGTCTGCCCGGGCGAAACCCGGGCAGGCTTGGCCAAAAAGTAACCCTGCAGCAAGTCACAACCCAGGTCGACGATCGCCCGGCACTCCTCCAGCGTTTCGACGCCTTCGGCGACGATGCATTTGCCCATGTCGTGGCACAGCTCGACCATCGAACGCACGATTTTGCGCTTCATTTCGTGCTGGTGGATGCCGCGAATGAGCTCCATATCGAGCTTCACGAACTCGGGCTCGAGCTGCGTGAAGCTGGTCAAACCCGCGTAGCCCGCGCCCAAATCGTCGAGCGCGATGCGGAAGCCCATGCTGCGGAGCTGCGCCACGCGATCGCGCAAGTTGCGGATGTTCTCGAGTGACGCGCGCTCGGTGATCTCCAGCACGACCCGGGGCGCCAACTGCGTCAGCGGCGCGTTCACGTCGTACAGCGCTTCGTCGCACAGATCCTCGGGATGCAGGTTGACGAACAACACGGCTTCGTCGGCCATCGTGAGCTCGGTTGCGGCAAGCTTCCGCATCGTGCCACCGAGGTCCTTGAGCCGCTCGACGCGCTCGGCGGCCTGTAGCACGGCCTGCGGGTTCGGCAGATCCGGCTCGTCGCTGCGCATCAATGCTTCGTAGGCGAAGATCTGCTGGTCGCTCGCGCGAACGATGGGTTGATACGCCACCCACAGCGAGCCGAGCGCGCGCTCGAGCGTGGCGCTGATGCCCGCGCGATCGCCGATCCGAAACGTGGCACTGCCGTACTCTTCGACGTACTCGCGCTTGACGCGTGCCATACGGCACGCCATTGCCGCGCGCTCCACGACCTCGTCCAGGCGGTCGCTAGCGATCGGCTTGATCAGGTATTGGAACGCTCCGTGCTCGACCGCCTCGGTGGCGCTGGCCAAGTCCGGGTTCCCCGTCACCAAGATCACGGGCAGGTCGAGATCATGCTCGCGAACCGCACGCAGTAGCTTGAGCCCGTTCATCCCCGGCATGCGCACGTCGCTCACCATCGCGTCGAAGCCGCCCAGCGCGAGCTGCTCCAGCGCCTCGTTGCCGCTACAGCAAGCTTGCACGCGGTAGCCACGCTTTTCGAGGATGCGACGCAGAGCGTTGCGGACCGCGCTATCGTCGTCGACGAGTAAAACCTTGGTCTCGCTGGCGGCGGTCAGGCGCGCCGCATCGACGACGGTGCCGTGTCGGGGGCTCCCGACTCGCTCCGTTATCGCCACCTCACCATACACTGCTGGGGCCATGCGATCGATGAACGGACGCTCGGGGGATTTCCGCAGTGCGGCGAATAGCAACATCGACGAATAGCGCGCCTGGAGCGCTCACAATTGCCTCAGTTCATGCGCGAAAGTGCAGCCCTTTGCACCGGCGCATTCGCCCGGCGGCGCCGGCTGTTACGGCTTTTCGCCGGCATTTACGGGGTATTTCTTGTTCGACCAAGCGCCCAGGCCCTCATCGAGCACGGTCACCTTCTTGAATCCGGCGGCCAATAATTTTGCCGCGAGAGTCCCAGATTCCGCGTGTGGGCAAGCGCAGTAACACACGAGCCAAGAGCTCTTGGGCAGCTTGGCGAGATACGGACTCGGGTCATAAAACGGCACGCTGACCGCGCCAGCGATGTGCTGATTCATGTAGTCCGAAGGCGCACGCGCATCCAGGATTGCCATGCGCGCGCCGCGCACCAGCTGAGCGTGAATCACGTCCATCGGAGTGGTGGCCGGCGTGACTTTGAAGCCGACGGGGTCCGGGCCGTGGGGATTGAGCGGAACGGGCCCCAGCGGGATGGGCGGCGGAGGCGCGGGCGCAGGCGGCGGGGCTGGCGGAAAGGACCAGCTGCGCAGCATCGTCGTCAGGTCTTCGATATCGCCTGGGGCTAGCGTCTTTTCGAAGCTCGGCATGAGCGTGCCCGGGCGCCCGGTCTTGATCGAATAGCGGAGGTAACCGTCGCTCGCGCTCATCAGGAGCTGCGGATTGCCGATGTGCAGATTCGGGCCGCCCACGCCGCGTGATCCGTGGCAGCGAAAGCATTCGCGAGCGAACACGTTCTCGCCCTTCGCTGCGTCGCCCTTGAGCGGGCTTTCGTCGAGCGTAACGGGAGGCCCCTTGCGCCAAGTGCGCAGAAACTTGATCAGCTCGTTTACGTCGTCGGCGGTGAGCGGCCCGCCGCGTTCCTTCGCCCAAGCCGACATCACCGTGCCCTGCCGCCCGTTGCTGATCGCTTCTCGTAAGAACGCATCGCTCACCGACGCCGCGAAGTCGGGTTGCGCCAAGCGCGGCGCCTGGTCAGCCTTGTAACCCTCGCCGGAAGCGCCGTGGCAAACTGCGCACATGCGCCCATACAGCTCGGCACCGCGCGTGAGCTTCTCTGGCGGCGGGGCGGCTTTCTTGCAGCCAGCGAGCGCTGCCGCAGCAGCCATCACCAGCAAAGCAAGGAGCATGGCGAACGAGGGACGTTGCAAAAGGATCGGCGACCTAGACATGTAGACTCGGGGGCTCGGCAAGCGGCCTCGAATCTACGACGTGCCGAGACCAAACACCACTCGGCGGTCCGCCGCGTGAACGGCGCGCGCGTCCTCTAGCCCGTCCGCGCCCGTCCGCGCCCGTCCGCGCCCGTCCTCGCCGCCCCTCGCGCCAGTCAGGGGTGGCCGATACGCGCCTCGATCACCCGCTGCACCGGCTCGGAGACCGCTGTCAAAAAGTCGTATCCCGTGGCCCGTTCGATGGCATCGACGGTCGTCAAGTATTCGCGCCAGTCATGCTCGCCCACCCCACGTTGGTTGGGCATGATCACGGCCAGCACTTCGGTCGCAGTCGTAACGTCCCGCGCTCCTTCCCCCTCCTTCAGTAGCACGAGGATCTTATAGTCCTGGGCTGGCACGGCCACACCATTGCCAATCGTGGCGTACGGCGCACCGAAGATCCCGCCCGCCACGGCGTATAGCGTCTGGCCAGCGCGGGCACGCTTTCGCGCATAGTCCTCGAGCCGCTCCCAAGGCCCCGCGTTCAGCTCGTGAAGCTGCGGCAGCATGTTGGTGAACAGAAACGTGCGCGAGTTGTCGGCGCGTGAGCTCTTGCGATCTGCCGACGGACAGAGGTGGCCGCGGTCGTAACCGCTATGCAAATAGTCGCTCTCGTTCACCCGGTAGAGCTCCGCGGGTAAGGCCGAGTCCGCGCGGAAGTCGTCGCTACGCCGAGCGCTCCCGAAGTAGCTGCGGTCGATGCGCCAAGCCACCCAGTTCGGCACCCGCTTGCTCGGGTTGTACGAGACGACGAACGCTTGCTCGTCCAAGTAATGGTCGTCGGATGAGTCAGCGTCGCGCGGAATGCCCAGCGCGACGTGAACGCTTTGCGCAATCAGGGCTTCGGAGCCGGCTGGCGGAGCACTGGACACGGCTCCCGGCGGCGGGAGGGTTGGCGCGTGCGCTCGGGTTTCGTCGCGTGGCTTCGGGAGGCGGCTTGGGCGGGAAGCACCGACGGAGCTACACTCGGGGAGCGCCGAGAGCAGCACGAGGAGCGCGGCGGCTCCGCGGAGCGAGTGAAGAGCGCGCCCAAAGCGCCGGACAGTCACCCGCGGAAGGATAGCAGAGCGGCGTCGGGCTGCCCCGGCTTACAGGAACGAGGCTTCTTTCAGGTTGCTCACGCCGTCACTGACGATGCGCTGCCCAGAGGCGAGGCCAACCCGCACTTCGGTTTGTTCGCCATCGCAGTCACCGAGCGTGACCGCGGACGCGCTGGCCGAGTTGTGCCCGCGTTCGACGAACACCGACGGGTGCCCGGCAATCCACGCCAACGCGCGGTTCGGGATCACGATCGCACGCGCCTGGCCGGCGAAAATCCGCGCGGTCACCGCTTGCCCCGGCCGCAACGCGCGCGCGCGGTTATCGACTCCGACCCGAATCGAGACCCGCGAGCCCGGACCGCTCGATCCGAGCACGCCCAGCACCGCGGAAACGCGGCCGTACGCCAATGCGCTCGCGGACGAACCGGAACCGGCATCCCGCTGCAGCTCGACTCGATCGCCCACCTTGAGCGCGTGGGCCTGTTCTTCCTCGACCGACACGTCGAGCGAAAGGCGATCGAGATCGGCGACGACGAACGCCACGCGCTCTCCACGCACCGATTGGCCCGTCACCACGCGGCGCTCGACGATCATGCCGTCCAGCGGTGAGCGCAATAGGGCGACGCCTAGCTGACCGCGGGGCAGCTCGCGCGCGCGCAGCGATGCCGCAGCTTCCATCCGCGCTTGGAGCGGACTGCCGATCTCGGCCAAGACCTCACCGCGCTTGACGGCCTCCCCTTCGTACTTGGCGACGCGCCGAACGGTGCCGAGGGCGCTCGCGCCAACCGACGCCACACGCTCGGGATCGAAGGCCGTCTTGCCCGTGACGGAGATGATGGGCGCGAACGCGGCCTCGCGGATCTCCATCGTGCGGATGCCAGCGCGCTCGGCAAAGCCAGCGGAGTAGCTGACGGTCTGACCTTCCACGTGCAATGCCTCGGGCGCCGAAGCGTCGGACGACGAGCGGTGCGCGAATGCGACGAGCGCTCCGGCAAGCACCCCTGCCCCACCCGCCACGGACAACGCGAAGCGCAGCCGAGCGCGACGACGTGGAGGTCGCAAGCTCGGCGGCACACTGAGTGCTGGGCTGCCGATCGTGGCCCCAGAAAGGGAGTCACAATGCGTCACGTCATCCGCATCGAAAGTCATGTCAGCCCTCATGAGCAGACGCTGCTGCCCAATCCGTCGAAGCGCTGGGATCTCGGAAACTGCGGAGAACGTACGGGAGTGCTTGTTTCGTGAACGTTACGGACAAACACCAAATGACGCCGACGTAGCTAACTCAGTAGATCGACTGATGAACTTTACTCGTGTCGCTCGCGGTTGGCGCCGGCGGCGTTGGCTGCGGCGACTGCGTGTTTGGCGATGGCGGCGTCGCGGCGCTGGGCTGGGGGCGGGGCGCCGACGCCTTGGGGGTGGGGCGGGGCGCGAGGACTGGCGCTGCACTGATTGCCGCGGGTGCTTGGGCAGCGTTCGGCGCGCCCGGTTGAGCTCGAAGCGACGGCTCTGGTGCAGGTTGCAACACGGGGCTCGGCGCTGCCGCCGAGCTACGCCCGTCCACGGCGCGCGCTGGGCTGCTGTCTTGGGCGCTACCGCTCGGAGGGCGCATGACCCAAGCCACGATCAGCGCGAGCAACACCGCAAATGCAGCCGCACCGAGCACCCAGCTCAAGGGCACGGACGCGCGCTGCGGCGGCACCACCCGATCGGTCGTCGGAGGAGCGGTGTCGTGCAACGTTTGGAACGCGCCCGGCACGCTGTGCCGACTCGAGCGCACGCCCGGGTCGCTCTCGCGATAGCCGGCTTCGGAGGGCGGCGCGTGCGGAGTCCAATCGCTCGACGGCAATTGCTTGCGGCTGGCGAGCGGCTCGCGTTGCGTGGAGGCGCTGCGCAAATCGAAATTATCGCCTTTCAGCTCGTAGCGCACGGCGTCAAGCTCGGAGTGAATCTGAAATTGCGGCGGCACGTCACCGGCCGAGCTAGGTGCCGAGCGGCGTGAGCTCGGCACCTCGGGTCGTGAGTCCCGCACGGAGTCGACGTGTGGGGAGACGGGGGAATAAGAACGCGGCGGACGCGCGAACTTCTGCGCCGGCGGAGCCACGGAGTCCGCCCGCAGCGATGGACGCGTGCTTGAGCTCACGCCCCCGCGCGCGCTCGAGTTGGGCAGCGGCTCGGAAGAGGGTGCCCCGGGACGGAGCGTCGAATCGAGGTAGCGACCGCTCTCGACCACACCGGGCAGCTCACGTGGTGACGCTGAAGGCGTGCGATCGACGACGGCTTCGGGACCCAAATAGACTGCGCGCTCCGAGACGGACAGCGGGCGCGGCCCGGGCAATGACAGCTCGGTCGGCGCCCGCGGATCGACCGACCCAATCGACATCAACGTGCCGCTCTGGATCGAACGCGCGCTCGGCGAAGGGGGCGTCGATGGATAGTCGCTTTGCACCGGAGGGATCGAGCGGACACGCGGGACCTCCACCGACACCGGAGTCGGCGAGGGCGAGCGCGGGTCGGGCAAACGCTTCTGCGCGGCGCGCGCCACGTGCGGGCCGTCGAGCGTCTCCGCATCGCGCAGCACGGCCAGCTCCACGTCTTCTGGATTGATTCGCTCGGGCGCGCCTTGGCCAGGCAGAAGCGACGGACCACGCAAGCCGCGCGGTGCAACGGTGCCGACGGAGCCCTCTTTGAACTTGGCCGCGGGCACGTCACGCGACGTGTTGCGCGTCGACGTTTCTTTGCGCTCGGGCCGTGAGTCGTCGCCGCTCCGCGTGCTCATCCGCGATGTTCCCGCACGTTCGCCGCGAAGGAGAACCCGCGGACCACGTCAATTCGCGAAGATAGCGCCACGCATCCTCGCCACTAGCTAGCGACCAACATAGTGAACTCTCGAGTACCCAATACTCTCGCCCTACGAGCAGAGAGCATCACCCGAGCGCCGGGCGGAGCGCAACTCTCGACTCGGCCCTTCAACTCGATCTATTGAGGGCGTGTCCAAGGTGACGCGGGACCGGCATGATACGGGAAGCTCGGACCGTGGTCGGCGATCGCAGGCCAGCTCTGACCTGGGGTGATGGTGGGCGCGCTCGTCCGCGCGGCGCCCGGAGAAAAGCTGGGCAACGCGCGCCCATAGCCGAAGCTCGCGTAGCCGTACCCGTAGGCGGGCGTCGCCACATTCATGACGTTGTAGTTGTTGATCGTTACGGACGATCCCCCCGGCGCCGCGTCCGCCCCGCGCGTGGCAGGTGCGACCTCGATTTCGCCGAGTGTAACCGTGTGATTCAGGCGCGGGCGAGCGTCCGCCACAGGCTCAAGCTCTGCTGTCGCTGGAATCGCAGCGAGATTCGAGTGTGTCGAGCCGATGACGACGGTCGAAGGCTCATAGCGAGCTTCACCGACCCAGCCACGGCCGGTGGTGCTCGCGCAGCCGACGAGCAGGATGGCGATGCTCGACATGACCCCAACATGCAAACCTAATCCGAAATTGCTGAAGGAGTGGGTCATCGCTCTCACAAATAGTGTCACTTATCTCGGCGCGAAGCCAAGTCTAGCCGCGTTTGGCGGCAGCGCCCGGCATTCCTTCGACACTGGATGCGGGCGCGGCGCTCGGTGAGCTCGCGCGTGCTGCGCGTGGTCGGCGGCCCAGCACCGCGCTCGCGCGCTCGAGATCGAGCTGTTTTTCCCAGCGCGCCACCACGATCGTCGCTACCGCGTTGCCCACGAGGTTGGTCAGCGCGCGCGCTTCGGACATGAAGCGATCGATGCCGAGTAGGAGGGTCAGGCCGGCTACCGGGATGCTGCCCGTGACCGAGAGGGTCGCGGCAAGGGTGATGAAGCCGCTGCCCGTCACTCCAGCCGCGCCTTTCGACGTCAGAAGCAACACGATGAGCAGGGACAGCTCCTGGCTGAAGCTCAACTGGATGTCGAGCGCCTGCGCCACGAACAAGCTGGCCAAGGTCAGGTAGATAGAGGTCCCGTCGAGGTTGAACGAATAGCCGGCGGGCACGACGAGGCGCACGATCGGCGGCGCGCAACCGAGCGCCTCGAGCTTGGCCATCAGCCTCGGCAGCGCGGATTCCGAAGAAGACGTGCCGAGCACGATGGCCAGCTCCTCTCGCAAGTACGAGAGCAAGCGCACGATCGACAGCCCGAGCACGCGCAGGCTCAGCCCGAGCACCACGAACACGAACAGCAGCGAGGTGCCGTAGAACGCGGCCATCAGCTTGGCCAAATGGCCCAGCGTACCGAGGCCATACTTGCCGATGGTGAACGCCATCGCCCCGAACGCGCCGAGCGGCGAGAGGCGCATCAGCACGGACACGATGCCGAACAGAACCGCTTGTGCGCTCTCCAAGACCTGAACCAGAGGGCGCACTCGCTCACCGAGCCGCGACACGAGCACGCCAGTCAAGATCGCGAGCAACAACACCTGCAGCATGTCGCCCTTGGCGAACGCACCGAAGAACGTATCCGGGATGATCGACAAGACGTGCTCGGCGAAGGTCCGCGGACCTTGCCCGGCTAGCTTGCTGTCGAGCGCCGAGCGGTCGAGCTTCTGCAAGGCGACGTGCAGGCCGGCACCCGGACGCACCAGGTGCGCGACGGCGATCCCGATCACGAGCGCAAGGCTGGTCGTGAGCTCGAACCAGAGCAGCGCCTTCCCGCCAGCGCGGCCGACCGCCCGTAGATCTTTCATCCCCGCGATGCCCACGACCAGCGTCGTGAACACCACCGGCGCGATCAGCATCTTGATCAGTTTCACGAAGCCGTCCCCGAGGGGTTGCATGGCCACCCCCCACGCCGGCTCGAGCGTACCCACGATCACCGCCAAGCCCACGGCGATCAACACCTGGAGATACAAGCTCGGCCATCGAAATTTGCGGCCGCTCGGTGCGCTTCCCTGGATCGACACGACGGCGCCACGGTAGCATTGTCTGGGAAGATGAGCGGCGCCAGAGCACCCTCCGAGCCTCGGTACGGCGTCGCTTCTTCGGGCACAGCTTCGGTTTTGCTGCTCCGCTCGCTAGTCGCCGGCGCGGCACAACTCGGTATCACGACGGACGAGCTTGGGCGGCTGCTCGAAGTGCCGAGCGAAAGCTTCGCGCCCGAGGCCTTGGCGGATCCGGACGGGCGGGTGCCAAGCTCGCTCTTGTTGCAACTTTGGGAATATCTGCCGACTCGTTGCCCGGACGAGAGCTTCGGTTTTTGGCTAGCCGAGCAGCTGCAAGCACCGCCGCTCAGCCTCGCGACGTGGGTCATCAGCAGTAGCCCCACGCTCGGCCAAGGCTTCGAGCGTGCACTCCGCTATCAGCGGCTGTTACACGATGAAGCACAGAGCGAGCTCATCACGAACGACGCGGAGACCGCGTATCGCCACCAAATCGGCCGCCCCCCGGTTCGCGCGCCGAGCGCGGCGATCGAGTTTGGCTTTCTGTCGTTTCTGCAACTCGCACGGCGCTTGACTGGAGCCGCGATCGTGCCGCGTCGGCTACTGCTGCGTCATGCTGCGCCACGTGACGTCATTCGGCACCAAGCGTGCTTCGGTCCGGGTCTTGTCTTTTCGGCTGACGCCGACGAGCTCGTGCTCGACCGAGCGAGCCTCGAGCTGCCCGTGCGCGGCAGCGACCCGACCTTGGCGCGCATCGTCGAAGGCCACGCCGAAGCCGCGCTCGCCCGCCTACCGGCCAGCAATGCCCTCGGCGCGCGCGTGCGCGCGCAAATCAACGAGCTGCTCGTGGGCGGCACGCCCTCGGTGGAAGCAGTGAGCGAGCGGCTTCGTCTCTCGCGCCGCACCCTGCAGCGGCAGCTCAGCGCGGCCGGGACCAGCTTTGCGGAGGAGCTCGATCACGCTCGGCACGCGCTTTCGTTACGCTATTTGGCGGACGCCCGGATCAGCCTGCAAGAGACCGCATTCCTGCTCGGTTTCTCGGAAGCCAGCGCGTTTCATCGCGCCTTCGTGCGCTGGACGGGGCAAACGCCGGCCAACTTTCGGCGCAAGACCGGCTGAGGCCCACGCGCGCGCTTGGCGCGCCGAGGCAACGGATTTGGCGCGCGCGGTCGCGCGGCGCGAGCGGGGGCGCGCCAGGATGACCGACATGGAAGGCGTGTTGTTCGTGATCAAGGCCTGGGCGTTGTCCGGGCTCGGGCTGTGGGTGTACCGGCGCTACTTCGAGCGCGTCGCCAAAGCCGAGCCAGAGTTCGAAGCTTGGTGCCGGAGTGGTCCGCTGTTGGCGGCGCTGCGCGGCGATGCTGCCCGCCTGGCTGCGGTGGAGCGCACGCTGCGTGGGCTGCTCGGCGAGCGCGCGCGCGCCGTCGCGACGCTCGGTGGTTGGCCCTGGCCAAACTACGCGCTCGAGCTCGAGCTACGCCGGCTCGGCGGGGTGCTCGCGCTGCGTGCGCTGCGTGCAGACCTGCTCCGCACTCACGGCCCACCAGCGCCGAGCTTGATCGCCGTATTGCGCGACGCATTGAACGAGCACCCGGGCGCCATCGACGACACCTGGCTGCACCAGGGGACCGTGTTCGGCAAGCCGGGTCAGGAAACGCCGAGCGACGGCTGGCAGCTGAACGCTGGGGTCGAGCCGCGCCCCAAGCTGGTCGCTCGCGGGCGCACCCCAAGCTGGCTCCCAAAACTTCGCGATTTGCCCGGCGAGTGTTAAAAAGCGGAAATTCCCGCAGCAACCTGCTCCCCCGCCCAAGAACCTTGGTTCGTGTACATCGCCCGTTGTAGCGACGGCTCGCTGTACACGGGCATCGCACGTGACGTGCCGCTGCGGATCGAGGCGCACAACGCCGGCCGGGGCGCGCGCTACACGCGCGGCAGGGGTCCGCTCTCGGTGTGCGCCACCCGCCGCTGCGGCTCCAAAGGCGACGCGCTACGCCTGGAGTGGGCCGTGAAGCAGCTGCCGCGGCTCGAGAAAGAAACGCTGCTCGTCGGGCGCCGCTTGGCGGCCTTCGCTCGCCGCATGGCGGCGCAGCCGTCCTAACACTACTCAGTCGGTTCTTGAGCAGGAGCGGATCACGATCGGCGCGGGCGGACACGATTGAAACGAGAGAGTCGGCGAAACCGGGCGCCTGCTGCCTCGACAGTCAGACGTGACGCGGGACGTCTGGGCTCGCTGCACGGCCCAAAAACTCGGCGGCCGCTGCGGCCTGTCTCTACTCGAGATGGAGGTGACCAAGCTCGACCGACTTTGCCATTCGCGGGCCCTGAGCTCACTCCGGTGCGTTGCGCAGGAAGCTCGCGACCTCCGCGAAGCGCGCGTCCAAGAACCCGCGCACGTCCCCAGAGATGCCCTGCTGGTCGAGCGCACGGCTCATGCTCCGCAGCCAAGCGTCACGCATGGCGTCCCCGATCGGCACGCGGCCGTGCCGCATGCGCAGCCGCGGATGGCCGCGCGTGGCCGAAAAATTGCGCGGGCCGCCCAGCCACTCGATCAAGAACAGCCCGAAATTGTCGCGCGAACGGCGACTCACCCGCCCCTCGGCGTCAAGCTCGTGCAACTTGGCGAGCTCGGGCTCAGTGGCGTCCATCTGATCGTAGAAGGCTTCGACGAGGCGGCGCACGGGTTCTTCGCCGCCCAAGCGGGCGAACGGCGAATCGAGCTCGGTGGGCGTGTAAGGCATGCGTACCGAGACTTACGCCAGGTGCCGACCGTGCGCTAGACCCCTGGCCACGACGAGCCCCTGCTCAGGCGGCGGGGCGTTTGCGCTCGGGCTTGCGCTCCGAGCGAGCCGCATTGACCAGGTCCATCGCCAGCCGGCGGGCATTCTCCGTGCGTGAGCCGGAGAGCATGCGCATCAGCTCGTCGACGCGCGAGGTTTGGCTCAGGCGTTCGATTTCGGTGCGGGTGCGGCCACCGCTTTCCACCTTGTGCACCCGGAAATGCCCCGCAGCGCGCGCGGCAACGCACGCCTGGTGCGTCACACAGATGATCTGCCGAGCTTCCGCCGCGCGCCGCAAACGCGCTGCGACGGCTTCGGCCGCGGCCCCCCCCACCCCCGCGTCAATCTCGTCGAAGACCAAGGTTTCGCTGCCCGTCTCGAGGCCAGCGCAGCGCAGCGCGACGAGCAGCCGCGAACGCTCACCACCGGAGGCCACCTCCGCCAACGGCCCGAACGGCTCCCCAGGATTGGCGGCAAAGCGCGGCTCGAGCAAAGACACACCGAGCGCGCCCAGCTCACTCGGCTTCGCCTCGGACAAGGCCAGCTCAATCCGCGCGCCCGAGAGGCACAATGCGCCCAGCTCGAGCTCGATGCGCCGCACCAAGTCAGCGGCGTGCTGGACGCGGCCCGCGTGCAGCTTGCGCGCAAGCCCGAGGGCGCGCTCGCTGGCCGCGCCCACGTCCGCCTCGGCCAGGCCGGCTCGCTCTTCCGTACCCTCCAGCACGGTCAGCTCTTGGCGCAGCACTTCCAGCCGCTCGGCGAGCGCGTCGCCCGAAACCGAGAGCGATTGAGCCAGGCGATCCAGCTCGGCGAAGCGCTGCTCCAAGGCGTCGAGGTCCTGCGCTTCCACGTCCAAATCTGCCCGCAAACGCTCGGCAGCGCGCAGGGCCTCTTCTACCTCCAGCGCGGCGCGCTGCAGGGCCTCGTGTAGGGCGCGGGCCTGCGTCGAATCATCCGCCACGCGGGCGGCAGCGCGCATCAACCCGGACAGCTCCTGGGAAACCGAGGCTTCACGCTCCGACAGCGCGTGCTCGACGTGACCCGCGAGCTCGAGGTAGGTCTGCGCGCGGCGCAGCACGCGCAAACGCTCGGCCAAGCGACCATGCTCGCCCTGACGCGGCGCGAGCCGCTCGAGCAGCGCCACCTGCTCACGCACGAGGCGCTGGCGCGCGTCACGGCCCGCAAGCTCGGCGCGCACGCGCGCAAGCTCGGCCCGCGCGAGCGACAGATCCGCATAGGCAGCGCCGTATTCACGGACGAGCGCGCCGTGGCCCGCGAGCACGTCAAGCCCCGAGACGAACAACGCCGGACTGCCGATTTCGATCTGCGCGTGCTGAAACGCGAAGCACAAAAGCGATTTGCCCGCCTCGGCCAGCTTGGACAAGGGCACGGCGTCATCGCCCAGCAGGCACGTACCGCGGCCCGTGCGGCGCACGTTGCGCGCCAAGCGCAGCGCGCCGGACGGCGTGCGAAACTCAGCCTCCACCAAGGCGCTGTCGTGACCCTCACGCACGCAGGAGGCGGGCGTACGAGCGCCGAGCAGCAGGCCGAGCGCGGTGAGCACGAGCGATTTGCCCGCGCCCGTTTCCCCGCTGAGCACGTTTAGACCGGGGGTGAGGTTGATGGTGACGTCGTCGAGAAGCGTAAAACCCTGGATTTTCAGGCGCTGCAGCATAGTCCGAGACATACTGCACTTCTGTTCAGTGCGCCAGGACGCGCGCGTTCCGGGCCGGACATTGTCGGTCCATCAACCAGGCAACTCCGCGTGCTCACTACGCTTATCGAAGTGACTGGGCGCTCGCCAGCCGTCACCAAGGGACGGGCTTGTAGTCCTTCAGGAACTTGCCGAACACGTGCTCGCCGCTGTTCAGCCCGGCGAAGAACGGATCGCAGATGCGGGCCGCGCCGTCCACGATGTCGAGCGGCGGTTGAAAGTCGGCCTCGCGTTGTTTGCGCTCGGCGTGATGCGCGGGGTCTTCGTCGGTGACCCAGCCCGTGTCGACCGCGTTCATGAAGATACCGTGCTCGGCGTAGTCGGGAGCCGAGGTGAACGTCATCATGTTCAACGCGGCCTTGGCCATGTTGGTGTGCGGGTGCTTGTCGGTCTTGGTGAAGCGCGAGAACTGGCCTTCCATCGCCGAGACGTTGACGATGTGCTTGTCGCGCGACGGCACGCGCATCATCAGCCCCTTCAGCTTGCTGCACAGGATGAAGGGCGCTACGGCGTTGACGAGCTGCACTTCGAGCATCTCGGGCGCAGGCACGTCGGCCAGCGCCATGCGCCAGCTATTCATCAGGCGCAGATCGACCTGCTGCAGGTCGGCGTCTACGCGGCCCTTGGGAAAGAGCGCCTCCGAGTCCACCGTCTCGTCGTAGGCGAGCGGGATTTGAGACAGCGCAGCCGAGCGAAAGATGCCCTGCGCGGCCGAATTTGCAGCTGCGAAAACGGGAGGAGAAGCTATACCCGTGGCCTCGCCGAAGCCGATCTGCAGCGGCTGCGTCACAGCGCCAGCAAGCGCCGTTTTGCACGCCTCGTGGTCAGAAAGCAGCCGCTGCGCGCGCGCATCCACTGCGCCTAACGGCCCGAGCTCGAGGTCGAGCAGGTGCTGATAGAAGCCGGGCGGACGGCGCACCGTCTGGGCCGCGTTGTTGATCACGATATCGAGGCGATCCAGCGTCTGATCGAGGAAGCGCGCGAATAGCTCGACGCTCGAGCAATGCCGCAAATCCAAGCCGTGAATCTGCAATCGCTCGGCGAACGCATCGAAGTCGGCTTCGCGCGCGAAGCGCTGAGCGGCGTCACGTGGAAAGCGCGTGGTCACGATCACGCGCGCGCCCGCGCGCAGCATCATCAGCGCCGCTTGGTAGCCGATCTTGAGGCGCGCGCCGGTGATGAGCGCGGTCTTGCCGGCGAGCGACGCGGTCTGAAAGCGCTTCTGATAGTTGAACTCGGCGCACTCCTCGCACATCGAGTCGTAGAAGTGATGGAGGCGGCGGTACTCGGCCTTGCACACGTAGCAACCGCGCGGGTTGTTGAGCTCACGCACGCGCGTGCTCGGCGCATCGGCTTGGCCGGGCAGCTGCGGCGGCGGGTCGTACACGGGCGACAAGCGGGCCACGCGGATCGCGCTCTCCGCGCGCAGCGCGCGATCGTCCTCACGCGCGACTTTCTTCGAGTAGCGACGAAACGCCTTATTTTCTCGAATCCCTTCGTGACGGGTGGGACGCGACAGCCGGCCCGCCGCGATCAGCAAGGCCACGCGGGCCTCGCCAGACATCGTGACCAGCCGAGTACGATCCTCGACGAGCTGCTCCAGGATCTCGATGCAACGCGCCAGCTCTTCGGGGGAAAAGTCTGCCATGGCAGGAGATCCGGGACTCAGCGAGTGACCACGCGGCGGCGGCGCGGCGGTTGTCCGCCGTCACGCGCAGGCGCGGTATCCGCCGCGCGTGGAGCGGTGTGTGGGCGGGCCGCGTCACGCGGGCCCGTGTGCGAACGCGCGGCGCTGTGTTGCTTCTTCTTCGCGTCGTGCGGATAGCCGGTCGCCACACGCGGGCGCGACGGGTTGCGCGGGAACCCGAAGCCTGAGCGCGGACCTGGCGCGGGCGCGGCTTCGCGCGGCGCGGGACGCTCGCGCGGCGCGGCCGCTTCACGCGGGGCGTGCGGTTCACGCGGGGCAAGTGTTTCACGCGGGGCACTCGGGCGAGCCCGCTCCGCGGGTCCCTTGTACGGCGCGCGCTCGGCTGGCCGAGACGCGCGCTCCGCGTGACGCGGCGCAGCCGGAGCGTGCGGCGCGCGCGGCGGGGGCGGAGGCAAAGTATGCGGCGCGATGCCCTGATCGTCGGCCTGAATGGTCACGCGCGGGTTGCGCGAATCCGGCTTGCTGGTGGCCTCGGCGAAGCCGCGCGCGACCGACGCTTTCACGCTCAAGCGCGAGTAGTCCCGCTCGATTTCGATGGCGCCCACGTCCGAGCCACGGATCTCGCCCCAACGGCAAGCCATGGCCAAGAGCTTGCGCGCATCAGCGCCGTGCTCGCCGCCCCAGGTGATGCGGAACGACACCCAATCGCCGCCGTCGCGCTGCGCGCCGCGATACGGGGTCGATGAGCGACCGACGTCCGGGCGGTCGCGCGGCGCGTCACCGCGATCGCGAGCCGGGTACTCGGGGCGATCGCGATGCGAAGCACGCGCCATCGGCGCTCGCGGCTCCCGATCACGATCGCGATCGCGGGGCGAGGGCTTGCCGACCGGTCCGCGATCGACGCGCCGAATCTCGCGTGGCTCGGTCGGTCCCGCAAAGCGCGCCATGGCGAGCAAGCGCGAGATGGTGCGCGCGCTGTCATCACGCGCGGCGAGCCGCTCAGCGAGCGCCTTCTGGCGATCGGAAACGGCGCTCTCGGTTTCCTCGTCGCGCGTGAGCTGATCGAAAAACTTCTGGTCACTGGTGGCTCGGATTTGCTCGGCGCTCGGCACCTGTTCGGTGCGCGCCACGACCTTGACTCGCTTGAGCAACATCGTGGTCTTGCCGACCGCGGACGGCGCCACCAAGAGCACGCTGCGCCCCTTGCGGCCTGCGCGGCCGGTGCGGCCGCTGCGGTGCGTGTAGCTATCCGCGTCCGTGGGCGGATCGAGATGAATCACGAGCGTGATGTCCTGCACGTCGATGCCGCGCGCGGCCACGTCCGTGGCCACCAAAACCCGGTGATCTGCGCGTCGAAATGAGGTCAAAGCCCGGTCGCGCTCGCGCTGATCCATCTCACCGGACAGCGCCGTCACGGCGAAGCCGTTCTCCGACAGACGCTCGGCGACGTCGCCCACGTCGGCGCGGGTGCGGGCGAAGATCAAGGTCTGCGCCTCGGGGCTCGCGAGCAACAAGTTGATCACGGCGTCCAAGCGCTGACGCGGCTCGAGCACGTGCATCACGTGATCGATATCGACATTGGCAACGCCGAGCCGCGTGCCTTCGACGCGCGCCGGATCGCGCTGCACGCGGTTGGCCAGAGCCTCGACCTCGCGCGGGAACGTCGCGGAGACGAGGTGTGTCTGCCGCTCCTTGGGCGTGTGTCCCAAGATGGCCTCGAGCTCTTCGCGAAAACCGAGATCGAGCATGCGGTCTGCCTCGTCCAGGACGACTGCGGCAACCTCGTTCGGCGCAATGGAACCGCGATTCAGATGATCGAGCATGCGGCCTGGCGTGCCCACGACCACGGACGGCCCGGCGGCCAAAGCGCGATGCTCGTCGCGATACACCGCGCCACCCGTCACGGAAGCGACCTTCACGTTGAGTGGAGCGTACAACCAGGTCAGCTCTTGCACGACTTGCTTGGCCAGCTCACGCGTCGGCACGATCACGAGCGCCCGCGGGTGCGCGAGCTTGTCTTTGGCGCTGCTCGGTGCGCCCGCCAATTCGCGAATCACGAGCCCGATGGCGACCGTCTTGCCGGAGCCCGTCTGCGACGTGACGCGCAGGTCACGGCCTTTTAGCGTCGGGTCGAGCACCGCCTTCTGAACCGTAGTCAGCTCAGTGAAGCCTTTTTCTTGAATCGCTGCGCCGAGCGCGGGGCCGAGCAGTTCGACGAGGTCATCCGTAGCCATATTGCGGCCGCTCGTAGCACTAGTCCGACGGCCTGGCGTCCTTCTCTCACTGAGACGGGCAAAGTGGCTGAATTTCGGCCCTCGCCGCAGCGCCCCGCGAGCCGCGGCCAGGCCAAGTGCCCGATCTGCGCTGCCAGAGCAGGGGTTTTGATGGTCACGCGGGACGACCGTGCGCCCCCCAGCCTTCGGCGTCTCGGCCCCGCGCTTTGCTCAGCTCGGCAACTTGAAGATCACGAGCCGGCGCACCGGGTACGCGAAGGTCACGAACACGATGAACGTGCCAGCGAAACTGACCAGCTCGGGGGCGATGCCGTGCACTCGGGGCACGAGCCAGCTGAACACGCCGTAGTTCATCAGCAACGTGACGAGCTCGGCGACCACGAAGAAGCGCGCCTGGCGCGACAAGCTACCGGCCTGCGCGCGGAACGTGAAGCTGCGGTTGCCGAAGAATTGCACCGAGGCGCCGGCGCACAGCGCGGGCAGCCGCGCCGCGGTCGGCGTCATTCCCACCAAGCGAATGCAGGTCGAGAACAGTGAGAAGTCGACGAGCGTCGCGCCACTACCGACGATCAGCGCGCGCGCGAAGCGCAGCGCACGGTCGGAGAGACGCTCTGCCTCGTTCACGTTGCCAGGCACGCTGCCACACCGAGCGCGCTTTCGATACGCTTTGCGCGCCGAGGTCGCGACAATTCACCGGATTGTCACGTGCTCAGTCAACCGGGACCAGCGAGCACGTGCTGAGCGTGCCATTGAACTGCTCCGCGCCGAGCGTGATGTACAATTGGCCGTCGGTGCGCACGAGCTCGAGCTTACTGTTCTTCTCGAGCCGCGCCCCGAGCGCGTCCAGGAGCTCGGGCTCCAAACGAAACACTTCGATCGCTTCGACGCGATGAATGGCGCGCGCGCTGGCCTCGCGCAAGAGCAGCGGTAGCTCGACATGCGTGAACAACGCCACACGCTGCGCGGCTTTGCTGGCCTTGTGCAGCCGATCAGCCGACGGCGAGCCCACGTCGATCCAGGCGCGCAGAACGCCCGTCGCGTCGCGCACCGAGATCGGCGCCTCATCCGCAGACGACAGCCCGCCTTTGCTGAACGCGATGCCCTCCTCGTAGCAGAGGCAATAGGCCAGGGTGCGCGTCACCATGTAACGCACGGTCTCGGAGGGGTGACGCGCGACCCGCAGATCGAGCGCCTCGTACACGCCACGGTCGACGTCCGAGAGCGTGATCTGGAAGTGGTGCATCGTCGCGGTGAGGGCCATGGGCTCACCCGTTCTAGCTCAAGACGAGGCCGCTATTCCTCCCGCTCGAGCCAAACCGTGACTTCACCGTCGGAATCCCCGGGGGAGACGTGGACGATGCGCGGCCGGCAGCACACCGCGCAGTCCTCGGTATAGGTTTGATGCTCGCCGCCGCCGAGGTCCACGTACAGCTCTTCGGCTTCACCGCAGAACGGACAAATAGCCTCGGCGCTGGTTTTCTTTTTCTTCAAAGCGAACGCAAGAATACGATCATATCTGCCTTTTCGGCAGCCGAGAGTAGCTCGGGCTTTCCGTGGGCGGAGCCGCCGCAGGGACCGAAGCGGTCGGCGATGGTCTTGGCGCAGCCGTCGTGAAAGAGGGCCGACCGCAAACCCACGCCCAAAAGCGAGGGCGTGGAGAACATGCCGCCAGTGCCCACGTCCGCCATTTGGTTGTTCGTGTACTGCGCGCCGCTGTGGCAGCTGGCGCAAGCCACGTCCGCGCGCCGGAATAGCGCTTCGCCGCGCGCGACTGCGGCTTGATCCAGGCTTTCGGTCGCCGGCAACGTCGGGAGCTGCTCCAAGAACGAGCCGAGGGCACCGATTTGCGCTTCGTTCGGCAAAGCCGGGAGCGCCATCCGGTTCAGCATCACCTCGTTCACGAGCGCGCTCATGTCGCTCAAGGTGCCATCCCAATGGAAGGGCGCGCGCTCCATGACGCCTCCCTCGAGCGGCATCGTGCGGCGCAGCCCCTCGTTGAAGCGCCACACGTGACCGTCCTCACCGCCCTCGGGGTGGCACGACGAGCACGAGATGCCGATGCCGCTGTTCATGTAGAACATGACCTGCCCGGTATCGGCGTGCGACTCGCCGCTCAGAACGACGCTCGAGCCGTCCTCGAAGGCGAGCGTCGCGGGCTCGCGCGATTGCACGACGTATTTGCCGGCTCCGTCGAACACGACCGCGACGGGCTGCCCAGCAAGCGTCTTCTGGATCGAAACGGGAGTGCCCGCAGCGGCTGGATCGCCGGTGGGGAATGCCGAGAACGATAGATTCACGCCGTCCCACGGCGACACCCACAGGTTGGCGTTCGAAAACGGAAGGCCCGGAGGAGACACGGTCGGACCGTTCACGCCATTCGGCTGGGCGAGCATGCTGTCGTCGAGCGCGATGACAGCGATCCGCAACCCCTTCTCGTCGAACGCAATGTCGAGCGGCCCGGCTCCCGGCAGCACGCTCGACGCGAACGTCATGGGCAACGATGGCCCGTCAACGCCTGAATTAGTCGCGCCCGCGGCGCTGGGCGCCCCCGCGACGTTGGGCGCACCCGCAGCGTTGGGCGCACCCGCGACGCCGAAGCCCGAGTCACCCGCGGCACCGAAGCCATCCGTGAAGGGCACGGACGGCTTGTCCACGTCGACGAGGGTGATGAAGCGATTGACCAAGCCCCCGCCGCACGAGAACCCGTACCCGCCCGAGCCGGGCTGTACGACCTCGTCACTGGACGCTTGATGGCCGACGGCGATCGCGCCGGTCGACAGCGCCAGGGCGCGAAACGCGACCGTGGCCGTACCGCAACCTGGCTCCGGGTCCGGCGTGGCGCGCCGCGAGACGCTGCCATCGTCCGCCACGACCAGCACTTCCGAGCTGAGGAAGCGCGTGACCACCAAGTCATGGGGCCGCACGATCACGTCCCTCAAATCCGTATCGAGCTGGAGGGAGCGCGTCTTCGAAAGGTCCGCGGCGGCCAGCGTCAACAGTTGCCCCGAGCGACAGGCAACGACGAGCTGCGTGTGCGCGGCGTCGTACGCAAGACCACGAGGCGAGGCGCAGACCGGGGTGCGGCTCAGCACCGAGCCACTAGCTACATCGATCGTCGCCAAGGCACCCGCGCGACGCAGAGCGACGTACAGCGTGCCCGCGGCGCCCTCCACGACGCGCCCTGGCTCGTCCCCGTGCTGAAGCGCGATGGGGCGAACCTGTTTGGACTTGGCGTCGACCAAGAACACCGCATCGCGATCCGGGTCGGCCGCGACAATCGTCGCGCCGTCGCGGGTGACGCTCAGCGTGCCGCCAATCACGGGTGCAACGTGGTCGGCGTGCACGGCCTTGCCGTCGAACAGCGGCGCTGTCGGCGGCGAAATTCCGGGCCCGCCAGCGAAGCTGACGGTCGGCGGCCCGTCCGACACCCCCACCGGCACCGGCATCGAATGATCCTGAGCGCTGCAGGCCCCGAGCGCGAGCGCAGCACAGACGACGACCCCAACCATAACCCCATTTGTATTCATCATGGACTCCCCGGTTTGACGACTAACGGATCGGGTTCGAACAGATCCCCCTGCAACGTCTCGATGAGCGTGGCAATCTGTTGTGGAACCGGTAAATAGTTCGAGCTCGGGATAGCGAGCGCTCGCTCGTAGGCGACGATCTCGTCCGTGGTGCCAGGGTCGGTGGAGGCCCAGCTGCAGACCACGTCGAGATTCCACTGCACCGAGCTTTCGGTCGTGGGGCAGGCCCGCAATTGACCGAGGAATCGAGTCAACTCGGAAATGTTCGTGGCCAGGCGATCGCGGATCTCTTGCGTGCCGAGCGACCATTCCTCGACCATGCCCAGATTGCCCAGAATGTACTCGCGGTAACCATTTCCGCCGCCGACGAAGCTGCTGTTGCAAGTCGGGCCGCCCGCAAAGCCGTCTTTCACGAACAGGATCGCGCCGATGCGTTCCGGGTGCTCCACCGCGTCGCCGGCCGCGACCGGTGTATTGTCGAGGTCGACCACATCGAGCCTGCCGTTGCTCACCACGACCAACCACGCCTCGGGCTTGAGCACGACCCGCAGCAGGTTGTTCCCGTAGTCTTCACCCGGCCAGCCCATCCGCGTGGCCCAGGGCTCGGACCATGCGTACCGCTTCTTGGCAAACAGATCCCCGCCCAGGATGCTCGCCAGCAGCTGTTGCTCCGGATCCGGAGCAGTGGTGGTGAGCTGCTTCAGGTAGTCGAAAGCATAGCCCGGCCCAAGGCCGGCTTGCTCGGACTTGGTGAAGAGCACTTGATCGCTGCGCAGCGCAGCCGCCTGCTCGTCGGTCGTCCAGCTGTAGAGCTCACGCCGCGCGACAGCTGACGGGCTCATGGCTTGATCCTTGAACACGGGGCTGGCCGCGGGAGGCAACACGCAACCGGGGACACCCCCGCCGTCGATGATCAGGCCGCCGCCGATCGAAATCTCAGCGCCAGCCGACCCTGGATTGAAACCGCCGCCAAAGCTCGACTGCACGTAGGGGGCGACCCCGTTCCCGCCGTTGTCGCAAGCCCCCAAGCCCAAAACCAGGCAGGCCACGGCCCCAGGCGCAAATACGCACGGCAACCCCAAAACCCGCTTCGACCCGGCCATCCCCCGCGATTCTAACATCGATAGGCCCGGACGCACGCGGCGCACGGTGCTAAAGCGGCGCCCCCCGCCGATTTCCGAGCGCACGCCTCGAGTGCGCGTCCGCAACCGAAAGGATCTTTCTACTTGGGTGCCCGTAGCGGATCGCTGACTTTTACACGCTTTTTCACGCAGGGCGCCCTGCCCAAAGACTTGCGCCGGAAGTTCTTGGAGGCGGCCAAGCTGCGTGTCTTCGAGCCGCTCAAGCCCGAGGACGAGGCCCTGGAAGCGACGGGCTGGTGCGTCATGGAGCGCCCCTTCGACCTAGAGCTCGACTCGGCCAAGATGTTTCACGACAGCTACGTGCTGCTCGGCTTTCGCGTCGACCGCTACCGCATCCCTGGGTCTCTGCTCAAATCGCAGATTACGGACGAAGAGCAGCGCATGCTCTCGCGGACCAAGAAAGCCAAGCTCAGCCGCAACGAGAAGCTCGAGGTCAAGGAGCGAGTCGTGATGCGGCTACGCAAGAAGGTCATCCCGACCTCCAAAGCCATCGACCTGTGCTGGCACTTGGACAGCGGCTCGGTGCTGTTCTTCGGCCATTCGAAGCGCACGCTCGGGGACTTCGCCGCGCTGTTCGAAAAAACCTTCGGCCTCGCGCTGGTCGAGGACAGCCCGTACGCCGCAGCCACGCGCGCGGGCTTGAATCGCGAGCTCGAGCGCGCGTTCAAGAACGTCGAGCCGCTCAGCTTCTCCAGCGGACGCAAGCGCCTCGGCAAGGCCGCGGGCAAGGCCGAGCCCGAGCCCGAATCCCAAGCGGAGAGTGAGTCCGCGAACGAAGGGGACGATCTCCTGGAGCGCATCGAGAGCACGCGCTTTTTGGGTCCCGAGTTCTTGCTCTGGCTCTGGCTGCGCGCCGAACTGATCCAAAAGCCCATCCCGCTCGGCGAGTTCGGCGAGTACGATGTCTGGCTCGACAATCAGATCACCCTCCAATCGGACATCGATCCCAACGAACGCGTCACGGTACGCGGCGCGCAACCCGCCGGCAGTGAGGAGGCGCGAGAAGCGATCCGTGCCCAAAAATTCCCGGTCCGCGCGCGCGTCGCGCTGCGCAACGAAGAACGGGATTTCGCATGCGTGCTGGTCGCGCAACGCTTCGCAGTAGCGGGCGGGATGATCCCCGCCGTGCTCACCAAAGACACGGATGACGCGTTTCAAGAACGAATGACGCTCGTGGAGCGGCTTTCGCTCAGCCTCGATGCACTGTACGCCGTCTTCTTGCGCGATCGCCTGGGTCCGCTTTGGAAGGAGGCCTGGGAGCCCGCGATCGTATCGTGGGCAGACGGCGACACGGTGCCGACCCCGGTGCTCGCCAAGCTCGCGGCCAGCGGCCCGAGTCGCGCCAAGAAAGCCAAAGCGCGCTGATTCACCGAGCCGTGGCCAAAGATCGCTCCACTCTCCTGACGTCGCCGCTCTCGATGGCGGACTTCGTGTCGCGCTTGGCGTTCTTCGCGATTGCGCCGTTCGCGATCGTATTGGCGGCAGAGCTGTTTCCAGTGCGCGGCGCGCTGATCGACGTGGGCCTCGCGCTGTTCGTGTTCATCTTGGGCGAAACGCCGCGCCGCTACGCTTCGAGCTTTCGACCGATCGCGTTCTTGCTCAGGGAAGCGCTGGCGTTCGAGAGCTACTACCGAACGCGCAAGCCCGGCCGCTTCATCTACTACCTCGCCTACCCGCTGCTCTTCCCTTATTGGCTGTACGACCGCGAGGCGCGCGAAGAGTTCTGGATGTTCCGGGGTTACACCCTGGGCAGCTTCTTGATCTTGCTCGGCTCCCTCGCCTGGCAATTTTATTCGTCCTGGTTGCCGCAGCTCGGGTTCCGCCAGTTTCTACCCGCAGTACTGATCTCGCTCGGCGTGGAGACCTTGCTCGTGCTCTCGCTGTTGATGCCGATCGCGACCACCGTGGTTTGGTATCACTCGAGCTTCCGGCGCCGGCGCCTGCTCGCTATGCTGCTCGTCGGTGCGCTGGCGACGACCGTCGCTTTGGGCCGCGTGCTCAGCCATCGCGATCCGATCGTGAGCTACTTGACGCGCGAGCGTGTGCGGCTCCGCACGGCCGCAGCGCGCCGCACCGCGCACAAGGCACTGCAGAACGCCGTGGAGGTCGCCTGGCGCGACTTGGTCAAGGTGCGGGGCGTCGAAGGTGACGGCAAAGTCCAAGGCAAAGCGCTCGACGACGCCCGCGCCGCGCTCGAAACTTTTTACAAGCACGACGAGGCCTTCGCCTTCGATCTGTGGGCGAGCCCGCGCAGTCGCCCGCGCGTGCTCGTGCTCTACTCACAAATCCGGCGTCATCGCTCGCCCATCTGGGTCGCGTTGAAAGACGGCGGCGAAATCCGCAAGCCCGATCAATTGCCAAAAGGCGCCTTCCTCGCCATGCGCTCCGCCGCAGACACCACCGATGCGGTGGGCATGATGTGGGACGACCAGTAACGGATTTGCGGCAAAAACGCCGCTAGTTGCCGGGCATCATCTCTGTGGCTTGCGGGTGGCGTGCGGGGCGTTAAGGACGATTGATGAGAGTCGAAGCGTTGCTGTTGGCGTGTCTGCTCGCGGGCTGCGCAGGCACCCGGCCTGATCCGCATTCACCAGCGCAGATCCAAGCGGAACGTGAAGTGGGCGAGCGGCTGGATGCGGCGGCCGGGTTGTTGCGCGCGGTGGGCAAGAAGGTGCCGGCGACGGTCGCTGTCGATGCAGAGTGCGCGGTGATTTTACCAGCAGTGGTCCACGCGGGGATCGTCTTGGGTGCGCGTTACGGGCGCGGCTTCGCGGTGTGCAAGACGGACGACGGCGTGAGCGCGCCCGCCCCGGTTTCGCTCACGGGCGGCACAGCCGGGTTAGCGGTCGGCTTGGAGTCCGCGGACGTGCTCTTGTTGTTCACCAACGACGAAGGGCGCGCGGCCCTGCTCCGCGGCCACTTCAGCCTGGGTGCGGATGTTTCGGTCGCGGCCGGCCCGCTCGGCGCGGGCAGCACGACCAACCGCGACGCCTCGGTGCTCACGTACAGCCGTTCACGAGGCTTGTTCGCGGGAGCAGAGCTGAGCGGTGCCTCCCTGAAGTCCGATGACTCGGCGACGACGGCCCTCTACGGCTCGCCGCAAGACTTCGCACACATCTTGAGCGGCGAAGTCAAAGTGCCGAAACGCGCGCAAGACTTCGTGGACGCGATCGAGGCGGCGATCGAGATCGCCCAGGGCCGTTGAACGCTCAGTCCTTGCGAGTGTACGTGGCGCGCATGAATAGCTTGAAGTCGTCGTCGCCGGGGAATTTGATCTCGATCGAGATTCGATATTCGTCGCCGCTGATCACGTGCACGTAGCGCGCCGAGCCGCGAGGGGTCACGCGCAGCAAGGTGAGCACCCCGCCCTCGAAGCGACCGCGCGCGGGTAGATGCGGCGGAAAGCCCATCGAATCGAACCAATACCAAAGCACTTCGTCCGTCTGAGGATCGACGGTGAACACGCCGTGACCGCGGAACGTGACCAAGCTGTCCTTCAATTGAACGTAGTCTTGGATCACCGCGAAGCCGTCCAAATCGCCGCGGAAGCTCGATCGACCCGTGGCCGGGCCGCCCTTACCCCAGGCGCTCGGCTCGACGCTCTCTGCGCCTTCCCATTCACCAGCGAAGGCGAGGAGGCGAGCGTGCGTGGGTCCGGCTTTGGGTAGGTCCATGACTTTCCTTTCAATCAGAGCTTGAAACTGGCAGCGTCGATCAACTCGGGCTTGGCGTCGGGCGAGAGCGGGTCGGTCAAGCCCAAGCACCAGAAGTCTACGGCTGAACCGTCTTTACGCACGCGCAAGCGGAGGAAGTGCTTGAAGCCCGGATGGTCGAGGGCCGTAAACGCTTGCGTCTCTTCCAGCCCCAGGAACGTGAGCAACGCCAAGAAGGCTCCGAACACGAAGGCGCCGTAAAAAACTGCAACCGCGAAGGTGAGAGCGACGATCGACCAGATAGGTAGGGTGACGTGGGCGCTTAGCGCCAAGCGTACGATCACGTACGAGGCAACGATCGGGATGGTCGCCGTCGCGACCCCGGCGCCGAACGACAGCGCAAGGACGGTGAAGCGGCCGCGACGCACGCCGCCGATCAACGAATAAATGAGCGTGACCAGCACCGTAGTCGCGATCGGCGCGGGCAACAGGTAGCCGAGCTTCTCGAACTGATGAGCGCCGAAGTTCATGGCCGGGATGAACAACGCCGCCAGCGCCCAATGCGGCAAGAAACCGGAGCTGCCACGCATCACCTTCCACGGCACTTGCCAGAGCAGGGCGCGGCTCTGCCTCGCGGTAGGCCATTCGGCGGCGGCAGCGAGGCGCTTGCGACGATCGAGTGGAGCTGGATGGAGGAAGGCTCCGCCGCCACCTGCGGTGACGTGGAGCGCGCTGCCATGTTGCATGCGCTCGTAGTGATGAACGTCACCGGACAGCACAAAGCTCGGTTTTGTCTCGAGATCCAAGCCCAGCGCCTCGACCATCGCGGTCCCGGTGGAGCTCGGCTCTCCGAAGGCGAACAGCGGATCGGGCAGCAAGACCCAAGGCACAGGATCCGGGTTGCGTAAGCGCCAATTTTCGAAATAGTGAACCTGGCGCGTATCCAGGTTTCTGAGTTGGCGATCGACCGCGAACAGGTGCAACCGCTCGGTGAGCGGCAACGCGAAGTAGCTCGCGCCTTGTACTGGCTGATAGCCGAGCAGCGCCAAGGCTTTCGGCTTCTCGATTTTGCCGCCGCGCACGAACTGTTTCGCCCACTCTGCGTAGCGCTCGATCATCCGTTGTGAGATGCCGATCACGCTGGGGCGCGCGATGCCTTCTTCGTCGTCGGCGTTGCGCCGAAACATGCGCGCGAAGCCGTCGAGCCCGTCGTACCAATCGTGGTTTCCGGGAATGCCGAGCAGCACGCGCGGTGGTCCCTCGGGCAAGCGCTCGAGCACCTGGTTGAACGGCACGATGACGCGGTTCGTGATCTCCTGCGCCGTTGCCACCGGGTACGCCGTATCACCGCCGAAGAGCAAGATCTCGCCGCGCGGCGCGCGCAAATGACAACCTTCGCGATCGGGATCCGGCACTTCGTAGTCGGCGAAGATCAAGCGCGCCACGGCGCGACTCACCGCCACGTCGTCGCCCGTGTCTGCCACGAAATCGAGCCAAAGATCGCGATCGAGCGACTCGAGCAACGAGCCGCGCTGAACGCGCGCGCCGAGTGCCTCGGCGACCCGCGTGCACAGCTCGCTCGGCGGATCCGCGGTCATCCAATCGCGCGAATCGACATCTTCCGTGGCGATCGCCGCGGCCAAGAAATGTCGCAGGTGGCCCCAGAACGAACGGACCCCGAACCACACCACGCCGCGTGGTTGTTCCGCGCCGCGCACGAAGCGCGATCGCGGAGCGAAGGTCGGGCGCTCGGGGCGAAACGCGGCTGTCGGCGGAGCCGGTGCCGCGGCGGCCCGATCAGGAGAAGAGGGCGAGTCGGGAATGGGCGCAGTAAAACACGAACCTCCGACTCGAACAGCGTTTCCGCGCTCACGCACGGAGCGCATGTTTCCAGTGTTTCCGGAACTCGGGTTCGCGGTTTTTACGAGCGAGTCAAAGTATTTTCCCCAAAAACCGACTGTCCGCGGCGCGGAAAGCCGCGCCAACTTGTAGCGCAACGGAAACTGCACCTATACACTCCGCCGCATGAACCGCAGGTACATCTCGAGCGGCACGAAGTACGAGCCCATCGTCGGGTATTCCCGTGCAGTCCGCGTCGGCAACACGATCTACGTGTCCGGCACCACGGCGACCAAGGAAGACGGCTCGATCGCGGCACCGGGTGACGCGGCGCTGCAGACCGCGCAAGCCCTGCGCAACGTCGCCTGGGCCTTGGAGCGTGCCGGTGGCCGCATCGAGCACGTTTACCGCACGCGCATCTACGTCACGAACATCGAGGACTGGGAGAAGGTCGGCCGCGCGCATGGCGAGTTCTTCCACGACGTGCGCCCCGCCACGACCCTGGTCGAGGTGAAGCGCCTGGTCGACCCTGCGATGCTCGTCGAGATCGAAGCCGAAGCCCTCGTCGACGGCTGAGCGCAACCGCCTTCCAGTTCGTCGCGCCGCCGAACCGAGTCCCCGTTCGTCTCCGCCCAAGCGAACGTGGCACCCAGACGACGTCCGCTAAATTGTTGGGACGGAAGCCGGTGTCCTCGCGCAGGTCGGCATTTTTTCGGCCGGACGGCGCCCGGCAGCGACGCGATAGAGTCGTGTCGGAGCGCCGTCGCCGTACGGCACGCTCAGGTGTGAACGCCCGGCGCTTCCTGACCGGTTTCGCTGACGTATTCCGAATACCCGCCACCGTATTTGCGCACCCCGTCCGGGCTCACTTCGAGCACGCGGTTGGAGAGCGCTTTCAGGAAATGGCGATCGTGGGACACGAAGAGCATCGTGCCCTCGTAGCCGGCCAATGCTTCGATCAGCATCTCCTTGGTGCCGATGTCGAGATGATTGGTGGGCTCGTCGAGCACCAGGAAGTTCGGTGGGTCGTACAGCATTTGCGCCAGCACCAAGCGTGCCTTCTCACCGCCCGATAGGATGCGGCACGGTTTCTCGATGTCGTCACCGGAGAAGCCGAACACGCCCCCCAGGGTGCGCAGCGAGCCGATCGAAGCGTGCGGGAATTTACCGACCAGCGTGTCCCACACGGTGTCTTCCGGCTTCAGCACTTCCATCGAGTGCTGCGCGAAGTAGCCCATCTTCACGCTGTTGCCGACGGTCACGCGCCCGTTGTCGGCCTCGGTCGCGCCAGCGATCAACTTGAGCAAGGTCGACTTGCCCGCGCCGTTCACGCCCATCACGCACCAACGCTCGGCACGCCGAATCAGTAGATCCAAGCCCGTGTAGATGACGCGCTTCCCGTACGCCTTCTTCACGCCATCGAGGCTAGCAACGTCGTCGCCGGAGCGCGGTGCTTTCTGAAAATCGAAGCTCAGCTTTTCGCGGCGGCGTGGCGGCTCCACGCGCTCGATCTTGTCGATCTTCTTCACGCGCGACTGGACTTGCGCCGCGTGGCTGGCCCGGGCCTTGAACCGCGCGATGAACGCTTCTTCCTTGGCGAGCATCGCTTGCTGACGCTCGAACGCGCTCTCGGCCTGCAGATCGAGCATGGCGCGCTGCTTCATGTAGAACTCGTAGTCGCCGGTGAAACTAGTCAGCTCCCCTGCCTCGATTTCCACGATTTTCCCGACGATGCGGTTCATGAACTCGCGATCGTGGGAGGTCATGATTAGCGCACCTTCGAAGGACTTGAGGAAGCCCTCGAGCCACAGGATCGACTCCAGATCCAAGTGATTGGTCGGTTCGTCCAGCAGCATGGCGTCAGGGCGCATGAGCAAGATGCGCGCGAGCGCGACGCGCATCTTCCAACCGCCCGACAGCGTGCCCACGTCCGCGTCCATCACTTCTTGCGCGAAGCCGAGGCCGGCCAAAATCTCACGCGCCTTGGCGTCGAGCGCGTAGCCGCCCATTTCTTCGAAGCGGCCCTGCACTTCACCGAACTCTTCGATCAGCTTCTCCATCTGATCGAACATGGCCGGATCGGCGAGCTGCTCCTCGAGCTGGCGCAAGCGTTGTGACACGGCCGACACGGGCCCTGCGCCGTCGAGCGTCGCGGCCACGACGGATTGGCCGCTCATCTCGCCCACGTCCTGGCTGAAGTAGCCGATGGTCGTGCCGCGGTCGATCGCCACCTGCCCGTTGTCCGGAGCTTCCTCTTTGACGATGAGTCGGAAGATCGTCGACTTGCCGGAGCCGTTGGGGCCGACGAGGCCCACCTTGTCGCCCTTGAACACGGCGCACGAGGCATCCATGAACAAAACGCGGCGGCCGTGCTGCTTGGTGACTGAATCGAGCCGGATCACGCGCGGGGATTAGCATGGCTCGTGCTTCCGCGCGGTCAAAAACGCGCCGCCACCGAGATCACGCCCGGAATCAGGTCTGTTCGCCGGCCGCCACCCCGGCGATGAAGCGAGCGACTTTACTCCACAATTCCAAGAACTGTTCGCGTCCGAATGGTGAGTAGCTCGGGATCCAATCGCCGGTCGCCGCCGCCCGGCTGGACACGCCGAATTGACCCACCACATCCAAATGATCCGCCTGCGCGAAGTACAGCACGGGCCCCCAAACTTGCGACAAGGTTGGCACCAAGCCGTCGCTGTCCGAGCGGGCGGGCACTGGTTGGCCCGCTTGGCCGAGCTGCAGCTCTTGAAGCTCCGTGAGCGCGGGCGCGCCGAGCTCGTCACGTTTGGCAACTCGATACAAGAACGCGAACACGGGGAACATGAGCTGAGCGTACAAATCCCACAGCGAACGCCATGCGTTGCGCCAGGAGGGCGGCGTGGCACGCGCTACGACCGACGCATAGGCGATCTTCGGATCGGCCGTGCAAGCGTTCAGCAAATCGCAGCCGGCCGGCGTGAGCTGAAAGAGCAGGGACTGGTCTTTGACCACCGCCTTCAAGAACGTCGCAAGCTCCGTGATCCGCGACTCGGACAGGTCGTTCAGCAGCTTCTCGTACAAGTAGTCGAAGGCATTGCGCCGCTTGCGGAATGGATCGCGCGCGCGCACGACCCAGTACCCCAAGCGCAACATCAACTTCAGCGGCACTCGGCCACGCTCGAGCATGAAAATCAAATAGCGCCCCACGGTACGAATCAAGAAGCGCCCCACGGGCCGCGTGAAGTACGTCGCGACGGGCGTGCCGTAGTGCGGTGCACACACCGTGACCAGCGTGTGCACGCGGTCATAAGCGTCGAACACGACCGACGACGGCAGCGAAGCGGTGGGCGCGATGGCCAAGCGCGCGTCGAGCCCGCCCGTCGAGTGACCGACCAGGTGAATCGGCCCGTCGCTCTTGGCGGCCACTTGGGCCAATGTTTCCAGTACCCGCGCCGCGCGCCAACGGATCGAAGCCATCGGCAGCGTCGGTACCTCGGTGACCGTGACGCTGAGCCCGATCGACGCAAAGCTCTCCTGGATAGCCTCTTTCACCCCGTTGAAATAGCTGAGCTCACCGAACTTCCCGAAGCCGAATAAGCCAGGGATCAGGAGCACGTGATGGGTCGGGCTGCCAGCCAAGCCGGCCAAGTGTACCCTCAGAGCTGCAGCCTGGCGTGGGCTTCGGGATCGTATTCCAACGGGTCGATCTTTTGGCCCTTCAAGTAGGCCTTGGCTGCCTCGAAGGCATGCTTGATGCCGTGGGCGCCCGCGTTGTCCCAGTACTCGGCGTCGAACGGCGTGAAGCGCAGCAGCACGATCTCTGGATCGCTTTGGCCGTTGAACCAGATGCGATACGGCTCCTTCCACAACTGTGCGACCTTCGCGCGGTCGGCCACGAGCTCGAAGTGCCCGTTCATCGTCACGAAGCGGCGCGTGCTCTGCAGTGAGATCATGGCCCGCGAGTCGTCGCGGATCTCGACCACCTTCACCGAATCCACGCTGGTTATGAACCACAGCGTGCCGTCGTCGCCGACTTCAGCCACCGCCATGGGTCGCCCGTGCAGCTCGCCGGTGCGACCGCGGGTGATCACGGTGGCGGTGTCGAACTCACGCAGCAACTCGAAAAAGTGGGCTTCCGGGCGCGGAGCCACGCCTGCAGAGGCGATGTTGTCGGGTACTTGGTTCATGCCGGAGGACTAGCAACCCGCGTGCCTAGCGCCCACAGTTGGCGAATGCGCGCCGAAACGCGCGGGGCGAGGCGAGGCGACACGCGCGTCAGCGCCCCACCGTGGCAACTTAGGGCCCGCGCAGCTCGACTTCGCTGAGCTTGCCCAACGGAGGTCGCGCTGGCGCGTATCGCACCCGGGTGGCAAGGTTCCGCCTCCCTCGGGTGCTGTGCTCGAGAGAATCGCCCCTTGCGCATCAACCGTACGGGCGCGAACAACTGAATCGGGCAGAAGGGCGTATCTCGATCGGCCCTCGCACCGCGAGCGGATGACTAGCGCGAGACCAGGGCAGTGAAGGTAGTCGTATCGTGGCCGTCAGTCATGGCTGGATCGACGATGAAATCGAGCGCCGTGCCCACTTCGACATCGACCTGCAGCAAAAAATCTTTGCCAAGAGTGTCGTCGAACGCGATGGCTGCTTGCCAAACCTCCGTCCCGTCGACGCTGATAGAGGCCCGGATTCCATCGCCCCCTGCGCTATCGACTTTGGCCACGTGTCCGCGGATCTCGATGCTGCCGCTCACTCCGCTCGTCCATCGACGATCGATCCACGCTAGAGGGTTGGCGTTGGGGTGCTGCGCGCTGCTCGTAATCGTGAGCCAGGGAGGAGGACTCTCGCTCGCGGCCCAGGCCGTGGTTTGCACCCTGTAGACCGGAAGCAAGGTAAATGGCCCAAGTCCCATGGTTAGATACCCGAACGACCAACCACAGTGCCCTTGCGTACCCGAAAATCCTACCACCGAGTCGGCCAAGAGCGTGGCGCCGGCGCCATTGGCATCGTCCTCGATCTCACAGCAACCGGGAGCACAGCTGTCCTCGGATCGTGTGGCCGCACCGGCTTCTCCTTCAACGATTGACGCGCCAGCCCCACCACCCCCAGCTGCCGCCCCGAAAGCGCTATCCGCACCTGCCATAGGCACGGAACGAGCGCCAGACGAACCACCCAGTCCGTCACGGCTCGTGCCGCCGACGCCGCCCGCGTTGCTGTCACCGGAGGCGCCGTACGCGGCTGAGCCACCGGCACCGCTCGCCGTGAAGAGCGTCGGCGCGTTCGAGCACCCAAAGAGGCTGACCGAAAGCAGCGAATACGACGAAGAGAAGAAACGGGAGACATTCATTGGTAGCTCCGAGTGGCTGTGGTGCGGAGCACGTCTGCGGGCGAACGAAACTCGAGTTGGCTTTTCTGTGTTTCAATCATGAAACATGGACCGGCTGCCCTCACACGGTCGATCCCCAAAAACCATCGGCTCGTCGTCGCCGACAAGCAGCAGCTGATACTACACGCTTCGAGCGCCGAGCGCTGTTCTCGAGCGCGCGCCACGCGGGATTTGCAGGCTGCCGCTGTGTGAGCGGCATTGCACGGCGGGCGTGGCTCGACAGGTTGACGCGAAGGCCGTGGCGCCCGTGCGGGAATTGCGGCTCTGAACTAACGATGATAAACGACGAAGCATGAATTGGTTGAGGGGTGCTGAGGGTCAACGTTGCTGCGTTCGTCATCGAGGGCGATGGGCCACGCTCACGAGCGCTTTGGCATTGAGCGCCTTCCTGAGCGCCGCCTGCGGAACGGATGGCGGTTCTGCTGGCGGCAACCTAGCCGCGGGCGGTAACCCAGGCGCCGGAGGCTCGGTGAGCGCGATCTGGACGGCGAACGGAGATAAGTATTCCCTGACCTTGGGGGGCACGTACCTGGAGATAGATACAGCGAATGGGGCGCGCATGACGGCGCTTCGCATCGGAGGCAGCACCGGGCCCAACTTGCTGGCAGACTCGGTGACAACCGGTCAAACCGACAACTGGGGCTCGACCTTTTGGCCGAGTCCCCAAAACTGGCCGTGGCCGCCCACCGACGCCGGCAGCATCGACGCAATCAACAGCTTGCCGTACACGGCCGTCAATGACGGGCAAGTGTTGACACTGACCAGCCAGGTGAACTCCAGCGCACCCGCGGTCTCCGTGATCAAGAAGTTTTCCGTGGATCTCGCCAAACAAGCGATCGTCATCGACTACACGATGACCAACGGCGGCACCGCCCCCGTCTCCGTAGCGCCGTGGGAAATTACGCGCGTCGCTGCCGGTGGCCTCACGTTTTACGCCGACGCGGGGAACCCGACCGCCGCCATCGCGCCGACCACAGTGGTCGATGGCGTGCGCTGGTACGAGCACGAGCCCAGCGCCGCCGACCAGCCCCCCAAGTTTTTCTCCGACGGAAAAGGCTGGCTCGCTCACGCGGCCGGCGATCTACTGCTGATCAAGAGCTTCCCCGACATCACGGCCGCTCAGAGTCCTACCGGCGAAGCGGAAATCGAGGTGTACGCGGATCCCAAGTACGTGGAGGTCGAAAATCAGGGCGCGGAGCAAACGCTCGCGCCTGGGGACTCGCTGCATTGGACCGTCCGCTGGTATGCACGCAAGCTTTCCGCGCCCGCTGTCGTCGGCAGCGCAGAGCTCGTCGCCTACGTTCAAAGCCAGATCAACTAGAGAGGTCCGAACGCTGGCCGCAGCTAGTTCTGCCGGGCCGTTCGCGCCCGTGCAGTGCACCTGGGCCAAGACAACTTCGCCGGTGCACTGGACATTGCAACGCTCGGCGCCTCGACAAGTTGCTCGCACGCATCCAGAAGAACAGGCGTGGCTCCCGAGGACTGCGTGCCATCGAGGCCGCCGAAGCCCGCCTGCGGTCGCACGGTTTTGTCTTACCTGGATCCGGGTTCGATATGCTGATGCGCTCGGTGGTCGGCGCGTGGCGCGTCGGTCGCGCCGCGCGCGCTAGGGCTTGACCACGACGACCGGTTGGCCCGGCGCGATCGGCTTGCCTTCGCTCGCGACCACCTCGACCACCACGCCGTCGATGGGCGATTCGATGGCGATCTCCATCTTCATCGACTCGACGATGGCCAGCACCTCGCCCTTGGACACGCGCTTGCCTGCAGTGACGAGCACCTTCCAGATGCTGCCTGGCACGCCGCTCTCGACGATGGTGGCGCCCTCCCAGCCAGCTCGGCCGCTGAGCGAGTCGCTCACCTCGGCCTGCTCGACGCTGAAATTGAGCTGACCCGAGTCCACCCAGCGCTGCCGCTCTTCGGCGAACGCCGCGCGTTGCGTGGTGCGAAACGAAGCGATCGAGTCCGCCTCTTTGGACAGGAAGCGACGATAGTCAGCGAGCTTGAAGCGCTGTTCCTCGATCTTGAGCTCCAGCCGCCCATGAGGAACGGCCTCGCGCATCTCCAGCAGCTCCTTAGCTTCGACCGGATAAAACCGAATCTGATCGAAGAACCGCAGCAGCCAGGGCGTGTCCGACTGAAAATGCTTGGTGGCCTTGAAGCGGTTATAGACCTGCACCGTGCGCCCCACGAACTGGTAGCCACCGGGGCCTTCCATGCCGTAGATGCACATGTACGCGCCGCCGATGCCGACCGCGTTCTCGGGCGTCCAGGTGCGGGCCGGGTTGTACTTGGTGGTCACCAGGCGGTGACGCGGATCGAGCGGGGTCGCGACGGGCGCGCCGAGGTACACGTCCCCGAGGCCAAGCACCAAGTAACGCGCGCCGAACACGATGTCCTTCACGGCTTGCACGTCAGGCAGGCCGTTGATACGCCGAATAAACTCGATGTTGCTAGGCGTCCAGGGCGCGTCCTTGCGCACGATCTGCGTGTACTTTTCAATCGCCAGCCGCGTCTCGGGATCGTCCCAAGACAGCGGCATGTGCACGATGCGCGTGGGGACGTCGATCGCGTCGACCGACGGCAGCTCGCTTTCGGCCCGCGAGAGCACGTCCAAAAGCCGAGAAAAGCCGAGCTTCTGGCTGTCGTAGTGGATTTGGAGCGAGCGAATGCCAGGCGTCAAATCGATGATGCCGGGCAGCTTCTCGAGCCGCAGCCAGTCCATGAGCGCGTGAACGCGGAAGCGCAGCTCCAGATCGAGCACGGCCTCGCCGTACTCGACCAGCAGGAACTCATCACCGGCAGGGCGGTAGACGACGCGCGGCGCTTCACCGCGCGCGGGCAAGCGTCGCAACACGGCGTCCGTCGCCGGCACGGCCGACAGTACGGCCGTCGATTGCGACCTGCGATCGCCAATCGCGCGCTCCTGCTCGGACAGCGCGAGCTCGGCTGCGGCGCGCGCGACGGGTACGAAGCGCACGCGGTTGCCCGGACGAAGCTGGCCGACTTTCCAAAGCTCGGCGCGCACAATCGTCGCCGGACACACGAAGCCACCCAAGCTCGGCCCGTCGGGGCCGAGGATGATCGGCATGTCGCCCGTGAAGTCGATGGTGCCGAAGGCGTACGCGTTGTCGTGAATGTTGGACGGGTGGAGCCCAGCTTCGCCGCCGTCAGCGCGCGCCCATTGCGGCTGCGGGCCAATCAAGCGAATGCCGGTGCGTGCCGAGTTGTAGTGAACCTCGAAATCGCTGCTGAAAAAGCGCTCGATGTCGGCGGGCGTGAAGAAATCCGGGGCGCCATGCGGGCCGTACAGCACGCCGATCTGCCAAGCTTCGGTCAGCTCGGGCTGCAGGCGCGCGTCGAGCGCGGCGGGCTCGGCATCCACGTTGCCGCTCTTCAATAGGCGAAGCACGTCGCCTTTGCGTAGCGCGCGCCCCGCGTGACCACCGAAGCCGCCGAGAGTGAAGGTCGAGCGGCTGCCCAAATAAGCGGGCACGTCGAAGCCGTGGCGCACCGCCAGGTAGGCACGACAACCAGCGCCGCGGATGCTGCCCATCTTGAGCGTTTGGCCGGCGCGTACGGTCACTGGCGTGAAGTACGGCACTTCCTGACCGTCCAGCTCGGCCTCCATGCGCGCACCAGCGAGCGCAATCACCGTGTCGCTGGCGAAGCGCAGCGTGGGCCCGGTGATCGTGAGCTCGAGCGCCGGCGCCCCTGGCACGTTGCCGAGCACGCGGTTGGCGAGTCGGAAGTCCAAGTCGTCGATTGGACCCGAGGGCGGAATGCCGACGTCCCAGTAGCCGAGCCGGCCCGGAAAATCATGCACCGTGCTCAGCGTGCCCTGGGACAGCACCTCCACCGTGGCGCTCGCGTAGGCGAGCGTGCCCAAGTACGCGGTCGTAATGAGGCCGTCACGGAACACGTCCGTGGCCAAAATATGGGACAAGTACTCGAGGTTGGTCTCGGTGCCGGCCAAGCGCGTGGCGGCCAGGGCTCGGCTCAGCTTTTCGATCGCCGCGGGGCGATCCTCGGCGTAGGCCATGACTTTGGCGATCATCGGATCGTAGAAGCCGCTGATCTCGCTGCCGCGCTCCACGAACGAATCGACGCGGACGTCTTCCGGGAAGACGACCTCGGTCAACAAACCGGGGCTCGGCTTGAAGCCGCGCGCCGGATCCTCGGCATACACGCGAACTTCGATGGCGTGCCCATGGGGCTCGGGAACACGCTCCGGAACCGGGCTCTCCCCCGCGGCGAGCCGAATCATCCACTCCACCAGATCCACACCGGTGACCAGCTCGGTCACGCCGTGCTCGACCTGCAGGCGCGTGTTCACCTCGAGGAAGTAGAACTCCTCGCGATCGTCGTCGTACACGAACTCCACGGTGCCCGCGGAGCGGTAGCTCACCGACGAACCGATGTGCACCGCCGCGTCGAGCAGGGCCTGACGCACTTCGGGACGCAAGCGCGGCGCGGGCGTCTCCTCGACGACCTTTTGGTGGCGGCGCTGCGCGGAGCAGTCACGCTCGCCCAGGGCCACGACGCGGCCTTTCCCATCACCGAACAGCTGCACCTCGATGTGCCGCGCGCGCTCCACGAAGCGCTCCAAGAACACGCCGCCTTCACCGAAATTCTTCTGCGCCAAAGAGCGCACCGACTCGAAGATCTCCCTGATTTTCGCGGCGTCGCGGCAGACTTGCATGCCGATGCCGCCCCCGCCGGCGGTGCTCTTCAGCATCACCGGGTAACCGATGCCCTCGGCTGCGGCCACGGCGGCGTCGATGTCTGCCAATAGCGGTGTGCCGGAGAGCAGGGGTACGCCGAGCCTCTCCGCCAGCTCACGCGCGGTGTGCTTCACGCCGAAGCGACGCATCTGCTCCGCGGTCGGACCGACGAAGGCGATGCCCGCGGCCTCCACGGCCTCGGCGAACGGCGCGTTCTCGCTCAGGAAGCCGTAACCGGGGAAGATGGCCTTGGCGCCCGTGCGTTGCGCCGCCTTCAGGATCGCGTCGCGATTCAGGTAGCTTTGGGCGGCCGCAGCAGGGCCCACGCACACGCTCTCGTCGGCTTCCAGCACGTGCAGCGAGTTGCGGTCGGCCTCGGAGTAAATCGCGACGGAACCGACACCCAACTTCTTGAGCGTGCGAATCACACGACAGGCGATCTCGCCACGATTGGCGATCAGAACTTTCTCGAACATCGTTACTTCCTCCTTCGAGGATTGCAGAGCGCGCCACCAGCACGAAGCGGGGCGGCGCTCCGAGGCGTCATGCGCCCCAGACCAGCAAGCGGACCGGGGTCGGGTTGTACCCGTTGCAGGGGTTGTTGAGCTGGGGGCAATTTGAGATCAGCACGATAACATCGGTTTCGGCTCGCAACTCGACGTAGCGTCCTGGCGCAGAAATCCCGTCGTCGAAGTGGAGCTCACCCTCCGGGCTGACCGGCACGTTCATGAAGAAATTGATGTTGGCGGTGAGATCCCGCTTGCTCAGCTCCGGGCGCCGCTCCTGGATCTCCAGGAGGAAGTTGTCCCGGCAGCTGTGCATGTACTTCTTTTCGAGCGCGTAGCGGACCTGATTCGACTCCGCGGCGCATGCGCCGCCCAGCGTATCGTGACGACCGCAGGTGTCGGCCGTGATCTTCAACATGACGCGCCCCTCACTCGACATGAGGGGCGAGCCGGAGCTCAAGTAGATGCCACCTTGCGTGCGGATGGTGTCGACCGCGCTGTAGCGCTCGCTAGGATCTTTGGCATCGAAGAACAAGGTATCCACGGCTTGGTTGCCTTCCAGGTCCACGATGCGGAAGGTCTCGCCGCGCTTGACGATGTGACTGAAGCCGAGCCCCGAACCGAGAACGGTGTCGAAAATGGCTTGCTTGGGATCGAGTGAGCTTTCAGAGAGAGCCATGACTGCTTGGTCCGATCAGAGAAAGTATGCTTCGGTGAGCGCGAAGCCGCGCTCGTTCTCGGGGCACGAGGTACGGCAAGCGTCGTCGGCACCCACGGGCTCGGCGAGCCGCACAGCGAGGTGCACGGGCTTGTTCGAGTACTGAGTCGCAGGATCGAGCGGGTGGGGCGTGTTGGAGAGCAGCACCAAGGTGTTCATCTCCGCGCGCAGCTCGAGGTAAGAACCGGCCTTCGAGTGATTGGGAACCCACGCGAGGTTGCCCTCCGCGTCCGCCGCTACCTTCACGAAAAAGTTGAGATTGGGCCCGAAATCCCGCTTGCCGAGGCCATATTTGGCGAGCTCCACGAGCAGGTTGTCCCGGCTGTTGCGGTGCCAATCATTGCGTAGCGCCTGGTAGTCCCCGGGCCCATATTTTTTGGTGCTGCTGGCTTGGTCCTCGAGACCCGTGATGGTGTCATGCCAGCCGCAGGTGTCCTCGATCACCGAGCAGAGCACGCGGCCCATGTCGGAATACAAAACGTTGCCGGCCGTGATGCGCGCGATGTGCTGCGCCTTCAGGGTATCGGGCATGTTGTAGCGCTCGAGCGGAAAATCGGCATTGAACAGGAGCGCGGCGACCGAGCCGCCACCCTCGACGTCCGTGAGGCGCAACACTTGGCCGCGCCTGAGCACGCGCGACCACATCTGCCCGCCACGCAGCGGCTCTTCGAGGAGCCATTCTTTCGTTACTTCAGACATGCATCAGGTCTCCAGGCTCGTGCTCAGTCGCTTGATCGCGGCGATGGATCAGGTCCTCTAGCCGCTTTTTAGTAGCCAAGAAATGGCCAGAAAGGAACTGCTCCGGTCCGCGCGGCCGAGCCACGGGTACGTCAATCACCTCCAAGATTCGGCCGGGGCGCGCGCCCAGTACCACGATTCGGTCGGATAGGTAGATCGCCTCGTCCAAATCGTGGGTGATAAATAGGATGGTTACCCCGGCGGCCGCCCAGATGCGCAGCAGATGCGCTTGCATGCTGGCCCGGGTTTGCGCGTCCAGCGCGCCGAACGGCTCGTCCATCAGCAGGATGCGCGGATCGTTGGCCAGGGCGCGGGCGATGGCGACGCGCTGCTTCATGCCGCCGGACAACTGCGCCGGGTACAGATCCGCGAAATCAGTCAGGCCGACCAGCTTGAGCCACTCATCGGCGGCCTTGGTCGCTTTGTCGTCGCGCAAACCCTTCATCTTCGGGCCGAACAGCACGTTCTTCCGGACCGTGAGCCACGGGAACAGGGTGTAGTTCTGGAACACCATGCCGCGATCGGCACCCGGGCCAGTCACGGGAATGCCATCGACGGCCACGATGCCGCCGCTCGGGTCCTCCAAACCGGCCACGACGCGGATCAACGTCGACTTGCCACACCCAGAGGGGCCGATGACGCTGATGAACTCGTTGCGCCGAACCTTGAAGTTGATGTCCGAGAGAGCGACGAGCTTACCGCTCGGGCTGTCTGGGCTGTCGAACTCGCGATACAGGTGCTCGATGCTGAGCACGACCTTTCGCTTGTCTATTTCTTCGAAGTAGGCGGCAACTTCTGGGACGTGGTCTAGATAACTCGGTAACTCGATACGATCGTCGGACATGAATCGGGAGCTTTCGGGCGCGGGGAAACCCCGCGCCGTCTAACCAGGGAAGTCAGGTGTTCGCGAGCCGTGCGCGCTGCGGAAGCGCGCGGCGCACTGCGCGCATCATGCGCACGAGCTTGGTTTGACCCGTTTCCCAGGGGAAAAGATAACGGCCGAGCAAGGCCAAGAATTGATCGGTGGCGAGGCCAACCAAGCCGATGATCACGATCGCGGCGTACACGTTGTCGAAGTGGCGGTACCGCTGCTGCTGATACAGCCAGGCGCTCAAGCCGGACTTCTCGCCGATTAGCTCGGCCACGACCAGGTACGTCCACGCCCAACCGATCAGAATGCGCATGTCGCGGTAGAGGCCGGGCACTGCTCCCGGCACGACCACGTTCCACACCAACTGTCGCTTGTTGGCGCCCAGCGTTTGCGCGGCGTGGAGCAAAGACACTTCGACGGAGCGCGTGGTGTTCGACACGATCAACACCATCTGGAAAAAAGTGCCGATGAAGATAATGGCGATCTTGGGTTCGTCTTGCAGGCCGAGCACGGTGAGGGCGAGCGCACCGAACACGGGCGCCGGCATGTAGCGCACGAAGTCCACGAACGGTTCGAACAGCCGGGCAAAGAACGGGAAGGTGCCGCACAGGATGCCGATCGGCAAACCGAACACTGCCGACCAAAAGAAGCCCCAAAAGATGACCTTGCAGCTCTGCATGAGGCTCTCGTGGAGCCAAGCGTCACCGTCGCGCTCGGGCGCGGTGGTGAACGCGGTGTACATGGCGCGGGCCACGGCGTGCGGAGGTTGCAGGTAAATCGGGTTGACGCGCTCGCCGACCACGCGGTGCGCGTGGGCCGCGTCTAGCTCGTGATTGCGCATCTCCACGACGTCGAGGTCGACGCGCTCGCCTACCGCGACGTAACTGTGCTCGCCGGGCACCTTGGTGTCACCAGCGTCGGACACCAGAACCTGCGGGTGCCAAATGAACGGCACGTAGCTGATGGCGCACCAGCTGAGCATCGGCAACACGAAAGCCAGAACCCCCACCCAAAACCGTGCCTGCGCGTCGAGCGGCTTCCGGACGCCGAGCAGGCGAGCCAGCGGCTCGTTGCGCGGGACGGAGGACGGCGCGTCTTTCGCATGTTGGGATTTTGACGTCATATTCAAGCCTTGGAGGATCGGGATGCGCTGCTTGCCGACCCTCATCTGTGAGGGGGCACATCGCATTAGAGTCCGCCCATTCGTGTTGCAGGCAGGTGTCAGGCACGCTTCAGGGCGAAGCGCTAGGAAGGCGCGCAAAAGCTAAGAATGCGGCCGCGCGCTGGACAGAGCGCGTTCACATGCACGAGCACCGGAAGCGCACGAGCGCGCTGACAGCGCTGACACCAAGCCGGCCAGCGCCCGGACGGCGCGCGCCGCCCCATTGCCGACTGTGTCTGCGCGACGCGCGGCGACTCGGACTCGAACCTGGAACCGGTTCCAGGCGTGACCCGTGAGCGGCGGGTAGCCGTGCTCGGACTTTGGATAACGGCGCGTTGTGCGACGCGCCATTCGAACCCGCGCAGCAACGCCACACTCTGCTGCTCGGAGACATATCTCGTCACATGAGTCGGACCACCATTCCCGAGCGCGAGAGCTCGGGCTCCGCGCTGACCGGGGGCCGTTAAAGACCCGCGAATTTTGGGCTTTTTGCGGGTGCTAGGCCCGGCCACGGGAAAGCAGCTAAGATTCACTCGGTGCGCTCTGCGACCGTATTTGTAGGGGGCTTTTCCAGCCGGCTTCAGCGCTCTACAAGTGGCATGAAACTGGCTCTGGTCGTGTCTTGCCAGGCAGATGAGTGAAAACGAAATCATGACTACGGAAGTGGCGCCAGTGCGCGTCGAACAGCCCAAGGCGACGCGTTGGGTATTGGGCGCGGTCGGTGTGCTCGCGCTAGTCGGCGCGGGCCTATTCGTGCGGGGAAAGAAGGCAACCAACGGCCAGGCCGCGCCCGCCGGCAGCGCGGCCGAAGTGCGTCCGATTCCGGTGGTGGTTGCCAGCGTCGAGAAGCGGGACGTCCCCGTGTTCCTGGACGGCCTGGGCAATGCGGTGCCGCTGATCACCGTTACCGTGAAGCCTCAGGTCGACGGTCCACTCACCGCGGTGCTGTTCCAAGAAGGCCAGCAGGTGAAAAAGGGGGACGTGCTGGCTCGCATCGATCCTCGGCCGTTCACGATTGCGCTCCACCAAGCCCAGGCGGCATTGGCGCGCGACCAAGCGCAAGCCAAGAACGCCAAGGTGAACTTGACGCGCTACACCGCCCTCCACGATCAGGGCCTCGCCACGCAAGAGCAGTTGGACGACCAGCGCGCGACGGCCGAGCAACTGGCGGGCACCACGCAATCCGATCAAGCTCAGATCGAAAACGCGCAACTCCAGCTCACGTACACCGAGGTGCGCTCTCCGGTGGACGGCGTTACCGGCGTTCGCCAAGTCGACCAAGGGAACGTGGTGCACGCGGCGGACCCGAACGGGCTCGTGGTCGTCACGCAGCTGGATCCGATGGCCATCGTCTTCACTTTGCCGCAAGACAACCTGCCCCAGATCAACGCGCAAATCGCGGGCGGTTTGAGCATCGAAGCCTACAGCCGGGACGGCGATCGGTTGCTCGGGAAGGGTAAGCTCACGCTCGTCGACAACCAAGTCAGCTTGACCACGGCCACCGTGCGCTTGAAAGGCGTGGTGCCTAACCCAGACAAAGCCTTGTGGCCGAACGAGTTCGTGCGCGCGCGGTTGTTGCTCGCCACACGCAACGGGGTGCTGGCCATCCCTGCCCCTGCGGTGCAGCGCGGTCCGCAAGGCACGTTCGTGTACATCGTTCAGCCGGATCAAACCGCGGCCCTGCGCACGATCGAGGTCGACACGGTTCAAGATCAATGGGCGGTCATCAAGCGCGGCCTCAACCCCGGTGACCAAGTGGTGGTCGAGGGGCAGAACCAACTTCGCCCCGGAGCGAAGGTCGCGAAGCGGAGTAGCGTCTCGAGCCAAGCCGGCTCGACCGGCGCGCCAGGGTCGACCAGCGCCAGCACCGAAGGCGCGGGCGAAGCGCAGCCGGGAGCGGCTGGAAAAGGAAAGCGCGGCGGAGCCCAGCCGTGAGCATCTCCGAGCCCTTCGTCCGTCGCCCAGTAGCGACGACGCTGCTCGTGATTGGCATCTTGATCGCCGGCATCGTGGCGTTCCGCGCGCTGCCCATCTCTGCGCTACCGCAGGTGGACTACCCGACCATCGTCGTCTCCACGTTGATGCCCGGTGCCAGTGGGCAGACCATGTCGGCGACGGTGACCACGCCGCTCGAGCGCCAGTTCGGGCAGATGCCGGCGCTGGCCCAAATGACGTCGGTCTCGAGCTTCGGCAGCTCGCAGATCACCTTGCAATTCACGCTCGAACGCAACATCGACGCCGCCGAGCAAGACGTGCAGGCGGCGATCAACGCCGCGGCCAACTTGCTGCCGAAGACGCTGCCCACGCCGCCGTCGTACAGTAAAAGCAACCCGGCCGACACTCCCATCCTCACCTTGAGCGTCAGCTCCGACACGCTCGCGTTGAGCCAAGTCGACGACTACGCCGACTCGATCTTGGCCCAGAAGATTTCACAGGTGTCCGGCGTCGGGCTGGTGACCTTGAACGGCGGCGCCAAACCTGCCGTGCGCATTCAGGTCGACCCTGAATCACTCGCCGGCACCGGGCTCAGCTTGGAAGACGTACGCGCCGCGATCGTCGCCGCCAACGTCAATCAGCCCAAGGGCACCCTGGACGGGCCGCGACAGAGCTACACCATCGCCACGGACGACCAGCTGTTCAAAGCCGAATCGTTCCGACCCTTGGTGCTTGCGTACAAGAACGGCGCCCCGATCCGCGTCCAAGACGTAGCCACGGCCGAAGACGGCGTCGAAAATAGCGAGCTTGCCGGCTGGGCCGACGAGAAGCGCGCAATCATCTTGAACGTGCAGCGCCAACCTGGCGCGAACGTGATCGAAGTGGCCAATCGCGTGAAGGCGCTTCTGCCGCAGCTCGAAGCGTCCCTGCCCTCGAACATCCAAACCAAGGTGCTGAGCGACCGCACCGAAACCGTGCGCGCTTCCGTGGAAGACGTGGAATTCACGCTGCTGCTCACCATCGGCCTCGTGGTCGCGGTGATTTACGTGTTCCTGCGGAGCCTGCGCGCTACTGCGATCCCGAGCCTCGTCGTGCCGCTGTCGCTGGTCGGCACCTTCGGCGTGATGTACCTGCTCGACTACAGCCTCGACAATTTGTCGTTGATGGCGCTCACGATCTCCACTGGCTTCGTGGTCGACGACGCGATCGTGATGATCGAGAACATCGCCCGCTACATCGAGGAGGGTGATTCTCCGTTCGAAGCCGCCCTCAAGGGCAGCAAGCAGATCGGCTTCACCATCGTATCGCTCACGGTGTCCTTGATCGCGGTTTTGATTCCGCTCTTGTTCATGGGCGGCATCGTCGGCCGCCTGTTCCGCGAGTTCGCAGTCACGCTGAGCGTGGCCATCGGTGTCTCGGCGCTGCTCTCGCTGACGCTCACTCCGATGATGTGCGCGTTTTTGCTGCGTCCCGAGCCGCCACTGGCCGAACGCGGCGCGTTCCATCGCTGGTCCGAAAGGGCCTTCGAGGGCATGGTCCACTTGTACGACTACGGGCTCAAGTGGGTGCTCAAGCATCAGCGCACCACCTTGATCGCCACCATCGCGACGCTCTTGTTCACGTTGTTCGTCGCCTGGATCGTGCCCAAGGGCTTCTTCCCCCAGCAGGACACCGGCCTCATCACCGGCGTGACCGAAGCCGCGCCGGACGTCTCTTTCCCGCGCATGCTCGAGCTCGAGCAGCAAATCTCCGACGTGGTCCGGAAAGACCCGGACGTGGACCACGTGGTCTCGTTCATCGGCGCCGACGGCACGAACGCCACCGTGAACAGCGGTCGGCTCTCGATCGCGCTCAAACCGCGGGGCGATCGCAAATCATCGAGCGACGAGATCATCGCGCGCTTGAAGCCCGAGCTCGCGCAAGTCACCGGCGTTGCGACGCACTTGCAATCCGTCCAAGACTTACAGGTCGACAGCCGCGTCGGTCGCACGCAATACCAGTACACGCTGGAGGACGCCGACGGCGAAGAGCTCGACCAATGGTCCGGCAAGATGCTGGCCAAGTTGAGGACGCTGCCCCAGCTCACCGACGTCGCGAGCGATCAGCAAGCCGCTGGCCCGCAATTGAGCTTGGAGATCGACCGCGACACGGCCTCGCGCATGGGCATCTCACCGCAGGTGATCGACGACACGCTGTACGATGCCTACGGCCAGCGTCAGATCTCGACCATTTTCACGCAGCTGAATCTGTACCGCGTGATCCTCGAGGTCGATCCCAAGGCGAGCGAAGATCCGAGAGCGCTCGACAAGATCTACGTGCGCTCGTCCGCGGGCACTCAAGTCCCGCTGTCCAGCTTCGTGCACATGACGCGCACCACGGCGCCGCTCGCGCTCAGCCATCAAGGGCAGTTCCCAGCCGTCACGCTGTCCTTCAACCTGGCCAACGGCTCGTTGGGCGACGCCGTGACAGCCATTCATGCGGCCGAAGACGAGATCGGGCTACCGCCCGGGGTGCGCGCTGATTTCAGCGGCACGGCCAAAGCATTCAAAGACTCGCTCGCCAGCGAGCCGCTGTTGATTTTGGCTGCTCTGGTGACCGTCTACATCGTGCTGGGCGTGCTGTACGAGAGCTACATCCACCCGATCACGATCTTGTCCACGCTGCCTTCGGCCGGCGTGGGCGCACTCTTGGCCCTGATGCTGTGCGGCAGTGAGTTCAGCGTGATCGCGCTGATTGGAATCATTCTCTTGATCGGCATCGTCAAAAAGAACGCGATCATGATGATCGACTTTGCGCTCGAGGCGGAGCGCGATCAGCACCTCTCGCCGGAGGAGTCGATTCACCAGGCGTGCTTGCTGCGCTTCCGGCCCATCATGATGACCACCCTCGCTGCATTGCTCGGCGGCCTGCCATTGGCGCTCGGCTCGGGCTCGGGCTCCGAGCTGCGTCGCCCACTGGGCATCGCCATCGTGGGCGGGCTGCTCATCTCGCAGGTGCTGACGCTGTACACCACGCCGGTCATCTACTTGTACATGGACCGCCTCGGCCGTTACCTATCGAAAAACAAACGGCAGGGTGGCGCGTCGACCCACGCGGGCGCTGCGGCTAGTCAATCGACATGAACATCGCCGGGCCGTTCATCCGACGCCCGATCGCCACGACTCTGCTGGCCATCGGCGTGCTGCTCGCGGGCGCCTGGGCGTTCACGTTATTGCCTGTTTCCCCGCTGCCGCGGGTGGATTTTCCCACGATTAGCGTGAGCGCGAGCTTGCCCGGCGCGAGCCCGGAGACCATGGCCTCCTCGGTGGCCACGCCGCTCGAGCGGCGCTTCGGGCGCATCGCCGGTGTGACCGAGATCACGTCCACGAACGTGCTCGGCACGACCAACATCACGCTCCAGTTCGACCTCGATCGCGATGTGGACTCTGCCGCGCGTGACGTTCAAGCGGCGATCGCGGCAGCCGGCGGCGAGCTGCCGACCAATCTGCCGTTTCGCCCGACCTATCGCAAGGTGAACCCCGCCGATTCACCGGTGATGATCGTGTCGATGACCTCCGACACGTTGCCGCTCGCCCAGGTGTACGAAGCGGGCAACAGCATCCTGGCTCAGAAGATCTCGCAGGTGCCGGGTGTCGGCCAAGTCACGGTCGGCGGCGGGCAGCAACCCGCGGTGCGCATCCAAGCCAATCCGAAGTCACTGGCCGGCATCGGCCTCAGCATGGCCGATTTGCGGACCTCGGTCGCGGCCGCCACGGCCAGCAGCGCCAAGGGCAGCATCGCGGGCATCAAGCAGACCACGATCATCGGCGCCAACGATCAGCTGTTCGACGCCGATCAATTTCGCACCCTCGTGATCGCGTATCGCGACGGCGCGCCCGTCCGTTTGAACGAAGTGGCGGACGTCTTCGACGACGTCGAGAACAACCGCGTCGCCGCCTGGCACAACGGTAAGCGCGCGGTTTTGCTCATCATTCGGCGCCAGCCGGGCTCGAACATCATCGAGACCACCGAGCGCGTCACCAAGCTCATCCCCGAGCTCACCAAGTCGATTTCGCCGGCCATCAACGTGGTCGTCGCGGTCGAACGCACGAAATCGATCAAAGGCTCCGTGCGTGACGTGGAAGAGACGCTGCTGCTCAGCGTGCTCCTGGTCATCGGCGTGGTGTTCGTGTTCCTGCGCAGCGTGCGCGCGACCTTGATCCCGAGCGTCGCAGTGCCGCTCTCGCTCGTGGGCACGTTCGGCGTGATGTACCTGCTCGACTACAGCTTGGACAACCTGTCCTTGATGGCGCTGACGATCTCGACGGGCTTCGTGGTCGACGACGCGATCGTGGTCACCGAGAACATCACGCGCTACATCGAAGAAGGCAAGAAGCCGATCGATGCCGCGCTGCTCGGCGCGAAGCAGATCGGCTTCACCATCGTCTCGATCACGGTCTCGCTGCTCGCCGTGTTCATCCCGTTGCTGCTGATGGGCGGCATCGTGGGCCGCTTGTTTCGCGAGTTTGCCGTCACGCTCAGCATCGCGATTGGCTTTTCAGCGTTGGTTTCGCTCACGCTCACGCCCATGATGTGCTCGCGCTTGTTGCGCCCGGCCGGGGGAGCGCACGGCCGCCTGTACACGTCGTCCGAGCGGGCCTTCAATGCGCTCTTGCGCGGCTACGAGCACGCCTTGGACTGGGTGCTCGGCCACCGCCGGCTCGTGCAAGCCCTGATGTTGGCCACGATTGGGCTCACCGTGTTCCTGTTCATCATCCTGCCCAAAGGCCTCTTTCCGCAGCAGGATTTGGGGCAGCTGATTGGCTCGACGCAGGCCCCGCAAGACGTCTCGTTCAAGACGATGCGCGAACGGCAGCTGGCCGTGAACGCGATCGTGCAAGCCGATCCGGACGTGGCCAACGTGGTGTCGTTCATCGGCTCGGGCAATGGTTCGACCGGCAACACCGGCACCGTATTCATCGACCTGAAGCCGATGCCACCGCGCAAGACCTCCGCCGATCAAATCATCTCTCGGCTGCGCCCGAAGCTCGGCAAATCGATCGGGATTAGCCTGCTGATGCAAGCGGTGCAAGACGTGCGCGTGGGCGGCCGCTCCTCACGCACGCAGTATCAATACACGCTGCAAGACGCAGACTTGGACGAGCTGCGCGACTGGGCGCCGCGCCTCGTGGAGCGCTTCAAAAAAATCCCGATTTTGAAGGACGTCGCAACCGACGATCAATTGGCGGGGCTCACGCTCTCACTGCACATCGATCGCGACACTTCGGCGCGCTTGGGTCTCAGCCCCGCCTCGATCGACAGCGCGCTGTACGATGCCTACGGGCAGCGCCAGATCGCGACCATGTACGGCCCGCTGAATCAATATCGCGTCGTGCTCGAGACCAAGCCCGAATTCCAAGTGGGTCCCGAAAGCCTGAAGGAATTGTACGTCGGCGCGCCGGATGGCAGCCAAGTGCCGCTGCCCGCGGTCACGCAAGCCTCGATCGGCCAAACCGCGCTGGCCATCAACCACCAAGGCCAGTTCCCCGCCACCACGCTGTCCTTCAACCTCACACCCGGTAAATCGCTGGGTGACGCGATGAAGGCCATCGATCAGGCCGAGCAAGAAATTGGCTTGCCGCCCAGCGTGCACGCCGCGTTCGCTGGCACCGCACAAGCGTTTTCGGCCTCGCTCGCGAGCCAGCCCACGCTGCTCATGATCGCCCTGCTCACGGTCTACATCGTGCTCGGCGTGCTGTACGAGAGCTACGTGCATCCGATCACGATCTTGTCCACGATCCCATCGGCCGGCGTGGGCGCGCTCTTGGCGCTCCTGCTGTTCAAGACCGAGTTCAACGTGATCGCGATGGTCGGCCTGATCTTGCTGATCGGCATCGTAAAAAAGAACGCGATCATGATGATCGATTTCGCAACCGAAGCGCGCAACGAGCGGAACCTCTCCGCGCACGACGCGATCCGTGAAGCCTGCCTGCTCCGCTTCCGCCCCATCCTGATGACCACCGCCGCCGCGCTGCTCGGCGCGTTGCCGCTCGCTTTTGGCACCGGCATCGGCTCGGAGCTCCGCCGCCCGCTCGGCATCTCGATCGTCGGCGGGCTCATCTTGTCGCAGCTGCTCACGCTGTTCACGACCCCCGTCACGTATCTATCGCTCGACAAGTTCACGCGCAAGAAGCGCCACCCCACGCACGCCCCTCCGTTGGAGAGCGCAGCCGCTCACGCGGAGTAGTCGTGCTTTTTGGTTGGGTTAGCGGGCGCGGCGCGCTAGCGGCAGAAAGCTCGCGCCACACCGCTCCACCTTGCGTGCGCTAGCCGGTGCGACTGAAGTCGTGAGCAAGCGTCTGCTCGCGCGCGGCTTCCTACCGGCTGCGAAGCACTCTTTCTCGAGCTCGCGTTCGTAAGCCTCGAGCCCACGCTTGAGCAAGGTCAGCAGATCGCCGCTCGGCAGCCGATGCCCCGCAAGGCCGCGTGGGGCAGGACTTGATCGATTGTCGATGTCTACTCATCTCTCGCACCCGCTCTCTCCTGCCGGTTTGTGCCGGCGCTCGTCTGCGAAATCGTACGCACACGGAGCGCCGACAACATTCCCCGTCGCTCAACGCTCCCTGCGCGACGGTCGCAGAACCACGCGCGCAGCTATGCCGTGCCACGACTCGACTTCGCCGCCCAAGCCGACCCTCGTCGCCTCTCGCTCGTCGTTGCTCGTGCCCCTCGCAACCCCCGACGTCGAGAGCGCCCAGTGCGGCCCTCCGCCGCCAAACCACGCCGCACTCCGTCGTTGGCGCACCGCGCTGGCCGGAGGCCAGCGCTTGGGAAGCCCGGCGCGCGGAGCGCGGAGCGCGAGCACGCCGGCCGTACTGCGCCGCACACCGCGCGGGGCACCACTACGACGGCCCGGGCAGCTGCGTCTCGTGGTTCAGGTCGCAACAGCCTCGCGACTCCTGCTACCCTAAGCGCATGCCTGACCCGATCCGAACCGTGCGCGCCAAGCTCTTCGAATTTGCGCTGAGTTTGCCGGAAGCTCACGAGGATTTCCCGTGGGGCGAGCGCGTCGTCAAAGTGAACAAAAAGGTGTTCGTGTTCTTGGGACGGGACATGGATCCGCATTTTGGGTTGGGCGTGAAGCTGCCCACGTCGGGCAAGAGCGCGTTGCGCATGCCGTTCACGGAGCCCACCGGCTACGGTCTCGGTAAGAGCGGCTGGGTGAGCGCCAAGCTCGACGACAAGTCGCAAGCCTCGTTCGAGATGCTGCGTGATTGGGTACGAGAAAGCTACTGCGCCGTCGCGCCCAAGGGCCTCGCCGACCAAATCACGGGCGCGATCAGCGCCAAGAAGGCGGCCAAGAAAGCCAAGGCCAAGCTCGCCGACAAGCCCAAACCCGCGAAACGCCAGTCGGCCGCAGCGGTAACTGCCAATAAGCGCGCCGCCAAACGCTGAGCGCGGGCGGGGCAAAAGCTCGTTTGGCAGGACAATTCTGGCCAAGCGAGCTACTCTCCCAGCCCCAGATGACCTACCGCAGCAGCACCACGACTCAGGGCCGCAACATGGCCGGCGCACGCTCTCTTTGGCGCGCCACCGGCATGAAAGATGCCGATTTCGACAAGCCGATCATCGCCATCGCCAACAGCTTTACTCAGTTCGTCCCGGGTCACGTCCATCTCCATGACGTCGGTCAGCGCGTAAAGAAGGTGATCGACGCCGCCGGCGGGTGGGGTGTGGAGTTCAACACCATCGCCGTGGATGACGGCATCGCCATGGGCCACGGCGGCATGCTGTATTCGCTACCCAGCCGCGACCTGATCGCCGACAGCGTCGAGTACATGGTCAATGCGCATTGCGCGGATGCCCTCGTGTGCATCTCCAACTGCGACAAGATCACGCCCGGCATGCTGCTCGCAGCCATGCGCCTGAACGTCCCGACCATCTTCGTCTCGGGCGGCCCCATGGAAGCCGGCAAGATCGTCGGCACTCACGATCGCGACGGCAAAGCGCTCGTGCGCAAGCTCGATCTGATCGATTCCATGATCGCTGCCAGTGACTCCAGCGTGAGCGACGCAGAGCTGAAGGAGATGGAGCGCTCGGCGTGTCCGACCTGCGGTTCGTGCTCCGGCATGTTCACCGCCAACAGCATGAACTGCTTGAACGAGGCGCTCGGCCTGGCCCTGCCGGGCAACGGCACCTTGTTGGCCACGCACGCGCGCCGTTGGGAGCTGTTCGCCGAAGCCGGCGAGCGCATCGTGGAGCTGGCCAAGCGCTTCTACCTCAAGGGTGACAGCTCGGTCTTGCCGCGCAGCATCGCCACGTTCGACGCCTTCGAGAACGCGATGACGCTCGACATCGCCATGGGCGGCTCCACCAACACGGTGCTGCACATCCTGGCCATCGCCGAAGAAGCCGGCGTCAATTTCAAGATGTCGGACATCGATCGCTTGTCCCGCAAAACCCCGAGCATTTGCAAAGTGGCGCCGTCCTCCAGCTATCACGTGGAAGACGTGCACCGCGCGGGCGGCATCTTCACGATCCTGGGCCAGCTCGATCAGGCTGGGTTGATTCACCGCGGCGTGCACACCGTGCACGAAGCCACCATGGGCGACGCCATCGATCACAACGACGTGCATCGCCCGACCGCCACGGAAGGCGCCAAGCAACGCGCGCTGGCGGCCCCTGGCGGCGTGCCGACGCAGGTCGCCTTCTCGCAGGACAAATACTTCAAGACCACCGACTCCGATCTCGAGCGCGGCTGCATTCGCGATGTCCCGCACGCTTACACCACCGAAGGTGGCCTGGCGGTGTTGTACGGCAACATCGCCGTCGACGGTTGCATCGTGAAGACCGCGGGCGTGGACGAATCGGTGTGGAAGTTCGAAGGCCCAGCGCGGCTGTTCCACTCTCAGGACGCGGCCTGTGAAGCGATCCTCGCCGATCAAATCAAAGCCGGCGACATCGTGGTCATCACCTACGAAGGTCCGAAGGGCGGCCCCGGCATGCAAGAGATGCTGTACCCGACCTCGTTCCTCAAGGGCAAAGGCCTGGGCAAGGCCTGCGCGCTGATCACCGATGGGCGCTTCAGCGGCGGTACGTCCGGCTTGAGCATCGGGCATGTGTCCCCCGAAGCCGCCGAGGGCGGCGCAATCGGCCTAGTGGAGGAAGGTGATCGCATCTTGATCGACATCCCCAAGCGCCGCATCGACGTCCTGGTCGACGACCGCACCCTGGCCAAGCGCCGTGAAACGGCGGAAGCGCGGGGCCGCGACGCATTCCGCCCGAACCGCGATCGCTACGTGTCCACGGCCCTGCAAGCCTACGCGCTGATGACGACCAGCGCGGCCCGCGGCGCAGTGCGTGACCTCACGCAGCTGACCCAGCCGAAAAACTCGCGATGACCACGCGGGTGCTCCTGATCCGGCACGGCGCGACCGTGCTCAGCGCCGAGGACCGCTTCGCCGGCGCGACGGACGTCGCGCTGTCGGAGGAAGGGCAGAGCCAAGCGCGCGCCCTCGGTGAGCGCCTCGCCCCGGTCGAGCTTGCGGCGGTTTACGCCAGCCCCCTGCAGCGTACCGTGACCACTGCAACTTTCGTCGCCGCACCACATCAGCTGCACGTCTCCACGGATCCTGGCTTGCGTGAAATCGACCACGGGCGCTGGGAGCAACTCACTCGCCGCGAAGTCGAGCAACGCTTCCCCGAGGAGTACGCGAATTGGGAAGCCGATCCGTTCACGTTCGCACCCGAAGGGGGTGAGTCGGGGTTGAGTGTAATGGCGCGCTCGCTGCCCGTGCTGCGGCGGATCGTCGTCGCTAACACGGGTAAAACCGTGGCCGTCGTCTCGCACAAGGCGACCATTCGCTTGCTGCTGTGCAGCCTGCTCGGAATCGACGCGCGCGGCTATCGCGATCGCCTTGATCAGTCCCCCGCCTGCCTCAACGTGCTGGATTTCAAGGATCCGGTGCGCGCCCGCTTGGTCGTGTACAACGACACCTCGCACTACACGGCTCACCCGGCGAAATCGCAGTCGCGTCTGTCCAACTGGTGGGGTTGAGCCCCGGCTAAACCCCAGGCACGCACCGCATCGGAACTTCGAGTTGCCGTAGCCGCTGCTGCTGCGCGCCCTAGCGCGACAACATGACAGCGAAGCGAACCCACGGGTTAAAGTCTTTTGATTTTTCGCGCCTGCAACGAAAATATTTGAGCCATCGCGACGCAGGCGCTGCGTGCCGTGCGCCCGGCCTGCAGCGCGGCGAGCGCGAACCGAGCGAACCCCCAGCGCGAACCCAGCGCGAACCCGCACGAACGTTGAGAAGCAGGCTTATCGAACCGTGACGGTCAAATCTTCTTTAACTCACGGACGACCGCTGAAACCGATGAAAGGGTCATTGTAGTGCGGGTCGAGCTGATGCAATGGTTGTCCGATCAAGGTTTCGACAGACGTGGCCCGCAGCGAACAGTCACCCTTCCCCGAGCTGGACGATCCCGTAAGCGAGCAACGCTTCGTGGGGGAGGCCATTGCGATCAAGCTGCGCTACCGGCAGGCGTTGATCACCTTGCGCACCGGCAAGCTGTATCTCGGGCGCAGCCCCGAGTGCGAATTGGCGATCAGCGATCCCGCGGTCTCGCGTCGCCACGCCAGGTTGTGGGTCAGCCCGACGCAGATCGTCGTCGAAGATCTGGGTAGCCAGAACGGTGTGTACGTCAACGGCGCGCGGATTCAAGGTCCGTGTGAGCTGCTTGCCGGTGACAAGGTGCGCATCTGCAGTCACGAGCTCGAGCTCGTCGATAGCTTCGAAGAGCCCGAGACTCCGCCCAACCGCTACCGCATCACGGCTGACACGCTCACTGGTGCCGACAAGACCACGCTGCTCGAAGAGCTGCATCCGACCACGCGTCCACCCGCCCGAACCGTGCGGCCGAACATGCGCTTGGACGCGGCAATGCCGCGGGGTCCCGAGTCGAGCCCGCCGCGTGGCTCCGAGTCGAGCCCTCAGCGAAGCTTCGATGCGCCACGAAGCTTCGAGTCGAGCCCGCCGCGCCCGTCCGAGCTACCTGCCCCCGTCGCGCGCCCGAGCAGTGCGCCCCCGGGCAGTGATTCGCTGGCCAAGGCGATCGTGTTGTTGGATGAGGCGCTCAACGCCGGTGACGTGAGCGAGGCGGAACGCCGTCTCGGGCCCATCCTGATGCGCGTCCACGAGTTGCTGCTCGAGGAGCATCCGAGCGGCCATGAGCTGGCCGAGCACGTCGTGATCTCGGCCGCGCGCTTGGCCAGCGAAACACGGAGTGCCGCATTCATGAACTACGCGGTCACGCTGTATCAGCTGCTCAATCGCCCGCTGCCCGAGCCTGCGGTGAACGTGATCCACGCCTTGGTTCAAGGCGGGCTGTACCCGAATTTTACGGCGCTCGAAAGCTACGTCGCCAAGATCGGCGTTCACACCAGCCGCTTCGACGAGACCGAGCTGTTCCTCTTGGACAGCTTGCGCCGTGTGATCGCGCAGAGCTGAGCCGCGCTCACGCTGCGTTCAGTGTCGAAGGCACGGATTGAGCGGGTCCCCGTCATCGCGACACGGCTTCGACGGAACACTGATTGCGGGCGGGCGCGTCCCCACCTTGGGAACGATCGACGTCGCCGCGGGGCTGGGGCGGGCAGCACCCGCTTCGCGCAAGCGTTGCTCGAGTGAGTCGACGCGCGCGGACAGCTCGTCGGCTCGACGATCGGCACGCAGCGCGTTGGTCTCTGCCTCGGCGTGTGCCCGCTGCTCGGTGATCAAGGCCGACTGCGCGGCGCCGAGCGCGCGGTCGGCAGCGGGTCGCAGCGCCCCGATATACAACGCGAATGCGCTGATGCACGAAGCGAGGCACAGCGCCGAAGCGAGGCTAGTGAACAGCCGCTGGCGAAGGAGTTGAGCCGTTAGCCCCAGCTCGACCGTGCGCCGCGCCTCACGCTCGTGGCTCAGGCTCAGGCGCAGCTCTTCGGCGCTGCGCGAGAGGGCCGAGGAGCGCTCGGCCTCGGCCCGCTGCGCGGCCTCGATGCGCAACCGCTCCGCGCGCTCGCCGGATTCGGCAAGCTCGCGAGCCGCGCGCTCCGCTCTTTGACGTTCACGCTCGCGGCGTGAGGCCTCGCGCTCGGCGTCGAGGCGCGCGCGTTGTTCGGCCTCGGCGCGCGCACGCGCAGCTTCTGCCTGATCGTGCGCTTGTTTCTTCTCGTGCTCGCGTAAGGAAGCGAGCGAAAGCAGCCCAGAGCTCTCGAACAGTTCGGCCATGCGTGAAGCTCAGACGCGCCAGCGTGCGTCGAGCTTGGGTGAACGGCTCGCAAAAAAAACGGGCCCTGCTCGCGCTGAGCCTGGCCCGTCCCCCCTAGTCGCAGTCCCCCCTATCCACCCCCACCACAGCTCGCTCCGGCGTCTCGGAAGCTGCCCTCCCCCCCACCCCGAGCCGGCCTTCCGAGGATCTGAAGCCCCCGCGCCTCAGTGATCGAGGTTGACCACCTCCGTGCCCCAATAGCCGCTCGACAAGAACAATTGCTGGTTCTGTCGAGCGAGAGACGAAACACCCCAACCGCGCGTGCGAATGAACTGGTCATAAACCGGCGCGGCACCCGTGTCCGACAACCGATACACGTCAATCCCTTGGTTCGCCCAGCCCGAGCTGACGAGCGCGCGGTCTCCCTCCACGCCCACCAACCAACCCCAACCCGGCTTCGCCGGGGTGCTGAGCACGCGTGGGCGCAGCGGATCGCCGAGATCCAGCTCGACCAAGCGCACCTGAGTATCATTTTGCGCATAGCTCTGGCTCGACATGTAGGCACGGTCGCCGCGCACGAAGGTGCTGCCAACCCAACCCGGCAGCGAAACGCTGCTTTGCAAGTAAGCCTTGTCGCCCGACAACTTCAGCACGTCGAAGTCGTTGATCGAGCTGTCGCCGTTCCAGCGATAGTCGATGGTGTAAATGAGCGAGGGATCCGTCTCGGAGGCGCCGACCAGGAGCCCGGGCACATTGACCTTTTGCCCGACGCGCGGGTGCGCGCGGTCGGTGTAGTCGATGTGATCCACGTAGTAGCGCACGACACCCGGATCCCACGTGCTGCCGTCGTACGACGACGGCCGCTCCCACTCGTAGTGCGAGGTGTACAGCTGATCACCAATCGCGCGCATGTTGCCCCACCAGCCGTTCGGATCGCTCGTGATCACGGTCGACGCGACGCTCGGCGAGTCGGCGTCTTCCAGATCCATCATGTACAGCAGTTGGCGGGACGCGACGAAGTTGCCCGAGTTATCGTAGGTCGGGATCCAACGGCGGAAGGCCAACGCGTTGCTCCCCACTTGCAGCACGTCACCGCCGTCGTACCAGTCGTACCAGAAGCAGCCGTAGAACCCACCGTAGTAGTACGAGTAGTAGCCGTTCTCGACCGCGGGCAAGCGCGAGACTCCGCGTTTGACGATCTTGCCGCTCGAGTAATCGACGACCTGGACTTCTTGGGTCCACGCCGTGCATTGCGTACCCTTGTTGCCTGGCGCAACAGCACCTGGCGTGGCGCACACGTTGCTGACCACGTACGCCAAGCTGCCGTTGTGGAACGTCTGCGCATTCTGGCCGTTGATCGTCACTTCATCGCTCGCCTCGTCGCTCGCGCTGTCGGCCAGGTTGGCCACGGGCACGATGCGTAGCGTCGAGTGGTCGACGTCGTTGCCCCACCAATCGCTGGACAGCTCGGCGATCGACGCGCTCGACTCGGTGAGCGGGCGCGCGTTGACGACGTTGCGAGCCAAGGTCAGCTCGCTGACGACCACCGGCTTCGAGTGGTCCGAATAATCGACTACGCTCAGCGCCAGATCGCTCAGCGAGACGAGCCGGTCTTTCACGAAGATGCCGCGCTCCGTCCAACCGGGAGACTTCGCTGCGCCCGCGGTGCTGATGGCGCTGTCGGTGAATTCGATCAGCTGCAGCCCGTTGTTGTACGCGTAGCTCTCGTTGTCCCAGCCGCTGAACGGCAGCACGACCAAGCCCTGTGACTTGTCCATCGTGAACGCCTTGAACGTGCCGGCTGCTGGCGTCCAAGCCCAGCCATCGCCGAACTTGGACGTACCGATGACTTTCGGTGCCGCAGGGTCGCTGACATCGAGGTAGCGCAACGACACTTGGCTGCTGGTGTAGTATTGGTCGCCGGGCACGTACTCGTTGCCCAGCGCGAACAGCCGGTTGCCCGCGGGGATGATGTTCCACACTTCACCGGCCAGCTGTGTCTCACCAGCCAATGCCGGCTGCTTCGGGTCGGCCAGGTCCCAGATCTGTAGCGGCAAGGCGGGCTGCGCCTGATTGCCGTAATAGTAGTTGCTGCCCGGTGTCAGGTACATGCGCCCCGCATCGAAGCGCGCCGTTGCGGCCCAACCGGTCGACGGGATCGACTTCGTCGAAGCGATCACCGGCTGGTCCGGCTTGCTGAAGTCGACCGTCGCCAGCACCAGCGGCTGATCATTGCCGCAGTAGCTTTGACCGCAGGCCAGCGCATGCGCGGTCTTGCCGTCGGCGAAGTCCAAGTTCCAGCGACCGTTATCCGCGCCCCAGCCTTGGACGTAGCCGCTGAAAGTCGCGCTGCCGCGGGGCCGGATCACCCCCGTCGGATCACTGATGTCGAGATACACGAGCTCGGTCGAGCCCGTGGGGGCCTGGTACCCGTACTGGTCTGCCGGCGCGAGCGTACTGTGGGCGAGCAGGATCGAATTCGCGGTGACGTTGAAGATGCCGCCGTTGCCCGGCAGCACGTAACTGTCCATGGCTTCGACCTTGCCGCCGGCGATGTTGACCGAAGCCACCGAGACGCCCGCGCCTCCCGCTGACGAAGACGCAGCGCCTTCCACCCCCACGCCGTAGTACGCGCCAAAGTAGGTGCCGTAGCTCTCGGTCACCGCATACAGGACGTCACCGACGACGCGTGTATCGCGCACCCAGCCGCCCAAGCGCGCGTCGCCCAGGATCTTCATGTGCGCCGGGTCGGTCGCGTCGATTCCGCGCACGATCGAGCCGTAAAAGGGCTCGTTCTTGTCGTCCGTTCCATACCAATCGGCGACCACGACGCTGGCGATGCCGTTCCGCACCAGCATTTCCACCGGTGAGCCGTAGATTGGCGATCGGCCGAGCAGCTTCGGCGCATCGACGTTGCTGACGTCGAACACCATCAACCCGCGGTACGAGTTTAGGTAGTAGAGCCGGTCGCCCTCGAGTCGGTACAGGTCGGTCTCCTCGACCGTTCGAGGCTGAGCAGCGGCGCCTGGGCCGCTGGCGGTGTTCGATCCGGGCGCTGACGAAGTCGCGCCGCCGCTTGCCTCGGCAAGCCCACCTCGGCCGTTTTGGGAGGCACCGGGCGAGACGGACGCGAAGTCGCTTTGGCCGACCTCGCGGGATTGGGCGGGGGCGCCGCCACTGCAGCCAATGGCTGCCAAACAAGCGACCGAGACGAGCGCGCCGCTCGTCGCCTGCTGAACCGATTGAGCCAGTCGAAGTCGAAGCACCATGAGCGCCCGCTAAGCACGGCACATGCCACCCCGCGACACCGACAATTAGCGCGGAATTCGCGAGCTTCTCGTCGCAGCCGTGCCGAAGCTGGCACAGCTGGCACACGGCATCGGGACAGCCCGATCCGAACCGCTGGGGCCTTCGTTAGCGATAGAGCCAGGTGAGCACGACCCGAAACACTGGCAGCTCGAAATACGGAAACACCTGCCACGCCAGAAGAAGGCCCAGGAACTCGAATGCCGGCACCTGGCTCAGCTTGTCGTACAGCGGAGCGAAGGTCTTGGGGAAAAACCCAGATAAAACGCCGGCTCCGTCCAGCGGAGGCACCGGGATCAGGTTGAAGAGAAACAGCACCACGTTGAGCTTGAGCATCACGCTGAGCGCCGTGGCGAGGGCACCGAGCGGAGAGCGTGCCGCGGCGCCGATCGCTTCGACGTAGTGCAGGCTGCTGCCGTCGGTCGAGTACTGAAAAACGTGGGCCGCCAGCAGTGCGCGCATAGCGCCCAGGGCAAAAGCCGCCAAAAGGAGGTTGGCCATAGGACCTGCGAGCGACATGAACCCTTGTTTGAGCGGGTTTTTCCGGCCCCAGTCCCCGTTGAACGGCACCGAAGCGAAGCCCACCATCCAGCCCAGTTGCACGTACGAGAGGATGGGCACCAGCACCATCCCGATGGGCGAGCGGCGAATGTGCGGCAGCGGATCGAGCGTGACGTGGCCCGTCTCGTACGCGGTGAGATCCCCGCCTTTGTAGGCGAGGTAGGCGTGGGAGAACTCGTGGAACGTCGTGCTGAACAGGAACACGAGGTACCAAATCAGCATCCCTTGAATGTCCACGCCGTCCACGGCGCTGTTGTACCTCTGAACTCAGCTTGGAAGTGAACGCCGATTTGAGGGCTCAGATCGGTTTCTTACTCAGCGATCGGAGTGTTCCAAGGCGACCTTTTCCCGAGCCGAGCGACCAATTCCCGTCTTCGCGGCCGGCCTTGTTTAGCAAGTGACAGTTCACAGGCCAATGGGCCTGATCTTGTGAAATTCCCTTCGTTTCTGCGCTCGTCTAGCGGCAAACGGCGCCGGGTGGATCGGCGCGTTCCTCGGCCAGCGCCCGTTCACGCTTGCTTACAAACCGCCAGACAGCCATCCTTTGGACAATGTTTTGCATCTTTTTGCATTATTCATGCATAATCTAAACGATATGCATCGCACTTCGGGCTGAAAAGCATGGGCTGGCTCAGGGACCTAATGGACCAATCGGATTCGGGCTGCCGGAGCTACGGGGACCTCGCCCGAGCCGCGTTGGAAAATAGCGACTGGCCGGCCGAATCTCGAATGGGAGAGCGGTCGCTAGCGAGCATCTTTAGCAAGCTCGACCGCAGCCAAGAGGCGGACTGGCTTTCCGACCGCGTCGGGGTCCAACGCGTTCTTTCAAAGGTCCTTGGTGTCCCGCTCGACGACTTGCGGGCACCGGGAACGCCCACCAGCGCCACGCCACGGGGCGACGTACGCCGGCTCCGCCTGAATTCCCTCCGGTACGCACGCGCCTTGGATTTGGTCGACGAGCCGCTGTGCCCGGGCTTGCCGCCTCGGGTCCTTGCCCCGGGAAGCTACGCCAACACGTTCTGGCGCGCGCCAAGCGGCGCGGGTCGCTCCTTGGTTGGGCGGTACTTACAGGCTCGCGGTCTGGCTCACGTGATCGAAGCCAGCACTTTCGAAGAAGCCGTCGAGCGCATGCCGGAGCGGGGCCCCGTGTTCATCGAGCTGTACGCCAGCCGCACTCGACCGTTGCCCCCGGCTCCGCGCGCGGACGTGTGCGTGGCCGGAGACTTTCAGCCGCGCGATCCGAGCTGGCAAGTGCTCGATTCGCCGCAAGTCAGCAGCTACTTGGCTGACTTGGTTGCGTGGGTGGCTGCACGCTTGCCGAGCGACGGGCGGTTCGACGCCGGACCCACACTCGCGTGGCTGAAGGAAGAAATGCTGCCGAGCGGCATCCTCGACGGGCTCGGCGCGGCGCTCGGCTTGTGCGGCTTGGCCGATGAGCAAGGGCTGCAGGTGTTGCGCGGTAAGTCACCCCAACGGCTGGCCGAACGCTTCTGCCGCGACCGGCTGCTCGCGACCCTCGATCCGGAGGCTTCACACGCGGCGTGGTTGAAGCGGAACGGCTACGACGTGTTGGTCGCTTTGGGTCGGCGCTTGCTCGCCGATTCCGACGCGGCCTGGGACGAGCCGCGCTCACTCGAGCGCTGGCTCGAGCTAGTACCGCAAGAGCATCAGCGGGACGCGGATTTGGACTGGATGCGGCTCTCCCTGAGTCGGGTCGATTCCGGCATTCGGCCGTCGGACATCGAGAAGGCGGCTCGCAAGATCCCGCCCGGAGCGTTTCGCATCGTCCGCTCGCTGCAGCGCGCGGAATTCCTGCGCGGCGTGGCCAGCGATTCGAGCGGAGGGCCCCCCGAAGCCCACCTGGCCTTTGGCCCGCGCTGGTTCTCGAACGCGCTGCGCTTGGACGCGACGCGCGCGCTGATCAGCGGTTCGCCGAATGACTTCGGTGAAGCGCTGCTGAGAGGGCACGCAGCGCCGAGCATCGCCCGCGAGCTATTGCAGCGCCTCGCCGATCGCGGCAGCGCCTTCATCGAAGGGGTGCTCGAGCTCGAAGGAGCCGACAGCGCTGGGCACACGGCGGCGGTCGAGATGACGTTTCGCGCCGCCGGGATCGCAGTGCTCGGAGGCGCAGAGCTGGCGTCGGACTCCATCGAAGCACTCTGGGACGAGGCGCTCGATGCGCGGCTCGAGTTTCCGGGTGAGCTTCCCTGTCCGCGCATCGAGTATCCGACGCCCGAGGTGGATGCTTTGTTGTCGCGTGGCATTTGGTATCTGGCAGCCTTCGCTCTGAGCCGCGAGCTCGGCCAGCGCGCTGGGCTTCGGCACGGCTTGCTCCGACCCTGGAAAGCGCGCGAGGCGAATCCGCAGCTGCGCGAGCTGTGCGCGATCATCGCCCGTGATTTGCCGACGGACGCGCAAGACCGCGTTTGGACGCTACGCGCCTTTTCGTTGCTGGCCCAGCTGCGCTCCGAGATCGGCGCGCTCGGCGCGCTGGACTCGCCGGAAGTGTTGGAACGGCCCGCAGTGATTTTGGATGAAGTGGCGCATGGCGTGCTCAGTTGGGCGACGGTCGCCGGGATCGCAGACACGGAGCTCGGCCTGCCCGCGCTGCAAGCGCTCGCGCTGGAACGGGTGCTGCCGTTCTCCAGCGTCGCCAGCGCCATCTGGGAGGCCTGGGACGACGCGCAACGGCCCGCGAATGGCGCCTCGTTCCTGGCCACCGACTCGCCGCATTCGAGCTGGTTCTGGCCGCACATTCCAGCTGATCTGCTGGAAGCCCTTTTGTGCGACGCGCGCGCCACCGACATCCCGTACGAAAGCTTCGGCGACAGCCAATGGCACGCGTTCTTGTCGGCGCTCGACACGGCGCCCGCGCGCGCCGCGGACGCCCGCGCTTTCGCGCTCGCGCCGGATTTCGTGTTGACCGAAGCGCTCGAGCGCGGCGTAGAGAGCATGGCGCTATTCGCCGCCGTTTGGCAACGCACGCCGGATCGCGCGGGAACCGAGATCGTGCGCTTGCTCGAACAGGCTGACGACCTCGAGCTGCCACGCCTATCGGGCCTGCTCGAGGCGGCACCACCGGCGCAGTTCGAGCGCCTCTCCGAGCTGTTTGCGCAGCCCGGCCTGAGCAACCTGCCCCGCGTGAAGCTGTCTCGGGTTCGTCATTTCTTGCATGACTACGTGCGCTGGCGGAAGCCGGGCTATGCCGAAGCCTACACGCGCCTTTCCGAGATTGAGCGACAGCTTTCGCTCGCCCGCTGATAGGCTAACGCCGTGCGCGTCGTCAGCTTGAGCCAGGGCTTCGGCCTCGAGAACCTGCGCGTCGAAACTCGAGCCGAGCCGAGCTGTGGGCCACGTGACGTGCTGGTGCGGGTACATGCCGTGTCACTCAACGCGCGCGACGTCATGATGGTCCGCGGCACCTACAATCCGCGCCAGAAGCTACCGCTGATTCCGTGCTCGGATGCGGCAGGTGAAATCGTGGCCTGCGGCGCAGAGGTGAGCGAGTGGGCCGTCGGCGATCGCGTTTGCCCGATCTTTGCCCCGCTCTGGCAATCGGGTGAGCTGACACGCGAGGCTCAGCGCAGCACACTCGGCGGTCCGCTCGACGGCACGCTGTGCGAGTACTTCGCGGCCAATGCTGCGGCAGTGGTGCGAGTGCCCGTACACTTGAGCTTCGCGGAAGCCGCCTGCTTGCCCTGCGCGGGCGTCACCGCGTATCGCGCCTTGGTGGAGCTCGGCCGCATGCAGGCCGGACAATGGTTGGTCTGCCAAGGCACGGGCGGCGTATCGTTGATCGCCCTCGGCATCGCCAAAGCACTCGGAGTGCAGGTCATCCTGACCAGCCGCAGCTCGGACAAGCTCGCACGAGTGACGGCGCTCGGCGCCGACCACGTCATCGACACTTCGCAACAGGCCGATTGGGGCAAGGCCGTGCGGGAGCTCACTTCGGGTCAGGGCGCGCATCACGTGCTCGAGCTGGGCGGCCAACGGACGATCGCGCACAGCGTGCGGGCACTGCGCATCGGCGGCACGGCGAGCGTAATCGGAGTGCTCTCGGGCGCGCTCCCGGCTTTGGATCTGCGACCCATTTTGATGCAAGATTTGCGACTACAAGGCGTGTTCGTGGGTAGCCGCGCCACGTTCCTCGGTTTGCTCGAGCTGGTTCAAGAGCACGGCTTGCGCCCGCAAATCGCGCGGGTGTTCGGGTTCGAAGACACGCAAGCTGCGTTCGAGCACTCCGAAAGCGGAAAGCAATTCGGCAAGGTCGTCATCCAGCTCGCGTGAGCGCTCGCTACTTCATGGGCTTGGCGCACTGCGTGGCGCCGCCGTTCAGCACACATTTTTGTCCGGCCTTGCAGGTCTGATCGAGAGCGAACGCGCCGCCCTTGCAAACCAGGATAGCCGTCGCATCCGGCGTGCAAGAGAACGCTTGGCCTTCGAGCTTCTTGTCGCAAGCATCACCGAGCTTGGCGATCGAAGTGTCGCAGCTCAGCTTGCCCGCACTGGAGGCACAGCCGCTCTTGCCTCGACACAGGTAGAAGCGTTGCATCGAGTGCTGCTTGCAGATCAGCACCTGCGAGCCGTCGCCGGAGCACGCCTTCAGGTTCTCGTCGTTGCAGGTGTCGCCCTGCTCCGCCAGCGACGTATCGCACAGCGCGCGACCTTCCGCGTTCAAGCAACCGCGCGGACCGCGGCACGGCACGAGCGCGTACCTGCCGCCGTGGCAAGCGAGCATGCCGTCCTTGTTGCTGCAGGTCGCCGCGCCCTCCTCGTCGGTACTGCAGGCATCGCCCGGCTTGTTGCCGCTGAAATCGCAACTGGTCCCTCGCTCGGTCCAGCCGCAACCCGCGGGGCCATTGCACGGTGATTCGATGAACCGACCCGCTTGGCACAAGAGCTCGTGTTTGCCGTCCAGGCAACGCGCCTCGCCCTTTTCGCAAGAGCTGCCGACCGATGGTTTGCAGGCCGGGGCGAGTGGCCCAACGGCCAGGGTGACCGCGGTCAGCAGGCTTTTGATGCGGAGCCGCAAAGCGCCCTCGAGTCTAGCCGCTCGGCTGAACGCGGAATACGCGCTAGAACGATTTTTCGGTTCCCGCGCCATTACGCCACGCCCCTCCAAATCCCCACAGACTCGTTGAAGATTCTCTGGCGCCGCGAAACCAGCGCAGGTCGTGTCCGGGCGGTGGGCAGTCGGCGAATCCCGCACCATAATGCCCGGCTCAGCGGAGGAACATCACATGGGACTTCACATCGGTAGCATTGCCCCCGACTTCGAGCAGGACTCGACCGAAGGCAACATCAAATTCCACGACTACATCGGCAACAGTTGGGCGGTGTTGTTCTCGCACCCAAAGGACTTCACGCCCGTGTGCACCACGGAGCTTGGCCGTGCGTCCAAGCTCAAGCAAGAGTTCGACAAGCGCAACGTGAAGATGATCGCCGTCAGCGTCGATGACGCAGCCTCCCACCTCAAGTGGGTGCCGGACATCGAGCAGACGCAAGACACCAAGATGAACTTTCCGATCCTGGCCGACTCGGATCGCAAAGTCGCCAAGGTGTACGACATGATCCATCCGGAGGCGAACGACACGCTCACGGTGCGCTCGGTGTTCATCATCGACAACAACAAGAAGATCCGGGCGACCATCACCTACCCCGCCAGCACCGGCCGCAACTTCAGCGAGATCTTGCGTGTGATCGACTCGTTGCAGCTGACCGACAAGTACAAGGTCGCTACGCCTGCCGATTGGAAAGACGGTGACGACGTCGTGATCGTTCCGGCTCTGCAGGATCCGAAAGAGCTCGCGGAGCGCTTCCCCAAGGGCTTCAACGCCCTGCGCCCGTACTTGCGCATGACCCCGCAACCGAACAAGTGACGTTTCTCGCGTCAGTCGCGTGAAACGTCACAACGGAAAAAGCGAGCGAGGGAATCGTCACCTCGCTCGCTTCATTTCGTGAGCTATCTGCGTTGAACGTTCAGCGCGCTCGACGGCGGCGGAGGCAGATCGCGCCGAGTGCCACGAACGTCGCAAACACGCCGGCCACTTCGTGCTCCGGCCCGCTCGGCGCGAACGCGCAATTGGCGGACGCCGAGCCTTCGGCCACGCAGCGATTGCCCGAGCAGCTGGCGCTGCCTTGCGCACTTACGTCGATGGTAACGCTCGGGATCGTCGCCTTGATGGCGTCGATGCAGTCTTGGAGGGTTCCGGTGTGGTCGATGTACTCGCCATCACAGAACAACGCGCCCTCCGGCTTCGTGCAGTCCGCCTCACAGCGTCCTTGGACGCTCGCTTCGCAGCTCGCATAGGCCTGGCCCTGGGCCTCGAACTGGCACTCCAGCTCGCTCTGCGCAGTGCACGAGCCGCTGCAGCTGCCCTGACACTTGCCGCTACAATCCGCGGTGCCCGGCGTCACGTGGCAGCTCGCATCGCAATCCGCCGCGAAGGTGGCTTGGCACGACGCGGTGCACTCGCTCTGCTTGGCATTCGACGCGCATTGCGCATCGCAATCGGCCGCGGCGTTGGCGCGGCAGCTCGCAGCACAGTCGAATTGGGCTGGGGTCGCCTCACAACTGGCTTCGCATTCGCCCTGGCAATCCGCCTGACAACTGACGGACGGAACCTTGGGGCAGGAAGCCGAATAGGTGACGTCTACCTGGGCCGCACAAGCCGCTTGAACGTTGAACGGCGTGCAGCTCACGTCGCACTTGGCGTCGACTCGGACATCACACTTGCCGTTCGCCTCGACGTCGATATTTCGGCATGCGTCGATGCCGGCATGAGCCGGGGCAGTGCTCAGCATTTGCAGCGCAAGCGACGCCGCGCTCAGGATCCCGTACGCGAAAGATTTTTTCATCGTTGCCTCGTCGCAAAAGGATGAGAAGTGGAGTGCCGGCGCTCCGTATTGCTCCTACGCCGCCAAACTCGGGTTTCTCCCCGATCCTGCCGGGCGGCAGTGCGATAAGTAAGTTAGCCCGGGTGTTGCCCTGCGGCTACAGCCCGCGGACCGTAAAAGCTCGCGCCTGAGCGGGCGAGATCGCCGAGGACGGGGGCCGGCGCAAACCGGGGACCCAGGGTGTCGCGGTAGATCTCCAAACGGCGCACCAACTCGACGGCGCCCAGCGTGTCCGCGTAGTGAAACGGACCGCCCAAGAACGGCGGAAAGCCTAGCCCGAAGATCGCACCCACGTCACCATCACGCGCGCTGCGCAAGATCCCTTCGCCGAAGCAGTACGCCGCTTCGTTGATCATCCGCAAGGCGCAGCGCTGCGCGATCTCCACTTGGGGCAGCTCTCGACCGGGCTCGACACCAAGCACCGCGTACACACCGCGATCCGCGCGCCGCTCACCCACGGTTTTCTCGCTGTAGTCGTAAAAGCCGCGCTGGTTCTTCTTGCCCAAGCGCTGGTCCTTGAGCAGGCCATCGATGCCCGGGGCTTGCGCCATGCGTTCACCGAACGCGCCGTGCAGGACGTGCCCCACCTTGTCGCCCACATCGATGCCGATCTCGTCCAACAGGGTGAGCGGCCCGACCGGAAAGCCCCACGTCACCAGCGCCTGATCGATTTTTTCGATCGCGACGCCCTCGGCGAGCAAGTACGAGGCCTCACTCAAGTACGGGCCGAGGATGCGCGAAGTGTAGAACCCGGCGCCATCGCGGACGACGATCACCGTTTTGCCCTGCTGCTTGCCGAAGGCCACGCACGTCGCGGTGACCCAAGGCGCGGTGACCGGCGTCACGACAACCTCGAGCAGCGGCATTTTGTGCACGGGAGAGAAGTAATGCATCCCGATCACCTGCTCGGGTCGACGTGCGCTGCGCGCGATCTCCGCGATTGGCAATGACGAGGTGTTGGAGGCAAAAATCAAGCCCTTGGCCGTGCTGCGCTCGGTCTCGGCCAGCACTTGCCGCTTCAAGTCCGGATCTTCGAACACGGCTTCGATCACGAGATCGACGGCATCGAAGCCCTCGTAGTCCGTGGTGGCGGTGAGGTGCGCCATGGTCAAGTCGCGCTCCGTCGCGTCGAGCCGGCGCGCCTTCACGCGCTCGTCCAAAATCGAGCGCACGTACTTGAGGCCTTTGCCGAGCGAGGGCTCGTCGCGATCTTTGAGACGCACGTCCACCTTGGCCAGCGCTGCGCTGACGTAAGCGACGCCCGCGCCCATCAAACCCGCGCCGAGCACGCCGACGCGGCGTATGGGGCGCGGCACAGCGTCCGAGTCAGGCTCGAGCCCCGTATCTTTCTTCAGCTCGGTGCTGGCGAAGAACACGTGCATGAGCGCGCGCGCCCGCGCGCTGACTACGAGCTCGCCGAACGCGTTCGCTTCCGCGGCGAGCCCGCGCTCGAGCCCGCGCGCCAAACCGAGCTTGACCACCTCTAGGATGCGCTCGGGGGCGGGATAGTTGCCCCGGGTCTTCGCGAGCAATTGCTTCTTTGCTCGATCGAAGAACAGCTTTCGACCGAGCGGGTTCTCGGCCAGCGCAAGCTCGGTGAGCTCGGCCTTGTCGAGCCAGCGCCGCAGCGAGCGCTTGCGCCCGTCGGGCAGCCCAGCGCGCGCGAGCGCCAAACGCACGGCGACCTCCAGCAAGATCGAGGGCGGAACGAGCTCGTCGATCAGGCCCATGCGAAGCGCCCGCTTGCCGTCCAGCTGCTTGCCGGTAAGGAGCAAATCCAACGCTGCCGCTAGGCCAATCAGCCGTGGCAAGCGCTGCGTGCCGCCCAAACCAGGCAGCACGCCGAGCTGGACCTCGGGCAGCCCGAGCTTCGTCTTCGGATCGTTGGTTGCGACGCGTGCCGCGCAGGCAAGCGCGAGCTCCAGCCCGCCACCGAGGCACGCCCCATGAATGGCAGCCACCACTGGCACGCGGAAGCCAGCGAGCGCAGCCAAGGCGCTTTGCCCAGCGAGCGACAGCTCCGTTGCTTGCTCGGCGCGTTCCACCGCGTGGAGCACGTGAATGTCCGCCCCGGCGATGAAGCCGTCCGGCTTACCGGAGATGAACACGACGGCCTTCAACTGCTCCCACGCGGACAGGCGCTCGAGCGCCGCCGTGAGCTCGGCGGCGAAGCTCTGGCGCAACGTGTTGACGGCCTCCCCGGGCACGTCGAAGCGGAGCACGGCAACGCCGTCGGCTCTGCGCTCCTCGTTCAAGGATCGAGCCAGCTCCGTCCCTTCCACTAAGCAGCCTCCAAGACCATCGCAGCGCCGAGCCCACCCGCGGCGCACGCCGTGCACAGCGCGAACTCGCCGCCGCGGCGCTTGAGCTCGCGCAACGCTTGCGAGATTTGCCGCGCGCCCGTCGCGGCGAACGGGTGACCGAGCGCGATCGAGCCACCCGACACGTTCAGCTTGTCCCAATCCACTTTCCCGATGCGCTTGTCGCGACCGAGCTTTTGCTCGGCGAACGCATCACTCTCGAAGGCTTGGACGTTGCTCAAGACTTGAGCCGCGAATGCCTCGTGCATGTCGATCAGATCCATGTTTTTGAGCTTCAGGTCGGCGCGGTCCAGGGCCAACGGCGCGGCGTACGCGGGACCCATCAGCAATTGCTCGGCAGGGTCTACCGCGGCGAACGCATAGCTTCGCAGATAGCCGAGCACTTCGAAACCGAGCGCCTTTGCCTTCTTCTCGGTCATGAGCAAGAGAGCGCTGGCCCCGTCGGTGAGCGGAGAGCTGTTGCCCGCGGTAACCGAGCCGTAGCGACGATCGAAGACGGGTTTCAACTTCGCGTAAGCATCCAGCTCGGAGTCTTTCCGGACCAGGTTGTCCTCTTCGAACACGTCGTAGCCAGGCGGCACGAAGACGGACATCACTTCCTCGCGCAGGCGACCGTCGGCCCAGGCTTGAGCGGCGAGCGTGTGGCTGCGGTGGGCAAATGCGTCTTGGTCGGCGCGCGAGATACCGTTCTCCTTGGCCATCTTCTCGGCGCTCTCACCCATGGTCAGGCCCGTCGAAGGCTCTTTGAGCGCGGGTGGGATCGGCATCAAGTCCGAGCTGCCGACCCCGGCAAAGGCGCGCAGCTTGTCCGTGAAGCTACGGGCTTTGCTGGCCTTGAGCAGCGCCGAGCTGAGCCCTTTGCTCACGGCCATCGGCACGTCGCTCGCGCTGTCCGCACCGCCGGCGATGCCGCACTCGATCACGCCGGCATAGATCGATTCCGCGATATTGACGGTCGATTGGTAACCGGTGGCGCAAGCGCGCGCCACGCTGTACGCCTCGATGTTTCGCGGCATGCCGGTGCCGAGCACGATCTCGCGCGCGATGTTCGGCACGCTGAGCGACGGGATGACTTGCCCGAAGACGACTTGCTGGATTTCTTTCGGCGCGATACCCGTGCGCTGCAGCAACTCGGCGACGACGATCTTTCCCAGGTCCAGCGCGCTGAGGTCCTTGTACGCGGAGCCCTGCTTGGCGAATGGCGTGCGCAGCCCCGCGACGATCGCGACACGCCGGTCCGCGTTGTGTTTTGCCATACCTCCACCACGAGTAAGGCCCGTGACGCGCTGTGTCAAGGCGCAGACGGCAGCATTTGGCGCGAGGATGGCTTCAGCGCGAACCGTTCGAGGCGCGCTCGTTCGTCTTTGGATTCACTTCCTCGCCCGACGCCGGTCCGACCGTCTTCATGACACCGCTCACTGCGTTCGGAGGACGAACCGTATCGAAGCGAACACGCACGCTGACCGCGCTACCGCGCAGATCATCACACAGTGTGCCTGCGAGTGCGAAAAGCTCGTGACGAACGTCGTCCCCCGCCGTGACGTCTGCCGCGAGCACGAGCTCGCCGCGCTGCTTTTCGATCATCAGGCGCAGGAGGTGCGAGCAAATGAGCTCACGTGCGGCCACGCTCTCCGCGTCGAGCGCGCCGTTACTCACCAGCAAGCCCGCGTGAATCACCGCGTCATGCGCGCCGAGCTCGTCTGCCTTGCGAGCGATGCGCTGCGCGAAATGCGCGCTAGATTCACCCGCCGATTGCGCGACCACCACCGAGTTGGGGGCGTGTTTTTGGTACTCCGCGAGCCACGGCGGCCAAGACGAGCCGAGCTCGAGAACGACCACCGAGAGCAGTGCTTCGTCCGCGTGTTGCATGTTTTCCCTCCGCGCCGACTTTTGGTCCACGCGCCTTCAGTCATTTCCCGATGACACGCATAGGACCTTTTTCGGTTCGGATCCAAAATTCTGGTCCGAAGGAACAGCATCCCAACGTACCTTGAGAGATGCCTCCAAAATTCGGTATCAGTCAACTGCCAATCGACATTTCCAAGTCCACACGGCACTAAGGTGCGCGACTAGACTTAAATGTAAGGTGCAGGACGCTGACATTTTTCATCAGCGCGACGCGCCTACACGGGAGCCTTGCCTCCCTTGCCTCCTCGCCGCGACTCAGTAACCGAAGTCAGGTGCGTTCGGCTTTACCGCAGGAGGCGGAGCGGCAGGCTTCTCGGGCTCGGCGGGCACTGCGACAGGCTTCGAGGGCGCCGCGGCTTGCGGCGCCGGGTGAGCCAGCGCGGCATGCGCAGCGGGCAAACGTGCGGCCGGCGCTGCTGTCGCGAGGGGCGCAACCGCTGCCGACGACGCAGCAGCAGCGGCAACGGGCGGCGCGACGGACGGCACGGCACTGGGAGCGACGGCCTGCGCGCTCGCGACGGCAACGCCCGGCACAGCGGCGGCAGCGATCGGCACGGACGACGTGGCGGAGCCCGCCGCGGCGGAGCTCGCCGTTGCGAGCGACTTTTCGTGCCACGAGTAAGCGGCAAACGCGCCGCCGCCGAGCACCAGCAGCCCGACGCCCAGCAGCACGGCAACGAGCGGCGCTGCGCTCTTCGTCGGAATGACCAACGGTGCAGCATCCGCTTGCGATGTTTCCCAGCTGCCCGCGGTCCGCTGACCGGCAACCGAGGCATCACTGATCGATGCCATGGAGCCGCGAGCTCCGGCGGGGAGGTGCTTGGCACCGGTCGCTTCGCCCGCCGGAGGCACAGTCACCGAGCGGCCGGATTGCACCCATTCATCCAGAGCGCCAATTACCTCGGCGGTGCTCTGGAAGCGATGCGAGAGGTCACGCGCCATCGTCTTCGAGATGATGCTGGCGAACGCCGGATCCAGATCCGGCACCACCGACTGCGGCGGCGGCACATCGGCCAGAACGATCTTGAACATCAATTGATTGAACGTGCCTGCGTCGAACGGCACGCGACCGGTCACGGCCTCGTACATGATCACGCCCAGCGAGTAGACGTCGCTGCGCGCGTCGGCCTCACCACTGCCACTCGCCTGCTCGGGAGACATGTAATACGGCGTGCCCATGACCGCGCCGGTGCGCGTCATTTTCATGCCGTCGCCGCTCAACGGCTGAAACTTCGAGATCCCGAAGTCGATGATCTTGACGTAGTCCTTCTGGCCAGCCTTCTCGCGTTGGATGAAGATGTTGTCCGGCTTCAGATCGCGGTGGACGATGCCGACGGCGTGGGCTGCGCCGAGCCCGACCAGCGTTTGGCGCATCAACGGAGCGAGCTCGTGCGGCAGCAACCGCCCGCGAGCTTGAATGCGGCTAGACAGCGGCTCGCCGTCCAAAAACTCCATGATGATGTACCGATCGCCATCGGGCAGGATGCCGAGATCCAGCACTTCCAGAATGTGATCGTTACCGATGCGGCCGGCCGCTTGGGCTTCGCGTTCGAAGCGTTGCATGACCTCCGCATTGCCCGTGAAAGCGGCGTGCAAGATCTTGATCGCCACGCGGCGATTGATGCGCACGTTCTCGCCCTCGAACACGGCCCCCATGCCGCCTTCGCCGATCAGGCGGACGATCCGGTACTTGTTGTCTACGAGCTGGCCGACTTCGAGCGACATCGCGGAGCTGCTCCCCAGAGGAAACTATCCCTCAACTATACGATGAAGCGCGCGGCCAGCCCGACAATTCCGGGAAGCTCCCGCCTTTTGCCGGCAAAATGCGGGGATTTCGAGAACCAGGCGCGCGAGCTCAGGCCACGCGGCGAGCGCCGTCTTTGCGCTTTTCTTGGCGCGAGCCGGTGCGCGACTTGGCCTCGGGGCTCGTTTCTAGCGCCTGCTGCGCTTGCTGCGTGTCGTTTCCAAAGCGCAACTTGGCGACCACCGCAGCGCTCTGCCACTCCTTGGCCAAGTCGCTCACGAGCGCGGACAGCGCGGGGCGCGAGCGGCCGTCGTTGCGATCGGTCGCGACGAGCGTGAGCTCGCCACCTTGCTGCCGAGCCAGTGAGCTTGCAACGGCGCGAGCCAGCTCTACGCGCGCACCTTGTGCGTGCTGATCCAAGCGCTCGCTGCACGCGAGCACGGCGCTGCCGAGCGCGATCCCCCGGCCCTGCAGTGCGTTCAGTTGCTCACCCACGCGAACGGCAAATGCAGCAGGCGACTCGGTTTCGTCTTGCACTAGGACGCGACGCGCGCTCGGGGTCGGCGCGGGGTTCGGCCATTCGGCCCCCAACTCGACGACGATGAGTTGGCCCTCGGATAACGAAGATTTTTGCATTGAAGGTCCCGGTCTATACCCGCTCTACGCAAGAAATCTCGCAAAGATTCCTCGAATTGGCCAAATTTCGGGCAAGCTGTCGGCATTCCCTCCTCTTTTCCCGCCGCGCGCCCTTCCCGATCCCCCGGGAGCCATCTCTTTTGGGGAAATTTGTTACGGTATGCGACAGCGCTGCTGGGGGTGGCTGTGGGCGCGGCAGGGTTCGCAGTGGCGTTCCGGTACGCCATCGCGCTCGCGTTCTCGCGCGGCTACGGCGCGAAGGACGTGCTCACGGCGTTCGAAGCCCTGCCCTGGTACGCGCGCATCGTGGTGCCGATGATCGGCGGAGGCCTCGCGGGCTCCCTCGGAGCGATCGCGGCCAAGCTCAAAGGTGGCGCAGGCGTCGGCGAAGTCATGGAAGCAGTCGCGCTCGGCAAGGGGCGCATCTCGATGCGCCTCACGTTGCTGAAGGCGTGTGGCTCGCTCCTGGCGATCGTCTCGGGGGGCTCGGTCGGTCGAGAAGGCCCGTTGATCCAATTCGGCGGTGGGCTAGGTAGCACGCTCGGGCGCGTGTTTGCGCTGCGCGAGCGCCAGATCCGCGCGCTGATCGCGGCCGGCGCGGCGGCGGGATTTGCTGCCGCCTACAACACGCCCATCGCAGCGGTCCTGTTCGTGGTCGAGGTGGTTTCGGGCGTCGTCGCGCTCGATATCGTGCTGCCTGCAATCATCGCTACGCCGATCGCGACGGCGCTCACTCGGCTGGCCATTGGCGGCGGCCCGATCTACGGGCAGCAGACCTTCAGCATGAACTCCAATGCCGAGCTCGCGGTGTACGCGGTGCTCGGACTCTTGGCTGGTGTTGCTGGGCCGCTGTTCATGTGGCTGCTCCGCTACGGTGAGCTCGGCTTTGCGCGTTTGGTCCCACCTCGAGTGCCGCGTGCCGCCCTGGGCGGCGCACTAGTCGGCGTGATGGCCATCGCGTTGCCTCAAGTGACGGGTAACGGCTTCGAAGGCATCAACCTAATCCTCGATCAACGATGGAGCATTGGGCTCGTGGTGCTGCTCTGGTTCGCCAAAGCCTTGGCCACGACCTCTTCGGTCTCGTCCGGCAGCCCGGGCGGCGTGTTCACGCCGTCCTTGTTTCTGGGCGCGGCGTTGGGCGCCACGGTCGGGCATTTGGTGCTGCACCTCGGTGCGCTCGCCAACTCGGGCGCCGTCGCGGCCTACGCGCTCGTGGGCATGGCGGCCATGATCGCCGCCACGACTCACGCGCCGCTGATGGCGACCGTGCTGGTGTTCGAGCTCTCGGGCGACTACGCCATCGTGCTGCCGTTGCTCACGGCCTGCGCGATCGCCACCGTGGTCTCGCGGCGCGTGCACCCCGACTCGATCTACACCGAGGAAGTGCGGCACCGCGGCAGCCGTTGGCAAGTCAAGGTCGTGAGCGAGAGCGAAGCGAGCTGAGCCGGAGCCCCGGACGCGGGCTCCGAGCGTCAGATGTGAATCGCGCGGCCCGCGACGGCGAACGCCGCCTCTTTCACGATCTCGGCCAAGGTCGGGTGCGCGTGCGAGGTGCGTGCGATGTCTTCCGACGTAGCGCCGAACTCGACCGCCGCCACGAGCTCCGCAATCAGATCGCCGGCATGGGCACCGATGATGTGCGCGCCCAAGATGCGATCCGTGTCGCGATGGGCCAGGATCTTCACGCGGCCTTCCGTCGCGCCGAGCGCACGAGCGCGGCCGTTGGCGAGATACGGGAACATGCCCTTCTTGTACGGGATGCTCGCGGCCTTGAGCTCGTCTTCGGTCTTTCCGACCGACGCGATCTCGGGATGGGTGTAGACCACGCCCGGGATGGCGTCGTAGTTCACGTGGCCGTAGCCGGTCACGATGTGCTCGACGCAGGCGACGCCCTCTTCTTCGGCCTTGTGCGCCAGCATCGGCCCGCGCACCACGTCGCCGATGGCGTAGAAGCCCGCGACGTAGGTCTTGAAGTCGTCGTCGATCGGGATGCGGCCGCGCGGGTCCAGCTCGATTCCCACCGTGTCGAGACCGAGGCCCTTGGTGTTCGGCACGCGGCCCACCGAGACGAGCACACGATCACACTCGATGTCCGGCTGACCCTCCACGCTCACGAACACTTTGTCGCCCTCACGTCGCGTGCCAGTGACTTTGGAGCCCAAGCGGAACTCGATGCCTTGCTTGGTGAAGATGCGCTCGGCTTCTTCGGCAATGTCCGAGTCCATCCCGGGCAGGATGCGCTCCAGGTACTCGAGCACCGTCACCTTGGCGCCCAGGCGGTTCCAGACCGAGCCCAGCTCGAGCCCGATGTAACCTGCGCCAATGACGACCAGGTGCTTCGGCACCTCCGGGTACGACAGCGCTTCGGTGCTGGTGCCGATGCGGTCTCCGTCCAGCTCGACCCCGCGCAAGGGCGCGACGCTGCTGCCCGTCGCGATCAGCACGTGCTTGGCCGACAACTCCTCGTTGTCCGCGCCTTCGACGACCACGCGGCCCGGTCCGACGATGCGACCATGACCGCGGTAGCGCGTGATCTTGTTCTTCTTGAACAAGTACGCGACGCCGCTCGTGTTCTGATTCACGACCTTGGTTTTGCGCTCGAGCATGCGCTGCAAATCCAGCTCGACGCCCGAGACTTTGACGCCGAAGTCGGCCAGATCATGGCCCGCGGCGTGGTAGCGCTCGCTGGCCTCCAAGAGCGCTTTGCTCGGGATGCAGCCGACGCGCACGCAGGTGCCGCCGAGCGCCTCTTCGTCCTCGATACAGGCGACCTCGAGGCCGAGCTGGGCCGCGCGGATCGCAGCCACGTAGCCGCCGGGTCCGGCACCAATCACGATCAAATCATGCTTTTTCAAATCACACCTCGAGCAGAATGCGCGCGGGCTCTTCCATGCACTGCTTGATGCGCTTCAAGAACGTAACCGCTTCGCGGCCGTCCACGAGGCGGTGATCGTAGGTCAGCGCGACGTACATCATTGGCCGAATCACGACCTGACCCTTGACCGCCATCGGCCGGTCTTGGATGGCGTGCAGGCCGAGGATGCCGCTCTGCGGCGGGTTCACGATCGGCGTGGACATCATCGAGCCGTAGATGCCGCCGTTGGTGATGGTGAAGGTACCGCCCTGGAGCTCGTGCAGCTCGAGCTTGTTCTCTTTTGCGCGCTTGCCGAAATCGGCGATCGTCTGCTCTACCTCGGCGAAGCCTAGGCGCTCGGCGTTGCGGATCACCGGCACGGCGAGCCCCTTGCCGCCACCGACGGCCACGCCGATGTCGTAGAAGTTCTTGTACACCACGTCGTTGCCGCGGATTTCCGCGTTCACCGAGGGGATCATCTTCAGCGCTTCGATCGTGGCCTTCACGAAGAACGACATGAAGCCGAGCTTGATGCCGTACTTCTCCTGGAAGGCCTCTTGATGGGTTTTACGCAGTTCCATCACCGCGCCCATGTCGACCTCGTTGAAGGTCGTGAGCAAAGCGGCGGTCTGCTGCGACTGCACGAGGCGTTCCGCGATGCGCTTGCGGAACGGGCTCATCGCCACGGCTTCTTCTTGGCGATCCTGCGCGATTGGAGCGGGAGCCTTGGGCGCCGGCATCTCCTTCAAGCGATCGACGTCCTCTTTCAGCACGCGACCACCGGGGCCGGTGGCCTCCACGTCATCGGGGGAGAGGCCGCGCTCTTTCAAGGCGCGACGCGCAGACGGCATCACGCGCGCGAAGCCTTGCGGAGGAATCGTCGGCCGCACGCTCTTCGGGCGTTCTTCGACAGCGGGTGCGGGCGGCG
>JBEQTH010000006.1:0-76076 GCA_040348785.1 Myxococcales bacterium | reverse complement strand
TTGTTCAACATGTACCGCAACGCGCCGCTCGTGAAAAAGGGCGGCACGCTGATCATTACCCACCCGTGCACGGACAAGTTCGATCACGAACAGCACGCGCCGTATATCGACTTCGTGCACCGCTTGCTGCCCGAGACGCGCGACTCCGAGACTCTGCGCAACCGCTACGAAGAGAAATTCGCCCAAGACCCGGCGTTCATTCAGATGTTCCGCACGGGCTACGCCTACCACCCGGCCCACCCGTTCTTCATGTGGTACTGGGGCGAAAACGGCCGGCAACACTTGGGCCGCGTGATCGTGGTCGGCGCCGACAACGAGTACATCCCGAAGTTGCTCGGCTGGGAGACGGCGCCGAGCATGGAAGATGCGCTGTATCGCGCCAAGGGCGGCGAGCTGCGCTCGCTCGACATCACTTTGCTCAAGGTGCCACCGATCGTGATGGGTGACATGCGGCTGCCTGGGGACGGGCGCTCGAGCGTCAGCGGAGGCGCTGCGTGACGAGCTCCATCGTTCCGCCCTCATCGGGCAACAAAGCGCCGCCTCTCGATCTGGCTCGCATGATGAGCGGCCGGCGCTTGGTCGTCGTGGGCGGCACCGGCTTTTTGGGCAAGGTTTGGTGGGTGTTCCTCCTCTCCCGCTTCCCCGACATCGAGCGCATCTATCTGGTGATGCGGCCCAAAGGCGGCGCCAGCGTCGAAGAGCGCTACTTGAAAGACGTCGAGCCGAGCGCCGTACTCGATCCGCTGCGCACGACCCATGGCGCGGGCTTCACCGCCTTCATTCGCAGCAAGCTGACGGTCGTCGCGGGTGACGTCGTGCAGCCGTTCTGCGGCATGAGCTCCGAGCTGCGCGATGATCTGCGCGGCAACATCGACGCCGTGGTCAACGTCGCGGGCGTGGTCGACTTCGATCCCCCGCTGGACGAAGCGTTGGAAGTGAACGCGTTCGGCGTGCAGAACTTGGTCGCCCTCGCCCGTGATCTGGGCGGCGTGCCGCTGCTGCACACCAGCACGTGCTACGTGGCCGGCAGCCAGACCGGGCACGTCGCGGAGATCGATCCGCGTGAGTTCCCGTTCCCGCGCGCTCACGAGCTGGATCGCTCGCATTGGGATCCGGATCGCGAAATCGCGGAATGCTTGGACGTGATCGAGCAAGCGCGACACCGCGCGAGCGACGCCTTCCGGCAAAGCCGCTTCCTCGACGAGGCCAAGCGGAACCTGCTCGAGCGCAACGAGCCCTCGCGCGGCACCGTGTTGGAGGCGGAGGTGCGTCGGGTGAAGCGCAAGTTCGTGGAAGCGCGCTTGGCCGAAATGGGCATGGAACGCGCCCAATTTTGGGGGTTTCCCAACACGTACACCTACACCAAAGCGATCGGCGAGCAGATCGCAGCGGCTTCGGGGCTGCCGTTCACTATCGTGCGTCCCGCGGTGGTCGAGTCCACCTCGCACTTCCCGTTCCCGGGGTGGAACGAGGGCGTGAACACCAGCGCGCCCTTGATCTTCATCGTGCGCCAGGGCGGGCTCCAGATCCCGGGCTCGGACAACTACTTGGACGTCATCCCGTGCGATATGGTCGCGGCGGGGCTGACCTTGGCTTTGGGCGAGCTGCTCGAAGGCCGCGCCAAGCCCGTGTACCAGCTCGGCTCCAGCGACTCGAACCCGTGCACGATGCGGCGCTTCTTCGAATTGAGCGGGCTATACAAGCGTCGCTACTTTCAGAAGACCGGCAAGGGCGGCCCCGTTCTCTCGTTCCTGCAATCGCACTACGAGGGCGCGATGCTGTCCAAGGGGCAGTTCGAGAAATATGGCCCGCTCGCGATCGCTCGCCAAGGGCGCACCTTGTCCAAGCTGATGCGCAAGGCCGCCATTGGCCCCGCGGCGCCGCTGCTCAAGCCCGCCGCCAAAGCGGTGTACGAGTTCTCGGAGCAGCAACGAAAAGTGGGCAACGTGCTCACCGTGTTCTTGCCGTTTACCAGCCAATTTCACTACATTTTTCGGTGCGACAACACGCGCGCTGCGCATGCTCGGCTATCCGAGGCCGAGCGCGCCCTGGTCGATTGGTCACCGGAGAGCATCGATTGGCGCAGCTGGTTCTTGGACGTGCACGTGCCCGGCCTCGAGCGCTTCGTGTTCCCTCAGATCGAGGAGCGCTTGCGCCGGCCGAAGAAGGCCCCCGAGCGCCACGACACGCTGCCGGCGTTGCTCGACGAAATGGCCGAGCGCTTCGAGCTCGGGGTCGCGCTACAGCGCACCGAGAAGGACGGCCTGAGCCGGCTCTCGTACAGTGAGTGGCGCGAGCGGTCCGCTGCGTGTGCCGCGCGCTTGATCGAGGCTGGTGTGCGCCCGGGTGACCGGGTGCTGCTCGCCGCGCAGAACCACCCCGCTTGGCCGATCACGTTCTTCGGCATTTTGAAGGCGGGGGCCACGGTCGTACCGCTCGATCCAAACATCGATTTGCCGGCGGCCGAGAATTTGCGCGAGGCCTCGGGCGCGCGCGTGTTCATCGCCGACGCTCCGGTGAAGGACCGCTTGGCGGCGTTGTCCAGCAGCCTCACCTTCTGCGATCTGTACGCTATGGCCGAAAAAGGCTCGATTGGCCTCGGCGTATCGGTGGAGGCGGATGACGTGGCCGTGCTGATCTATACCAGCGGCACCACGGGGCGGCCCAAGGGCGTTCAGCTCACGCACAACAACCTGACCTCGCTCGTCGCATCGCTCGCGCCGCTGTTCCCGCTCGGGCGCGGTGATCGCGTGCTGAGCGTCTTGCCGCTGCACCACACGTTCGAGCTGACCTGCGGCCTGCTGCTGCCGCTGTCACGCGGCGCACGCATCGTGTACCTGGACGAGCTGAATGCCGATCGCTTGGTGAACGGCTTGCAGATGGGCAAAATCACCGCGCTCATCGGCGTGCCTGCGTTGTGGGAGATGCTCGAACGCCGAATCACGGCGCGCATCGCCGAGCACGGCGCGCTCGCCTCGCACGTGTTCGACTTCGCGATCGAGCTCAATCGCTCGCTCGGAAAGAACCTGGGCATCGATACGGGCAAAGTTCTGTTCGGTCCCGTGCATCAAGGCCTCGGTGGGCACCTCAAGTTCCTGGTCAGCGGCGGCGCGGCTTTGCCGCAAAGCACGCACCACTTGTTCGCTGGGCTCGGCTTGCACTTGGCCGAGGGCTACGGCCTGACCGAGGCTTCGCCCGTGCTCAGCGTCGCCCCTGGCGGTCCGCGCGCCAAAGCCGGCCACGTGGGCCGCGCCATTCCGGGCGTGGAGCTCAAGATCGACGCGCCCAACGCCGAAGGCGTGGGCCAAGTGCTCGCCCGCGGCCCGAACGTGATGCTCGGCTACGCAGGCGACGAAGAGGCCACGAATGCCGTCTTGAGCGACGGCTGGTTGCGCACCGGCGACCTCGGCAAAATCGATCGCAAAGGTCAGCTCACGCTGGTCGGGCGTGCCAAGGACGTCGTCGTCGCCTCCAGCGGCGAGAACGTGTACCCGGACGACGTCGAGGCTCGCATTGGCAAGGTGCCGCATGTGACCGAGCTCACCGTCCTCGGCGTGCCCGACGGCCGCGGCGGTGAGCGTCTGGCCTGCGTGGCCATTCCCGAAGCAGATGCGGAAGTGCCACGCGCGACGCGCCATGAGCGCGCACGCGTCGCGCTCGACGCTGCATTGCGGGATTTGCCGAACGTACAGCGCCCGGCACTGATCTTGTTCTTCGACGCGCCGCTGCCGCGCACCGCGAGCCGCAAAGTAAAGCGCATCGACGTCCGGCGTCAGATCGAACGTGCGCTGGCGGCGGCCGAAGTGCCTGCCAGCTCGCGCAACGCCGTGAAAGACGGCGCAGCGTCGTTGGTCCGCTCGGCCGTGGGCACCATCGCGCGCCGCGATCCCGCGCAAATTCGCCCAGAAATGACGCTGCGCGGCGATTTCGGCTTCGATTCGCTGATGCTTCTCGAGCTACTCGTTGCCCTCGAAGCCCAAGTGGGTCACTCGCTCGACGCAGAGAAGCTGGCGGCGGTCACCACCGTGGCCGAGGTCGAAGGCGTGGTGCGAGAAACTCGTGATGCCCGCAAGCTGGCCGCCACCACCAGCATCGAAGCCGAAGAGGAAAAGCCACTCGAGATCCCGCCCGTGCTGCGCGACGCCGCGATGCACTGGATGGGGCGCGCGCAGATGGGCTTCTACGACAGCGTGCTGCGCACCAAAGTGACCGGGCGCGCCTTCATCCCGCACAACCGCAGCACGATCGTGGCGGCCAACCATGCCAGCCACTTGGACATGGGCCTGGTGAAATACGCCCTCGGTGGGTACGGCCAAGACTTGGTGTCGCTCGCGGCTCAGGATTACTTCTTCGAGGGCAACCGCTTCCGCAAAGCGTACTTCGAGAACTTCACCAACCTGGTGCCCATGACGCGCAGCGGCTCCTTGCGCCAGGCCTTGCGCCAAGCCGGGGATTTGCTGGAGCAGGGCAAAACGGTGCTGATTTTCCCGGAAGGCACGCGCAGCCACGACGGCGAGATTCACGAGTTCAAAGCCTCGCTTGGCCACCTCTCGCTGCATCACGACAAGGACATCTTGCCGGTGTGGCTGGGCGGGACGCACGCGGCCTTGCCCAAGGGCAGCACCGTGCCGCGTCAGCGCGACGTCCAAGCGCGCATCGGTTTGCCGCTCACCGCGGCGGATCTGAAGCGGCTGACCCACGGCCTGCCGATGAGCGAAGCGTCGCGCGTGGTGGCCAAGCTGGCCGAGCGCGCGGTGATCGAGCTGTCCAAAGGTCGCGTGCTGGATCTGAAGACGCTCGAGCCCAAGGACGTAGTGACGGCTCCGCCCGTGCTCGAAGATCGCTCGCTCGCGCCCGTGTTCAGCGAGCTGAAGACGCGCTTCCTCGCCGGCAGCGTCGAGAAGCCAGTCAGCTTCTACTTCTCGCTGGGCGAAACCGAGCGCTGGAGCGTGCGCATCACTCAAGACTCGTGCGAGGTGACCGCCGGCAAAGTGGAGAGCCCCGCGGATTGCGTGCTCAAGACCTCGCCCGCGATGTTCACCCGCATCGTGCGCGAGAAATACACGCCGTCCCCGGCGGAGTTCGTGGCTGGCGCGGTAAAGTCCAATAATATTCAGCTCTTGTTCACCTTTCAAAAGGCTTTCCAGCTGTCGGGGACCGGCAATTGAGCGCGTACAACAACGGGTCTTCGGCGGCCGTGAGCCCCGACGCCGAGCAGGCAAAGAAACTGTGGCTGGGCGGCGCGACCGGGTTTTTGGGCGCGCACCTGGTGCGCGTGCTGCGCGCGCAAGGTCACGAGCTGGTTCTCGCGTCGCGCTCCGGCGGTGAGGTCGATGGTCTACCGGTTCGAGCCGTAGACGTGCTCGACGCCCAAGCCGTCGCGGACAGCGCCCGCGGTTGCGACGGCGCATTCCTAGCAACCGGAAAAGTGTCGCGCGACCGCGACGCGGGGGAGGAGCTGCACCGAGCGCACGTGCTCGCGACGCGCAGTGCGCTCGCTGGCCTGCGTAGCGCGGGCGTTCCGCGCGTGGTCGTCGCCAGCACCAGCGGAACGCTGGCCGTCAGCGGCAACGCTGACCAAATCGCGGACGAGAGCGCGCGCGTGCCGCTCGAGCTGGTCGCGCTCTGGCCGTATTACCGCAGCAAGCTGTACGCCGAGCGCGAAGCACTCGAGGCGAACAGCGCGGATTTTCAGGTAGTGCTGGTCAACCCGAGCTTGCTGCTCGGCCCGGGCGATACGCGAGAATCTTCGACCGGGGACGTGCGCCGCTTCCTCGAGCGCTCGATTCCAGCCATTCCAGGCGGCGGAATCGCGTTCGTAGACGTGCGGGATGCCGCGCTCGGCATGTGGCAAGCCTTCGAGCATGGCCGCGCCGGTGAGCGCTACTTGCTGAACGCCAAGAACATGACCGTGGCCGCATTTTTCCAACGCTTGGAGCGGGTGTCCGGCGTCAAAGCGCCAGTCATGCGCATGCCGCGCTCGCGGCCGGTCGCCATCGGTATGAACCGCTTGTTCTCGCAGGCGCTGCGCGCGATCGGTGGCCAGCCGCCGGTGGACGAAATCAGCGTCGAGATGGCTCAGTACTTCTGGTATTGCAGCTCCGCCAAAGCCGAACGCGAGCTCGGCTTCAGCGCGCGCGATCCGGGTGAAACGTTGCGCGAAACCGTGGCGGACCTCGTGGCGCGCAAGGTCGTGTTCCCGAAGCGTAGCGACGGAAGCTCTGCCTCGTTCGTACGCTAACCCGCCAGCAACTCTGTTATTCCCTGGGCCGGCCGGCGCTTTACGGCGCCGCTTTCGGTGCTTATTTCCGTAGCTGGGCGCACTCCTGAACGCGCCCGGTCTGTACGGAGGTTTGCCAGGTGTTCAAGCGCATTGCGTTACTAGTCCTCACCAATTTCGCGGTAATGGCCGCCATCACCGTGGTGATCAACGTGCTGGGCGCGCTCGGCGTCTTCGGGCACGGCCAGTTCCTGCAGCATTACGGACCTTTGGTCGTGATGTCCGGCATCGTCGGCTTCGGCGGCTCGTTCATCTCGTTGTTGGCGTCCAAGTGGATCGCCAAATGGACCACCGGCGCGCAGGTCATCAGCGTGCCGCGCACCTCGGACGAGGCTTGGCTGCTGCAAACCGTGCAGCAATTAGCCGAACGCGCCGGAGTGGCTACGCCGGAAGTCGCCGTCTACGACTCGCCGGAGCTCAACGCTTTTGCCACGGGCGCCTCGCGCAACAACTCGCTGGTCGCCGTGAGCTCGGGCTTGCTCACTCGTATGAGCCGACCGGAAATCGAGGCCGTGCTCGGTCACGAGCTCAGCCACGTAGCCAACGGTGACATGGTTACGCTCACGTTGCTGCAAGGTGTGCTGAACACGTTCGTGTTCTTCTTCTCGCGCATCATCGGCGGGCTGATCGACGGCGCGCTGCGCGGTCGTGACGAGGATCGCCGCGGCGGCGGCATCGGCTACTTCGTGTCGACGTTCGTCGCTCAGTTGGTGCTCGGGTTCTTCGCGATGCTGATCATTGCCGCGTTTAGCCGTTATCGAGAGTTTCGCGCGGACCGCGGCGGGGCCAACCTGGCGGGGCGCGCCAAGATGATCGCCGCGCTACGCCGCCTCGGCAGTCAGGAAGGATCCCAGCTGCCGCAGGCCATGGCCGCGTTCGGCATCAATGGCGGCGGTGTCTTCGCGCTGTTGCGCTCACACCCGCCCATCGAGCAGCGCATCGCGGCGCTGCAAGCCGAGAGCTACGGCGCGAAAGTCAGCGTTTCCGCCTGAGCACGTCTTCACGCGGCGGCCCGCTGGGCGCGGCTTGCTTCTTCGAAGCGGCAGCCGGTGCGCCGCCAAGCTTGTCCCGCATCAGATCGCCGAGGCTCCCGAAGCCCACCTTCTGTGGCGGCTTCTTGGGAGCTGCTGGCTTTGCCGACTTCTCGGTCGCCTCGACCTCGGGCTCGGCAACGGCGGCGCCCGAAGCGAAGTCACGAAAGTTCTGCTCCTCTTCGACGCGGGCCACGCTGGTCGCGCTGAAGCGCAGCTTGCCTTGCGCATTCGCATCGAGCAGCACCACCGTGATGTCTCTGCCGACGGGGAACAGCTTGCGATGATCGGAGCCAGGCGGCAAAGGCAGCTCGCGCAGCGGGATCAAGCCCTCGCCGCGCGCGGTCGACACGAACACGCCGAACTTCTCGACCCGCGTGACTTTGCCGGCGAGGACTTCATTGGCGCGCGGTGCTTCTCCGGGCGGCGCGGCTTGGCCGAGGGCCTTGAGCAGCGAGCCCTCGAAGCGCGGCTCCATCACGGTCACGCGCAGCCGATCGCCAATCGCGACCCGCATCTTACCATCGCTGTCCATCAGCTCGCCGCGCGGGATGCGACCGTCCGTGGCCATGCCCACGTCGACGAATACGTACTCGCCGGCGATGCCCATCACGGTCGCGTCGATCACCTCGCCTCGGGTCAAGCGGCGGCGAGCGCGATCGCTCCCGCCCTCGGTGGTCATCAGGGACGCGAAATCGTTCGTGGGCGTCGGCATGGGCGGGAGCATGCCATCCCTCGCCAGATGTACAAGATGTCCGAGATCGGCCGAAAAAGGCCCGGTGACTACATGGCCCCAGCGTCGTCTTCGGGGCAGCCGCTGTCCGGGCCCCGGCTCAAGAGCATCGAACGCCGGCCTGGGGAGGCGTTCAAGTGGGCCCCGTCGGCGCCGCTCAGCGTCATGCTCGAGCCGTTGGAGCAAAAATCCACCACCTGCGGCTTGGCGCCAGATTCCGGGTATTGGACGATCTGATTTCCGGTCATGGCCCAGACGCTCTGGTCGCCGGCCGTCTCAGCCAGCCGATATTTGCAGTCCTAACCGTAGTCGTAGAGCGCGGTTGGATCGGGGTTCGGCAGGTCGGCAATCGGACCGTAGATGCCGCAGCTCAGCTCGACGTAGTTGACGAGCGGCTGCGCGTTCAAGCCCGTCTCGAGATCCTTGCACGTGGGAGCAGCGCCGTAGGCATTCAGGCACGAGTGCGTGAAGTGCGTAACCTCGGGCGTGGCACAGAAAATGTTGATCGAGTAGGTGTTGTTGGTGCCCGAGACCCAGAGCTTCTTTTCGTCCGCTATCGGCAGGTGGTAATGCGCGTTGACGACGATCGCGGTCCACTTCACCGCTTGCACGCGGTTGTTCGCGTCGAAGGTGACGATGCCGGGATCGATGTTCGGCGTGTAGACCGGTGCGGCTTGGAACTCTCCCGGATTGGGCAGCGCGGGAAGCCCACGCCACCCGTCAGCCCGGTATAGAGATCGGAGATGCCCGAACCGGCCGTGAATTCACCCGTCAGCGACAGCGCATTCTTCAGATCGTCGCCGGAAGCTGGAATGTTTGCGATGCTAGATTTGCCCGGGCAGCGGCAAGAACGCGACGCTGTTCGGATGAAAGCCGGCACCGCCCCAGGCGAATAGGTCGTGGTATTGCCCCGCCAGCACGTCGACGATGGGCGTCTCCATTTTCACATAGAAGTGGCGCATGCGCGCGGGGCCCGCGGTGTACTGCTCGCCCTGACGGGTGGGGTGTCGCCTCGCCTAAGAAGTCGAGCTCGACCACGCCGCTGGTCTTCACCGAGCCCCACTTCGGAGCTTCGATCTTGAAGCCGAGGCGTGAGTTGCGCGCCGTGACCTGCGTGCGCGGGTTGTCACCGGCGACGGTGTTCGGGCGAGCGAGCCTTCGCGTCCAAACAGCAAACGATGCTGTTAGCGCACGCAAAGGCGACGAGCGGCGGCTAGCGCGCTACTTGGAGCGAGCGTCGAGGCGAATCGAACGGGCTACGGTGATGGCCGTCATGTGCACGATGGAGTCCACGTTGGCGCCTTGCTGCAGCACGTTCACCGGCTTCTTCATGCCCAGCACGATCGGACCGATGACGTCGCCGTCACCGATCACCCCGAGCAGCTTGTAGGCGGCGTTGCCCGCGTCCAAATTCGGAAAGATCAGCACGTTCGCGGCGCCTTTCAGGCGGCTGAATGGATAAGGAGCCCGCGCTTCCTCGTCCAGCGCGAGGTTGGCCTGCATCTCGCCCTCGATCATCAGCTCGGGGCGCCGGGCTTTGACGATCGCGGTCGCGGCAGCCACTTTTGCGGACTGAGCGTGCGGCGCATCGCCGAAATTCGAGAACGAGAGCATGGCCACGCGCGGCTCGAGGCCGAGATCGGTCACCGTTTCTGCCGCAAGGATCGCGATCTCGGCCAAGGTGTCGGCGTCCGGATCGATGTTGATCGTGGTGTCGGCCAGGAAACGCACCCCGCTCTTGGCGACTACCATGTACATACCGGCCGCGCGGCGCACGCCTTCGGCGACGCCGATGATTTGTAGCGCGGGGCGGATGGTCGCGGGATAATCCTGGCGTACGCCGGCGACGAGGCCGTCGGCATCCCCCATCTCCAGCATCATCAGGCCGAAGGCGGTGCGTGAGCGACGGATCTCTTTGTACGCGGCGTGGCGAGTGACGCCCTTTCGTTGCCGTTTCGCCCAGTAGCCATCCACGTAGTCGTCGAGCCGCTCGCAAGCGCGCGGATCGACGATGGTGGCTTGGTCCAGATGCAAGCCGAGGATGCGCGCGTGCTCCCGGATGCGCTCCGGAACGCCGAGCAAAACCGGGTGCGCGATGCCCTCTTCCAGCACGCGTTGTGCGGCGCGCAGGATGTTGTCGCTCTCCGACTCGGGAAACACGATCCGCCGCGGATCGCTCTTGGCGCTCTCGGTGATGTTCCACAGCACGCGCCGGGTCGGCGAAATGGTGCGGTAGAGCCGCTCGCCGTACTCGGCGATGTCGATCTTGTCGCGGGCCACGCCGCTCTTGATGGCGGCCTCGGCCACCGCGGGCGCTACCCAATACAAGACGCGATTGTCGAAGGGCTTGGGAATGATGTAGTCGCGGCCGAAGCGCATGCGTTGCCGGCCGTAGGCGCGCAGCACTTGATCCGGCACGTCTTCACGCGCCAAGCGCGCGATGGCCTCGGCGGCCGCCACCTTCATCTCTTCGCTCACCGTGGTGGCCCGCACGTCGAGCGCGCCGCGGAAGATGTACGGAAAGCCGAGCACGTTGTTGACCTGATTCGGAAAATCACTGCGCCCGGTGGCCACGATGGCGTCGGGCCGCACTTGCAATGCTTCGGCGTAGCCAATCTCCGGATCGGGATTGGCGAGCGCGAAGATGATGGGCTTGGGCGCCATCGTCTTCAACATGGCGGCGTTCACGACGCCCGCGGCAGACAGGCCGATCATCACGTCGGCGTCGACCATGGCTTCCGTGAGCGTGCGCCGGCCGTCGCTCTTGGGGCGCGCGAAGGCGGCGCGAAATTCGTCGATATCGCCGCGATCGGCGTACAAAACGCCGTTCACGTCGACGAGCGTGATGTTCGCGCGCGTGACGCCCATGCGCACCCACATCTCCATGCAGCTCGTCGCCGCCGCGCCGGCACCGACGCACGTCACCTTGAGCTGATCCATCGGCTTGTCTTGCAGCTCGGCCGCGTTACGCACCGCGGCTGCGGTGATGATCGCGGTGCCGTGTTGGTCGTCGTGGAACACGGGGATCTTCATCTGCTCGCGCAGGGCGCGTTCGATCACGAAGCAATCCGGAGCGCGGATGTCCTCCAAGTTGATGGCGCCGAACGTGGGCTCCAGCGCGCGCACGATGGTGATGAACTTCTCGGGGTCGATTTCGTCGACCTCGATGTCGAACACGTCGATGTCGGCGAAGCGCTTGAACAGGACGGCCTTGCCCTCCATCACCGGCTTGGCGGCACGCGGGCCGATGTTACCGAGGCCCAGCACGGCCGTGCCGTTCGTGACCACGCCCACCAGGTTGCGGCGGGCCGTGTACAGGTCGACCGCGTCCGGATCTTTCGCGATCTCGAGGCAAGGCGCAGCGACGCCCGGGGAGTAGGCCAGCGACAAGTCGAGCTGGGAGGCGACGGGCTTGGTCCAAACGACCTCGATTTTTCCGGGACGCCCTTCACGGTGGTAGCGCAGGGCGTCTTCGTTGCGGCTCATGCCGCGACACTAGCAAAAAGCCCCTCGCGTGACACACTCCGGTCCGACCATGGAAGCCCGCACCGAACGGCTCAGCGGTGAGCTCGAACGAGCGGCACTACACGCCGTCTACCACGCCTGGGACGATCTGAATGGCTCGCTGTTCCGCTTCCGGCTGGCGCGGCCGGCCATCGAGCTCACTGACTCGAGCTCGCGGCTCGGCCGTTGGCACGGCGGGCTGCGGGTGATCGAGCTCGCCCGCTCGCTGCTCGTCGAGCATGGCTGGGGCGTGCTGATCGAAGTGCTCAAGCACGAGATGGCGCATCAGTTCGTGGACGAGATCTTGGGCCAACCGGATGACTCGATGCACGGCAGCGAGTTCCGGCGCGTGTGCGAAGAGCGCGGCATCGACCCGAGCGCCGCGGGCATCCCCCGAACGGGCTCCGAGCGATCGGTCGACCAGCACCTGCTCGAGCGTATCGCCAAGCTGCTCGCCTTGGCCGAGAGCTCGAACGAGCACGAGGCGCAGGCCGCGATGAGCGCCGCGCAACGTTTGATGCTCAAGTACAACATCGATCTCGCGGTCAGCGGGCGCCAGGCCGCGTACGGCTTTCGTCACCTGGGTGAGCCGAGCGGGCGGGTGAACGAGGCGCAGCGCATCCTCGCCGGCATCTTGAGCGATCATTTTTTCGTGCAAACGATCTGGGTGCCGGTGTGGCGCCCGCTCGAAGCACGGCGCGGCAGCGTGCTGGAAATCTGCGGCTCGGACGCGAACCTGGAGCTCGCGGAGTACGTGCACGCATTTCTGAATGTGACTGCCGAGCGCCTGTTTCGCGAGTATCGCAAAACGCTCTCCGGCCGCAGCGCAAAACGCCTCACGTTCATCGCCGGCGTGATGGCAGGTTTTCGCGCGCGCCTCGAGCGTGAGCAGAAAAAATCCAAGGCCGAAGGGCTGGTGTGGGTCGGTGACGCCGCGCTCGATGGCTTCTTTCGCAAGCGCCACCCGCGCATTCGTTGGCAGCGCTACGCCGTGGGTCATGGCTCCGAGGAGTACACACGCGGTCGCGAGGCCGGTGAAAAGATTGTCCTACATCGGGGCATCCGCGCAAATTCCGGTGATACTGCGCCGCGGCTCTTACCGCCCGCCAAGCCCTGACCGTACGTTTCGGGGCGAGGTCCTGGTTCTTCGCCTCGCAGCTAGACGTACGGTGCAAAGCTTTCCAGAATACCAGCCCGTGAGCACGCGCGACGATGAACAGAGCGGCGAGCGCGACGTGCTGCTCGGCACCGTGCTCGCAGGGCGCTATCGCATCGAAGAGCTGATCGGCAGCGGGGGCATGGGCGCGGTGTATCGCGCCGAGCACGTGCACATGCGCAAGGCCGTCGCGGTCAAGGTCTTGCACAAGGAGATGACGGCCTTTCCGGAGGTGGTCGCGCGCTTCGAGCGTGAAGCGGTCGCAGCCGGTCGCATCGAGCACGCGCACGTGGTTTCGGCGAGCGACTTCGGCAAGTTGGAGGACGGCTCGTTCTATTTGGTGCTCGAGTTCGTCGAGGGCCAGAGCCTGGCCAAGCTCGTGGACAAGCAGGGTGCACTGCCTTCGCAGCGCGCGCTGCGCATCACCCACCAAATCGTGCAAGCCCTGCACGCCGCGCACAGCGTGGGCATCGTGCATCGCGATTTGAAGCCGGAAAACGTGATGCTGGTCGAGAAAGACGACCAGACCGACTTCGTGAAGGTTTTGGACTTCGGCATCGCCAAGATCAAAGTCGAAGAGACCGCGGAGCAGCCGGCGCTGACCCAAATCGGCACCGTGTTCGGCACGCCCGAATACATGTCTCCCGAGCAAGCCCGCGGTGAGCTGGTCGACGCCCGCGCCGACTTGTACACCGTGGGCGTGATTCTGTACGAGATGTTGAGCGGCGTGTCGCCGTTCAAAGACGACGATCTCGTGGTCGTGCTCACTCGTCACCTGACCGCCGATCCTCCGCCGCTGCCGGCCGAGCTCGATCCCATGATTCGGGACTTGGTGCTGCTCTTGCTACGCAAGAACCGGGACGAGCGCGTGCAGAGCGCGCAAGAGCTGCTCGATCGCATCGACGTGATCTTGAACGCGCCGGCTTCTGCCGCGGGCTTTGCGGGCATTCCGTCTTCGGTCGGCGGCGGAGCCAGCCGCGCCCGACTGGGCACCCTCTCCAGCTCGGATTTGGGCGTGGTCAGCGCGCGTGAGCCGGCGTTTGCGCCCACGATTTTGGGCGAGACCACGCCGCACGCCCTGGCGCGCGAGCCGCTCCTCAAGCGTCCGATCTCGCTCGGTAGGCTGCGGGTGCCGCTGTGGCTCGTGGGCGCTTACGCGCTGGGCTCGATCATCAGCATCGCCGCGCTGATCGTGATTGGCTCGCTGCTCTTTGGCGGCAAGAGCCAAGCCTCGACCGTCAAGGACGACGCTTCGAACCGCGCCGTGGCGAAAGACTCGGAGCTCGCCCAGCTCATTCAGCGCGCGGCCTCTGGAGATCAGACGGCCTTGGCCGAGCTCACGGCGCGCCCCGAGCAGAAGCGCTCGCAAGACGAGTGGCGCGCGCTTGGTCACGGTTACGCGAAGCTCGGTCATTACACGGCGAGCTTGGGCGCTTACCAGCACGGCGTGCAGGCCAAGCCGTCCCTGGCCCAGGATCCGCAAGTGCTCGCCGACGTGCACGCGGCCGCGCTGGACCCCGCGGCGAGTGATGCCGCGCTGAAGCTCGCCGCCGAAGCGCTCGGCCCGACCGGTCTCGATCTGATCTACGACGTGTGGGAGTCGTCGAAGGGCGTGCCCAGCCGCGCCGCGCTCACCAAACAAGCTCGCGCCTACCTGGACGACGACGCGCTGCGCGCCAAAGCCAGCGCGCCCCTGAAGGTCTTGCTCGAGGTCAACAAGGCCCAAAAAGAAGGCTGCGCCGCCGTCAAAAAGTGGCTCGCCCGCGCAGCCACGGAAGGCGATGCGCGCGTCGTGCCTGCGCTCAAGCGCTTCGAAGACCGTCGCGGCTGCGGCTTCCTTGGGCTGTCCGACTGTTACTACTGCCTGCGCGCGAGCAAAGACGTCGGAGGCACCGCAGACAAGGTCGCGGCCAAGCCCGCGCCGAGCTTCGACGCCGTCCCTTGATTCGCGCGCTGCGAGCGCGGCCTCGGCTCGAGCTTTGAGCCGCGCTGCGAGCGCTGGGCCCGCCACCCAAACCCAAGGAAGGGCGGGGCGCGACGAGCTGCCTTGGACCTGCTACGGTCTTCGGCGCCATGAAGTTACTGCGCGTCGCGGCTGCGACTTTGAACCAGACTCCGCTCGACTGGGATGGCAATCGCGCGCACATCATCGCGGCGATCGAGGAGGCGCGGGCGGAGGGCGTGAGCGTCCTGTGTCTGCCGGAACTTTGTATCTCGGGCTACGGCTGCGAGGATGCCTTTCTGTCGCCGGGCACGCAGGCCATGGCGCTTTTGGTGTTGGAAGAGATCTTGCCGTACGCGCACGGCATCATGGTCAGCGTGGGGCTGCCGCTGTTTCACAACAAGGCTCTATTCAACACCTGCGCGCTACTGGTGGACGGCAAGCTCGCGGGCTTCGTGGCCAAGCGCGCGCTGTCTGGCGACGGGATCCACTACGAGCCGCGCTGGTTCAAACCTTGGCCCGCGGGCATGCGCACGACCGTGAACGTGCTCGGCCAGAGCGTGCCACTAGGCGACATTTTCTTCGATTGTTCCGGTATTCGAATCGGTTTCGAGATCTGCGAAGACGCTTGGGTCGCGCAGCGGCGCGGCGCGGAGCTGGCGCTGACCGGCGTGGATTTGATTTTGAACCCGAGCGCGAGTCACTTTGCGTTCGGTAAGCAGGAAGTGCGGCGGCGGCTCGTGCTGGAGGGCTCACGCGCCTTCGGTGTCAGCTACGTGTACGCGAACTTGCTGGGCAACGAAGCAGGGCGCGCGATTTACGATGGCGACGCGCTAATCGCGACGTCCGGTCGCGTGCTCGCCCAGGCGCAGCGTTTCAGTTACGCAGACCATGCGCTGATCAGTGCCGTGGTCGACGTCGACTTGACGCGCGTGCAGCACGCGGCGTTGAGCGCGGCCCACCCGCGCGTGGTGAGCGCGCCCGGCGAATGCGTCTCTGCCGATTTTGCTTTTCCAGTGATTGGCCCCGACGTCGCGCAGCCTTCGGTCGCGGACTGGGAACGCTCACCGACGCTCAAAGAGGAGGAGTTTGCGCGCGCCATCGCCCTCGGTTTGTTCGACTACTGCCGCAAAAGTCGGTCGCGCGGCTTCGTGGTTTCGTTGAGTGGCGGCGCGGACTCGGCCGCCGTAGCGAGCCTGGTTGGGCTCATGGTGCGCTTCGCCGTGCGTGAGCTCGGGCTCGACGGGTTTGCCGCGCGCTTCGAGCACCTGGAGGGCTTGTCGCGCTTGGTGTCGGAGCGAGAGCTCGTTTCGGCGTTGCTCACTACCGCCTACCAAGCCACGCGCAACAGCTCGCAAGTGACGCGCCAAGCGGCGGCAGAAGTGGCGCGCGCCGTCGGCGCGACGCACTTGGAGCTGGACGTGGAACCGCTCGTGAACGGCTACGTGTCGACCATTCAAAAGGCGCTCGGTCGTGAGCTCGAGTGGCAACGGGACGACTTGGCGCTGCAGAACATTCAGGCTCGCGTGCGCGCTCCGACCGTTTGGTTGCTCGCCAACCTGAATTCGGCCTTGCTCTTGTCGACCAGCAATCGCTCGGAAGCCGCGGTCGGCTACGCCACGATGGACGGCGACACCGCGGGCGGCCTGAGCCCGATCGCCGGCATCGACAAGGCGTTCTTGCGACGCTTCCTGGTTTGGCTCGAACGGACCGGCCCGCAGGGCTTTGAGCCGATCCCCGAGCTCGGCGCGGTGAACGTGCAAGCGCCCACGGCGGAGCTTCGCCCACCCGCGGCGACCCAAACCGATGAAGCGGACTTGATGCCGTACGAGGTCTTGGACGCCATCGAGCGAGCGGCGATCCGCGACAAGCGCAGCCCGCGCGAAGTCTTGATCGTGATCCGGGCTCAGTTCACGCAGTACACGGCGCAAGAGCTGTGGCTGTGGCTGGACCGCTTCTTTCGCTTGTGGAGCCGCAACCAATGGAAGCGCGAGCGCTACGCGCCGAGCTTCCACGTGGACGACGAGAGCTTGGACCCGAAGACTTGGTGTCGTTTCCCGATCTTGTCTGGCGGGTTCGCGCGCGAGCTGCGCGAGCTGCGGGCCGAGCTCGCGCGGGAATCGAGCTAGAAACACGAGCCACGAGGCTGTTCAGTTCGTATCGAGATCCCAGAAGTCGTGGTGAAATAGCCCGGCTTGGCGAGCGCTCCGTCAGCGATGAATCACGACCAGCGTGGACGGGCCGAGCCACGGTAGCCAGCGCACGCCGTGCCAACCGGGTGGCAGCGCGGGCTCCGTGAATTCGAACATCGCGCGGCCGTCGATCGGCGATAGGTTCACGCAGCCGCCGCTTTTGAATTCGCCCCAGCTGTCGTGCCAGTAAGCCGTGTGCAAGGCGTGCGGCCCGCTGAAGTTTTGCGTCCAGGGCACGTCGGAATGAATGAATTCACCGGGTGCCTCCATGGTCGCCGTCGCGAACTTGCCGGACACCGGGAACGTCCCCGTGGGCGTGAGCGCGTGCTCGATCGGATCTTCACCCGGCTTCGCGAAACCGCCCCGGCCCGGCGAAATGAGCGTGGTGAACACGGGTTTGGTGCCTTCGTACGCGATCAGGTAGCCGGCATTGACCGCGACCTCCAGCCACGTCCCGCGACCCTTGGGCGCGTTGCCCGTGGTGTCTTCCGCGCCGACGGTGGCACCCCAGGGCGTGAGCGGCTGCGGCTCGGGCAACACCGCGTCACTCTCTTTCAGCCACAGCTCGCCGCGCTTCGTGCGCCGAAAGCGGTCCTTGCCCACTTGCTCGCGCTCCGGGCCGAGCTCCACGAAGCTCAACCGCGCGAACGTCTCGGACGCGATGCTGAATTCGCCGCTCGCGGAGCGCATGTATGCGGGGCGATCCTTGGCCTTGAAGAACGCCAGCGGCAGCGCGGCATCTGACCCGAGCTTCACGCCCTGAAACTTCACGACCGGGTACGGAGTGACGCTCGCTTTCGGTACCCACTGGTAGTCGGCGCTGAGCAAGAAATCATGACCGTTCACGCTCACCTCACGGCTGTAGGCGACCGTGGAGCGCCGGTGAAGCTCGTTGCGCGGTTCGTGAATGGCCAGCGGCAGCGCCGGAAAATCTAGCGGCGAACCGGGCAGCACCATTTCGCTCTTGAAGCCCGTAGACTCACCGTACTGATGCGGCCAGGGCGAGGTGAGGTTCGGCGCATAAGGGAGCACGGCGCGATACACGGCATCGTTTTCATCCAGGGTCGCACGGTTGCCATCGACGCACACGTAGCCGCGCGGTTCGATCGCGTACCACTCCATGCAGCCCGGGCCGTACACGGGCTTTGCGCTCTTGAGCGCAACCGAGCCACCCGTCCACAGATACCCAATCCATTCCTTGCTCGCGTCGGGCTCGGGGCGAATCCAGACGTAGCGCGTGCGCGCGTAGACACGCGGGCCCTTTGCGGCGGGGGCTGGTGCAACGGTCGTCGGCGTCCCTGCGTCGGGAACCGCCGCGTTCGGCAGTGTGGCGCTTGTGCGGGGTGCCGCGGCAGCGCTTTCGCTCGACGCAGGCGCCAACGCGGCCTTCGCGACGAGCGGCGTGACTTGTTTGTCAGGCGTGGGGGGAACGTTGGCCTTGGTACACGCAGTGATCGAAGCGCTGCTGCAGATCAGGCCGACAAAGCACGCGTTCCGAGAGTGAATCAAAAAAATCAATCCGCGGCGGCTCACTGCCGGAGCGTAGCGCGCATCCCAGGTATGCATGCAGATGAATCGGCTATGCTGCGAGCGGGCTTGACGTCGCGCAGGTTCTTGACGAAGCATGCGTGGAACTGGGTGGTTCAGCCGGAGTGGTCCCCTGTCGGGTACTGCTGTCTGGCGCCGCATCGGCTCTTGAAGGGTATGGAATATGTCTAAGGTCGCAAGTTGGGTTGTCTTGGGGTTGAGTGCGACGCTGGCGAATGCCGCGTCGGCGCAAACGGAGCCGGCGGCCGCGTCCGGGTCGGTATCGCTTTCGAGCACTGACGGTGCAAAGGCCAGTGGTGCGGCGGATGCGCCCGCGCCTGCGGCGGCTCCGGCCGCTGCAACGGAAGCACCGTTCGAGCCGTACGAAGCCGGCTATCCGCCAGAGGGCAACGTGCTCGAGCTGGGCGTGTTCGGGGGTGCCATCTTCCCGAGCTCCGATCACAACCTGCGCTACGAGGCCTATCCTCAGAAGCGGTACGACATCGGTCCGGAGTTCGGCGCTCGCCTCGGCTACTACCCGCTCTCGTTCCTCGGCATCGAAGGTGAAGTGATGGGCGCCGGTACCAAGGTGAAGGACACCGAGACCAGCGGCATGCTGTACGCGGCTCGCGGGCAGCTCGTGGTGCAAGCACCGACGCCGTACATCGCACCGTTCTTGCTCGTGGGCCTCGGCCGCCTCGGCGCGATCAGCCGGGCCATGGCCAACGACAGTGACCCGGCGGTGCACTTCGGTGTCGGCGCCAAGATCCCGTTCACCCACTCGCTGTCACTGCGTATCGATCTGCGTGACAACCTGACCAAGAACACGCAACAAGACGGCCAAGCGCAAACCTTCGAAGCGCTGATTGGCCTGAGCTCCACGACCGAGCGCACGCGCAAGGAGCCGCCGCCCCCGCCGCCAGACTCGGATCACGACGGCTTCATCGACAGCGAAGACAAATGTCCGAACGACGCGGGCGTCGCGCCCAACGGTTGCCCCGCCGATACGGACGCTGACGGCGTGCTCGACCGCGATGATTTCTGCCCGCGCGAGGCCGGCCCGGCCCCGAAGGGTTGCCCGATCATCGATCCGGATCCGGATAAGGATGGCGTGCCGCTCCCCTGCGACCAATGCCCGACCGAGAAGGGCGTCCAGCCCGACGGTTGCCCAATCCGCGATACGGACGGCGACGGCATCCCGGACAACCTGGACAAGTGCCCCAAGGAGCCGGAGACCAAGAACGGCTACGAGGACAAGGACGGCTGCCCCGACACCGTGCCGGAGCGCGTGAAGAAGTTCCAAGGCGTGGTCGAAGGCATCTACTTCGATCAGGGCAAGGCCACGATCCGCGCGAACTCCAAGCCGGTCCTCGGCAACGCCGCCAAGGTCATGCAAGACTTCCCGAGCATCAGCTTCGAGATCTCGGGGCACACTTCGAGCGAAGGCACCGAAGCCGTGAATCAAAAGCTGTCGCAAGACCGCGCTGATGCGGTCAAGCAATGGCTCGTCGACATGGGCATTCCTTCGGAGCGCATCCGCACCCGCGGCGCTGGCCCCTCGGAGCCGATCGCCGACAACAAGACCGAAGCTGGCCGCATCAAGAACCGCCGTATCGAGTTCAAGGTTCTGCAGTAACGGTACTTTTCGCCATTATTTGCGAGAAGGGCGGGTGAGTGTTGGACTCACCCGCCGCCGCGGAAGTCCAGCGGGGCGGAACTTGCTAGGCTAGTTTCGTCCCGCTGTGCGGGTCCCATGAGCGCCGTGCCCACGACCCTACGCTCCCGCCCTGCCGTCGGCTTGCTGCTCGACGCGCTGTACAACGAGTTCGCGAGCATGCTCGTGGCCGCGTTCGATGCCGAGTGCACTCGACGCGGCTTCGACCTTTTGTGCTTCGCAGGCGGCTCGCTGCATTCGCTGTCGGGTTACGAGAGCCAGCGCAACCGCTGCTACGACCTGGCCACGAATCAGGTGCTCGACGGCCTGGTCACGCTCAGCTTGAGCATGTCGCCGTCAGTGATGAAGGACTTCCTCGATAGCATCCAGGGTGTCCCGATCTGCACCGTGGGCATCGAAGTGCCCGGCTACACCTTCGTCCAGGCCGACAACGCGGCGGGCATGCGCGATGCGATCCTGCACCTGATCACGGTCCACAATCGGCGCCGGATCGCGTTCCTGCGCGGTCCGACGGACAATCCGGAAGCCGAAATTCGACTGCGCGCGTACCGTGAAGCCCTCGAGCAGTTCGGCATTCCCTACGACGCGCGGCGCGTGATTGGCGCCAATTTCCTAGACGACCAAGGCCTGTTGGCGATGAACGAGCTGCTCGATCGCGGCGTCGACTTCGACGCCGTGGCGGGTGCGAACGATCGCTCGGTGCTCGGCGCGATGGCTGCTCTTCGTGCGCGCGGCATCCGCGTCCCCGAAGAAGTCGCGGTGGTCGGCTTCGACGACAATGAAGATGCGCGCAGCGCTTCGCCCAGCTTGGCCACCGTGCGCCAGCCGTATTGGGACATGGCTGACCGCGCGCTGGAGTTCATTCAAAGCGCCATCGCTGGTAAGTCTTGGCCGCGCCGCAATCTGTTGCCGTCGCACTTCATCAAGCGGAGATCGTGCGGTTGTCTCTCGGAGGGCGCGCCTGCCGAAGCTCAGATCACGTTGGTGGCGGACCCGCTGCCCTTCGAAGAAGCGTTTGCGCGTCGTCACCAAGAGCTGTCTGCCGAGCTGTCCCGCGCCGAGCGCGTTTCGCGCATCGTGGGGCCTCCTGCCTGGATTGACCGCACCTTGGCGGCCGTCCGTTCCGCCACCTTGGGCGGTTCGGACCAAGAGCTGTTGTCTCTGCTGGATGAGATGTTGGCGCGCACCGCTGCGGCCGAGGGCGACGTGGGCGCCTGGCAACACGCCGTGTCGGTGATTCGACGCCGCGTCTTACCGTGCGTGATGAACGATCCGCAACGCTGGATGCGCTTCGAAGACGTGTGGCAGCGAGTGCGGGTGCTGATCGCCGACGCGGGCGAGCGCGAGCAACGCTCGCTGCGCGGCCAAGCCGAACGCGCCGCGGGCATCCTGACCGACACCAGTGAGTCCTTGATTACGTCCTTCGACGTCGAATCGTTGCCACGCGCGCTCGCCGATCGCCTGCCTGCGCTCGACATCGCCTCGGCCTACGTGGCGCTTTACGTCGGCCACGGCCGGCTGCCCGCAGAGTCGCAAATGATCGTCGCCTACGAAGACCGGCGCTTGAGGGACATCCCGAACCCGCGCTTCGCGACCGCCCAGATCGTGCCCCGTGAGCTCTTGGGTCAGCGCCGAAAATCGGTGGTCGTGGAACCGCTGTTCTTCGAAAATCGCCAGCTCGGCTATGCAGTGCTCGAGCTCGGGCCCCGGCGGCGCGTGGTTTACGAATTGTTGCGCGAGCTGATCAGCGCGGCGCTGCGCGGCGCAGAGCTCGTGCGCCGAGTAGCGGAAGAAGCCGCGCAGCGCGAGAAGGCCGAAAAAGAGCGGCTGGAGAGCGAGCTCGAGCTCGCCACGCGCATCCAAACCTCGATCTTACCTCGCGATCTACGGGTCGAGAACTTGGCCATCGCCGCCACGATGGTACCCGCCACGGAAGTGGGCGGTGACTATTACGACGTGTTGCCCGGCCCAGGCGGCTGCTGGCTCGGCATCGGTGACGTCGCGGGGCACGGCCTGCGCCCAGGGCTCGTGATGATGATGCTGCAGAGCATCGTGGCCGCGCTCAGCCGCGAAGACTTCAACGCCTCTCCCGCTGACTTGTTGCAGGTGGTGAACGCAGTCTTGTACGACAACGTGCGCAACCGCTTGGCCCAAGACGAGCACGCGACGCTCACGCTGATTCGCTACTTTGCGAACGGCGAGCTCGTATTCGCCGGAGCGCACGAAGATCTCGTGATCTTGCGTGCGGCCACTGGGCGCTGCGAGTGCATTCCCACGCTCGGCACTTGGGTGGGCGCCACCGAAGACATCGCCGCCGCGACCGAAGAACAGCGTGCCAAGCTCGAAGACGGCGACGTATTGCTCTTGTACACGGACGGCGTGATCGAAGCCGCGAACGCCGCTGGTGAGCGCTACGGCAGCGAGCGGCTGATCGTCGAGCTAGAAGCGGCCGGTCGCGAAAACGTGACCCTGATTCGCGATCGTTTGCTCGCCTCGGTGCAAGGCTTTCTGGCCGTCCAAGACGATGACATCGCGCTCCTGGTCGCGCGCTACAAGAAGGCGGAGGTGTGACCGCTGCCCCGCTGGCCACGCCCGAGACCGAAGCGGAGCTGCTCACGCGAGCGCGGGCACTCTCGGGCCTGACCTTGGCCGAGCTCGCAGCGCGCTTTTCCCTCGCCGCGCCGCCCGATCTACGCCGTCACAAGGGCTTCGTGGGCGCGCTCGTCGAACGGGCTCTGGGCGCCACGGCAGGCTCGCGGGCGGCTCCGGACTTCGAGGCCCTGGGCATCGAGCTGAAAACGCTCCCTGTGGACTCACGCGGGCGCGCGCTCGAATCCACCTTCGTGTGCACGATCCCGCTGATCGAGATCGGCGAAGTAGAGTGGCTGTCGTCGCGTGTGCGCCGAAAGCTGAGCCGCGTGCTGTGGGTCCCCGTCGAAGGCGAGCGGCGAATCCCTGTCCCCGAGCGCCGCATCGGCGAGCCACTGCTTTGGTGCCTGACCGAGGCGGCGGAATCCGCTCTGCGCTTCGATTGGGAGGAGCTCGCCGGTATCATCGGTAAGGGTGATGTCGAAACCATCACCGGTCACCTCGGCCGCTGCCTCCAAATCCGACCCAAAGCCCGCGACTCCCACGCGCGCCGCCGCGGCATCGACGGCGACGGCGCCCGCTTTGCCGCTCTGCCGCGCGGCTTCTATTTGCGCGCCACGTTCACGAGCGAGATCTTGCGCCAGAATTACGCGTTGTGAATCCGTTCACACCGATCGGTTTTTAGCGAGTAACTCCGCCGCGCTGCTTGCCGGTCCGAGACAAACCGGCTACAGAACCGGTATTCTCGTAGAAGGAAGTCGGGGCATGGTCAATCGCTTGGGCGCAACGTGTTGGATGGTGGTTTGTGGCATTGCCCTGTTCGTCGCTTGCGGCGGGAAGGACAGCCACGGCGGCTTCGTTCCACCTGATGATAGCGGCGGCGCTAGCGGCTCGACGAATCACCGAGGGGGTGCTGGCGGAGCGAGCGGTGCAGCTGGTACCGGCGCGCGCGCTGGTAACGCCGGTAGCGGAGGCACGACGGATGCAGCTTTAGCCCCTGTGATCGAGATCACTACTCCACCCGCGGCTGTCGATCCGAATGTTGACTCAGTGCTCATCGACGATCAGGTGACGGTACTGTGCAAGGTCACTAAGTCGACGGCTGCGGGCTCCTCCGCGGTTGACGCTAGTACCGTGAAAATCGACATGTTGGACGCCGACGGCAAGTCGCTCAAGTCGGTTCCCGGCGTAGCCACCGAAAATGCCAACGAATACTCCGGTGGTTTCGTCCTCAGCGCGCTTCCGAGCGGTCCGATTAGTTTCCAGTGCACCGCCAGCGATAAAGCGAACCCGGTGCACAGCGGGAGTGCAACGATCGACACGCTCGTTGATCGCGGCCCGGAAATCAAAATCGGTCAGCCTGAAGACGGATCGGCTCACCAGGCGCTGGGCTCGATGAACGTCGAATTCACCGCGAACCCGGTGCTGGTAGCCGACGGTGACAAGCAAGCCGGGGTCAGCGCAGTCACCCTCACCGTCGGTGGCGTCAAGATTCCGACGACGGACAAGGGTCAGGGCAAGTACCAAGCAACAGTCGACTTTACCGATAAGAAGCTCTACCCGGTCCAGCCGAGCGGCACGGTCCCGGTGGTCATCACCGCGACGAACAAGCGAAAAGCTCCCGGCAAAGCGACACAGACCCTCACTTACAGCATCGTCATCGATGGCGTGGGGCCCGTCGTGACGCTCGTCGACCCCGTGCCAAATGCGGTGGTGGGCGGCGCGTCATTGCTGAAATTCACCGTTACTGACGTGGGCGCGGGTGTGGATCGCGCCACGGTAGCGGTGCAGATCAACAAGCAGGACACCATCTTCTTCGATGCGGACAACAAACAGTGGAGCTGGGATACCGCGGGCAACTACACCTTCAACCTCGGCGGAGCGCTGGGCAAGAAGTCGGACACCCAGGTGACGATCAATGTGCTGGCGAGCGATCTCGCTGGCAACGCATCGATGGGCAATTCGCGGCTCTACAATCTCGACAACCAACCGCCGATTGTCGATCTCGATCCCCCGACGGTGTACGAGGTCCGAGCAGGCGCCCAGGCGAGCACAACTCAGTGCTCGGATGTTTTCGACCCAGTAGGGGATGCGGCACCGAACGACCTCAGCACGATCTCAAAACGAGGTTTTTTCCGGGCTCTGGTTTGGGACAAGACCAACTACGACGGGCAGCCGATCTCGTACTACGCATTGACTGACCAAGCTTCGGTGCGCCTTTACGTTCAGCCGGAGACCGAGAAACCGCTACTTCGTGACACGGGGACTGACGGGATCTGCGACGAAATTTGGACTGGTTCGGCGCCCAATCAAAAAGACCCAGCAGACAAGCCCCTCTTGTTCTTCGCGATGACGGGTCTCTCGCCCACCGGCGATCCGTCGTGGGGCCACACCCCGCCCTCCGATCCAGTGTGCATGGCGGGGGGGGTCTCAGACGCCGCAAAGTTGTGTGGATCTCCGGGCGCTTCCGACTTGTCAGTCGTGATTCGCCACCCGGTCACAACCACTCCCTTCGAGCCCGTCATCTACGCCCTTCAACCGAACCAGGCGTCATCGCAGCCTGATTGCTCGGGTATTCCCTGGGAGTTATCCTCGGCGATCAGCACCGGTGTTCCCAACATGAACAAAACAGGCTGGCTCTGCATGGCGGCCCGCGCGCAGGATAAGGTGGGCAACGTAGGCATTTCGCGGCCGCTGCGCGTTTGCCTGGCTGACGATACCAATCCCGATCCGTGCAACGGCGTTGCTCCGCCCACTTGCACCGATAGCTGCACGCCCCCTCCCCATTTCGTCCCGCCGGGTCCGGTCAGGCACAACTGACCGGCTCGGGCCGCGGTGTGCGTAGCCGCTACATGAACCTCATCCGGCAACTTCGACACGACGTGCGCGCGTGCGTCGCGTCGACGGCTACTCGAACAGCGCGCTTGTCTCAGCAATCGTGGCGGCGCGCCGTACCCACTGGGATAGCGTTTCGAGATCGGCCGTTTCGACGATGCGCTGCTTCTGGGCTTCCGAAACGGCCAGCCCGCGAGCTTCGAGAACCGCGATAACATCGGCGGACTTCTCAGTAGCTCGGACTTTGGCGACGTAACGCGCTTGTCGCTCGGCGATGAATCGTTCGACGATTTTTTCTTCTTCGGGGAGCATTTCGAAGGCCTTTCGGGCGGCGTCGCCGAGCGCGGACTCGATGAGCGCAAAATATAGCATCTGCCGGTCGTCTGGCAGCAGCCCGAGGGTTGAGTAAGCGGCGTGTGCGATGGCGACCGCAGTTTTCGGGTTGCCTTTTCCATGCGCCAGGGCTGAAAGCACGGCGAGCTCCGGCCTCCCTGCGGCTGTCGCGGGGTCGGTAACCGTTGGAATGGAGTCCGGCCCCAAAACTCGGGGGCAAACGAGGCTCATTCCGCCCAGGCCAAGATTGATGGGACTTGCTGCCCAGGCCGCGACCGCCCGATCAGGGGCAACGACTAGCAGTTCGACGGGGCATTCGTGACGAGCACGCAAAACCGAAATATAGGCAGGCCACGTGAACCGTTTGCGGTCGCTGCGCGAAAGCTGCACTTCGACGATTACTCCGAGCACTGGCTGATTGCCGACGAACAAAACCACGGCGTCTGCACGAAACTCCGTCGGCACTACCTCCGTGAGATCAGAAGAGGCGAGCCGGGCTTCGGTGTACGTTGGGAGCTTGAGGTGGAGCGCGTCACGCAGAAGCTCGGCCGCGAGCTCGGGCTGATTCCGAAAGAGCAACACGAGCGACTCGTGATCGAACGACGGCATCGCGGAGAAGATAGCGCGCGCCTTTCGCTCTGCTCGAACAGTTTCGTCGAGCTATGACATTGTCTAGCAGCACACCTCAGTCGCTACATCACCTCATCCGGCAACGGCGACACCCCGACGTGCACATGGTCGTAGTGGTCGGCGTTGTCGTCGGGCGTCAGGTACTCGTGAAATAGGCCGCTCATCCTGAGCCGGCTCGCGAATCCGTTGGCAATGGGCGCATCTTCGGCGGTGGTGAGGCCGATGCCTTTGTGGAAGTCGTGTTGGACTTCGTAGTGGGTGCCGAGGCGGGTGAAGCCGTGGAGATCGATGGCGAGGCCGTAGGCGTGCAGGCTGACGCGGCCTTTGTTGCTCAGGCGGTAGACGTAGGCGCCCGAGAAGCGGATGTCGCTCACGCCGTAGCTCGTCAGGGTGGGGGCGACGAGGGCGAGCGCGAGCACGAGGCGGCAATCGGCGACGAGCGGGCCGCTGCCGCTGTTGAAGCGAATGCCTTCGATGGGACCATCGACGATGATCGGGGTCTTGACGCCGATTTCGCGCTCCACGGTGCGGAAGTGCACGCTGTGCTCGGCGAGGCGCGCGAGGCAGTCACCGCTGCCGGGCAGCACGGAGCGTAGCTCGTTGCGCGTGCGCGGGCGTGGCACGTCACCCAAGGTCTTGGCGAAGATCGAGGTGGGCGCGCTGGGCGCGCTCTTGCTCGCAGTGCCGGACAAAGCAGGGCTCTGGCCAACGTGCGCGCCGCCTTTGCTGCTCGCGGCTCCCGCGGTCCCCGATGCCGAGCCAGTGACCGATTTGGGCGGCCAGGCATAGCTTGCTGGTACCACCCAGCCCGCGCCGGCAGCGTAGGGATAGCTGGCTTCTGGTGCTTCGTGCGCGCAGCCGCCCAGCCCGAGGACCGAGCAGGCAAAGAGCACCAAAAATGCGGCTCGGCCGTTCACGCGCGAAATTGTGGCAGGCCGCACTGGGGCGGGGCCAAGATTTCCGCTGTCCTTCGGGTCGGACCAGGCCAATGCGCCGGGAAATGCTAGGTGTTTGGAGCATGCGCTTGCCCCGTCCGGACTTCATGACTCTCACGGTCGCGGTCGCGCTGGTGGTCACGCCGAGCGTCGGGCTATTGGCCGCCGAGCTGCGCGATCCAGCGGCCGAGCAGGCGCGGCTTGCGCGCGAAGCTGACGAGGGGCTGCGCGGCGATTTGTTCGAGCATGGCATTGCCGCGTTCACAAGCGCGAGCGCGGCCAATCGCGCCCTGGGCGCGCTCGGCGTCGAAGTGGTGATCCCCGAGCGCTCGTTTCAGCTCGAATCGGGCGACCACACGCTCACGGGTGAAGTCGTCTCGGATGCCGCCGCTGAACGCGCGCTTGAAACGCTCTCCATAGAGCTCGCGCGCTACCCCGCCTCGTTCCTCAATCGTGCGCGGCTGCATCGCTTGCTTTTGTGCCGGAGCTTGCACGAAGGCAGCGACGCGATCCCCTCGCTGCCCAATTTTCACGGCACGCTGCTCGTGGATGTCGACGCGGACGCGCCGTTCCTGCGGCGCCTCGTGCACCACGAGGTGTTTCACTTCGCCGACTACGCGGACGACGATCAGCTCTCACGCGATCCCGCGTGGCTAGCTTTGAACGATCACTACTTCGTGTATGGCGACGGCGGGCGCTTCGTCCGTGACCCAGGCGCGGGCCGCTTCAGCTCGCTGCTCCCGGGCTTCGTCTCGCGCTACGCGACGTCGGCGCTCGAAGAGGACAAGGCCGAGACGTTTGCGATGCGCATGGTCGCGCCGCGCGAATTTGCGGCGCTCGTTGCCGAAGATCCGATCGTGCGCGCGAAGTCTGCCGCGATCGAAGCGCAGTTGCATCGGCTCAGCTCGGCGCTCGACGCCAGCTGGTTCGGGCTCAACGAATGATCGACGCGAGCCTCACCCGTTCAGCTTCTTCACCAAATCGGCGGCCTCGTCGCGGTCGATCTCGAGGGCATCGGCAGCCTCCAAGATCAGCTCGCGCTCACTGGTGCGGATGATGCCGTCGGCCGCCGTCACCTGAATCGCGAGTGAGAGCGCGACGCGGCGCGAGCCCACGTCCGGCAGGCGATCTTTGACGCTGGCGAGCCGCGCGTCGCGGCCATCGCGGTCGAGCGCGGTGCCGGCTTCGTCGACCAATGTTTGGAGGCGCGCCGTCGGGATTCGGCCGTCCGTGAGTGACTCGACGCTCTTCAAGAAGTGCGCGCGCTCAACGACGCTGAAGTCGCCATCGGCCGAGGCGGCGAGGAACATGACCTCGACCAGTGCTTCGAGCTTCGCTTCACCCAACGCTGCCCAATCATTCCCGCTCATGACCGACACACTATCCGCCCAATGCGGTCACGTGCAATCGCCACCTGACGCCCGAGTCCCTCTCAGTTGCTTTGGGGGGGCGCTCTCAGGGCACCAGCTGCAGCTCACTATCTGCTGAGGGTGCCCAAGCTCCGAGTCTTGTTTCGCTCGAGGTCGACGTATCCTCATCCCGCCGTAGAGGCATCGGGTACCGAAGATATTGTTCGGTCCCGAACTAAATTCTCGACACCGAAGTGGCGTGTCGCGCAAGTGGGGGCACTTTGCACCCAAAGCCGTACATTGCGGGCGGTGTCGCGCGCACCCGCGGCGAGCCATGAGCTGCAGCTCGTGCCCTGGGAGCGCCCAAAAATTCGATACGAGCTGCGGAGTTACGAATCGCTGCCGCGGTCCGCTTCGTCGATCAAAAACGGCGAGCGCGTGAACTGCCGAATCACCTCGGTCGCGTAGCTCCCCGAGGGCAGCGAAAATTCCACGAGCAGCCGCCCCACGCCGGCCCACTCCACGCGCAGGTCCGTGATCGGGGCGATCAGGTCGCGCCGAGTCCCGGGTGCCAAGCGCGCGAGCTTGTCGCGCGCGTCCGCGCTTAGCCCGAGCTCCTCGATGATCGACGCTTCCAGAGCGGCCGCTTCGGCCGAGGTGGGCCGCGCTTTGGGCCCGAAAATCGGCCCGGTCAGGTGAATGTCACCGCTCGTCAAGCGCGGGCTCTCCTTGTCCACGTCTTCCACCGCGAACATGGCGCCGGCATTGTCCAAGCGCACGACCTCGCCCGCGATCAAGCGATCCAGGCCAAGCCCGCGCCGCGCCGAAAAATAACGATTGAAAACCTCGGCTTGGATCACGCTCGGGTACAGCTTGGTCAAGAAGCGCGGCAGCCCATGCAGCTTTGCTCCTTCACGTAGCCAGACGATCGCTTGGCGCAGGCCATCGCCGCGCCGCCCGAAGCGTTGCCCGCCGAAGTAGTTGTAGACGCCGCTGCCTTTGAGCAGCTCCACCAAACGTGCGGCCTTCTCCAGCGCGCCCACGTCCGGCGTGACCAGCGTGATCCCAAAGCGATTGCCCAGCAAATGCCCGGTGCGCAGTTTATTGGCGTGTCGCGTGTGCTCGACCAGCGAGATGCCCTCGGGCAATTGCCACTCGCTCGGCGGCCGCGCTTTGCTCGGCAGCGACAGCCATTGCCGAGTCACCGCGTGTTTGTCTTTGAGCCCCGCGTAGCCCACGTCGCGCTCGTCCACACCGGCCGCGCGGGTGACGGCGCGCACCATCGCCGGCGTGGTGAAGCCGCGCTTTTCGACGCGCACGTAGAGGTGCTCGCCGGTGCCGCTCGCCGCATAGAGCGGGATTTCATCGACTACGAAGTCTTCGACGCCCGGCCCAATCGCCGCCTCGAGCGCAGGCTCCGCGGGGTACATCACGGCCGGCTCGTGGGGTGCGAGCTCGAATGGCGCGGCAGCGCCGAGGTCGTCGGTCATTTTCGTCCCGGGCCCAGTACCAGATCGCCGAGCGCTTTCAACAGCCCATCGCTCGCGCTCTCCGTGCCCTCGCTGACATCGAGATCCTCGATGCCCAAAATCAGTAGCTCGGGATCGGATTTATCGGGATCGAAATCGCCCTCAAAGCGGAACAGCTCCGGCGCTGGCGGCGGCACGCTGTCGGCGGGCACTTCGTGCGCGTGCCCACCCTGGCAATGCAGCACCAAGGCCGCGATGTTGTCCGGCCCGCCCGCGGTGTTGGCCAGCGCGATCAAGCGCGCCACGTTCTCCTGCGGCGTCTCGTCCCGGCCCAGCGCCGCCGCCAGCTCGGGCGCCGAAACCGGCCCGCTCAAGCCGTCGCTGCACAGCAAAAAGCGATCGCCCTCGACCACCGCATACGAGCGAATCGAGACGCGCAGCTGCTCGTCCATGCCGAGCGCGCGCGTGACCACGTTCTTCGGCAGGCGCGCCAGCACTGCGTCGTCCAGCTCCGGCCGTTGCTCGATCACATCGGTAAGCAGCGAATGATCTTTGGTGAGCAGCTCCAGGTGTCCAGCGCGCAAGCGGTAGCAACGGCTGTCACCCACGTGAGCGACGTGCATCAAGCCCGAACGCGCCGAGAAACACGCCGCGACGACCGTGGTGCCCATGCCGCGGTGCGCTTGCGACGAGCGCGAGATTTCGACGATGTCGCGGTTGGCTTTGAGCACTGCCGCGGACAAGCGGCGGGCGCCATTGGGGATCCCGAAGCGATTGAACTCCGGGCTTTGATGCGTCGCGCGGATCGTCGCGCCGAAATAGTTCGCCATCGAGCGCGCGCACAGTGCGCTCGCGACCTCACCGGCGTTGTGCCCGCCTGCGCCGTCGGCGACCAGGAACAAGCACAGGTCCTCGCGTGCCAGCACCGCATCTTCGTTGTGAGCGCGGCGCTTGCCCACATCCGTCGCGCCGCCCGCTTGGAGCACGAGCTGTGCCGTCGTCATTACCTTCGATAAGTGTCGCAGGAACGCAGCGATCCGAAAAGCGCAGCTTCACTTACCTCTGCATAAATCGCGGAAATTCTGGCAAATCCGGCCCGCCGCTCGATCCGCAGCGCACCGGCGCGGGAAATCTCATCGCTTTCGCTTGCCTAGACCCGAAGGACACCGGACAGTTTCTAGAGTGAGTAGTGATGCGCCGCGTACGAAGCCCAAGACGGGGCTAGTGCTCTCCGGCGGCGGCATGCGCGGCGCGTACGAGGTCGGCATCGTTGCTGGCATCATGGAAGTGCTCGACCCAGAGCCTGGCTCGGGGCCCACGTTTCAGATCTTCGCTGGCACTTCGGTGGGCGCGATCAACGCCACGTACCTGGCATCCAATGCTCAGCACCCGGACCACGGCGTCGAGCGGCTCGCCGAAGTTTGGAATAGTTTGCGGCTCGAGGATCACGCGCGGGTCCGTCCGTTTGGGCTCGCGCGTCTGCCCGACGCCTTGGCGCGCTTTCGCTCCAAGTCGAACGAGCCCACGGGCAACTCCTTGCTCGACTCACGCGGCATCGAAGTGCTGGTGCGCCGCAGCATCGACTGGCCCAAGCTGCACGAAAATATCGATCGCGGCACGATCGACGCGGTGATGGTCGCCGCGCTCCACGTGGTGTCCGGGCGCACCACGATGTTCACCGAGCGTGCGCCCGATTGCCACATCGAGCCCACGCGCGACGAACGCAAAACCACGTCCTTCGAGCGCATCTCCGCCGACCACGTGCTCGCATCGGCGGCGATCCCACTGCTTTTCCCGACCCGTCGCATTGGTGACCACTACTATTGTGACGGCGGTTTGCGTTTCAACACCCCGATCGCGCCGGCCATTCGCGCGGGCTCGGAGCGGCTCGTGATCGTATCCGTGCGTCACGAGCGCTCGCAGCGTGAGATCGCGGCCGTGGAAGCGTCCGATCCGGGCAAGGGGAGCGAGCTGAGCTCGGTGTTCCTGGTGGGCAAGCTGCTGAACGCGCTGCTCCTCGATCCCGTCGCCTACGACTTGCAGGTGCTCGAGCGCCTGAACCAAGTCATGGAAGTGCTCGAGGAGACCCTTGACGCAGACGATCTGGAGCGCATCCAAAGGGTGTGGATCAAGCACCGTGGTGCGCCCTACCGGCGCCTCAAGAAGCTGGTCTTCCAGCCGTCTCGCGATCTCGGGCGGGTGGCGGGGGATTTCATTCGAAAATCCCTGAAAACCACGAACCTGCGCCCGGTCGCCAAGTACCTGATCGAAAAATTCGCCAGCGACGCGCAGGAGCCGGAGGCCGACTGGGCCTCGTACCTCTTGTTCGACGGCAGCTTCGCACACGAGCTGATCGAAATTGGGCGCCAAGACGCCCGCGATCAAGCCGAAAAAATTCGAGAATTTTTCAGCTGAGCGGTCGCCCCTTGTCCCGGGCCGCACGGCTCGGGGAATGAACGCGCGGCGCTCGTGGTTCATCCCATACGCGGCCCCCAGTCCTAGCGGTCCGCCAACCCTGAGGAAATGTTAGCGATGATCACTCGGCGACTTTCGACCCCGTTGCTCGTTCTGGCTACCGTTGCTGCAAGTGGCTGCGCCAAATCCGCCAGCACTTTGCATCCCGAGATCGCCGCCGAGACCAAAGGCGCGGCCACCCCCGTTACAGTCGTACCGAACCCGTCCCTGCGCGTGGGTGCCGAGTCCATCGCTGATATCACCGAGCGCGTGCTGCCCTCGGTCGTGAACATCTCGATGACCAAGGTCACGAAGATGAGCGCCTCGCCGTTCCCCTTCTTCGGTCAGCAGGGCGGGGAAGATCGCCGTGAGCAAGGCATGGGCTCCGGCGTCATCGTCTCCAAGGATGGCTACATCCTGACCAACAATCACGTGATTGCAGACGCCCAAGAGATCAAGGTGACCACCTCCGATCGCCGCAATTACACGGCCACGCTGGTGGGCGCCGATCCCAAGAGTGACTTGGCCGTGATCAAGCTCAAGGGCGACGTCAGTAACCTCACTCCCGTGGAGTTCGGAGACTCGGGCCGGCTGCGCCTGGGCGACACCGTGCTCGCCATCGGTAACCCGTTCGGCGTGGGCCAAACCGTGACCATGGGCATCGTCTCCGCCAAGGGCCGCACCGACCTCGGCATCGAAGCCTATGAAGATTTCATCCAGACCGACGCCGCGATCAACCCCGGTAACTCGGGCGGCGCGCTGATCAACGGTGAAGGCAAGCTCGTCGGTATCAACACGGCGATCCTGTCGCGCAGCGGCGGTTACCAGGGCATCGGCTTTGCGATCCCGAGCAACATGGCCTCCCCGATCATGGATAGCCTGAAGAAGAGCGGCAAAGTGATCCGCGGCTGGCTCGGTGTGGCCATTCAAGACGTGGATCAGGAGATCGCCGAGGCCATGAAGCTGCCGCAAGCAACGGGCATTTTGCTGTCCGACGTGAAGCCCGGCACGCCTGCGGCCAAGGCTGGGTTACAACGCGGTGACGTGGTGCTCAAGGTCGACGGCAAGGTCGTCGACACCAGCGGTCAGTTCCGCAACGTGATCGCAGCCAGCGGCTCCAAGAAAAAGGTGCACTTGGACTTCGTGCGCGACGGCAAAGTCAGCGCCTCCGACGTGGAGCTGGGTGAGATGCCGGACAACACCGCTTCGGCTGCGAATGGCCCGAGCTCGGCGCAGCCGGGCGCGCTCGACGGGATCTTGCTCGAGAGCATCAATCCGCAAAACCGGGCCGCGTTCGAGATCGACGACAGCATCAAGCAAGGTGTGGTCATCACCCGCCTCGACCCGCAGAGCAACGCGGCCCAAGCCGGCCTTCGCCCGGGTGACGTGGTGCTGGAAGTGAACCGCGTGCGCATCGACACGCCGCAGCGCTTCCAAGAGCTGTACTCCAAGTCGAAGAGCCGCGTGCTCTTGCTGGTCAATCGCCACGGCAGCACGACTTACTTGGTCGTGAAGAGCTGAAGCAAGTGTCCCGTAACGGGCGCAAGAGCCTCGGCCGCTTGCCCTGATCGCAGATAAAACCGGGGCATTCCGCGGTTTGCTCCCCACTCGAGCAGACCCGTGTCTTGCCCCGTACCCAGGCCCGGGTCGAAGCGCTAGCATGGCCCGGTTTTGGAAGGCGTGACCGCTCCTCGTAGCTCTCAGAATAGTCTGGCCGCGGTCAATCCGCGTGTCTGTCCGACTTGTGGCGCTCGTTATCCGGCAGACTTCCGCGTGTGCCCGCGCGACGCGACGCCGCTCGAGGACGCTCCGGACGACGAAGATCCGTTGGTCGGGCATTTGCTCGACGGCTCGTACGAAGTGCTGCGCGTGATCGGCGAGGGCGGCATGGGTCGGGTGTACGAGGCCCGGCACACGCGCCTGCACACCAAGCGCTTCGCCGTAAAGCTCTTGCACCACGAGCTCGCACGCCAGCCCGAGGTCGTGACGCGCTTTCAGCGTGAGGCCGAAGCGGCCAGCGTGCTCACGCACCCGAACGTGGTCGGCGTGTACGACGTGAACACGAGCGCCGATGGCCGGCCGTACATCGTGGCCGAGCTGCTGCAGGGCGAAGAGCTCGGCAACTACCTGGAGCGGCGTGGTCGGCTGCCCGCGATCGAAGCCGTGCACATCGTGCGCCAGGTGTGTCACGCGCTCGGCGCCGCGCACGCCCACGGCATCGTGCACCGCGACGTGAAGCCGGAGAACGTGTTTTTGGCCGGCCCGAACGCGACCGTCAAAGTGCTCGACTTCGGCATCTCGAAGGTGGCCGAGACGAGCGACGGCTTGACCAAGACCGGCACCGTGATGGGCACGCCGGACTACATGGCGCCCGAGCAAGCGCGCGGCGACCGTGTTGACGCGCGCGCCGACATCTACGCCGTGGGTGCGATCTTGTATCGCGCGCTCACCGGTCGCAAGCCGTTCGAAGGCACCGACCCGATGGCGATCCTGACTGCCGTGCTCACCCAAGAGCCCGAGCGCCCCTCCACGCTCGAGCCCTCGATCCCGCTCTCGCTCGAGCTCGTGGTGCAGCGCACCATGGCCAAGACGCCGAGCGAGCGCTTCCCCACGATGGACGCCCTCGAACAAGCGCTCGAGCCGTTCGATGCGCCAGACGCGCACTTGCCGGCTTCCGCGCCCAAGCCCGCCGCTCCCCCGACCTCGACCCAAGCGCCCTCCACGTTGCTCGAAGCCGCAGCGCGTACCCTGCTTGCCACACCGAGCAGCGGCTCGCCGCACGAACGCATGGAGGAGACCGCGCGCAGCGTTCGCCTGGCTCGGCCAGGCCTGGTGTTCTTCACGGGGCTCGGCTTGTTTTGGGGCTTCGTGAACGTGGTCGTGGTCGCGGCGGCCCTGGTGCGGCTCGTGCGCGGGACCGATCTCAGCACGGCCGAGGTCACGCTCTCGATCGTCGGTGTGCTGGCCACGCTGTCGAGCCCCGCGTTGATGTGGATCCGTCACTTGCGCCGCGACGTATGGCCGAGCACGCCCCGCTCGGTCGAGATGGTCGCCCGCTTGCGACGCGCGGTGCTGTACAGCGCCGCCGCCTACGGCCTCGGCGCGGTGCTGGTGCAGCTGTTCGAAGGCGTGGTCGGCCGCAACGGCCTCGGCGTCGCGCGGCCCGGCTGGTCACTGTTCGTGTTCGTGATCGCGCTCGTGGTGGGCACACTGACCTGGCTCGGCTCGAATCAACGCCCGCGCGAGTAGCCGCCTCAGGCTCGGTTCATTCTAAGGCTCTTTTTTGGGGGGCGCCCTCAGGGCGCGAGCTGCACCTCAAGCCCTGCCGCGGGTGCCCGCGATACGCCTTGGCGTCCACCGCTCTGAGCTCTGAAAATCAGAGCTTCGCGGAGGTGACCCCACTTCGGTCTCGAGCGACGTCTCTCCGATGGCGTTGCTCGGCGCTTCCGCAGCGAACGGCGAACGGCGAACGGCGAACGGGAAGCTGTGGCGCGGATTCGAGGTGCGAGGCGAGACCGGTGAGCGCCCAACACTCGCCGCTCGCCGAAGCTTTCGCGCAGCACCAGCTTCAATACGCGAGGGCCTACACATGACGCCAGGGCCTAGAACATCACTCCGTCTTCGACGTAGATGCCGAGGGGGAGGCCGGGGTTTTCGGAGCGGGCGTCGGGGGAATAGGCGACTTCGAGCCGGAAGACGGCGGCTTGGCCCCATTGCAGGTATTCGCCGCCGCCGATGCCCCATTTGAGCCCGATGCCGTGGCCGTCGGCGGGGGCGTGGAAGGTGTAGTCGCTCCACAGGCGGCCGGTGTCGAAGAGCAGGTTGTTGCCGAGTTGGAACTGTTGCCCGAGCAGGCGAAAGTGAACGAGCATCGCGCGCAGCTCGACGTTGCCGTAGGCTTTGATTTGGCCGGAGTAGCGGCCCACGGGGACGCCGCGTACTGCGGATGAGCCACCGATCATTTCGTCGGTCAGGAATGAGCCGCCGGTGAAGAGATCGTAGAACGGCACGTTGCCGAATTGCAGGTCGGCGACGACGCGCAGCGCGAGCACGAAGGGGCCGCCCACGGGTACGTATTGAGCGAGGTGCACGCCGAGCGCGCCGTAGCGAACACCGTGTGACACGGGCAAGCCGAGCGCGCCGCGCAGGCCCAGGTGGTGGTAGCCGCCGCTGCGCGGGAAGATTTCGCTGTCGCGGCCGTCGTACAGGATGCCCGCGGCTTGTCCGAGCAAGCTGAGTGGGCGCACGCCGCGAAGCGAGCCGGCGAGGGCGTCGGTTTCGAGCTTGCTGCCGGCGTAGACGTGCGGATCTTCGTAGCGGTAGCTGGTGGCAAACATTAGGTCGAGTGGGCCGGTGACCAGCACGCGCGTGAGCTCGCGGACGCGCGCTTGGCGGTCGTCGAATTGGAAGTGGCGCAGGGTTTGGTCATTGGCCAGCGCGCTCGGTGAAGCGTTGCCCAAACCGAAATACAGCTGGTTGACGGTGCGCGCGTACATCACTTGCGGGTTCAGTCGCACGCGGCCACTGGCTCGTGGCGGGATGTCGACGTTGGCCTGGTAGCTCTGTTGGGTGATCTCTTCGCCGTTCGGGCCGCCCTTCACGGCGAGCGCCAAAACGACGTCCATGTTCCAGTGATAGGGGACGATGCCGTTTTCGAAGTGGCTCAGCGTGCCGACCGCGCCAAACTCGAAGCCGATGTCGCTGTTGCCAGCGAGCAACGGAAAGCCCGCCGGCTCGTAACGCGGCGTCACGTAGTCGTGGCTGTCGTCACTCGGGGCCGGTACTGGATCTGCGCGCGCGTTCATACACAGCGTCAGCGCTACGAGCCACGCGCCAATTGCCGCGAATCTGAATTGGAGCGGGTGCGACGTGCACGAGGTGTTCATGTGTCGAGCAGCGGCTTCCGCTGCAAGGACGAGCAGCGCTATTGGCGCGACGCACACGACCTGAATCACGTCACGAACGCGTGGAGCTGACGCGACTTTTCGAAACGAGCGTGCGACGAATGCGCGGCCATTGCGGAATTGTCTCCCAGCCGACCGAGCAACTTCGCGCGTGACGCGAGTATGTTGAATGTCTGGCACCAACTCGCAATGAACGCCCACTAACGTGTCTGTCTGTGGCAAATCTGAAGGGCCGCGATGCAGATGACGGACGGGTGATCCGTCCGCGCGTGTTGTTCATCTGTGGCTCCCTCAATCAAACGACGCAATTACACGCCGTTGCGCGGGCGATGTCCGATGTCTCCCCGCATTTTACGCCGTTTTACGGTGCGGCCGCGGTGACGACCATGCGTCGTTTGGGTTTGCTCGAGAACACGATCGGCGGTCACAAGCTGCGCAACCGTTGCCTGGATTACTTGAAGCAACAGGCGCTCGCCATCGACCTCGATGGCGCTCGCGGTGGCTACGATCTGGTCGTCAACTGCACGGACGTCGCACTACCGAACAACGTGGGCGGCGCTCCTCTCGTCGTCGTGCAGGAGGGCATCCTCGATCCTCCGGGCCTCGCGTTCGACTTGGTGCGCCGCTTTCCCGAGCACCTGCCGCGCTGGCTAGCGGGCACCTCCGCCAGCGGCTTGAGCCGGAAATATCAGCGATTTTGCGTAGCTAGCGCGGGATATCGCGACCTGTTCATCGCCCGCGGCGCGGCTCCCGAGAAGGTCGTGGTCACCGGGATTCCGAATTTCGACGACTGCGCGGCGTACCTCGATAACGACTTTCCCCATCGTGACTACGCGCTCGTGTGCAGCTCCGATGCGCGCGAGACCTACAAGCTCCACGATCGGGACGCGTTCATTCGTCGTGCCCTGCGCATTGCGGGAAAACGCCAGCTGATCTTCAAGCTGCACCCGAACGAACGCGTAGACCGTGCGCGCAAGGAGATTGCACGGCTCGCGCCCCACGCTTCGGTTTACGCGGAGGGGCCGACCAACGCCATGATTGCCAATTGCGCCGTGCTCATCTGCGAGTGGTCCTCCGTCGTGTTCGTGGGGCTGGCGCTCGGCAAAGAGGTGCACTCGTCTCATCCGATGAGCGAGCTGCGGCGGCTCATGCCCGAGCAGAACCGATCAGCGGCCCAGCGCATTGCGCGCGTGTGTGAGGAGGCGCTCCGCCCGCGCGCGCGCGCTGGCGCTGCCACCGAGGTGGCAGCATGACGACCGTGGTCGTCGTTCAGGCGCGCATGGGCTCCACGCGCTTGCCCGGAAAAGTGCTCTTGCCTCTGGCCGGAAAGCCTTTGCTGGAACGTCAAGTCGAGCGGATTTTGGCGGCAAATTCGCGGTTCGAGGTGTGCGTCGCGACGACGACCGCCGTGGAAGACGAGCCGATTCGCGAGCTGTGTCGGCGCATCGGCGTGCGCGTGTTCGACGGCCATCCGAGCGACTTGCTCGATCGTCACTACCGTGTCGGTGTCTCGTACGGCGCGGACGCCGTGGTCAAGATCCCGTCGGATTGCCCGCTGATCGATCCCGCGGCGATCGACCGCGTGCTCGGGGTGCATGACGCCGCTGGCGGTGCTCTCGACTTCGTCACGAATCTGTACCCGCCGACCTGGCCGGACGGCAACGACGTCGAAGTGATGACCATGGAGGCCTTGGCCTGCGCGTTCCAAAACGCCGATCGCGTGTTCGAGCGCGAGCACACCACGCCCTTCATCTGGGAGCGCCCCGAGCGCTTCCGGATCGCCAACGTGACGTGGGAGACGGGCTTCGACTTCTCGAAGACCCATCGCTTCACCGTCGATCACGCGGAGGACTACGCCTTCGTGAGCCGCGTGTATCGCGAGCTGTGCAGCGCCCGGCGGCCCGTCTTCTCGCTGCTCGAGATTCTGCAACTGCTCGAAAGCGAGCCGGAGATGAGCCAGCTCAACGCGCAATACCGCGGCCAGAGCTGGCACTTGGCGCACGCCGCCGAGTTGCGTCACTTCCGGCCGGAAGGCGCCGGCGTCACCTGGAGGCACTCATGAGCAACGGTATTCGCTTCGACCAAGGTTTGCCCACGATCGAACGCTCCACTGCGCTGTTGGACCGAGCAACGAGCCTGATCCCCTCCTGCACGCAGACCCTCGCCAAAGGCCCAACTCAGTACGTGCGCGGCGTGGCGCCCGTGTATTTGCAGCGCGGCGCCGGCAGCCATGTCTGGGACGTGGACGGTAACGAGTACGTCGATATGACGATGGCCGTTGGCCCGCTGTCGCTCGGCTACGCTTACCCGCGCGTCGACCGGGCGATCCGCGCGCAGCTCGAAGAGGGCATCACCTTCTCGCTGATGCATCCGCTCGAAGTCGAGGTGGCCGAGCTGATTCGGACCGCAGTGCCGGGCACCGAGATGGTGCGTTACAGCAAGACGGGCGCCGACGTGACCAGCGCAGCCGTGCGCTTGGCCCGCGCGTTCACGCGCCGCGAGCACGTGCTGTGCTCCGGTTATCACGGCTGGCACGACTGGTACGTCGGCACGACGGCGCGCCACGGCGGGGTGCCGAGCTCGACGCGCGGGCTCACCACGACTTTCCCGCACAACGACCCCTGGGCGCTGCTCGAGCTCATCGATGAGCGCGTGGCGTGCGTCATTCTCGAGCCAGTCCTGTTCGAAGAGCCGAAGCCGGAGTTTTTGCCGGCCCTGCGTAAGGCCTGCACGGAGGCCGGCGCGCTCTTGATTTTCGATGAAATGTGGACGGGGTTTCGCGTCGCCCTCGGCGGCGCTCAAGAGCGCTACGACGTCACGGCGGACTTGGCCTGCTTCTCCAAAGCGGTCGCCAATGGCATGCCGCTCTCGGTGCTCACCGGCCGCGCGGACGTGATGCGCGCGTTGGACGACGACGTGTTCTGGTTCACCACGTTCGGCGGTGAAGCGCTGTCGTTGGCGGCCGCCAAGGCGACCATCTCCGAGCTGCGCGATCAGCACGTGCCAGACGTATTGCGCGAGCGCGGAGCACGCCTGAAAGCAGGTTACAACCGGCTCGCGAAAGAGCGTGGCCTCACGACGACCCGCGCCGTCGGCCTGGAATCGCGGACGATGATCCAGTTCGATGCGGCCGCGGGTGATCCGCTGCTACAGAAGTCGCTCATGCAGCAGGAGCTGCTGCGCCACGGCGTGTTGTGGAGCGGCTTCCACAACCTGTCCTTCTCGCACGGTGACGCAGAGGTCGAGCACGTGCTCGGGGCGTACGAGCGTGCGCTCGGCGTGCTGCGGGACGCGACCCAGCGTGGTGACTTGGCCCAACGCATCTTGGGCGTGCCAGTGCAGCCGGTGTTCCGAAAAACCGTTTGAAAGCAGGGCCGATGGTAGGATTCGAATTGGACGGAAAAGTCGCGATAGTGACGGGCGCGCTCGGGCTGCTCGGGCGTGAGCATTGCGCGGCCTTGGCCGGCGCTGGCGCGCGCGTCGTGCTCGCCGACTTGAATGGGGCCGCTTGTGGCGACCTAGCCGCGGCCTTGGCGGCTGCGCACCGCGTGCCCGCGTTGGGCGTCGGCTGCGATGTCACGAGCCCCGAGGCCGTAGAAGCGCTGGTCGAGCGCACGCTGGCGACGTTCGGCTCGGTGGACGTGCTCGTGAACAACGCGGCCATCGACGACAAATTCTCGTCCGATGCTGCCGATGAGTCGCGCTTCGAGCAATACTCGGTGGAGCGCTTTCGGCGCATGCTGGACGTGAACGTAGTGGGTACGTTCTTGTGCGCCCAGCGCATCGGCCGGCGCATGGCCGCACGCGGCTCGGGTAGCATCATCAACATCGCGTCCACCTACGGCGTGGTCGGGCCCCAACAAGCGCTTTACCAGCGCGCTGACGGCACGCAGTCGTTCTTCAAGTCACCGGCGTACCCGACTAGCAAGGGCGCGGTCTTGCAATTTACTCGATTTTTGGCCGCTTATTGGGGCTCGGCGGGGGTGCGCGTGAACGCCCTGTCACCCGGTGGGGTCGCGCAGGATCCAGATCCGCATTTTCGCGAAGAGTACGCCAAGCGCACGCCGCTCGGGCGCATGGCGGAGCCTTCGGATTACCGCGGCGCGCTGCTGTTCTTGGCCAGCAGCGCGTCGGCGTACATGACCGGTGCAAACCTGATTGTCGACGGAGGTTGGACGACGTGGTGAAGCTTTCGCCTTCGGATCTCGTGCTCCGAGCGAGCCGGATCAAGCTCGTGGTGAGTGACGTCGACGGTGTCCTGACGGACGCCGGAGTTTACTACTCGGCGCGCGGCGAGGAAATGAAGCGCTTCTCGATGCGTGACGGCATGGGTGTGGAGCGCCTCCGCAACGCGGGTATCGAAACCGCGTTCTTGACTCGTGAAGATTCGCCGATCGTCGTGCAGCGCGCGCACAAGCTGCGCGTAGCGCACGTGCACCTCGCCGTGCTCGACAAGCGTGAATTCATGGCCCGTTGGATATTGAAGCTCGGTATCTCGCTCGGTCAGGTGGCGTACATCGGGGACGACATCAATGATTTGGAAGCCATGCGCTTCGTCGGGGAGCACGGGCTGACGGCCGCGCCCAGCGACGCCGCGCCGGAAATCCTGCGAGAAGCGCAATTCTGCGCCACGCTCGGCGGGGGCCACGGCGCGTTCAGACAGCTAGCTGATTGGATCGTCAATTCGCACACTCAGGAGCACGACGGATGAACTCGGCTGACTCAATCATTCACGGCGCCACGTTCCATGGACCCCACGGTACGAGTCACCGGCTCGAGCCTTTGCCCTGGGCCCGCCCCAGTCGCCCCATCGTGTCGATCCGCGGTCGCGCGGTAGGCGAAGAACGACCGGTGTTCGTGATCGCGGAGATCGGCATCAACCACAACGGCTCGCTCGACCTCGCGCAACGCCTGATCGAGGGCGCGGCCCGAGCCGGCTGCGATGCCGTGAAGTTCCAGAAGCGGACTCCGGAGCTGTGCGTGCCACCCGACCAATGGCACATCCAGCGCGACACGCCCTGGGGCCAGATGAGCTACATCGATTACAAGCGCCGGGTGGAGTTCGGCGCGGAGGAGTACGAGCAGATCGAGAAGCAGTGCGCGGAGCTCGGCATGATGTGGTTTGCTTCCTGTTGGGACGAGCCCTCCGTCGAGTTCATTCAGCGCTTCTCACCGCCCTGCTACAAGGCGGCTTCGGCCTCGCTCACGGATTTACAACTCTTGCGGGCCATGCGCGCGACCGGCGTGCCTTTGATGATCTCCACGGGAATGTCCACCGCCGAGGAGATCCACCAGGCCGTCGCGGTGCTCGGCCAGCGCGAGCTCTTGATCGCGCACTCGACCTCGACCTACCCGTGCCCGATCGAGGAGCTGAATCTGCGCATGATTGGCACTTTGAAGCAGAACTTTCCGCTCTGCCCGATCGGCTACTCCGGGCACGAGAGCGGGCTCGCGCCCACCTGGGCTGCGGTCGCGCTCGGTGCGACCTTCATCGAGCGACACATCACGCTCGACCAAACCATGTGGGGCACGGACCACTCCGCGTCGATCGAGCTGTCTGGGCTCGAGCGCTTGGTGGCTCAGATCCGTGAGGTCGAGCGGGCGATTGGTGACGGCGTGAAGCGGGTCTACGAGAGCGAGATCCCGATCCGCAAGAAGCTGCGCCGGGTGCTCAGCGCCGCGCGCTCGGACGCCGAATGACGCTCGCGCTGCTGTCGCCGATCATCATCGTGACCTCGGCCGTGGCGCTCATCTTGCTCGAGCGCCGCTTTCCTTACGAGCCGAGGCAGCGTTTGTTCCGCGAGGGGTTCTTCACCGATCTGCTCGCCTATGGGCTGTTGCAGAGCTACGTGCTGGGGCTTTTGATCAGCGGCTTCATCCTGCTTTTGGACCGGGAAACGGGCTGGTCCCACGCGGGCTTGCTGAGCGCTTGGCCGATCCCGGCGCAGCTCGGGTTCTTCTTCGTGACACATGATTTTTACATCTACTGGTTCCACCGCCTGCAGCACGTCTCGAACGTGCTGTGGCGGATCCACGAAGCGCACCATTCGGTGGACGACGTAGACTGGCTCTCGGGCACGCGCTCGCACGTGCTCGAGATCTGCATCAACCAAACCATCGAGTTTGCGCCAATCGTGCTGCTCGGCGCGGCGCCGCAAGTGGCGATCTTGAAGGCCACGCTCGACGCGGTCTGGGGCATGTACATCCACTCGAACCTCGATGTACGCAGCGGCGCCCTTCAATACGTGCTCAATGGCCCCGAGATGCATCGCTGGCATCACGCGCGCGACCTCGCCGCGCCGGGCAAGAACTACGGCACGAAGCTCGCGATCTGGGACTACCTATTCGGGACCGCTTACCGCCCCGAAGGCAAGCCGCCGCGCTACGGCTTGGACGAGCCCAACTACCCGAAGCGCGGTGCTTGGTGCTACGTGATGCAGCACGTTTTCTCGTTCTTGCCCGAGGCGCGCCGCCGGCGCGGCGATTCCGGAGCTCAGCCAGTCACGTCCTTGCCCACTTGAAACGAGGGGCGCGACGTGCAGCGCTCGAGCCACGCCTTCACGTGCGGGTACGGCTCGAGCGGTAGCACGGCGCTCGCGGCGTAGGCTGTGCCGAGTGCGTTCACCCAGGGGAACGTGGCGATGTCGGCGATCGTGTACTCGCCGACCAAATACTCTTTGTCGGCGAGCTCCACGTCCAACACGCCGAGCAGGCGCTTGGCCTCGTTGGTGTAGCGCTCGAGCGGGTAGGGGTGGTCGCACTTGTCGCGCGCGTACTTGAAGAAGTGCCCGAACTGCCCAAACATGGGGCCGATGTGGCCGACCTGGAAGAACAACCACTGCAGGCACTTGAAGCGCAGCGCGGGATCATTCGGGATCAGCCGCCCGGCCTTCTCGGCCAAGTAAATCAAGATCGCCCCCGACTCCATGAGCGCGAGCGGCTTCCCGCCCGGGCCGTTCAGGTCGACGATGGCCGGGATCTTGGAGTTGGGGCTGATGGCCTTGAACGCATCCGTGAATTGCTCACCCTTCCCAATACGAACCGTGTGCGCTTCGTACGGGATGCCGAGCTCCTCCAGCGCCACGGCGATTTTTATGCCGTTCGGCGTGTTCAGCGAGAACAGCTGCAGTTTGTTGCGGTCCTCGATGGGCCATTTCGTTTCGATCAGAAGGGGGTCGACCATCCGAAGCGTGTAGAGCCCCGAGGGCGCGATCGGCAGTGGCGCCCGAGCGCAGCGCCGCATGTTTCCGGGGATGATGGCCAACACCAAGCCGAAACACGGCCTGTGTGCCAATCTGACTCATGCTCCCCGAGCTGAGCCCAACCCCAGCCCGGCCAAGTCACGTCTCGGCGCTGGCGGAATGGTTCTTCGATAGCGGCGAGTGGGTGCTGTGCGCGCGCGACGCACAAGGTGAGCTGCATGGCTCACTGCGCGCTCATCGCGGCGACGGCACGCCTTCGCTCGAATTCGAGTATCGGCATGGCAAACGGCATGGGCCGTTTCGCCGCTTTTACGCGTCGGGGCAGCTCGCGCAGAGCGGGCGCTACCTCGACGATGCGCCGGACGGTTTGCTGTGCGTCTACAGCGACGGCGAGTCCGCCTGCACTATCCGCGAGTGTTGCATCGTGGACGCCGCGCGGGTCATGAAACAGGAATACCGGCGCGGCCAGCTCTTGGCCGAGTCGTTCTACGATGCGCAGGGAGCGCTTCTGCGCGATCCCGAGGGCGCGTTTGGCGCTCCCGGTTGGCCACAGCCGCTGCGCGAGCGCGAGGCGGATGCCGCGAGCCTCGAATACGCTTTTTGGCCGGCGAATGAAGTGCTGCCGGAAGTAACGTCGGACGAGCCGGTGGTCGTCGAGCAATCGCTCGTAGCGTTGCGCGCCGCCATTCGGCGCGCGGCACTTCGCGTGCAAATGTTTCGCTCCGAGTCGATCGCGAAAGGCGCGAAGCAGGCGCCGCCGGATGTTTCGGCGTTGGCCGCCGGTGCGCCTCCCTTGCGGCAATTCACGTTTCGCGCTTCCGACGCCGCAGAACCGGCTGTCGTGCAGGTCGACGAAACGCTTTCGCCAAAGCACGCCGAATGGACGTTGCTGTGCACGTTGTGTTGGGCGGCGGGCTCGTCGAGCGTCGAGCTACCGGAGCGGATCGCGCCGCGCCCAGAGTTGTATGCGGCTTTGGTCCACGCCACCCGGCGGATCGCCGCGCTCAGCGGGCACGAGCTCGAGCCGGACAGGGGCCCGCATTTTCACGGCCTCGACGAGACGCGGCTACCCGCGACGGCACTCGAGCAGCTCGCCGAGCACTACCGTGAGATCCGCGCCGCCCTCTTGTTCGCGACGGACCCCGAGTGCCAGAGCCCGTGGCAAGACGATCTCGGACGCCTCGGATCGCCGAGCGAGCCCTGAGATTAGCCCACGGGGCTAGTCCTAAGAACTCTCCCGTCGCCTGCCTTCAGAAGCGCTTTGCATGCGCGCGTTGCAGCTCCTCAACGTACCTTACAGGTACGCCTCGTCCCTGCGCCTTGGCCTGCTCGCACCTCTTCGGCAGGCTCGGTCCGAGGTCTTGGGACTAGCCCTTCGGCCCGAGCATTTCTTCGGGCCGCACGAAGCGGCTGAAATCCTCGCTCGACACCAGGCCCAAGGCTTCTGCCGATTGACGCAGCGTGAGGCCCTCTTTATGGGCTTTCTTCGCGATTTTTGCGGCGTTGTCGTAGCCGATGTGCGGGTTCAACGCGGTCACCAGCATCAGCGAATTCTCCAGGTGTTCCTGGATGCGCTGCCGGTTCGGCTCGATGCCGACCGCGCAGTTCTTGCGGAAGCTGTCGCAGCCGTCGGCGATCAGGCGCGCGCTCTGCAAGAAGTTGTGCGCGAGCAGGGGCTTGAACACGTTGAGCTCGAAGTTGCCGCTGGCGCCGCCGAAGTTCACGGCCACGTCGTTGCCGAAGATCTGTGCGCAGAGCATGGTCATGGCCTCCGATTGAGTCGGGTTGACCTTGCCCGGCATGATCGAGCTGCCCGGCTCGTTCTCGGGGATCGAAATTTCGCCGATGCCGCAGCGCGGGCCCGAGGCCAGCCAGCGCACGTCGTTGGCGATCTTCATCAGCGACGCGGCGAGCGTCTTCAACGCGCCGTGCCCGAACACGATCGCGTCGTGGGCCGCGAGGGATTCGAACTTGTTCGGCGCGGTCACGATCGGGTGGCCCGTCAGCTCACTCACTTTGGCGGCCACGCGCACGGCGTACTCCGGGTGCGCATTCAAGCCAGTGCCCACGGCAGTGCCGCCCAGCGCGAGCTCGGCCAGGTGCGGCACCGCACTTTCTAGATGTTTCGAGCCATGATCGAGCTGCGCGACCCAGCCGCTGATTTCTTGGCCGAGGGTGAGCGGCGTCGCGTCCATCAAGTGCGTCCGGCCGATCTTCACGATCTCTTTGAAGGCGGTGGCTTTCTCGTTCAGCGTGTCGCGCAGCGAGCCGACGCTGGGCAGCACTCGGCTGCGTACGGCGTCCACACAGGCCAGCGCCATCGCCGCCGGGAACACGTCGTTCGATGACTGCCCGCGGTTCACGTGATCGTTTGGGTGGACCAGGCGCTTCTCGCCGCGCACGCCGCCCAGGATCTCGCTGGCGCGATTGGCGAGCACCTCGTTCATGTTCATGTTGCTCTGAGTGCCGCTGCCGGTTTGCCAAACGACGAGTGGGAACTCGCCGTCGTGCTTGCCGGCGATCACTTCGTCGGCCGCGGCCACGATCGCGTTGCCGATCTTCGAGTCGACTGCCTTCAGATCCATGTTCACGAGCGCCGCGGCCTTCTTGACGATGGCCAGCGCGCGCAGCAGCTGGGCTGGCATGCGCTCGCCGGAGATGGCGAAGTTCTGCAGGCTGCGTTGGGTCTGTGCGCCCCACAGCTTGTCGTCCGGGACTTCGATCGGGCCGAAAGTGTCGAGCTCGGTGCGCGTGCTGATGGCGGTCATGGGCCGCGGACCACACACAAAAGCCGGGCCGGGATCAAGATCCACGCAAAAGGCGGCGGATATTTGACCGAATTTGCGAGTATCGGTAAGGACGTTGCCATGGCCCGAGTCCGTCTTGCCGCCCGAGCCTCGCTGCTCGCCGCCGTGCTCGGGTTTTTGCCGCTCCCGGCCCAAGCCGCGGGCAGCGACGCCAAACCCGCGGAGCCGAAAGCCTCCGAGGCCAAGCCGCGCGTAGCCAAGCCGGAGAAGGCGAAGCCAGCCGTCAAAGCGGCAGAGTCGAAGCCGGCAGAGTCGAAGCCGGCGGAGTCGAAGCCGGCAGAGTCGAAGCCCGCTGAGTCGAAGCCCGCTGAGTCGAAGGAAGCCAAGCCCAGCGAGGCCAAGTCGGGTACTGCGCCCGACCCGCAACGCGGTGTCGGCACCCGCTCGGTGGGCGCCCTGCCGAGCGCGGCGAGCGCAATCCCGGAGGCTGCGGAATCGGCCAAGGTCTCCAAGCCCGACAAGCTCGAGAAGCCTGACAAGCTCGACAAGGCAGACAAGCAGGCCCACGCCTCGCACCAGAAGGGCAAGCCCCCGCGCAAGGCGTCCGCGACGTTGCCGGTGGGCGCCACGCGGTCGACGCCCGATCGCAACGCACGCCAAAAGATCGCCGACGGGCCTACCGACGAAGATCTGCGCGCCGGCAAAGACGATCCCGAGCTGCGCTCGCTGAAGGCTGCCGAGCGCGTTTTGTTTCCGCGCCCGCTGACCGGCGTCGAGCCCGGCTGGTCTTGGGATCTACCCGAGGCCGTGAGCAACGACGGGCCCGAAGTCCTCACCCAAGGCGCGCCCGCGCTGCGCCCGCGCGACGTTCACAAGGACGCAGTCGAAGGCGCGCCCGACGCAGCCTGGCTGAAGAACCTGACGATGCCGAACTTGCCCGTCGTGCTGGACGAGTTCGTGATCAAGTACCTGCGCTTCTACCGCGACAGCGCGAGCGGCAAAGCCATCGCGCGGGTGTGGGCAAAGAAGAGCGGGCGCTACACCGCTGCCATGCGTGGCGAGCTGTCGCGTGCCGGGGTCCCGACCGACTTGGTGTGGCTGTCGATGATCGAGAGCGGGCACAACCCGACCATCACTTCACCAGCGGGCGCGGCCGGCCTCTGGCAATTCATGCCCGATGCGGGGCGTACCTATGGCCTCACCGTCGATCGCTGGGTCGACGAGCGGCTCGACCCCGAGCGCTCCACGCAAGCGGCAAGCCGCTACTTGAGCGATCTGTATCGCCGCTTCGGGAGCTGGGAGCTGGCGATCGCGGCTTACAACATGGGCTACGGCGGGCTCGCGCGCTCGATCCGAAAGTTCAACAGCAACGACTTCTGGGAGCTCGTGCGTTACGAGGCTGGCATCCCTTGGGAAACTACGCTCTACGTGCCCAAGATTTTCGCGCTCTCGATCGTGATGAACAACAAGAAGGCGTTCGGCCTAGACACCATCGAGAGCGACGCGGCCGAGTCGTTCGACGTCGTGCAGGTCGGGCCGAGCGTGGCGCTCGCCGACGTCGCCCGCGCGGCGAACGTGAGCGATAGCGAGCTCATCGCGTTGAATCCTGCGTTTCTGTCGGGGCGCACGCCGCCTTGGATGCCGGGCTCGACCAAACCCAGCTGGCGCGTGCGGGTTCCTTCGGGTAAGGGCGCGGCGTGCACGGCCGCGTTGGCGCGCTCGGCAGGAGACGACGACTCGTTCGAGTCGTATGTCACGAAATTCGGCGAGACCGTCGAGTCGATCGCCAACGCTCACGGCGTGAGCGAGGCGCGCTTGCGTGCGCTCAATCACGTCGAACCGAAGGAAGTGCTGGCGGCGGGCAGCGTACTCCTCGTGCCGCGCGCAAACCGCGCCGCCGCTGCACCGCCAAACGACGAGGTCGTGGTCGTGCCACCGCGAGAATTCTCGTATGCCGAGCGCTCGCGCTTGTTTTATCGCGTCTTGCCCGGCGACACGCTCGGCCGCGTGGCCAACGTGTTTGCGGTCAGCGTGCCGGACATCGGGCTGTGGAACGCGCTGGACGAAGGCGCGCGGCTGCAATCGGGCATGGCGCTGCAGTTGTTCGTCGACAAGGGCAAGACATTCGCCGCTCGCAGCATCTCGCCCAGTGACACCCACGTGCTGGTCGCCGGTAGCCCGGAGTTCTACGACTACTTCGAGGGTCAAAACGGCCGCAAGCGCGTGGTCGTCGCCGCGCGTGACAACGACACCCTAGCAACGCTCGGCAAGCGCTACGGCATGACGGTGGGCAGCATGGAACGCATCAATCGCCGCTCGCGCACCGACAAGCTGCACTCGGGTGAAAGCATCGTGGTGTACGTGGATCGCGGCCGCGCGGTGACGTCGCACAAGGATGCGGACACGGACGATCTGGCGAGCGGCACATTGCTGCCGCTCGAGCCGGCCCTCGACTCACCGGGGCCGGACCTTTCGGATGCGTCGTCGCTTTCGCCGGCGGTCTCGAACGACGCGAAAGCGGCGCTGCCCGCCGTGCCCGGCGCTCCTTAGCGCTTCTGCGCGGCTTCCGCGTGGGACGAGCGCCGGGATCTGGCGTTTCTGGCGCACAAATGCGAGATCGAGGCCATGCCTCGCCTGACCGCCGTGATACTCGCCGCTGGCCTCGGAACGCGCATGAAAAGCGCGCTACCCAAGGTGATGCACCCCATCGCGGGGCGCCCTCTAGTGCGCTACGCGGTGCAAGCGGCTTTCGACGCTGGCGTCGAGCGCGCGGTCGTCGTTACCAGCGGGCGGCCGGAGATTGACGAATTCTTGCGCACCGAATTCGGCGAGCGCGTGACGACCGTGGTGCAAGATCCGCCGCGTGGCACGGGGGACGCGGCGCGCATCGGGCTCGAGCAGGTGCACAGCGAGCGTGTCCTCATTCTGTGCGGCGACACACCGCTGGTGCGCGCGGAAGAGCTCGCCGAGCTCGTCGCTGCCCTCGATCAGCCGGGCGCGAACGAGCTCGCGCTGATGACGTGCTCGCTCGATGCCCCGCACGGCTACGGCCGCGTGCTGCGCGACGCCCAGGGACTGGTGCTCGAAGTACGCGAGCAACGCGATCTGAAGACGGCCGAAGAACGCGCGGTGCGCGAGGTGAACGCGGGCATGTACGCGGGGGACACGGCCGCCCTGCGCCGCGCGCTCTCCGAGGTGAAGCCCAACAACTCGCAGGGCGAATATTACCTCACCGACGTGATCGCCCTCTGTGCGCGCACGAGCCGCGTCACGGGCGTTGCCGGCCATGCGGACGCGCTGCTCGGCGTGAACGATCGCAGTCAGCTCGCCGAAGCCGAGGCCCTCTTGCAACGCCGCATCCGCACGCGCCACGCCAAAAACGGCGTCACCATGCGCGGCGAGCCGCAAATCGAAGACTCGGTGGAGATCGCCGAAGACTGCGTGGTCGAGATGGGCGTGAGCTTGCGCGGCCGCACGCGGATCGGCAAAGGCACCGTGATCGACGTGGGCTGCGTGATCGTCGATTCGACGATCGGCGACGGCGTACTGCTCAAGCCGTATACCGTCATCACCTCGAGCAACGTGGGCGATCGCGCTGAGCTCGGGCCCTATACCCACTTGCGTCCCAAATCGGAGATCGAGCCCGAAGTGCATCTCGGCAACTTCGTCGAGACCAAGAACACGCGCGTGCGCCGCGGAGCCAAGGCCAATCACCTCTCTTACTTGGGTGATGGCGACGTGGGCGAGCGCGCGAACATCGGCGCGGGTACGATTTTCTGCAACTATGACGGCTTCAACAAGCACAAGACCGTCATCGGCGAAGGCGCCTTCGTCGGCAGTGACTCGCAGCTCGTGGCGCCCGTGACCGTCGGTCGCAATGCGTACGTGGGCTCCGGTACCACGGTCACTGAAGACGTCCCCGAAGACGCACTTGCCGTGGGTCGCATCAAACAGACCAACAAGCTCGGCTACGCGCCCAAGCTCAAAGCCCGCTTTGCCGCGATCAAGGCCGCCAAAAAGCCCTGAGCCAGGGCGGCACCGAGCCGCGTCGCTCGACCAAGGTAGCTGACCGAATCGCGCGATCGCAGCCCGAAGTTCTCACCCGTCTGCGGAGCACACGCGTCCCCGGCATGAGCGATGGCGCGGCACCTACTCTTACGCCGCGACGACGGCCGGGTGTACGGCGTTCGCTACCGCGACCGCGACTCGGGCGAGACCGGCACGCGCACCGCACTTCCGTCCCAAAAATAGCGTTCGGGCCCGAACACTATTTTTCGGTGCGCAGTGGATCTCAGGTAACGGCAGCGTTTTAGCTCGGCGTGGGTCACAGCGAGCACGTCGCCGTCGGGGCAGGCCCGTGCAGCGACGCGGCGTAGCTCACACGCAGAGGGTGGGCGATGGCTCGACGCACCGCGCACCTCACACCCGGGGTAGGTGCTCGATGGCCGCTCGCGCTGAATGCTTTGTGCCGAGCATCGCAGGCAGTGCCCGCTAACCCCAAAAAATCAGGGAGCGGTTACTGGGCTGCGTTGCGACCGTTCCCGTTGCTGTCGCCATCGCCATCGGTGCTGGCGGGGGGCTCGGGCAGCGCGTGCTGCATGCGCAGGCGCTTCACTTCGAGGTACGAGGCGGAGAACGGGTTGGCGGGGATGAGCACGGGCAGCCGCTTCTCGACCACGACGCCGAGCTTGCGTAGCTCATTCACCTTGGCTGGGTTGTTGGTCATGAGCTCCACCGACTCCACCCCCAGCTCGCGGAGCATGGCGGCGCCGACGTCATACGTGCGGGCATCCACCGGCAGGTGCAACAGCTCGTTCGCTTCCACCGTGTCGGCGCCCATGGCTTGCAGCGCGTAGGCACGGACCTTGTTGGTCAGGCCGATGCCGCGGCCTTCTTGGCGCAGGTACAGGATGATTCCGAAGCCGTGCTTGGCGATGGCGGCCTGCGCGTGATCGAACTGTTCACGACAATCACACTTGAGCGAGGAGAACACTTCGCCCGTCAAGCACTCCGAGTGCACGCGCACGGGGACGGAGCGCCGACCGCGCACCTCACCCATGACTAGCGCGCAGTGCTCACGGCTGAGGCTCGGGTGCACGTTCGGGTCGTCCCAGCGAAAGACGCGCAGCTGAAACGTGCCGTGGCTCGTGGGCAGCGGCGCCTGCGCGAGCTGCTCGAGGCGAGCGGTGGGCGGGGTAGCCCGTGACAGTGTATCCATAACGCCGAGTTTCCACATCCAATGTGGGGCGGAGGCTTTGGAAGGTCAAGCTCTGCGCTGAGCAGGCCGCGCGTCAGAACCTCGACACAGCTTCAAAATGCCGTGTTCGAGCACTGATTTTGCGGGGCGTTTCGAGCCGCCTTTGAGGGCGTAGTCGAGCTCGGCCAGGGTCTCGAGCCAACGCTCGAGGTCGACTCGGGCAATGCGCTTCACTTGCTCGGCGAGCTCTCGAGCCTTGAACGGCGGTGCTCCCGCGCGCACGGCTGCGTCGTTGGGCGACAGCCCTTCGCTCAGCGCGGATTCGAAGCGCAACATTTGGCGCGTGGACCAGGCGAGGACGCCGAGCAAGCGCAGGCCGCGATCTTGCGGGTCGTAAACTTCGGACAGGGCGCTGAGGGCGGCGCCTGAATCGCGCTTGCCGACGGCGCCCACGAGCTCCCACACGGTCTTGGCGCGCAAACGCACGACGCATTCGGCGACCACGTCCTCGGACACCGCATTGCCGGCTCCGGCATAGAGGCAGCAACGCTCGAGCGCGTCGATCACGGGCCCGAGCTCCGGTCCGGCGAGCTCTGCTATCAGATCAGCGACGCCCGGATCGAGCGGGTTGCCGCGTTCGCGCGCAGCGCGTTCGATGAAACCGGGCAAATCCGCGCGCGCCAGCGCTTCACAGCTCACGAGCCAGCCGTCTTTGCGGGCGACCGTTACGAGCTTGCGGCGCTTGTCCAGGCTGCCACCAACCAGGACCAAGGTGGTGCTCGGCGAAGGCGCTTGGCAATACTCGAGCAGGCGATCGAGCGGGGGCGTCTTCTCTTTCGCGTCCGAGCCTTCACGCCCCTCCCAATGCTCGAGGCCACGCACGAGCACGAAGCGCCGCTTGGCCATCATGGGCAGGGTGCGCGCTGCGGAGAGCGCCGCATCCACCTCCGATTCTTGAGCTTGGATTTGGTCCTCGTTCAAGCCCGGGATGCCGCCCTTGATCGCAGCCGCCTTGAGCGCCTGCACCACCTTGCTCTCCAGGTGGCGTTCTTCACCGACGAGCAAGTACACCGGACGCAGCTTTTGCTCCGCTGCTTCTTGAATGGCTTGTTCCGGCGTCATGGCGAGGGACTAGCACGATACCACTCGCCGCCGCTGCGAGAAGCGCTCCAGGCGCGCTCGGGGAACGCGAGGGGGACCCCCGGCCGAAAGAACTGTAGTAAGAAGGCCCGGTGGTGACTCGCCGCGCACAAACCCTGAAAGCCGAGCAGCCGGGCCGTCACTCGCTGGTCGTGGTCGGCAATTTCGACGGCGTGCATCGCGGGCACCGCGCCGTGATCGAAGCCGCGCTGAGCGAGGCCCGTGCGGGTGGGTTGTTGCCGCTGGTGCTGACGTTCGATCCTCACCCAGCGGTGGTGCTGGGCCGCAGCGTGCGCCCGCCGCTCACCGTGCTGGAGCGCAAGATCGATCTCATCGAGCGCATCGGCGCCGATCTGCGCGTAGTGGTCGAGCCGTTCACGCTCGAGCTGTCGCGGCTCGATCCCGGGCAGTTTGCGCGTGAGTTCTTGGTCGACTTGCTGTGCGCGAAAGTCGTGATCGTGGGCGAGAACTTCCGCTTCGGCCATCAGCGCGCGGGTGATCTGAGCACGCTGGTCACGCTCGGTCAGGAGCTGGGCTTCGCGGCGCGCTCCTCGTCCTTGAGCGGGGATGCGCAAGGCCCGTACTCCAGCACCCGCGTCCGCGCGGCCCTCGCCGCTGGGGATTTGCCCTCGGTTTACGGTGTGCTCGGCCGTCCGCATTCGCTGAGCGGGCAAGTGGTTCACGGCGCTCAGCGCGGCCGCACCATCGGCGTGCCCACGGCCAATCTGGACGGAGTGGGGGAGGCCCTGCCGCCCTATGGCGTGTACGCGGTGCTCGTGGATCGCGTGAACGAAGGTGGCGTGAGCGTCGCGCTGGGCGTGGGCGTGGCCAACATCGGGCTCCGTCCGACGGTCAGCGCGGGCTTCAGCGTCGAAGCGCACTTGTTGGATTTCGCAGGGGACCTGTACGGCGCAACGCTGCGCGTGCATTTGATCGAGCACCTGCGCGAAGAGCGCAAGTTCTCGGGCCTGGACGAGCTGAAGGCGCAAATTCAGAGCGATATCCAGCAGGCGCGCAAGGCGCTCGCCGAGGCTCGTCCAGACCCGGCCGCGCACGGCGCCTGGCGCTGAATGGCGTGCGGCCGCTTTTTGGACAGTGCGAGCCAAGCCGCGCGGTGCGGCCCTTGACCCCGCGCCCGGGCGGGCCGCAATAATACCGCCCCCATGGCCGACAGCAGCGACGAACTCGAACGCATGAACCGCGAACAGCTCGTCTTGAAGGCGCGCGTGCTCGGCGTCGAGCGCGCTGAGCTGATGACGCGGGTCGAGCTGCGCGACGAAATCGTGCGTCGCTCCGAGCCTGATCTCGCGCAACAGCGACGCGCGCGCGGCTTCCTGGGCGTGGCGCGTGACCTGGTGGCCAGCGTCGTCGAAGCCGGCCTCAATCTTCCGGACGCCGCCGCGATCATCCGCGGCGACGGCGCCCGTGAAAACGACTGGAAGGGCCCGCCCCCAGTCGCCACGGTGACGCTCGCCGAAATCTACGCCGCCCAAGGTCACCTCGATCGCGCACTACGCATGCTCGACGAAGTGCTCGCCAAAGAACCCGATCACGATCCCGCAAGAGCCCTCAGAGATCGCCTCGCCGCCGGCACCGATCTGCCGACTGCTCCCCCGCGCCGCCGCCAAAAAATCTCCTTCGCCGAATCCCCCCTCGACCTATCCCCCGAGCCCGATCTCCCCGGGGCCCCCGATCTCCCCGAGGCCGTCGCGGCCCCCGAGGCCGTCGCGGCCCCCGAGGCCCCCGATCTCCCCGAGGCCGTCGCTGCGCCCGAGGCCGTCGCGCCCCCCGAGGCCGTCGCGGCCCCCGATCTCCCCCCCTCTCCCGATCCCGTGCCCGTGCCCGTGCCCGTGCCCGATCTCCCTCTTCCACCTCCCTCTCCCTCCCCCGTCTCCCTCGTCACCCTCTCCCTCTCCGGCCAACGCCAAATCTACTGGGAGCTCCCCCCGTCCACCTTCGTTCCCCTCCGCACCCGCTCCCCGAACGGCCGCGCCGTTCTCCGAGTCGTGAGCTTCCGCACCCGCGCCGGCAAAGTCGAACGCCAAGCGCAAGACCTCACGCCACGCACCGAAGTCGGCAGCGCCGTGCTCCCGGGCTTGCGCGCCGACGCGGTGGTGCGCGCGGTGCTCGGTTGGGAAACCGACGGCCACTTCCAGCCCTTCTTGATCGCCTCCGATCTCGCGCCCGCGAGCCCCGGCTCGAAACGCGGCGGCCCGTTCCACGCACACCCCCTCGTCGGCAGCGTGGCCCCCGGCGTCGAAGAACGCGCGCTCTCGCATCTCGCTCGCCGCTGAGCGTTCTCGCTCTGCATTCCGCGCGCAACTGGCGTGCCCTGCTGCCCGAACTCTGCCCATGGGGCGGTTTTTATTTGGGGTGGCAACGGTGTTCGGTTTCGTTCTGGCCAGTCGAGCGGCGCATGCCTCGCCCAATCCTGCTGGGCTGTGGCTCTCAATCAGTGCCGAGTATCGCGCCGGCACCTATCAACGTCAGTGGAGCGCCTTCCTCGCCCTGAACGTCCCCCTGGACCGCGTCGCCACCCCGCGGGTCATGCACGCCGCAACTCGCCTCACAGAGGAACCCCCCAAAAAAACAAACGCCCCCGCGCCCGCGCCCTCTTCCCCCGAGCCCGCGCCCGTGCCCGATCTCCCTTTCCCTCTCCCTCCCCCCGAGCCACGCCTCACGCCAACACTAGCCCGCGGTGCCATCCGCCACGCCCTGCGCGAAGCCGGCTACGTCGCCACGCGCTCCCGCCTTTCCAGCCTGGCCGCTCGCGCACGCAGCTCCGCCGCTTTCCCCGAGCTCGGCTTGCGCACGCTGCACAGCTCCGGCCAAACCTTACGCCTCACGCCCACGAGTGACGATCCGTACCGTTACGTCCAAGCCGGCACCTCCGAGCTGGCGCTGGAAGCGCGGCTCACTTGGCACCTCGACCGCTTGGTGTTCGCCGACGAAGAAGTGCCGGTCGAGCGCCTCCAGCACGAGCGCGACGCTGCCGAGCGGCGCCTGATCGACGACGTGCTCGGGCGCTTGCTCGCCTGGCAGCGCGGCCGCACCCGCGCCGCGGATGCGAACCTGGACCCCGAGCAGCGGCAAACCGCCGAGCTCGAGGCCCTCGGCGCTGCCGTCGAGCTGGATGTGCTCACCGGCGGCTGGTTTTCCTGGGCGATCGGCGAAAGCGAAGGGCAGGGCGCGGGCGCTGCTGGCGAATCGGCAAAAGTCGAGGTAAACACGCCTCGCCATGCTCGCTGATAGCCGCAATGCCCTGTCCGACCTTCAAAGGCGCGTCGATGCGCTAAGGGGGTCTCTTTGACGTCCCTGCCTTGAAGCGGGAAATCGAAGAGCTCGACGAGCTGAGTGCGGCGCCCAAGTTTTGGGACAATCAAGAAAAAGCGCAGGCTCTAATGCGCAAGCGCGCCGCAGCGGTCGAAAAGATCACCTGGATCGAGTCGCTCAGTAAAGACGTGGCTGACTCGGCGGAGTTCCTCGAGCTCGGAGCCGCCGACAATGACGAAGACATGCTGCACGAGGTCGAGGGCCAAATCCCGCCGCTCGAGCAACGCGTACGCAAGGCCGAGCTGCAGCGCATGCTTTCCGGCCCGGTGGATCACGCCAACGCCATCGTTAGCATTCACCCCGGCGCGGGCGGCACCGAGTCGAAGGACTGGGGCGAGATGCTGATGCGCATGTATTTGCGCTGGTGTGAGCGGCGCGGCTTCAAGACCGAAATCGTTGATTTTCAACCCGGTGAAGAGGCGGGCATCGACGGCGCGTCCTTCACCGTCAGCGGTCAGAACGCCTACGGCTATTTGCGCGCGGAAATGGGCGTGCATCGGCTGGTGCGCATCAGCCCGTTCGATTCCAACGCGCGTCGTCAAACGAGCTTCGCCGCCATCGAAGTCACGCCCGACATCGAGGACGAGATCGACATCGAGATCAAAGATGGCGATCTCGAGACCACGACCATGCGCGCGGGCGGCAAGGGCGGTCAGAACGTGAACAAGGTCGAGACCGCGGTGCGCATGAAGCACATCCCGTCCGGTCTCGTGGTCGTGTGTCGCGCCGAGCGCAGCCAACATCAAAACCGCGCCATGGCGCTCAAGATGATGAAGGCGCGCTTGTACGAGCTAGAAGCCGCCAAGCGCGAGGCCGCCCAAGATCGCTACGAAGCCGCCAAGGGCCAAATCGCTTGGGGCAGCCAGATCCGCAGCTACGTGCTGCAGCCGTATCAGCTGGTCAAAGACTACCGCAGTGAGCACGAGACCTCGGACGTCGACGGCGTGCTCGACGGCGACCTGGACGCCTTCATCGAGGCTTATCTGCTGAAGAACGCCGACAAGTCGACCAACAACCAAGGCACGCCGCCCACCGCGCTTTCCTGATTTTTGGCCTGGAATACGGCCCTTCGCGAGTAGACGCCCCTCGCCGTACGCGCTACACCGAGCGCGATCCATGACTGAAACGAGTGGCGAGGATGCGCTGCTGCAAGTGCGGCGCGAGAAGGCGGAGCACCTGCGTGCCCGCGGCCAAAACCCGTTCGCGAACGACGCCAAGACCAGCGACCGCAGCTTGCTGCGTGATTTGCGCGAGCAGTACGCCTCCGCGTTGATCGAGCCGGTAAGTGAGCTGCGTTACGATCCTGCGAAAGTCGAGCAGCTGGCGGCGGGACGAGAGTTTCACGTCATGGGCCGCTTGGTGTCACGCCGCGGTTTCGGCAAAGCCTCGTTCCTTCGCCTGCGAGACATGACTGACGAGCTGCAAGTGTTCGCCAAGGCGGACGTGCTCGGCGAAGGCTTCGCGGCGCTGGAAGACATCGACATCGCCGACCACATCGAGGTGCGCGGCCAGGTCATGGTGACCAAGACCGGCGAGCTCAGCGTGCAAGCCACGTCGTTGCGCCTGCTCACCAAGGCGCTCCGCGCGCTGCCCGACAAGTTCCACGGCCTGACTGACGTCGACATTCGCTACCGCCGTCGCTACGTGGATCTGGTCGCGAACCCCGAAGTCGCCGTCGCTTTGCGCGCGCGCTCGATCATCGTCCAAGGCTTGCGTGACTTCCTGGACGGCCAAGGCTTCCTCGAGGTCGAGACGCCGACCTTGCACCCGCTGATCGGGGGAGCCGCCGCCAAGCCCTTCAAAACGCACCACAACACGCTCGATCTCGAGCTGTACCTGCGCATCGCGCCGGAGCTGTACCTGAAGCGCCTGCTCGTGGGCGGCCTCGAGCGCGTGTACGAGATCGGCCGTTGCTACCGCAACGAGGGCATCAGCACCCGTCACAACCCCGAGTTCACGATGCTCGAGTTTTATCAAGCGTACGCCACGTACGACGTCTTGATGGAACAGACCGAGCTCCTGTTTCGCCACGTCGATGCGTTCTTGGCCCGGCGCCTCGCTGCCCTCGGCTTGTCGGCGCACTACGAGCGTTGGCTCGCGGAACGTCCGTTCGCGCTCGCCGAGCCGTTCGCGCGCGTGCCGATGAAGCTCGCCGTGAGCTCTGCGCTCGCGCGTGCCGAGTTGCCCGCCGAAATTGCGGCCCGCTTCGCCGAGCTCGGCTTCGTCCTGGGCGCTGACGGCAAGCGCTTGGCCACGCCCGAGCTCGACGCCGAGGTCGACGGCTGGAAAGGGCGCTCCCCGCGCGCCAAGGCCATCGATTGGGGCAACCTGCGGCGCGCGCTCGCGCATTGCAAATCGGGCGGTGAGCGCCTGTTCGTCGCCTACGAGTACTTGGCCGAGCCGTTCCTGGCCGACGACTATCGCTCGAGCGCGGGCGACAAGAGCTTGCCGGTGTTCATCACCGATTACCCGGCCGAGGTCTCGCCGCTGGCGCGCAAGAAAGACGCCGACCCGACGCTCGTCGATCGCTTCGAGCTGTTCGTGCACGGCCGCGAGCTGTGCAACGCCTTCAGCGAGCTGAACGACCCGGACGATCAAGCCGCTCGCTTCCGCGCCCAGCTGGAGCTCAAAGCCGGCGGCGCCGAAGAGACCATGGACTACGACGAGGACTACGTGCTGGCGCTCGAGCACGGCATGCCGCCCGCGGCCGGCTTCGGCTTGGGGGTGGATCGCTTGACCATGGCGCTCACCGCTCAGCCCTCGATCCGCGACGTGATCGCGTTTCCGTTGCTGCGCCCCGAGTCGGAATGATCCTCGCCGCTCCCGCTCATCGTCTGCAGGCCATCGTCGGCGCGTTGCTGCGCGCTTGGTACGCCGGCGGCGTCGCCGGGCGGATTGGGCTGATCAGCACCGCGGTCGTGCTGGTCGGCGGCTTGCTCTTTTGGCTGATTCGGCGCGCGCTGCGCAAAGGCGGCCGAAACCTGCTCCGTTGGCTGACGGGCGTGGGTCTCGCGTTGCTCTGCGGCTTGGGCTTCTGGGCAGCGAAGCTGCCAGAGCCTCGGGGCAGCTCGTTCATCCTGTGGCATCAGTTCGTCCGCGTGGGTGCAGCCTTGTCGGGCACCGTGTTCGTCGTCTGCTTCATGATCTTGGCGGTGCCCTGGATTTTGGATGCATTCGAAGGCCGGGGCTTCGTCTCGTTCATCGCCTCGCGCCACGTGCGCGCGCAGAAGAGCGGGTTTTTGACGGTGATCTCGCTGCTTTCGATCGGCGGCGTTTGGGTCAGCTCACTCGCTTTGTGCGCGGTCGTCTCGATCATGGGCGGCTTTGGCGCTGACCTGAAGCACAAGATCCTGGGCAACAACGCGCACGTGAAGATCGAGGCCAAGCGCATCGGCGGCTTCGAGCACTGGAGCGATCTGTTGGAGCAGGTGCGGCTGGTCAGGGGAGTGCGCGCCGCCACGCCGGTGGCAGGTGGGGAGGCCATGGCCTCCAGCTCGTCCAACACGGCTGGCGTCATCCTGCGCGGTATCGATACCGTTACCATCGGCACGGTGATCGACCTCTTGCAGAATATCGAGGTTGGTAAATTCTCTTACCTGGACGATCCGAAGAAGCTCGCCAACCTGCCGCCCGATGAGCCAATTGGGATCGGCAGTGGTGGAGAGTTTTACCTCAAGGGTCCCGACATCAAGCCTTACTTATCGCGGCTGGATCCGGACGTGGCAGAGGCAGTGATCCCCCCGGACTCCTTTCCCGGGATCGTGATCGGCCGCGAGCTCGCCAAGTCCCTACACGTGTACGTGGGGGACGAGCTGACCTTGATCTCACCCCTGGGTGACTTGGGCCCGATGGGCGTCTTGCCGCGCAGCCGCAAGTTCCGCGTCGCCGCCATCTTCTACAGCGGGATGTACGAGTATGACGCCAGCCACGCGTACGTGAAGATAGATGCCGCGCAGGACTTCTTCGATCTGAAGCAAAACGTGACGGGCATCGAGATCAAGATCGACGACGCCGAGCGCGTGTCCGAGATAAGGCCCGCGATCGAGGCCACGGTGGCGCGCGACGATCTCCGCCTGCGCGACTGGAAAGAGCTGAACAAGAACTTGTTCAGCGCGCTGAAGCTCGAAAAAATAGCCACATTCATCATCCTTTCGTTGGCCATCCTGGTCGCCAGCTTCTGCATCATCTGCACGTTGCTGCTGATGGTCACGGAGAAGAGCAAGGAGATCGCGATCCTGAAATCGCTCGGCGCGAGCGACCACGCGATCCTGAAAATCTTCATGAGCGAAGGCGTCATGATCGGCGGCATCGGTACTATCTTCGGCGTCACGACCGGCCTCGCGCTGACACTCGGCCTCAAGTGGTTCGGCGTGCGCCTCGATCCGGACGTGTATTACGTGGACAAGCTGCCGATCAACGTCGAGTGGTCGGACTTCACCCTGGTCGCGCTCGCCGCCCTGCTGATCACGACCATCGCTACGATCTACCCCGCCGTCGCCGCGAGCCGTTTGCGCCCCGTCGAAGGCATTCGCTACGAATGAGGCAGCCGTGGCCGACGCCCTAGTCATCATCGAAGACCTGAAGAAGAGCTTTCAGCACATGGGGCGTACGCTCGATGTCTTGAAGGGCATCGATCTGAAGATCCACGCCGGTCAGATTTTGGCCATTGTCGGCCAGTCGGGCGCCGGCAAGAGCACCCTGCTCCATTGCATGGGCACGCTCGACCTACCGAGCTCCGGGCGCATTCGTCTCGGTGGGGAGGAGCTCACCACGATGAGCGGCTCGCGGCTCGCCGCCGTGCGCAATCGGGACATCGGCTTCGTGTTCCAATTCCATCACCTGCTGCCTGAGTTTACGGCCCTGGAGAACATCATGGTTCCCGGGCTGATCCAGGGCCGGCCGCGCCGCGAGATGGAAAAACGTGCCCAATCGCTGCTGGAAGAGGTGGGGCTGAGTAACCGTGCCTCACACCGCCCGGGGGAGCTCTCGGGCGGCGAGCAGCAGCGCATTGCGGTGGCGCGAGCGCTCGCGCTCGACCCCAAGCTGGTGCTGGCGGACGAGCCCACCGGTAACCTCGATAGCTCTACGAGCGACGCCATTCACGAGTTGTTTTTCCAAATCAACCGTGAGCACGGCACGACCATCGTCGTCGTCACGCACAACCCCGCGTTCGCCGAGCGCATGCCACGCGTCGTGCGCATGCGCGATGGCCGCGTCGAGTTCGACGACGTTGGCCGCGCGCACACCAGCGAGGGAGTGCCCGCGCCCGCCGTGCTGACCGCGCCGAACGCCCCCTCGTCGGGTTAGGAGCGGGTCCTTCGAACCGAGCCTACCGAGGAGCCGCGGTCGCACACTGAGTGCGCAGCGCTCGGCACAAGTGCGCGCCGCGCGCACACGCCAAACACTCGAGGCGCACGCGGAAGCACTAAATGCCGCGCGGAAGCCTCTGGCGCGCCCGAGCGAGCGGCTCGAGTAACCCTTCTTCCGACGCGACCGACACATGTGGTGGACATGATCAGGGATCGTGGGAGGGCACATGCCGGCCCAGGAAGGGAAGCGCTCCTCGTTCGCGGGTCCTACCGGGTGAGTTATTTGACAGATTCGTGGCCCGAGGGGTACCGTGTAGAGTTAGCTCGTTGTGAGCTTCGAGCAGTCAAGCGTCGTGCGAAGCGTGGCCTTGCATGAGGACTGTGAAGGACAGACTTTGCATCGCTGTTTCGAGGACAAGTCTTAGACACCGATTTGTAACTCCCAGGGATGATTGACTTCCGGTTAAGTTTTCGGCGACACGACCGTTTTGCACCTGCATACTGACCGCTGACAGAACCGGACCGCGGTTCCGCCACCACTGCACGTCAGATTCGAACCGACATGGGATCGCTCGCATCAAGCCAAGTATCGGGCGTCACGTTGGGCGCTTTGGGAACGCGGAAGCTTCGTGCCCTCGCCGCCGCGCTCGAGCTGTCTGACTCGTTGACGGCGCAAGCGCTCGAAGTCTTCTCGCTGATGGGCGCATCGTGGTCCGATTGGCCCGTCGGGGACGTCCCCGTGTGGCCGAACGACATCTCGGACGACGGCACGCCGTTCGAATTTTCTGCTTCGTTCGACGGCGCCGCGCCGCGACTGCGCATGTTGGTCGAGTCGCAGGCGGAGCCCATCTCTCGCACCTCGAGCTGGGGCGCCGGGCTTGCTCTCGGCGAGCGCTTACGGAGCGCGGGCCTCGCAGATCTGTCGCTGTTCGACCAAATTCGCGATCTGTTCGTGCCGCCCTCGGGGGCGCAAGGGCGCTTTTCGCTGTGGCATGCCGCGGTGGTCGAGCAAGGCCAGCCCGCGCTGTTCAAAGCCTACGTGAACCCGTGCTTGTTCGGCATGGGCTCTGCGCCGTACGTCGTCGAGCAAGCCCTGCTTCGGCTGGGGTTCGAAGACGCATGGCGCTTCGTGAAGGACCGCCTCGCGTCCGACCCGAACGCGGTGATTCGCTATTTTTCGGTCGATCTGGAAGCCGCCGAGAGCGCGCGGGTCAAGGTTTACCTGGGCTGCTCGCAATCGGCGGCCAGCGTCGATCGCCTGATCGAAGGCGCGCGCAACAACGAGCCCACCGACGCGCAGCAGTGGCTCGCCACGCTCACTGCCAGCCAAGGTCCGTTCGACGCGCGCCCCATCCTGAATTGCTTCTCGTTCCGCCGCGGGCACGCCAAGCCTGACGTCACCGTTCACGTCCCAATCCGCTGCTACGTGAAGCACGACGCCGAAGCATTGGCTCGCGTCTCGGAGCTGCTCACCGAAAAGGATGCCGATCGCCTATCGAGGTCGCTGAGCGCGGTCTCCGAGCGCCCGCTGAACGTGGGGCGCGGGCTTTTGACCTACGCGTCCATGCGCCGTGAGGCGGGAGCCACTCGCGTCACCGTTTACCTTGCGCCCGAGGCGTACAGCATTACCTCGCGTCGACCGACGGCTCCGCCGTCGAGTGGCTTCAGCTCGGGAGTGCACAAGACCTCACCGCGCACGGCGACCCTTTCGTCGCGAATGGCCGACGCGCAGGCGTTGATCGTGCGGCAGGTCGAATTGCTGCGCACACAGCCGTTGCTGCTGCACCTGGAGGGCAGTGGAACGCTTACCCAAGCCGAAGCCCTGACCTCACACCTCTCTCTGATGGTTCTGTGGCTGGGGGATATGTTTCGCTTCGCTCAGGAGCGAGCGACCGACCCGGAGGTCGGTGCGCTCCTTGCGGACCAGTCGCTGGCTGCTGCCGCCCGGGCCGCCAGCTTCCGGGCCGATTTGGAGGCGCTCGGGCTGTTTCAGACCGGGCACTCCCTCTACACGGATGAACATACTTTGATTCGGGAGGTCGCGTTTGCCCGCGTGGCGGACGTGATCTCGTCTGAGCAGGACTTCGTGCGCCTCGGCATGGTCCTGTCGGTTTCCGCCACGTCCGAGGTTTTGGTCGCGGCGGCTCTAGCCTTTGCCCGCAGCGTTACTGCGAGCGACGCCCAGGTATCGCCTGGACCATTGAATCGGGATCGTTTCGAAGCCGTCACCGTAGCGCAGCTGACCGATATGTACATGACCGACGCAGTCGCGAGTGAGGTCTATGCGGCAGTGGACCGTTGTTTCGAATCCGTGCTTCGTGTCGTTACCGCGATCGATCGCGTGACCTTCGGAGCCTGAGCTCGACGCGCGGTCGTGCGCATCGTCGTTCACTTTCCAGTGAGCCAGAAAGAGTGACAGGCGCAGTGTCGAAGAGTCGATGCGCGCTGCGTCACGCTCCCGCTGCGGATCGGCGTTCGTGACCGACTTAGTCACGCCGGAAAGTATTTTGAAGCGCGCCCCCTATACCGCTTCGGTTTCGGCTTCCCGGCGAGGGCAAGTCGACCACGCAGAGCCCAGCAACGCTGAGCGGACGAGACGGAGCGCACACGACCCCGAGTTGACGAGGTTGACCGCACACGGCGCGGCGCGGACGAGGACGCGCACGCTCACGCTCACGCTCACGCTCACGCTCACAACAGGTGGGTGGGTGTTGGGGAGTGAAGCTACGCGGCTCGACGTCCGGTGCCGCGCGGCTCTCACCAATGCGATGTCGGGTGCGACTCGAAAACGCGAACGCGTTGCAAAATGGCGCTCCATCATGATACGTGTTTCAGTGGCGCGAGGAAGAGTTTCGGGCAAACGCAGCTTAATGGAGGAACGCGAATGGTCTCTCGGCGACAGGTGCTAGCGGGTCTCGGTGCAGTAGCGGTTTTTGGCTTCGATCCCGTAACGCGCACTTGGGGCGCGTCGGCTCAGGCTGCAGGCTTGCTTGATCGCCTCCCTCAGCTCGACGGCACGCTCGTCACCGATCCAACTTCGCTCGCTCCCTACGCCACTGACGTGGGCAGCGCCATTCACAATACGCCGGTCGCTGTGCTTCGTCCGGGCTCGGTCGAAGACATCGCCAAGATGGTTCGTTACTGCCGAAGGCACTGCATTCACGTTGCCGCGCGCGGCCAGGGTCACACCACGTTCGGGCAGTCGCAAGTCGCAGCAGGCCTCGTCGTGGACATGGGCTCGCTGAACAAGATCCACTCTATCTCCGCGACGCGGGCGGATGTCGACGCGGGCGCGACGTGGCGCATGCTAGTCGATGCGAGCGTCCCATTGGGCTTCGTTCCACCGGTGCTGACAGGGTACATCAAGCTATCGATCGGCGGCACGTTGTCCGTGGGCGGCGTTTCGTCGACGAATCGTCAGGGCTGCCAAGTCGACCGCGTGCAAGAGCTCGAGGTCGTGACGGGCGAGGGCGAAGTCAAACGCTGCTCGGAACACCAGAACCGGGATTTGTTCGAGGCCGTGCTCGGCGGGCTCGGCCAATGCGGCATCATCACCCGGGCCATCGTCGACATGATGCCCGCGCCCAGCAGCGTGCGGAACTTCGTGCTCACGTACACCGACAACGCGGCGTTCTTCAAGGACCTGCGGGTGCTACTCAACCGGGGTGAGGCGACCGATATCTCCTGCATCTGGCAACCGGACGCCACGGGCCGGCTCATCTACGGTTTGAACGTCGCGGGTTACTACGGTCCATCAGCTGCGCCGACTGGAGCTCAGCTGCTGCGCGGTTTGACCCAGCCCGCCTCTGCCGCAATCCAACAAGACCAAGCATTCTACGACTACGCGATTCGCGTTGATCTAATCTTCGATTTCTTTCAAAGCATTGGGCTGTTCGACGGCGTGCTTCACCCCTGGTTCGATGCCTGGCTGCCGAATGAAACGGTCGAGCGCTACGTCGGAGAAGTCATCCCAACGCTTACCCCCGAGGATATCGGGCCGACCGGCTTCTTGCTGCTCTTCCCGCAGAAGCGTAGCAAGCTAAATCGCCGCTTCTTGGAGGTGCCGGATTGCACGGATTGGGTGTTCTTGTTCGACATCCTGACCGCTAATGCCGCCCCGGGTCCCGATCCCGCTTTTCAGGCCAAGATGTTGGATCGAAACAACAGGTTGTTCGAAAAGGCCCGCCGTGCCGGCGGCACTCGCTATCCGATCGGGTCGCTGCAATTCGACAAACGTGATTGGAAGCAGCAGTACGGGGACGATTGGTCTGCGTTCAAGCGCGCCAAGGGTCAATTCGATCCCGACAATATCCTCACGCCCGGCCCAGGCATTTTTTAGCGTTCCACTCGGACGGTCTCGCTAGATCCGGAGCCCGGACGCTGTAAGCACTTACTCGACCAGGTCGCGCATTGCGGCGATGTTCTGGTCCGCGAGCTGGCGTTCCTGAGCCGTCAAGTCCAGCCATTTGTAGGCATCCCGGAGCTCCGACACGCGGAACGACGACAAGTTCGACGTGAATAGCGCGACGGACGAGCAGATGAAGCGCACCTTCATACTGTCGGATACAACCGCGACTCGGATTGGCTTGCCCTCGAGTGTGCGTTCCAGACGTTTGCGCTGTATTTGCGTTGGGCCGCCTCCATCGCTCACCACCAATACCTTGATGTGATCGATTTCGAGGCGGTGTTCAGCCAAGATGGCGAGGGTCTCGTCCCACTCCCGATCCAGAGGGTCTTGCTTGCCTTCACGCAAGATGACCAACGAGCCAACCTTGCGTGTCACCTGTCTTGGCTTGCTCTTGACGGTCATGCGGGTAAGGGCTCGAACTTCGCGAAAAAATGGCTCAAGACTTCACTGGCGTGCAGAACCTTGTACCCCGGATTCTTCGAAGCATTGTCAACGACACGTTCGGCTACTCCCCCGACGTAAGCCATTTGTGCCTTGCTGTACACGCGCCGTGGAACGGCGAAGCGCGCAAATTGAAAAACGCGATCGACGATCTCACCCGTACTCGCGGACACGCTGTGCAGAGCGAACGGTGCGGCGCCGAGACGCACCGCGCCCTCCAGGTAGAAGTCATTGCACAGTGCGACGCCGGGTAGTTTTTCCGGCGGTAAATGAGGATAAAGCGCGTCAACATCGACGAAAACACCAGAACCGCCAACGGGCCTGCTCACGACCATGCCGGCGCGCTCCAGCAAGTCACCGAGGTAGGCGACGAGGCCTGTTCGGTGGTTGAGGTGGTCTTCGCTGATGCCCTCTTGTAGGCCGATCGCGATCGCTTCCAGGTCTCTGCGCGCGAGGCCACCATAAGTAGTAAACCCTTCGTAGAGCACCAGCCGTTCTTGGCAGCGCGCGGCGAACTCAGCGTCATTCGTCGCAATGAAACCCCCGATGTTCACGATGGCGTCCTTTTTGGCGCTCATCCAACATCCGCGGCCGTACGCGAACATCTCCCGAACGATGTCGGGTATCTTCTTGTCGCTGTAGCCGGGTTCCCGCGCTTTGACGAAATGCGCGTTTTCTGCGAACCGGCATGCATCGAAGAAAACAGGAATGCCGAACTTCCTCGCCAGCCGCGACACTTCGCGAATGTTCTCCATCGAAACCGGTGAAGAGCATGCGAAATTGTTCAAGACCGTTACAATAATCATCGGCACGCGCGCCGAATGCCGCACGAGGGCCGCCTCCAACTTGGCCAAGTCAAAATTTCCCTTGAACGGCTTGGCTTCGCTGAAGTTCCACAAATCGTCGCTCATCAGGTCGACCGGGGTCGCCTTGCGATTCTCCACGTGCGCGCGAGTCGTGTCGAAATGGGTATTGCTCAGGACGATGTCGCCTGGCTTCACCATGAGCTCCATGACGATGTTTTCGGCAGCGCGCCCCTGATGGGTGGGGATCACCTGCTCAAAACCGACGATGTCCTGAACCGCCTTTTCGAAGCGGTAGAAACTGCGTGAGCCCATGTAGGCCTCGTCCCCGCGCATCAAGCCGGCCCATTGCGCGTCACTCATTGCGCCGGTTCCACTGTCCGTAATGAGGTCGATGAAAACATCCTCGGACCTGAGGTGCACGGGCGAGTAAGACGCCCGGCGAAGGTTCTCCTCGCGCTCGGCACGCGTCGGAAGCCTGAGATGCTCGATCGTCTTGGTCCGGTATGGTTCGGCCAGCGTCGTTTCGAGAAGCGCGTGCGCGAACTCCGGCTCTTTCATCGGCCGTGTCTCGAGTGAGGCTGCGGCGTGCCGTGGCGATCCGAAACCGAGCTCGCGCTCCTGGCCTTCGACTTCATAAAACCTTTAGACGCTAACCAAGTCACGTGTTCCTGTCAAGAACTGGACCCGCGTTGGGCAAGCCGGCGCCACGCTCGTGAAGCTTCACGGGACTTGCGCAGTGAGCGCAACGTGACGCGAGGCTTGCTCATGCGCCGACAGGCGTGAGGTTTCTCTGTCGTTTCGTCGTTTCGTCGTTTCGCCGTTTCGCCGTTTCGCCGTTTCGCGCGTAGTACTTTTGTTGCGGGTTCGAAGCGTGACTCGCTACAAAATCTAGACGACGCGCTCGTGTTTGCGAACGTAGCCCTGGGAATGTCGAGACGAGAGGCTCAAACGTGCGCTCGCCGTTCGACCGTCCGTTGGGGACCGAGACAACTGGCGTTCAACTGATCCGCATTTGGCGGATTTGATCTTGGTCGCTCAGGTCGCGGGCTCAGCGCTTGGCCTTCAAGAACCTCGCGATCCGAGCACACGCTTCCTGAACGCGCGGCGGGTCTTCGATCAAAGCAAAGCGCAGATAATTATCACCGCCCGGGCCGAAACCGACGCCGGGGGAGACGGCGACGTGGGCTGACTCGATGAGCTCGGTGGTGGCCGCGAGCGAGCGCTTGCCGCCGAATGCGCCCGGGATCTTCGTCCACACGAACATCGTCCCGCTTGGCTCGGCCACGTCCGGCCAGCCCGCAGCGCGTAAGCCTTCCACCAGGGAGTGCGCGCGCACCTTGTACAGGGTGCGGATCTCGTCGGCGAAGCGGTCACCGTGCTCCAGCGCCCAGGCCGAAGCCAATTGCAGCGGCGCGAAGGTGCCATAGTCCAGGTACGTCTTCATGTGCGAGAGCGCGTCGATCATGCGCTCGTTGCCGACCATGTACGCGATGCGCCAGCCCGGCATGTTGTAGCTCTTCGACATCGAGAACACCTCGACGGCGAATGACTTCACGAGCTCCCGATCGACCCCGCAATCGAAGATGCTGGGCGCGTAGCGGCGCGAGAAATCGAAATCGGCATAAGCCAAATCGTGGAGCAACATGGCGCCCGATTTGCGCACCGTCTCCACCAAATCCGCCAGGGCCAGGGGCGAGATGACTTGCCCGGTCGGGTTCTGCGGGTAATTGGCGATCACGAGCTTCACGCGCTGACCGCGCTTCTCGACGCGCTGAATGGCGTCCGCGATCGCCTTGGCCGGAGCGATGTCCGTCGTGGCCGGGTAGTACTCGACCGATGCGCCGGCAATTTGCGGCCCGTAGGCATGAATCGGATAACAGGGGTCTGGAACGACCACCACGTCACCTTCGCTGAGCATGGCCAAGCACAAGTGGCTCATGCCCTCCTTGGCACCCATGGTGATGATCACTTCGCGCTCGGTATCGAACTTCACGCCGTAGCGGCGCGCATACCAGGCGGCCGCGGCAGCGCGCAGCGGGGGCAGACCGCGACCGGGATGGTAGCGGTGGTTCTCGGTGGTATCCGCCTGAGCGTGGAGCTGAGCGACGATCTCCGGCGGAGTCGGGCGATCGGGATTGCCCAGGCCGAGATCGATGATGTCAGCGCCCGAGGCACGCACCCGAGCCTTCACCGCGTCGGTGACGACGAACGCATACGGGGGCAGCGCCTGAGCGCGCGGAAAAGTCCAATCCTGAGCTGTCACGGCGGCACTCCTTATCATGAAAGTCTGGACGTGCCGCACCTCTTGGCCAGCTTTTCGGCGCCAATGCAGACTTTTTTCGAGGTCCGAAGCGCCCAGCCCGCGCGCCACATCCGCTTTTCCCGGTATTTTCCGGCGACGCTTGCCCCGTGATACATCAGGAGCTCGATGCTCCGATGTGAGATACGCGGCGCAGTACGCTCCGACGAGGAAGACCTCTTGGGTCTGGCGCGCCACCTGAACTCGGTGAACCTACCGAACGATCGTAGCCACGTGCGCCGGCTGTTGGATCACTCCGAGCGCAGCTACAGCGGCGAGCTCAAGGATCCGCGCAAGCGAAAGTACGTCTTTCTACTTCGCGATCTGGAGTCGGGCAACGCGGTCGGCACGTCGATGATCGTCGCGCAGCTCGGGCGTCGCGATGCTCCATACATCTACTTCGACGTGATCACGGAGGAGAAGTATCACGGCGCGCTCGATCGGCATTTCCAACACACCGTGCTGCACCTAGGCTTCTCCTACCAGGGGCCGACGGAGCTCGGTGGCCTCGTGGTCACCCCGGAGCGCCGCGCTGCCCCCGAACGCTACGGTTTGCTAATTTCGTACGTGCGCTTCCTGTTCATCGCTGCGCACCGCGAGCTGTTCCAGAACGAGCTGCTCGCCGAGCTCCTGCCCCCGCTCGAGGCGGATGGCACGAGCTACTTGTGGGAGGCGCTCGGCCGCCGCTTCACCGGCATGAGCTACGGGGAGGCAGATTTACTCTCCAGCGTCGACAAGTCGTTCATCCGAGATTTGTTTCCGAGCGGCGGAATTTACGCGAGCCTCCTTTCAGCCGAGGCGCAAAACGTGATCGGCAAGGTCGGGGCGCAAACCAAGGGTGTCGAGAAGATGTTGCGCCGAATTGGCTTTCGTTACGCCGAGCGAATCGACCCGTTCGACGGCGGGCCGCATTTCATTGCCGCTGCAGACGACGTGAGCCTGCTCCGCAGCGCACGTCGCGTGCGGATTGGGAGCGCGGCTGGCGCCCGGCCCGCCGCGCGTTCGCTACTGGCTCGAGACCTGTCGGAACCGCCCTATTTTCGAGCGGTCCCATGCGACGTGCAGATGCTCGACGAAACACACGTTGCAGTGACCACGGAGGTCCAAGCCCAGCTCGGTTTGGCCCAGAACGACGTCGCGTACGTATTGCCGCTCGGCTAGCGCGAAGGGCGTGCACTTTGCGCCGACCTCGCGTACCTTCGGCGCGTGAAACAGAAGCTGGTCAAAGGCATCCATTCGTTTCAAAGAGGTTACTTCGCTACGCATCGCGCTCTGTACCAACAGCTCGCGACCGCGGGTCAGCAACCGGAAACGCTCTTCATCACCTGCTCCGACAGCCGCGTCGACCCGAACCTAATCACCAACTCGCAGCCCGGCGAGCTATTCATCGTGCGCAACGTGGGCAACGTCGTACCCAATCGGGATCTGCCCGGCGGCACGGCCGCGGCGATTCAGTATGCGGTCGAAGTGTTGAAGGTCGAGAACATCATCGTCTGCGGGCACACCCAATGCGGCGCGCTCAAGGCGATCCTCGATCCCGAAAGCGTCGCGCACCTCGACTACGTGAGCCGTTGGGTCAAAAGCACGGTCGACGTCAAAAAGTTGATCGACGAAAAGTACGCTGACCTAGACGGGGAGGAGAGGCTGAACGCGGCGATTCAGGAGAACGTGCTTGCGCAGATCGAGCACCTGCGCCAATACCCGTTCGTCGCCAATCAGATGGACGCCGGCAAGCTGCAAGTGAATGGCTGGGTCTTCGACGTGGGTCGTGGCGAAGTTTACGACTATGACCCTGACGTCGGTGAGTTCTTGTCGCTGAGCCGCCTGTAAGCCCGCGCTAGTAAAGTCGGGGTGGGAGCCGGTTCCACTTCGCGAGTGGTGCAAGACCTATCAAGGTCGACCAATCTAAGGGTTCGACCGTGTAATCGCGCGCAAAATTTGGAAGTAGGGACGGGTCGACCGTCAGGTTGCGAACGCAAAATGGTTTTCGTAACGGGTAGACCGTCGACACCGCCCGCAAAGTTCTACTTCCGCGACGGTTCGACCGTCACGAGTTGCGCACTTGCGCCGTGGCCACCTACGGTCAACCCGTCTCTCGACGCATCAAAAAAGCAATCCTTGACGGTCGACGAGTCACCAAATCGAATTCAGGCATGTCGACGGTACGGGTGGACCGTCCAAACGCCGCGGAGATTGGCGGATCGAGCGGTTGCACCGTCAGTGGCAATGCCCACGGGTCACCCGCTGACACAATCGCGAGATAGTGGGCAGGAGGATCGCTGTCGACAGCTGCGCAATCGCCAGCGTCTTGCCGAAGGCGGAATAGCTGTACCCGCCCAAATCGCCGGTTTGCCCCGTCGCTGGTCCGACCGTCGAGTCGCTATGCAGGTGGCGAACGTCGCCCAAGGTGTCGCGCTCGAATGGGGCTGCCCCGCCGCTGAGCGTTGCTTCACGGCCTGCCGTGCTCGCTTCGCTGCGCGCGCCAGGGGCCCGCCAAGCGCCGGCTGCGCCGGACGCGGGGGCCCGGATGGCTCACGTTCTAGCAAGCGAGATGCCGTGATGCCGTGATGCCGGGTTGAAGCTGTGATGCCCGTGCGGGCCTGGGGTGATCGTGCGCTCGACATCCGAGCCCAGGGCTGTCCTTACACGTACACGTTCAAGGTTCACAGTCCGGCATCGGAGCCTTGTCCACCAGACGCGTTGCCGTCATGTAATAGTCGATGGCCATATCGAGTTCGTCACGGCTGACGGCAGCGAATTCGATCACAACGTTGCCTGGCGTACCTCCATCGGAAAAGTCAAATCGTGCCCTACCATGCCAACGAGTGCCCGTCGCAGAGGCTTTCATCACCATCGAGCGGTTCGCATCGCGCTTTGATTCCGTCGGTCCGGCGATCTCGATCAAGACATGCTCAGATACCGTAAGGAGCACCGATCCATCTCCTCGCAAGATGTGGTACTCGTTCCCGTGGGCTAGCTGGGCAGAGAACTCTTTTCGCCACCCATCAGGCAACGGCTCCAAGAATTTTCGAAACAGGCATCGGGTGCCGTCCTTAGTGGGGGCCAGCTGTGCACCGACGGCGACATCGTAGGCGTCGACGCTGTCGATTCCAACGCGCTTGTCCTCCAACCGTGTCGTGCAAGCAGACGCGCCATGCCAACAAGGATTATGAAGAACAGCCCGACGAGTCCGACCAGCGCAGCCCTCCGATGGCTTGCGATCACTGGCAGCACTTGGATTTTTCGTTTGCGAGTGACCCTGCCCATTGGTCCGCCTGGTGCTCGATCGAATCGATCCGGCTGCGGGTTGGTTTGGCGCCTGGGTCACGCTGCCAGTTCTTGTTGAACATGATGTTGTTCGAGGGCCCATTACTCAGATCAGGCAGACCCATCAGGTGCCCGGCCTCGTGCGCCATCGTTTCACCCGAGGCGTGGTAGGGGATGTTCGTTCTTACCCGCCAAAGTTGGCTTGTACTAGGATCGCCACTGAAAGCCCCGATGTTCACGAGGTTGGTCCCCTCCTGGTCCTCGGGGAGCCAACTGTTGGGCTGACCCACTGCGCGTCAACATGGACTTGAACATTTTCGTCTCCGTACTGCCCGGAGTAGGTGCTCTATATTTGGCGGGCCCAATCTTGGACAGTGGGACCTAGTTCTGCTTGGTTCAGTTTGTTCTGCTGACCTTCCATGATCTGTAGGTACAGAGGTAGGTAGAGGTCGAGCTGATGCTTACCGTGTCTGCAAGCCGTGGCAAATCGCCCACTTGGATCCCTCCAGCGATAGGAGTGAATCTGATGGGAGTTCGGGCACCGGTGGTGTGATTTCCCTGATGCCTTTCGCTGCTTTGCAGCGGTCGATAACCCGTGGGAGTGATGCTGCGCGAGTTCAAAATCCCGGACGCGTGTTTTGAGGTCTCCAAGCTGCCGCGCCGACAGCAGGACAAGATCCTCGAGTTTCTCTCGCCCATCGTTGAGCAATACAAGCGCGAGCGAAAAGCAAGCTGACCGCTCTTCGGCTCCGCGCTACGCGTCACAGAGGCTGACTGAGCGTTGGAGCAGACGGCGGCCAGCTCGGCCTACGCAACGGGTCGGTGCCTCTCTGTTACGCGCCGCCGCTGCTCAACGCGCAGTTAGCCTCACACGATGTCTCCGCGCGGTGCACTGCTCGCTGCACGGCGCGGCCCGCGTGGGCCCCTGGCCCTCCCACGCGGGCCTCGGCAAAAAACAACCTGGAACCAGTACGGCCGCTCGATCCTCGTGTCGGCACCTAGAGATCACTCCTCACTTAGAACAGTGAACGAGAAATCGATCCCACCACCAACCGCGCGAAATATTTCGGCAGCAAACTTAGGAAGCGAAATGATCTCGCTATCGCTGTCCGTCGACACCGACACAAACAGCCCGTAGTCACACTCTGGAATTCGATGCTGATCGATAAACGACTTGATCCAAGAGTAGTCGTGGTCAGCGTCGAGATCGAAAACCCCTGTCACCATGCCTTCTCGCTTACGCACCGGCCTGCTGATTGCAGCCGGACAGAGTTTACGCAGTGCCTCCAAAGATGCGGGCGAAAGCGCCAAAAACCGAAATGCGAACACGTCCTTCCGGTGCATGATCAGCCTCCACCACCGTTCTTGAATTGCTCGGCAAGGTCGATGCGGGCATTACTGGAAGGTCGTCACGCGACACAGCTTCGCCACTGTCGCTATTCGGCAACCTCGGCGAGACGCAACAGTTCTATAGCTAACTCCTTCGCTTCCTCCACACTGAGCTCAACGGGATCACCCTGCTTAGTGACCGCTCGCAAGTGGACCGATGTGCCTTGCTCGAGCCAGAGTGTGACCTCACCTCCAGATAGTTGCACGACATTCAACTTCGAAACGGGGTTCATTTTGTCGGAAAGTGAGGATTGTTTGTTACAGGGTCCACGACCTTAGTCTTACCATTGGGCTCGTATCCGTGCACATGCGGAACAGCAGCGTTTGGATCATAGTATGGCTGCCCGTTCTCATCAACGTGCCCCCGATCCAGGCGCAGGCGTTCCTTGTTCGTAACTGGATCCATAAACTTGTTTGGGTTCTTCGCGTTAGGCACAAGCCCCTGATCTTGCGCAAATTGCCGGAGTTCGTCCGCCGTCTTGTCGGTGAGGTCTTCCGGTCGAATCTCCGGTGACCTCGGCGAGCTGCATTGCTTTTCGCTATTCGATGCATCCGAAATGGCGGCCGCGCTTTGGCGATGCGCCTCAAGGGACGCTATCGCGTTGATGCCATCAATGGCCACCAACGCCGCCTCACCGACGAGCACTAGCGGTGGGATATCGCTCGCAACGCCTGCCCCCGCAAGGGCCGGCGCGAGATCGTCGATCCAGTCCTGCCTCGAGATCCAGTCCGCGACGTCCGACGCATCCCGCGCACTGGGATCCCTCCAGCGATAGGAGTGAATCTGATGCGAGTTCGGGCACCAGTAGCGCGATTTCCCTGATGCGTTCCGCTGCTTTGTGGGCGCCGATAACTCGTAGGAGTGATGCTCCGCGAGCTCAAAATCCCGGACGCGTGTTTTTGTCTGCGTGCGCTCGTGGGCCGACGCAGTGTTTGCCGCGCACAGCGTCGCCAAGAGCACAAAAAGCAAAACGCCCAGTCGCTTGAGGGAGACGAGGCG
>JBEQTH010000124.1:0-6338 GCA_040348785.1 Myxococcales bacterium | reverse complement strand
TCGGCGCCGACTCGTCGCTTGGTGGTCATGAATCGTTCTTGAGCGATATCGAGGGTCCCCTCCAAGACGCCGCAGAAGCGGCCCGAAGGGTGCGGCTGATCGTCCGCGATCTAAAGGTCTTTGCGCGCTCACCCGAAGAAGAGCCGAGGGGGCCGATTTCCGTAGTCCAGGTGCTCGATTCCGCGGTCCGAATGGCCTGGAACGAGCTCCGCCATCGCGCGCGTCTGGTCAAAGACTACGGCCCGGTGCCCGCCGTCGAGGTGAACGAGGCGCGTCTCGTACAAGTGTTTCTCAATCTGCTCGTCAACTCCGCGCAGGCGCTGCCCGAGGGAAGCGCGGAGCAGAACCAGGTATGCATCAGTACGCGAGCGGCGGGCGACCGAGTCATCGTGGAAGTGAGCGACACTGGGGCCGGCATTCCGGCGTCGATCATCGGTCGGATATTCGATCCCTTCTTTACGACCAAGGCGGTGGGCGTCGGGAGCGGGCTCGGCTTGGCCATCTGTCAACGCCTGGTGACCGACATGGGTGGTGAGCTGAGCGTTCGAAGCGAGGTGGGAAAAGGCACGACCTTTCGCGTCGCCTTGCCGATCGCTGGCAGGCTCGGGAGCCAAGCGCCTCAAGCGCCGCGCGAGGCGCCAACGAACCTTCGCCGTGGCAGAATCCTGGTCGTAGACGACGAGGAGCTGATCCTACGCGCGGTCGCGCGGATCTTGTCCAAGGAGCATGACATCGTCGTTACACAGGTGGCTAGCGATGCGCTCGCCATGTGCTCGAATGGCGATACTTTCGATCTCATCCTCTGTGATTTGATGATGCCCGACATGACGGGGATGGATCTCTACTTAGAGCTAGCCCGAGTGGCGCCGGGACAGCAGGAACGCTTGGTGTTTCTCACGGGTGGAGCCTTCACTCCCAAGGCGCGGGATTTTTTGGCAGTGACTCCCGTCGAGCACATCGAAAAGCCATTCGAGGCCAGTAACCTGCGCGCCTTCGTCCAGCGCTACTTACGGGCCCAATCCGCATCGAATTGGCCGGTCCCAGCGCCCTAGTGCACCGCATGTGATGTTCCGTCAACAATCGCTTCGCGATTGGCCGCTTCGCGGCATGCGGTGCACTAGGCTGTCTCGCCGGGGCTTTCGCCCCGGAACCCCACGCCTGCTTCGCAGGCTACTAGTGCAGCGCGACGGCAAAATACTTCACCTCATCTCACTTGCGCTGCCCTAGTGCTGCTCCGCCCGGTGGCAACCTTTAGCGGCCAATCCCGGCTGGGTAAGAGCGCTTCTGCAGCGCGAGCGATACGACCGCTTCGAGGTCGTGCTTGCGAAATGGCTTGAGTAGGTAGCCGGCGGCGCCACCGGCTTTCGCCGTGGCCATCGTCGTTGCATCGGAATAGGACGTCAAATAGACGAGCGGCGTTCCGTACGCGTCCCGGATACGCGCGCCGGTCTCGATCCCGTCGACGTCTCCTTGGATGCGAATATCCATCAAGATCAAATCGGGTCGATGCTTGAGCACCGCTTCCAGCGCCTCTTCGCAGGATGCCACCGGAGGCGGCACTAGATACCCGAGCTGAACCAGCGTCGCTTGAATGTCCCGGGCGATGACCGCCTCGTCTTCGACGATCAAGATGCAGGGTTGGCTCATCCGTCGACTCCTGCTCTTCCAGCGCTGGGAAATGTCACCGTGCAGCGCGCCCCGTTCGAACTGGCGAATTCCACGCGGCCTCGAAGCTGACGGCCGAGGTCACGCACCAACGTGAGCCCCATCGTTTGCTCGCGGGCGGGGTCGAGAGTGTCTGCAAAGCCAACCCCGTTGTCCGCGACCACAATACAGATATCCGAGCTCAACCGTCGCATCTCGATCTGGATCTCCTGCCCTACTTTGGGCGTGGCGTCGTGAAAAGCGTGCTTCAGCGCATTGGTCACCAGCTCGTTCACGATCAGCCCGCACGGCACCGCCGTGTCCAACGGCAGGCGAAGCGGATCGCTCACGACGGCGATGTGTGCCCCCGGCGTGGGCCCGGCATAGGAACGTTCGATCACGGCGCTCAATCGGCTCACGTAGTCATGCATATCCACGCTGCCCAAATCCGACGCTTGGTAGAGGCACTCATGGAGCAGCGCGATCGAGTGCACGCGCCCTTGGATGTCCAACAAGTTTTCACGTGCTTCCGAACATTGGGCCTGCCTGGCTTGTAGGCTGACGAGGCTCGAGATCATCTGCAGGTTGTTTTTGACTCGGTGATGGACCTCCTGCAGTAGGGACGTCTTTTGCTCGTTGGAAGTGGCCAACTCCGCGGTGCGGACTCGTACGCGAATTTCCAGTTCCTGTTGTGTCTCGCGCAACGCCTCCTGAGCGCGGCGCTGGTCGTCGATGTCCGTGCAGGTGCCGAACCACTTGACGATGGAGCCGCTGGCGTCGCGCACGGGCAGTGCACGCCCCAGGTGCCAGCGATAGATTCCGTCGCTGGCACGCTTGAGCCGCACTTCGACGTCGTATGGCTTGCCGGTCCGGTAGGCCTCGGTCCAGCGCTCGACGCAGGTTTGACGGTCTTCAGGGTGCAAGATAGGCGTCCAGCCCCAGCCTCGCGTCTCTTCGATCGTCATCCCGGTGTAGGCGAACCAACTTCGGTTGTAGTAGTCGAGCTGACCGTCGGGGCGCGCCGTCCACACGATCAGGGGCAACGCTTCTGCCAAGTCCTCGACGTAACGCTGATTGCGGGCATCTTTCTGCAGGTGCTCTTGGGTCACGTCGCGCCCCGTGCAATAGGCCTCGCCCTCGAACACCTCCGCGTGCCACTGCAGCCAGCGATAGCTCGAGTCCTTGCATCGGTACCGGTTCTCGAAATAGACGATGGATGTGCCATCGAACAGCCGGCTGCCGGCGTCGATGGTGAGCTGCCTATCTTCGGGATGCACGAAGTCGAGCCAAGGCGCCCCAGTTAGCTCGTCGCTCGTCCAGCCGAGCGTGAGCTGCCACGCGGGGTTGATGCGCCTGAAGCGGCCGTTCACACCGGCGATGCCGTGCAGGTCCAGCGCGTGTTCGAAGAAGCGAGCAAAGTCGGTCACCGCGTTTCGCAGTCGACGAGGGCAAGGCCCATTGCGCGACTCGCGCGGTCACCGCTTTCGTTACCCATCTCCAAGTAGTACGTCTCGCCGCAGCAGCTAATTAAGCTTGGCTCTCGACGCGCGAGCCAGCCTTCCAGGTACCTGCGGACCCCCCCCCGCCATCCAAACTCGCCTCGTTCGAGCACTCGAAATACCCTAGCGAGACGAAGATCGGTATCGAAATATCGAATTTGAAGAAGCTTGGGGTGTTCTGGACTTCGAATGGCCTCGTCAACGCGGTGCATTTGCGCCTCGACGCTGCGTTATCGGGACAGCATGCATTAAGGCCACGGCTAAGTCTTTCGTCTCGATGGCCGTAGGCATTGTGTGAGTTTGCTGAATCGACATCGTACGCTGGCCGAACAGCTCAGCGGAGCCTTCCTTTTGCTGGCCGCTCTGGTTGCCGCGGCGTTCGTCGTGACCGCCTTGGCTTACGGAGTCGGCTGGGCCTGGCTGACGCCGGAGTTGGAGCGAAGCCGGCAGGCCGAGAAGGCCGAGGCCGCTTCCTCCGCCGCGATGTTCGACGAAGACAACGCCGTACGCGACTACCTTGCGACGCAGGACCCGCGCTCTCGGCAGGCATACGAACGCGCCGAAGTGCGACTCGCTCGAGCCAACGAGTCCTTGACGGCCAACGCGGGCGCGGTCCCCACGCTCGCGACGGCGATGGTCGATACTCGCCTAGCCGAGGAACGCTGGCGAGCCGACTGGGCGAAGCCCGCCGCTCGCGCTCGCTCCACCGACGAGCTGCCACCGACGACGCGGGGTAAACCGCTGTTTCTCGCTTACCGAATCCAGCAGACGGCATTCGCCGAGGCGCTCGCGCTTCACACCGACATGCTATCCCACCGTGAACAACGGCTGGTGGCCGGCAGGGTGATCGTCGAGCTGGTCGTATTCGCAGCCGTACTTTTGCTGGTGATGCGACAACATCATGCGCTGCGCAACGCGATCGTAACGCCGGTTGCTGCGCTGTTGCATCACATTCGCCGCATTCGGGACGGGCAGTTCGAGGCGACCGTGGACCGCACCGCGCCGCGCGAGCTGGCGGAGCTTGCGGAGGGCCTGAACGAAGTGGTGCGGGCCCTGGTGAGCGCGAGGGAGTCGGCAGCGTTACGGGACGAAGCGCTCAGTGAGCACTCGATTCGTCTGCACCGGATTCTCGACGCGAGTCGCGAGTTTTCAGAAAGCCTGAACCTCGCTTACGTGATGGGTTCGGTGCGACGGCCACGGCCGCCATCGGCGGCTACGAAAAAGTGGTGGTTTGGCTCATGGACGACGAACAACGGCGTCTCGTCGACGGCCAGGAGCGCGCCCCCGAACCAGGCACGGCTGCCGACGCAGCGATGGAAGTGGGGCAGGGGCTCGCCGGACGTGCTGCCAAGTCTGGACGCACCATGTTCGAGGGCTCCGCAGGTCAAATCCGATTCGGGAGCGACAACGACGCGCAAGTTCGCGCCATCGCGATCCCGCTCATCGTCGGTGCGCGGGTCGTGGGCGTGCTCGAGGCGCGCCATTCGGAAGCGCGAGTGGTGACCAAAGACGTCCTGGAGATCGTAGAAATGCTGGCGACTCACGCGGCCACCGCCATCGAGTCTGCCCGTCTGCACGAAGTCATCGAAGAGCGAAGCCAGGTGGATGCATTGACGCGGCTACTGAATCGGCGCCGGCTCGAAGAGGACATGGACGCAGAATGCAAGCGTTGCGCGCGCTACGGTCGGCCTTTGGCCTTCGTGATGCTCGACGTGGATCACTTCAAGGCATTCAACGACTCACACGGGCACCCGAAAGCCGATACGGCGCTGCAGGCAGTCGCCGAAGTGATCGCCGGCAGTGCGCGAACCACCGATACCGCTTACCGCTATGGCGGAGAAGAGTTTTGCGTTTTGCTGCGCGAGACGACCGCCGAAGACGCCATGCATTTCGCGGAACGCCTGCGTCGGCGCATCGAACAGCGTTTCGAGTCCGGCGCATTGATCGGCATCACCGCATCATTCGGTGTGGCCGACTTCACCGCGGAGACGTCGACACCGCGCTCGCTCGTGGAAGCAGCCGACGCCGCAATGTACGAATCCAAGCACGCGGGGCGCAATCGCATCGCGCTCAGCTCGAGACCGCCGGCTGCTACCGCCCCAACCCCAACCGCTACCTCCTGAGGTACCGGCGCACGTCTTCTGCGTTGGCGCCGACGGCGTGGACTGCTTCGCGCAACTCCGCCTCCGTGCACACCAAGCTGGTCGTCCAGTAACGCACCACTTCACGCGATTCATCCAGGTGGATGCGGTTCCGCTCGCGTTGCCTGCGCGTTACCCGCTCGCGCAACAGCGCATCAACGGGGGCACTCCGGGTGAACGTGCCACTCGGACGTGAGTCGGACACTGCCGACAAAAGCTCATCGAGGGCCACGGGTTTGGTCAAGAAGCCGTGGAAGCCTGCCCATTGGCTGCGCAGGCAATTCAGGCCCGAGGTGTCGCCGGTCAGCGCGATGAACCGACACTCGGGCAGCTCCACGCGCAGGGCGGCCCCCAGCTCGTAGCCGTCCATAGTGGGCAGATTGACGTCGAGGATCGCGACCTGGGGTCGAAATTCCCTCACCAGGGCGAGCGCGCTGAGGGGTTCGTACGCGACCTGCGCCTCGTGGCCATGCACCTCCAGCACGTGAGCGATGATGTCGGCCGAGTCCACGTGATCATCGACGATCAGGACGGTTCGCCGATATGACGATTCAGGTAATATGGAGTCTGCGACCAAGCCCATTGCCCAGAGCGTGCGCGCTGCAGGCCCCTTCCGTCAACTGGCCATTGTCGCCACCGGACGCTCGCTTCGGCTCCCGCTTTTGGATCTTCGCGGCTCCGCTCACACGGCAATCGCCGAAGAGCTGGTTTCGGGTCGCCGATGCAGTTCGATAGTGAACACGCAGCCCGTACCTGGGATATCGCGCACGTGAATCTCACCGTTGTTCGCCTGGGTGGCGCTACGCGCTATGGAAAGACCCAGCCCCGCGCCCGAGCGCACCGAGCCGTCCATGGCCAGCGGGCGAAATAAGCGTTCTGATTCGCCGCCGGGTAGCCCACCACATTCGTCACACACTTCGATCAAGACGCGATCCCCGCTCACCCGCGCTTCGAGTGAGACACGCCCCCCGGGACGGGTGAACTTGAACGCATTCTGAATCAAGTTCGAAACGGCCGAAGCCAGCAGCTGCCAGTCCGCGTCGATAACCAGGTC
>JBEQTH010000114.1:0-6316 GCA_040348785.1 Myxococcales bacterium | reverse complement strand
TCTTCGTGCACGACTTCGCTCAGCCACTCGGCGATGCGGCTCTTGCCGCAGCCGGCGGGGCCGACCAGCATCACCAAGCGGTGCGGCGGGCCCACGCCGTCGATCACGTCGTCACACACTTCGCGCAGCGTGTTGCGCACGTCTTCGCGACCTACGAGCGGGCTCGGACGAATGCTGAGCAAGCCCGGCGCGCGCTCGGGAGCAGGGGAGAGATCGGGATTCGGACCGCGCGCACCGGTGCGGCGCGTGGGCGCAGCTGTCTTGGCCGTGGAAGAACGCAAATCGACCGGCAGCCGATACTCCGACGGCTCGGCCTTGGGCCGCCACTTGCCCCACTCCGCCCGGCATTCGGCCGCGAACTCCCAGCGATCCCAGGGGCGCTTGGCGAGCAAGCGGGTGATGAACGCGGTCGTGCCTTCGGGGGCGTCGATCACCGGCTTGAGCGCGGGCGGCTGCTCGAAGGCATGCACGCGAAGCAGCTCCTTCGACTCACCCGAAAACGGCGCGCGCCCCGCGAACAGCCGATACAAAATGCAACCGAGCGAATACAGATCGGTCGCACCGCACACGTGGTGCATCTCGTGCTGGATCTGCTCGGGAGCCATGTAGCCCGGCGTGCCGGCGCCCGCGTGGGGCGCAAATTCCATCGGTTTGTTGCCGTCGAGGCGCTGATCCAGCGCGTCTTGGCGAAGCCAGGCGAGCCCGAAATCCAAGACGTGGATCTGCGGCGGTTGGTCGTCGATGCTCTCGACCAGCACGTTCGACGGCTTGAGATCGCCGTGGATGATGCCGCGCGCGTGAGCGTGAGCCAGCGCAGACAGGATCTGATCGACGATGGTCCAGATCAGGGGAAAAGTCAGGCGCGTGTGCACGAGCTCGTGCAGCGACACGCCGGACACGAGCTCCATCGCCAAAAACGGCGAGCCGTCGCGCAGCTGGCCGAAGTCGCGCGCTTGCACGATGTTCGGGTGGGCCAAGGCGGCGAGCGCGCGCGCCTCCTTGTAAAACCACATCACGTACTCACCCTGCAGGTTGCCCGAGGGTGGAATCACGCGCTTGATGGCGACGAACTGCCCATTCGACTGATCCCGGCAGCGGTACACGATGCCCATGCCGCCTTCGCCCAAGATGCCCAGCACCTCGTAGCGGTTGGCGATCACGTGGCCCGGTAAGACTGGAATCGAGCCTTGCGGTTTTGCCTGATCCTCGGCCGTAACGCTGGCAGCGGATGGAATGCTGGGCGGTGCGCTATCCGGCTCGACCGGTGGCGCAGGCAGGATCTCGTGGTCACGCACGAGGTCTGGATCGGTTTTGGGAGCAGCTGGTGGCACGGGGTCGGCGGGGCGTTCGGAGCTCAGCTCACTCACAGCGTCGGCAAGAAATACCGGATCGGATTCCGGGCGAGCTGCACCGGGCATGCTCGCAACACGACGCTCCGAGCCCTCCCGCCCATCAGGGTCGGTCGGGGTTTTCGCTTGGCTCGGTTTTGCCATCGCACGCGGCGCAGTTTAACCAGTCGTGGGTGAGCGTCGAGACAATGCGATGGTACTTGTTTCAATCTCTTTGGAACTAATAAATAATGAACAATTACTTGGCTTTGCAAGGCTGTGGCGCGGGCCGGAACGTGGCGGTAGGCTGCGCCCCATGCCGAACCCTGCAACGCCCCGTGATCCTTCTTTAGCTGAACGTGACCCTGACATCGCTCGCTTAATTCGCGAAGAAGAGGTTCGGGAAACCGTCAAGCTGCGCCTCATCCCGAGTGAGAACTACGTATCGCGCGCAGTGCTCGAGGCAACCGGCTCGATCCTGACCAACAAGTACTCCGAGGGTTACGCGGGCAAGCGCTACTACGAGGGCCAGCAGATCATCGACCAAGTCGAGGAGCTCGCGGTCTCGCGCTTGAAGGATCTGTTCGGTGTCGATCACGTGAACGTGCAGCCGTACAGCGGCAGCCCGGCCAATCTCGCGGTGTACTTGGCGTTCTGCCAGCCGCACGACACGATCATGGGTCTCGGCTTGCCCTCCGGTGGCCACCTGACGCACGGCTCGGCCGTCAGCATCACGGGCAAGTACTTCAAGAGCGTCGCTTACAACGTTAGCGAGAAGGACCAGCGCATCGACTTTGCCGAGGTGCGGCGCTTGGCGCTCGAGCACAAGCCGAAGCTGATCTGGGCCGGGACCACCGCCTATCCGCGGCAGTTGGATTTCGCGAAATTCCGGGAAATTGCCGACGAAGTAGGCGCCAAGCTGGCCGCCGACATCGCGCACATCTCGGGCTTGGTCGTGGGCGGCGCGCACCCTTCGCCCGTGCCGTACGCGGACGTGGTGACCAGCACCACGCACAAGACGCTGCGCGGGCCGCGCGGCGGCATCGTGATGTGTAAGAAGGAATTCGCGAAAGACATCGATCGCGCCGTGTTCCCCGGGCTCCAGGGCGGGCCGCACAACCACACGACGGCCGGCATCGCCGTGGCCGCGAAGGAAGCAGCCACTCCGGAGTTCAAAGCCTACGCGCATGCCGTCGTTGCGAACGCCAAGGTGCTCGCTGAAGGTTTGCTCAGCAAGGGCTTCTCGCTCGTGACGGGTGGCACGGACAACCATCTGATCTTGATCGATCTCCGAAACAAGAACATCACCGGCAAGGTCGCGGCTCAGGCGCTCGACCGCGCAGGCATCGTCGGCAACTACAATTCGATCCCCTTCGACCCGCGTAAGCCCTTCGACCCGTCCGGTTTCCGCATCGGCACGCCGAGCATCACCTCCCGCGGCATGGGTAAGGACGAGATGCTGAAATTGGCTGATTTCATGAATCAGGTGGTGTCCGCGGCCGACGACGCGAAGCTCATCGAGAGCGTCGCGGCCCAGGTGAAAGAGATGTGCCTCGGGTTCCCCCCGCCCGGGATTGCCGTCTGAGTCGCTTGCCGCTGCGGCTGACGCGACTTGGGGATTTCACCGCCAAGTCGCAAACCCGCCAGCAGGGGAGAGGAAGATTTTTGGGGTCTTCCTCTCCGGGGAACGCCGCTTCGGGTCAGTGGCTGCGCTGCCGATCTAGTGCTTGATCGATGGAGCGCCGGAGCTTGCCGGCGGCGCCGGACACGGCTTGATGGACGTTCGTGGCGCGGTGGCTCACGGCGATGGGCTCGCGGTGGGCGACGCGGGCTTCGATCATGCAGCGTTTGTCGTCGGCCGCGAAGCGCGGGCCATTTTCGTCGCTAAGGTGAACCTGAACCCACGTGATGCTGTCGCCAAAACGGTCCAGGGCGCTGCGCACGGTCGCCTCGATTTCGTCAGTGCGAGCGGCGCTGGGGCGAATGTGATCGTCGTGGTTGATTTGAATCCTCATGTTGCCTCCTCGGGTGAACGCTTCACGCCAGATTTCGGTCTCTGTTGAAGCAACGCCCGGGGCGCGACGACATTCCCACGAAATAATTCAACGCTTGGGCGGCGCAAAGCGACACGTTCCGGCCTGGCAGCTCGTCTCCAATCCCGGGGGCGGAGCTGAAGCGCAGGGGTCGCACGGCGTGCTGACGCTGCAGAAGCTGATGGTCGCTTTGACCGGCACCCAGCCGTGGCCGTCACAGCCAGGGCAACACTCCACGCCTTCGCGCAGCACGCACTCGGAGGTGATCTCACAGCGAGTGTACGGCGTGCCGCGCACGTCGAGGAGCTGACATTGACCGGGCTGGTTCGGTGGGTGAAAGCAGATGGCTCGGAAATACTTCCCTGTCTCGTCGTATTCCGTTCCCGGAGGTTCTGCGAGGCACGGGAGGATCGTGGGGCACTGGGTTTTTTGGTACTCCGAGGCATGCGCGCTGCTCACGGCCACGAGCTGCGACGCATCTACCGGTTCGAACGCACCGCAGCACCCCTTGGCCAGCACCGTGCAGTCCTCGTCATAAACGCAATCGGTATCGTCGCTGCCGCCAGTGCTATTGGGCGCGCCAGCGCTGACGGATGCGCCGCCGCTACTCGGCGCGCCAGCGCCCGAGCTCGCCGCTCCGGCAAACGAGCCTACGGCTCCAGCAACGTTGCTCGTGCCCGCCGAGCCAGCTCCATCGACCAATGAGCGCCCGCCACAGGCGAGCGCCGCTGAGAGCGTGACCAATGCCAGTGTTGAGTGGCGCCGGGTTCTTTTCCCCATGCCCTCAGGCTAGCACCGCCGCTCATTGTTTCAGCACGGACCGACGAGATCCCAAGCGTCACCCCAGGCGTATCCCATACCCGGGCGTAAGCGTCGGCGAGGCCGCACCAGCCGCTCTGAGCGCCGGTTTTGTTTTCCCGCGCCGCTCGGCGCTCCGGCGCCGCCTGTCGCTCCGCCTGATTCTTCGCTTTCTCCGCCCGAGCCGAGATCGCCCACGGCGCCCGCGCTGTTTCCCGCACCCGCTCGGCTGACGACCATGTTCGAGGCGCCCGCGTGAGAAGTCACCGGTTCATCGGTGACCGAGTTGTCGAATTCAGTGCCATCCGGCTGTGCGTCGTACACCGCGTGGGCACAACCGAATGCGAGCGGGAGGCTAGAGCAACTCGAAAGCGCGAGAGCATCATGAGCAGAAAGACAAAGACTTGCTGCACTCACGTGTGTTCGCTTTCGCTCAGTGGTGATTGCCTATTCCGAGACAAATGTGGCGCGTAGGTTTCGTATTGCGCGGCGTCGTTTAGCGAGCAGGGGAGTCAGTGAAGCTGTAGCCGACGCACCCGCGCACAGGCAAAGCCGGATATTTACTGAAGCGCGCGTCGCGCTGGCTCTGCTCGCACAGCCAAAATTCGCTGCCTTTTGCTGAGCGGATCAGGCGCGCGTGCTCGCAGCTCGCGCACAAGCCGACCCGCAGCGCGCGCTCTCGATCAGAATCAGCCACGGCGCTTTCGTGGCTCGCTCAGCTAGGCGTGTCGTTGGGATTGGCCAAGGGCCAGATGCGACGGAAGCCGACGCCCATCACCGTCTCGTCGTCGCGACGGACGACTGCGCCGTAGCGGCACTTCTCGATCAGCGTGCCTTGGGCCATGCCGCCCAGATCTTGAAAGCGGACGCGGTGACCCTCTTCGAGGGCAGCGAACACGCGCACGTCATTGGCCACGGCGTGCAGATCCGCGGCAGGATCATCCACTTGGGTGAGAGCGTCCGCGGTGGTGCGACGCACCCAGCCTGCGTTCGAGAACACGTGCACCTCGGTACCCTGCCCGAAGAGGACGACGCCGGTTGCGCCGGTATCCAAGAAGCACACCACGCGACCCGCCTGTAGATCCGTACGCGCGCGACCGCCGAGCCGTGCGCGCACGGCTTCGATCGTGGAGCGCGGGCGCTTGGCGGAATTCACGGGCAGCGAGACACGGCGCGACACGGGCCCAATCTAGCACCAGCGTGGCGAGGCGACGCCGCGAGCCAGAGAAACGGCTCGCGGTGCCTCAGTGTGGTGGCCGAGCTCAACGCGATGGGCGGAAGCGTCGACCGGGTGGTGTCGTCCCGCGACAGGGCGGGACGGAAGCATCAGCCGAACATCGCGGCGGGGAGGGGGAAACGGAGGCGATTCAGCATTTTTCGGAACCAACGCATGGTGTCCTCTTTCCGGGCTGCTCCTGGATAGTGCGCCCTTGTGAGGCGTGTCCCTACACCCGTTTCTGTTTCGCATGCAAGCTTCCCGCGCCGCGGGGTGCCCTCGTCGCGGGTGAGTGGCAATAGGGTAACCGCCCAAAATAATGAAAGAAACGGCCGTATTCCACAAACTTTGCGCCCGCCGTCGATTGTCCGCCCCAGCACGGTATAGAAGCGCGCCATGCAGACCATGAGGATAGAGGCTCGAAGCCTGATCTTGAGCACCCTCATTGCCGTGCTCGCGCTGGTCGGCTGCCGCCAAAAGCCGCTCCCCGAGCTGGGCCACGTCGGTCCGTTCGCGCTCGTCAACCAGCAGGGTGAAGCGCTCAGCGCCGAAAACCTGCGCGGCAAAGTCTGGGTCGCCGCCTTCTTCTTCACCCGCTGCCCCACCATCTGCCCCCGGATCACCCGACGCCTGCGCGCCCTCCAGATCGCCGCGCAAAGCGGCCCGCAGCCCCCGACGCTCGTTAGCTTCAGTGTCGACCCCGACAACGACACCCCTCCGGTGCTGCTCGCCTACGCCAAACAGTACGGGGCAGACTTGCGCACCTGGTCATTCCTGACCGGCGACCTCGACACCGTCAAACGCACCGTCGTCGACGGCTTCAAGCTGGCCCTCGACGGCAAAGCCGATCCCGGCGCCGAAAACGGCGGCATCATCCACGGCTCGCACCTAGTGCTGGTCGATCGCCAACTGACGATCCGCGGCTACTACCGCACCGACGA
>JBEQTH010000054.1:0-102669 GCA_040348785.1 Myxococcales bacterium | reverse complement strand
TCACGCGGACGCCGACCATCGTCGGGTCGGCCTCGTGCGAGCTGGTGCTCGTGACGTCCCGCTGATCGAGCACCTCGATGGTGTGACTCCCGATCTGAATGCGGTCTCCCACGTCCAGCCGCTGCAAGCCTTGGATGCGCTTGCCGTTGACCATCACACCGTTGCCGCTGCTCATGTCCTGAATGGCAGCGCTCTGCTCGCCCACGATGACCCGGGCGTGCACGCGCGAAGCTTGCGGGTCGTCCAGCACCAGATCACAGCTCTGCTTGCGACCAATGGTGATGCTACCCGGGCTGAGCAACAGCACTCGAAACCCGAGCTTCAGGCGCAGCAACCGACCCCTCGGGCCGTTCTTGGAACCAGCGGCATCCACGACGTGTCAAAAACTAGCACGACTCGACGGGTGTTGCGCCGTCGATAAACAAACGCAAAAACGCCCGAGAACCGCGAGGCTCCCGGGCGTTTTCACGTCGCTAGCTCAGCCGCCAGCCGTCAGTGGCGTTCGGCGCGTTCGGCGCGTTCGGCGCGCTCGGCGCGCTCGGCGCTCAGTTCGTCGACGGTTGCGGCGAGGCTTCCTTCTTGGCGACCTCATCCAGGTACGCCTGGGAAGGCTGGGGCATGCGCTCCAGCGCCGCTTCCAGGACCTCGTCCAACTTGTGCACGAACACGAACTCGAGCTCGTCACGCACCTCCTTGGGCACCTCGTCCAAGTCGGCCTTGTTGCGCTCGGGGACCAAGACACGCTTGATGCCCGCGCGGTGCGCCGCCAAGGTCTTCTCCTTCAAGCCGCCGATCGGGAGCACCCGGCCTCGCAGCGAGATCTCACCCGTCATCGCCACGTCGTGGCGAATGCGAATTCCAGTGAGCAGGGAGACGATGGCCGTAAACATCGTGATGCCTGCGGAGGGGCCGTCTTTCGGCATGCCGCCCGCCGGAATGTGGATGTGCACGTCGCTCTTCTCGAGGAAGTCCTTCGGGATGCCGTATTTCTCGGCGTTCGTGCGCACGTAGCTCAAGGCTGCGTGAGCACTCTCCTTCATGACGTCACCGAGCTGACCGGTCAGCTGCATCTTGCCCGAACCGAACATGCGCGTTGCCTCGATGAACAGGATCTCACCGCCCACGCTGGTCCACGCCAGACCCGTTGCTACGCCGGTCTCTTCAGTGCGCTCGGCCACTTCACTTGTGAACTTGATCGCGCCCAAGAACTCACGCAGATCCTCTTCGTTCTTGATGGTGCGCGGGGTGAGGTCGCCTTCGGCCACCTTCACCGCGACGCCGCGGATCACGCTCGCCACCGTGCGCTCGAGTGAGCGAACGCCGGCTTCACGGGTGTAGTGCTCGATCAGCTCCTCTACGGCTTCATCCGTGATGGTGAGCTGCTCTGGCTTGAGCCCGTGCTCCTCGAGCTGCTTCGGGATCAAGTGTTGGCGCGCGATGGCCAGCTTTTCACGCCGCGTGTAGCCTGGGATCTCCAGGATTTCCATGCGGTCGCGGAGGGGCGGCGGGATGGGATCGGCGACGTTGGCCGTGGCCACGAACATCACGCTCGAGAGATCGTACGGGATCTCCAGGTAGTGATCGGCGAACGTGTTGTTCTGCTCTGGGTCCAGCACCTCGAGCAAAGCAGCGCTCGGGTCGCCACGGAAGTCGTGTCCGATTTTGTCGACCTCATCCATCATGAACACCGGGTTGATGGTCCCCGACTTCTTCATGCCTTGGATGATTTGACCCGGCAGAGCGCCGACGTACGTACGCCGGTGACCGCGGATGGCCGCTTCGTCGTGCACACCGCCGAGCGACACACGCACGAACTTTCGTCCGAGCGCGCGCGCAATGCTCTTACCGAGCGACGTCTTACCGACGCCGGGCGGGCCGAGCAAGCACAGGATCGGGCCCTTTTTGTCCTTCTTCAGCTTACGGACGGCTAGGTACTCGACGATGCGCTTCTTGACCTTCTCGAGGCCGTAATGGTCCTCGTCCAACACGCGCCGCACTTCGGCGATGTCCATGTTGTCGTCGGTCTGGTTGGACCAGGGCAGATCCAAGATCCAATCCAGGTACGTGCGCACCACGGTGTACTCGGCCGAGCCCACCTGCATCGAGCGCAGGCGCTTCAGCTGCTTCTTGGCGACGCTGTCGGCCTCGTTCGGCAGGTTGGCTTTCGCGACGCGCTCTTCCAGCCCGTCGAGATCGCCTTGGTCGCCGTCATCCTCCCCCAGCTCTTCCTTGATGGCTTTGAGCTGTTGGCGGAGCACGTACTCACGCTGGTTCTTACCCATCTCCTCTTTGATCTGGGAGTTGATGCGCTCGCGCATCTTCAAGATCTCGAGTTGACGGGTGAGCAAGCGCAGCACCTTGCGGATGCGCTCCTTGACCTCGACCGTCTCGATCAGCTGGGCTTTCTCCTCGACGGGGGCGTCCAGGTTGGCGGCAACCAAGTCCGCCAAGGCCCCGGGAGCCTGAATCGAGTCGATGAGCGAGCCGGCTTCGCGCGGCAGCTCTGGCATCAGCTGAATGACTTGCTTGGCGACGTCACGCAGGCTCATGGCCAGCGCCTCGGCCTCCACGTCCTCGGTCGCGGGCGTTTCGACGCGCGTGACCTTGGCGCGCAGGAACGGCGCGGTCTGAGTCACGGCATCCAAACGAATGCGGGTGAGCCCCTGCAAAATCAACGAGTAGTTACCCGAGCTGTGCTTGAGCGCCTTGAGCACGCGCGCGGCGCAGCCCACTGGGTACAAGTCATCGGCGTTCGGATCGTCGGTCGCGGGGTCCCGCTGCGCGAAGATCGCGATCACCGGCGTAGAAAGGTTGTGCACGTCTTCGACGAGCGCCACGGACTTTTCGCGCCCAACGTCAAAGGGCGCCACGGCACCCGGGAAAAGGACGGCGTTCCGGATCGGCAAAACCGCTAGCTCGTCCCCGAACTTGATCTCTTCTTCGGTCGGAGGCGGAGGCTGCGGAGGCGGCGACGGCTTTTTCTTTTCACTCATGGTTCAGACCTCATCTTGTCACTCGCGACGGGCCAAACGCACCCTCTATTTTCCACCGTTCCTGGTGGCCTCGGGTCACGTTCGGTACGGCGCCGTCTCGCTACAGCTGTCGAACCTAACCACATGTACGGAACGCGCTAGGGGATTGCTAATGCCTACCTTGGCGCTATGCGCCTCTCGCCCGTGCCCGTGCCCGTGCCCGTGCCCGTCCCGACCTTCTCTCTCTGTGCTTTTTTTGGGGTCGCCTCGAAGCCGCTCGCGTGCGCCAGTGCGCAACGGTCGTGGGCCGCACTGCGCGCTTTTTTTGGGGCACGGGCACGGGACGGGTTGAGAGAGCGCCGCTGTGCGGCATTTGCTATACGCGAGCTGTGAGAGCCGTCTTCTTCGGAACCCCCGCCATCGCCGTCCCTGCCCTGCGTGCGCTCGCGGAAGTGGCTGAAATCGTAGGGGTCGTGTGCCAGCCGGATCGGCCTGCCGGCCGCGGTTTGAACCTTCAGCCGCCCGCCGTGAAGCTCGCCGCGCTCGAGCTCGGGCTCGAGGTCCATCAACCCGTGAAGGTGAAGACCGGGAACCTAGACGAGTGGCTGAGCGTGCGCACACCCGATGTGGCCCTAGTGATGGCCTATGGTCGAATCCTGCCGCCAGCCGTACTGGCCGCGCCGCGCCGCGGCTGCATGAACCTGCACGCCTCCTTGCTCCCACGCTGGCGTGGGGCTGCGCCCATCAATTGGGCGATCGCCCACGGTGACACCGAGAGCGGCGTGTGCCTGATGCAGATGGACGAAGGGTTAGACACCGGCCCCGTCTACGCGCGGTTGAGCGTGGCGATCGGTCCGGAAGAGACCGCCGGTGAGCTCGCCGAGCAGCTCGCGAGCACCGCGGCCCAGTTGGTGCGCGAGTCGCTGCGGCCGGCAGTCGACGGTGAGCTCGAAGCAACGCCGCAAGAGCATGAGCACTCGACGCACGCCCCGCCCCTCGAGCGCGCGGACGGCGCGCTCAACTTCTCGAAGGGCGCGCGTGATCTCGTGAACCTCGTGCGCGCGCTCTCGCCGCGGCCGGGCGCGCACACGCTGCTCAACGGCAAGCCGCTGAAGGTCGCTCAGGCGAGAACCAGCCCGTGGCCTTCGTTCGGCGAGCCGGGCTTGGTGCGCGTACAAGGTAAACAAGTCATGGTCAGCACCGTCGACGGCTCGTTCGAGCTGGTCCGCGCGCAGCTCGAGGGTCGCAAGGAATTGTCCGCAATTGATTTGACCCACGGCCGCGCGCTCAAAGACGGGGACGTGCTCGGACGCTGAGGGCGCAGCGATCAACCCGCTTCCGTTGAGGCGGGAACTGAGCTCGGACGGCCCCTCGGCCGCCCTTTTGCCACCGCGGCAAACTCGGCGCTGGACCTGAAACCAGGCTAGCATCGCCAGGCTTTGCTGGAGCTGACGGGTCGCTTCATCGAAACGATTCGGGATGAGTTCCCGACGTTTCGTATCGTGCCGAAGCACGGCCATGGGCTGTCACGCGCGATCGACCTGGCGCTCAAGGTCATCACTTTTGGCGGCCAGCGAAGCTATCTCACTCGCTACCACACGGTGATTGGCAATACTCTGTACGTGCCTCCGACGTGGGAGCAAATGAGCGATCTGGATCGGGTGATCTTGCTACGGCACGAGCGGGTTCACTTGCGCCAGCGCCGCCGCTACGGTTCCGTGCTGATGACCTTTTTGTACTTAATCCCGTTCTTTCCGCTAGGCCTCGCCTACGGCCGCGCGCGCATCGAGTGGGAGGCGTACGAAGAGACCCTCCGCGCCACCGCCGAGCTGTGCGGCATCGAGGCCGCCCGCTCGAAGCACCTGCGCGAGCACATCGTGGCTCGCTTCACTGGTCCCGACTACGGCTGGATGTGGCCCTTCGAGCGAACCGTTCAGGCTTGGTACGACCGGGCCCTTTCGAGCCTTTCTTCTACCCCTTCGGGCGTTGGCTGAACCGACATGTCTATCGTCATTGGCATCGATCTCGGCACGACCAACACCGTCGTCTCCGTCGTGCGCGACGGGCAGGCCTCCGCCCTGACCGATGAAGCCGGGCAGACGCTCATCCCGTCGGTCGTCTCCTTTCATCCGAACGGCAACGTGCTCGTCGGGCGGCCCGCCAAAGAGCGCCGGATCGTGGATGCAACCAGCACCATTTACTCGATCAAGCGCCTGATCGGGCGCAGCTGGGAATCGGAAGAAGTGCGCCGCGCCCGCTCTCGCTTCCCGTTCGAGATGCGCGAGGGTCCGGGCCAGGCGTCGCTGGTCGTGGCGCGCGGCGAGACCTACACCCTGCCCGAGATCAGCGCGTTCGTGCTTCGCAAGGCCAAAGCCGTGGCCGAAGCCGCGCTCGGCACCAGCATCGATCGCGCCGTCATCACGGTGCCGGCGAACTTCAACGACTTGCAGCGCGCAGCGACCAAGGTCGCCGGGCGCGTCGCGGGCTTGGAGGTGATGCGCATCCTGAACGAGCCCACCGCGGCCGCGCTCGCTTACGGGTACGGCCGAGCCAGCTCCGAGCGCGTGGCCGTGTACGACTTCGGCGGCGGCACGTTCGACGTCACTTTGCTCGATCTATCGAACAACGTGTTCGAAGTCTTGGCCACCGCGGGCAACACCTTCCTCGGCGGTGACGACGTAGATTTGGCGATCGCCGAGCGCATGGCCGAGCTGCTCGTCGCGCAGCACCGCATCGATGCGCGCACGGATCTGCAAACCTTCGAGCGATTGCGCGCCGGAGCCGAGATCCTCAAGCATCGCCTTTCGAGCGAGAGTGAGGTGCGCATCACCGTGCCGGAGGTCGGCCACGCCCCGGGCGGCAAGGCCATCGATTTCCAGTTCTCGATGACGCGCGGGGAGCTCGAGCACCTGGTCACGCCGATCGTGGACCGGACCTTCGACGTGTGCCGCGAGGCGCTGGGCATCGCGCGGCTGTCGACCAACGAGTTCGACCAAGTGCTGCTGGTCGGCGGCTCGACGCGCATTCCGCTGGTGCGCCGCCGGGTCGAAGAGTTCTTCAAGAAGCCGCTCAAAGCCAACATCAACCCCGACGAAGTGGTGGCGATTGGCGCCGCGATTCAGGCGGCCGCGCTGAGCGGCGCCGAGAAGCGCAAAGGCACCATCCCGCCCGCGCCCAGCCCCGCGTCGCGCCAAACCCTGCCCAATTTCAGCGATGCGCCGAGCCCGGCCGAAGCCGGCCGCAAGCGGGTCAGCACTCAACCCACCGGCGCAGGTCCGATGCGGCCGCGCTTTCAGAGCTCGCCCGCGATCCCGAGCACGCAGCCGTTCTTCGGGCGCCCGCACACGGCGACGACACCGGGCATCGCGCCCGGTTCCCGCCCGCCCGGCCCGAGCAATGAGTCCACGCTGGGCGCGCTCGGCAAAGCACCGTCCAACGCACCGCCCAGCACGCTCGGCGGGCTCGGCCCACGCCAACGCGTGAAGACTGGCCCCGGCCTCGGCCCGGACGTCCAGCGTGCGATCGGTGGACCGACGATGGTGAGCGCTTCCGAAGAGGCGCGCAGCGCTCGCGAGGCGCTGAACGACGAGCTTGGTTTGCCCTTGGTCGGCGCGCCCGCGCCAGCGCCCGCCGAGCCCGTGAAGCCGAACCTCGATCCGCATCAGATCGCGCAGCGCTTCGGCAAGCTACCGGGCGCGACGCCCGCGCCGCCGCCGCCCGCGCGCGAAGAGAGCGTCGCCTTCACCCTCGGGGATGCTGATTTCGTGGAGCTCGAATCGGCCCCGATTCAGCCCGCGCCACGCAGCCTCGCCGCCTACAGTCCGCCTTCGCCCGGTATTTTCGACGACGAAGACGCGCTGCCGCTGCCCGAGGTGCCCGACGACGAGATCACGCGCGTGGGCGCGCCCCCCGAGCCGAGCGCCCCGCAGGCCAGCCCGCAGCGGCCTGCTCTGCCGGTGAACCCGTTCGCGGGCAACACCCAGCCGCTCGCGGCAACTCGCACCGCCCCGATGCCTGCCGCACCGGTTCCCCCCGCATATGCGCCGCCACCCGCGCCGATGCCCGCACCGTTCAGCCCGCAGCGAAGCGCGGCCCTCGGCGCCGGAACGCTCGCCAGCAATCCCTTCGGCGTCTTGCAAACCCCACAACCGAGCTACACGCCGCCTCAACCCAACTACGCGCCACCGCAACCGAGCTCCGCACCGCCCGCCTACGGCGGCGGGTTCGAGCCCGTCCCGGTATCGCGCTCGGCGCCCCCTGCCCCGCTGCTGATCGACGTGACCCCGCTCACGTTGGCCGTCGAGACCGTGAACGGCTTTTGCGATCCCGTGATCGAGCGCAACACCCAAGTCCCGTGCGAGCGCACGCGGGTGTTCGTGACTGCGCGCGACAATCAGACCAAGGTCTCGGTGCGCATCGCGCAGGGCGAATCTAGCCAGTTTGCGCAAAATACGCTGCTCGGTGAAGTGGAGCTGAGCAGCCTCGGCCCGGCGCCGCGCGGCGAGGTGCAAATCGCGGTCAGCTTCTCGCTCGACACCAACGGCATGCTCAACGTGAGCGCCAAGGAAGTCGCGACTGGGCGTGCCACGGCCACCCAAGTGCGCCTGATCGCACTGCCCGAAGCCGGCGACATTGCGCGCATGACGCAGCGCAACGCCGCTCGGCAACTGTGAGCCAGTGAAGGCAACATGTCGCTGGCCGAGCAAGCGGACATCGAACGAGTCTACGAATGGGCGAGCGTGCTCGACGACTCGAGCTACTACGAGCTGCTCGGCTTGCTCGAGATCGCCGATGACGCGGCGGTGAAGGCGGCCTTCCACGAGTTCGCGCTCGCGTTTCATCCCGACGCGCACCTGGACTACGACTTTCACACGGCGGCGGTATTGCGGCAGGTCTTTCAGCGCGGCGCGGAAGCGTACCGGGTGCTCTCTCACCCCGAGCTACGACCGCGTTACGATTTGGCGCTGGCCAAAGGGCAGCTCCGGCTGGGCGGCACCGAAGTGCCACGCGTTGCCAATGTGGGTGTGGGCGCAAAATCGCTGGACGAGCTGTGCCGCACCGCCTCGGCCAAGCGCTACGCGAACCGCGCCGACGCTTTGATTTCCGAGGGCGATCTGAGCGGCGCCAAGCGCGAGCTGATGCTCGCCATCCGCGAGGACGGCCAAAACCCGGAGCTTACCGAACGCCTCGACGCCTTGGATCTGGCGCTCTTCGCCATGGGTGCTTGATGATGAAGCGTCACAGCGACCCTTTGTAGCTGGAATTTTCCGGCTGCAAAGGCAACCCAAGGCGAGCAACTAAACCTGCATCTAAGCGGTCGGAACCCTGCGTGGGGTCTAGCGATCTTCGCCAGGAATGATAAAAGAGGGGCCCCGCTCGGCTCCCGCCGAGACCGAAAATTGAACGGGAGCGTAGCTATTGATTAGGCTAGCGCTCCGGGATCGGAAGGCGCATCTGCTCCTGCCGCATCCGCTCTTAGATCCGAAGCCAAGTCCTGAAGGCGCATCCGCGAGGCTGATTGTGAAGATTTCCTGTCCTGCGTGCCAAGCTAAGTATTCGATTGCAGACGAGAAAGTTACTGACCGTCTGGCCAAGATCCGGTGCCGCAAGTGCGGCGCCACCATCGTGATCGACGGCAAGAGCACGCCCGCGCATGTGTACACCGCAGCTGGTGAGGCGCCCGACGCCGGTGCTGCGGCCGGCATCGTGCCCGAGCAAGACTCGGGCGCATCGTATTCGGTCGACTTCGGCGAAGGGGATCAGCGCAACCTGAGCGTGTCCGAGATCGTGGCCGCGTACAACGCGGGCCAAGTCACCGCCGAAACCTATCTGTGGGCCGACGGCTTCGCCGATTGGAAAGCGCTCGGTGAGGTGGATGAGATCGTGGAAGCGTTGCACGCCGCCACCCAAGCCCCCGCGCCTGCTCCCGCCCTCGCTCCGGCTGTCAAGAGCGCGCCGGCCACCGCCACCCCCTCGCCGTGGGCAGCGCCCGCGGCCACGGCGCCGCGTGCAGCCGCCCGCCCGTCTCGCGGCGCCGCCGCGGATCTGTTCGGCGGTATCGAGCGCACGGGGAGCGAAGAGGAAGTGACGACCAGCGCGCCCGAGCACGGCGGCGGTGGCGGCGGTCACTCAGCGCCGCTCGGCGGCTCCAGCTCCAGCTCCAGCACCGGCGCGCGCAACGAGTCGTCAGTGTTGTTCTCGCTCAGCGCGCTCACTTCGGCGTCGAGCCCGGTCGCGGCCAGCCGCCCCTCCTCACGCCCCATGACGTCGTCGGCCAACCGGGACGACTCGGGCTTGATCGATCTCAAGGCGCTCACCGCTGCCGCGACGAAGAACGAAGCCGCGCCGGCCGCGCCGCTGATCGCGCCGATCGGCGTCGCTCCTCCACTCGGCATTGCGTCGCCGCTCGGCATGGCGTCGCCGCTTGGCGGCGGCTTCGCCGCTTCGGCCGAGCCTGTCGGTTATCCGGGTAGTGGCGGCGGCAAGAGCAAAGCCCCGCTGTTCATCGGCGGCGGCGTCGTGCTCGCCGCGCTGATCGTCGCGGGCGCCATCGTGCTCAAGCCGCAACCGCCGCCGCCTCCGCCGGCCCCGGTCGTCGTCGCGCCCACGCCCGCCGCGGCGCCCACGCCCGAGCCCACGCCCGCCGTCACCGCGACTCCGCCCGCGACGGGCACCGCGGAAGAGCCCGCACCGAGCGCCAAGGCGCCCGCGGGTGCCGCACCCAAGAAGGCATACACGGGCGGCGGTGCCGTCGCTCCGAAGAAGCCCGCGGCCGCGAGCGACGCGCCGGCCGCCGCGGCTCCCGCTGCGCCGAAGCCGAAGCGCAGCGCCTGTGGCTGTGCCCCGGGCGACTTGATGTGCAACATGCAGTGCAGCGCCAAGTGATGGTGTGACGCGCGCTGCCGCTCGCGGGCGGCGTCGCGCGAGCACCCGAGCATGCACTGAGAGGTGCAGTGCGCGTCCCGAGAGCGCCCCCAATCAACCGGGGGCGCTTTTCTTTTTCGGCGCTCGTTGGGCGCGCCGTGCAGCTCGCGAAAGCGGCACCGCTGCTCGCGGCTCGAACGCGAGCGCACAAAACGGCGACGCGGCAGGCCGCGCAGCCCAAAGGCTGCGCGCTGCCGCGTTCCACGCAAGCGGCGTACACCGCGCTCCGTCAGCTCAGTTGCAGGCCCACTTCTGCTGGAAGCAGATGCAAGCGTTTGCGCCGTACGTGCAGTTCGTGTTGCCCGTGCACGCGCTACCCGCCGTGGGTTGCGTCGCCGGGCAGTTGTTGCCGCCGATGCATTGGAACTTCATGTTCTGGCACGCGCAGAAACCACCACCGTTATTTTGGTAGTTGCAATTGCCGTTGGCGTTGCAGGCGTCGCCCGTGATGGGTTTCGTCGCCGGGCAAACCAGGGTCTCGGCGCAGTTCCAGTTGTGGCTGTTGCCGCACGCGCAATCCATGCCCGTGTACGCGCAGTTGCCGTTGATCATGCCGCAAGCAGCGCCGTCCATGGGAGCCGTCGCGGGGCAAACCAGGGTCGCGTTGCAATTCCATTCGCGCGCGTTGGCGCCCGCAGCGCCCGCTGCACCGCCTTGGCCCGGACCACCACCTTGGACGCGGCGACACTGACAGGCCTCGCCCGTGTAGCGGCAAGTGGTGTTCTGATTTGCGGGCTCGGTGCACGCCGTGGCGTCCGTCGGCGCGGTCGCGGGACAGCCCATGGGGTTCATCGTGCCGCCTGCGCCAGCGCCGCTCGGCGCGCCTGCAGCGCCTGCAGCGCCGCTCGCGCCGCCCGTGTGTGCGCCGCCGCCGCCCGTTGCACCGCCACCTGCGGGAGGTGCGCCGGCATCTTCGCCCGGTGCGCCTGCGTCACCGCTTGGTGCGCCGCCGCCGGGGTTGGCTGCGCCCGCGTCGCTGCTTGTGGAACCGGCACGCGCCGTAGCACCCGCATGAGCCGTGGCCCCCGCCTCCGAGCTGTCACCGCCGCTGCTGCTGCCTGCGGTTGCGTCAGGCGCGGGATCGCTCGAACCGCCGCACGACGCGGTGAGCGCAAAACCGGCGACGAGTGCCAGACTAATACTGTACTTTAGGGCCTTCATTGGGTTCTCCTCGATAGTGCCAGAGGGTCCGGCGCGAGACGGGACCCAAGCTGTGTTGAGTTAGGAGTAACCAGTTGCCTAACTGCCAGGCACAAATTTGGAGTGACGCCAAACGCTACACAGCGCTCAACGCCGCACAGCTCGGTTTGGCGCTGCGCTTCGAGAGCACGAAGCGCAATGCAACGCTGCGCTTCGTGACCGCGGGGCGCAATGCGACGCGGCGCTCAATGCGACGCGGCGCCGGCGGGACTGAGCGCCAAGGCGCGCGCTTCTTCGTGCGCAAACCCTTGAGGGTGTTGCGCCAAATAGCGGCGAGCTTCGGCGGACGCCGCGGACGCCCGCCCGAGCCGCTTTTCCGCGCGAAACAGCTGCACTTCGGCCTCTTCGTAACTGGGATAGCGGCTCAGCAAGCGCGTGAACAGCTCCACGGCGCGCGCGTCGTCGCCGCGATTGCGTGCGTCGATAGCGTCTTGGAACATGTGGCTTTGCTCGGCGAGCGTGCTGGCCTTGATCTCGGCGCTGGTTTGCTCGCGGTGCGGCGCGCGCACGACTTCGCGCGGCGGCACCGCTTCGAGCGGGGCGATCTCGGGCACCGCGCGTGCATCCGACACCGCGGTCGGTGTGGAGCTCGCGCTGAGAGCGTCCGACGACCAACGCTGGCCCGGGCCGAGCAGCGCGACCTGCACGCCGTTTGCGAGCACCCACACCGAGCCGCGAGACACACTCACCTCGGTCACCAAGTGATCGGAGCGCGACGAGACGCCCACCGCGAACACCGTACCATGCACGACCACTTCGGCGTGCGGTGTCTCGACCACGACGCTGCGGGTCACGCGCGAATCCTTGTCGACCGAGACGTCGACCCGGCCGAGCGCCAGCCGATACCGCTCTTCCAGGTTGGTGGCCTGCGGCACCGTGAGCTTCGTGGCAGGCCCGATGTGAACCAGGCTCTTTTGCGAGCGAATCTCCGCCTGCGCTTCGAGCGCGGTCTCGATTTCGCCCTGCGCGCGGAGCGCAAGCTTGCCCCCGTGCGAGAGCACGCGGCTCTCCCCGCCCTCGGTCACGACGACCGCGCCGCGCACGTCCGCGACGGTGGTGGCCGTGTCGTGCGTATGCCGGGCGCGGGCCGCAATGCCGATGCCGAGCGCGAGCGAAGCCGCCAAGCCAACGGCCCAGATCCAACGCTTGCGCGTGGCGCTCCGTTTGCGCTCGACCGTCTCGCGGATCGAGCGCGAGAGTGCGGCGACGACCTGCTCGCGGCGCTGTTCGACGCGCGCGGGCTCTTCCACCGGGACGACTTGGCTGCCCAAGCGCCGCAGCAGCTCGTCCGGCTGAGACGGGAAGCGAGGCCGCTCGCTCATGGTGCGGCTGCCTTTCCACGCGGGCTCGTGCGATCCAAACGCTTGAAGAGCTCACGCCGGCCGCGCACCAAGCGCGATTGCGCGGCGGAAACGCTGACCTGCGTCATCAACGCGATCTCTGCGAGCTCATGTCCCAACACGTCGTGGAGGAATACGGCCTCGGCGTGGGTGGACTTCATCTCCGAGAGTTGAAATCGGAGACGCTCGAGCTCGGCGCGGGCCGACGCTTCACCCTCGACGTCGATCCCGGCGCGAACGGGCTCGCTATCGATGCCCGCTTCGCGATCGAGCACGCGCCGCTCACGGCGCCGCGAGCGGAGGGCGTTGAACCCGACGTGACTGGCAATGCTCGATGCCCATGTGCGCAAGCTGCACGCCCGAGCGTACGAACGCCGGGACAGCGTGACCACGATCTGCTCGAACGCGGCCTGCACCAAGTCGTCGTGGTCGACCTCGCGGCGGCCGAACACGCGGTACAGAGTGTGGTCGACCACGCCCACGAGCCGTGCATAAATCACCGACGCCACTTGGTGGTCGCCGCGCTGCACCGCGTCGATCAGCTCCTCGTCCGAGGGCTCACGCGAGAGCGAGCGAGCGTCAGCAGCCCCTCGAGACTCGGCGCGCTCGCTCGCCGGGGAGACGACTCGGAGCTTCGACTCAGGGCGGGTGGGACGGGGCGAGCTGCTAGACACCTTGGTGAGAATAGTACCTGAGCCTCCAAACAGCAGGCGAACTGCCTGAAACCCGCAAAAAACGTGGTACGTTCAGGTGTGATGAGGCGCTTCCACACCGGCTCGGTTCGGGGGGTTGCACTCGCCGCAGCCTTTTGCGTGCTAGGCGGAGCTGCGGGCTGCGGCCGCGAAACCTTCAATTTGTTGGAGGTGCCCGACGCAGCTGGGGCTTTTTCGGGCGCAGCCGGGGCAAATCAGGGCGGCACCGCCGGTGTCGGCCTGGGCGGTAGTACGGGCAGCTCGTTTGACGCGGGCTCGGCAGGGCAACCCAGCGCGGGTGCCGCCGGTCGGCGCAACTTCCCTGAAGGTGGCATGGGCGGCCTTACGCCCTGCCTCGCCGGTCCTGGTTGCATGGCGGGCGCTGGCGGCAGCTGTGCAACGAGCACGCCCTTTTGCGCGCCATGCCTCAAGGACAAAGATTGCAGCGGTGATACTCCCCATTGTGATCAGGAGAAGGGGCGCTGCTACCAATGCAAATTCGATGATGATTGCCCGCCGGACGAAGGATGCAACTTCATCGCGGGGCGCTGCGCGAAACGCTGCAAAGACCAAACGGACTGCGATAGCGAAGCCGATCACCGCGTGTGCCGCACTGGCATGCGCTTGTGCGTGAGCTGCAACTATTCGACGGATTGCGGCTTCTACGACAATGGGAACAACAACAAGCAGGACGTTTGCTTCGTCACCGAGTGCGTGGAGTGCACGGTGGATCGAGATTGTGCGAGCAACTACTGTGTTGCCGGTCGCTGCCAAAAGCATTGAACCAGCGCACGCGCCGCCAAGCGCATCAGCGCAACAAGACGCGTAGCCCGAAGCTCCCCAGGTAACGGAAGCTCGCATTGGTTCCCGCTGGCTCACTCGCGACGCGCACCACCGTGGAGCCCGAGAAACCAGCGGCCTGAACCTCTGCGGTGAGGAACAGATCGGGCACGAGGCGCACGCGGCCGCCGAGCGCGCCCTGCACTCCGAAGGTCCAACGATTCATGGTCTCGGAGCGACCGAGGGTGCTCGCGGCGACGTCGAAATACTCGGTCAATGCGGCCGCGCGCAGCTCGAGCCCCGAGTGCGAAAAGGAGCCCCACAGCGGCACGCCGACACCGAGCGAGACATCGAACCAGCGCACCGTGGAATTGCTGAAGTCGCTCGTGACGCGCGTCGCAGCGCTGCCTCCCAAGGTCACGAACATCGGCACTTCGGGTAGCGCCAAATCCGCGTACAGCTCGCTGCCCAAGCGCCACGGGCCGCTGTCCAGCCCCGGACCGAAGATCGCCGCCGCCCCGACCGATAGCGGGCCAACGGGGCGAACCCTTGCCTTGGCGCGCTGAGGCGGAGGCGGCGGAGCCGCTACCGGAACGGGCGCAACGACGGGCGGAGCCGAGGGCGGCTCGGCTTGGGGCTCGGGGGGCGGCTCGCTCTCGGCCAAGGTGCCAATCGCGAAGCCAATCGCGCGCCAGCGGTCGAGCGGCTCGTCCGCGGCCAGGAACGAGAAGTCTTTGGTGCGCCACGAGTCGTGATCGCCTTGATGCACACCGACCTCGACGCGCATCTTGTCCTCGGCTTGCAGGGAGACGATGGCCACCGCGGCTGGCTGCTCGTCCGTCGCGTTCTTGGCGAGCACGCATTCGGCCTCACGCGCCGCCCGCGTACAGGCCGAAACCAGCACCGATAACGCTTCGTCCGACGCTTGCGGCGCCGCTATCTCGATCACGATCAACGCAGCCGTCACGAGGCGACTCCGTTACTCGAGTTCCGTCGCGGGTTCGAGCAAAGACAACACCCCGCGAGGCGCGGCGACCTCGAACACTTGGCCACGGCGATCCGACACACCCAGCCGCACGAGGCCATCGGCGCGCAACAGCGCGAACGGCTGCGAGGGTCGAGGCACGTCTTCGCCCGCTGGAATCACGACCACTTGCGTGGCCTCGACCGAGTCGGGCTTGACGGGCGAGCTGGCCTCGCACTCGGCGGCGACGGCGCCGCTCGGGTCGTGATCGCGCGCGCGAGAGAGAGCGACTTCGTCCGCCGCGCCGCGGGATACGTCGCGCAGCAACGCGGCCGCGGATTGGCGCACGAACGAAGAGCGATCTCGGGCGAGCGCGTTCGCTTCCTCCCCGTGCTCGCAACGCTCGCCGTTGAGGCGCAAGGCGCGCAGCGACAACGCGCGCTGTGAAGCGCGTGGGTCGGAAAGCCGCGCGCACGCCAGCCCGGCGAGCGAGCCATGCGCACGAGCCGTAATGCGCGCCAGCGCTTGCAGCGCGTTGCCCGCGACGGCCAGATCGCTATCGTTCAGTGCGGCTTCGAGCGCGGGGCGCTCCGCCGCGCTGCCCACTTCGGCCAAGGACCACGCGGCATTCGCGCGCACCGCAGCGTTCGCATCACGAAGCAAGGGCAGCAAGCGCGCCCGCTCTGCGGGATGAGCGGCGAGCGCTTCGGCGAATTTGGCACGATCTGCGGGTTGCGAGCTTCTACCGCAAAGCGCCGCGAGGCGCGCCACGGCATCTGCGCTGGGCATGCGGCCGAGCAGCTCGATCAACGCGTCTCGCTCACCGTCGCGGGCATGCGCCAAGAGGCTCGCCAAACGCGACGCGACTCGAGGATCCTGGTCTCGAGACAGCGCGCCAGCCAAGGCGAAGAACACGAGTGGCCGCGCTTGCTCGCCGCTCCGCTCCAAGCGAGAGAGCAACTCCTGCGTGCGCCCTTGCAGCTGCAGCCGCCCGAGCGCGAGCGCAGCCGAAAGCCGCACGCTCCCCGAGTCGTCGTCCAAGGCGACGAGCAGAGCCGGCACTTGACCGGCCTCACCGAGAAGCCCGAGCGCCGACAGCGCATGGGCGCGAACCATAACGTCGTTGCTCGGAGCGGCGAACGGCAAGAGGCTGCGCGCCGCTCGCGGAGAGCCGGTTTGCCCGAGGAGATCCAATAGCTCCGCCTGCTCGACGCGATCGCGAGAGGAGCGCTGCAGCGCATGCTCGAGGGGCTCGACGGCGCGGCCGTCCGGGTGGCGCGGATCCAAGAGCGCTTTGGCCGCCAGACGCGCCGCGCGGCGCACGAGCACGTCGGAGTCCGAAAGGTACTCGAGCACGGTCGGCAGCGACTCTGGCGCGCGCAGCTCGGCAAGCGCGAGCAGCGCCGGCATTGGACGCAGCGCACCGCGCCGCAACGCTTCTTCGATCGCCGGCACCCCCTCGAGCCGGTGAGTCTGCCCCAAGGCGAGCGCGCACCCGCCCAGACGCTCGGGATCGGACTCGGCGCTCAGGCACGCCTCGAGCGCCGGCCGGGCTGCGTTGCCAGCGCGACCCAACGCTTGGACGACGGCGGCGCGCGCATCGCCAGGGCGATCCGTACCGAGCTCATCGATCAGCGCCTTGACCGCGGCCGGCGTGCGCAGCTGAGAGAGTGCGTCGAGCGCGGCGGGCGCCACGGCGTCGCTGCCCGTACGCAGCAGCGCGCCGATGCTCGGCACAGCACTGGGATCGCCAATGCGTGATAACGCGCCGAGCGCGGCGATCTTCACGCTGTCGTCTGCATCGCGCAGCGAGAGCACGAGCGCGCTGAGCGCGCGCGCGTCGGCGAGTTGGCCGAGGGCTTGCGCCACCCCTTCGCGGACTGGCGGACGCGAGTCCTGAATTTTGCCGATCAGCGGCACGACGGCGCGCAGATCCCCCAGATCCCCCAAGGCCAGCGCGACCACACGCCGAACCTCGGGGGCTGGGTCGTCCAAATGACCGAGCAGCGCCAGCACGGCTTCGGGCGAACCGGACTTGCCGAGCGCTCCAGCGGCGGCGCTGCGCACGGTCACGTCCGCGTCACCCAAAGCGCGGCCCAGTGAAGGCACGGCGCGCGCGCTCGGGCTTTGACTGAGCGCCTCCGCCGCTGCCAACCGCAAGCGGCGCTCCGCGTCGCTCAGCCAGGGCACGAGGCGGTCGCCGAGACCCGGCACGCCCACGCTCAGGCATGCTTCGAGCGCGGCCAAACGCACGTCGACGTCCGCGTCGTCGAGGGCGGCACGAGCCAGGCGCGCGCTGCTGCTCGCCGGCAGCTCTCGCAACGACTGGGCAGCGCGTCGACGCACGTCCACATCGGGGCTGTGTAGCTCGCGTTCCGCGCGCAACACCGCGCTCGGCCAGACGGCGCCCAGCGCAGGCATGCTGCCCACGCTCAGCGCGAAAAAGCCGATCAGTGCGAAGGACGAGGGGCGCAAGCCCGCTCAACATAGCACCCCGCCCAGAAGCCCGTCACCCGGCGCTTACCTCGGCCAGAGCGCGAATGGATGCCCGACGCTGCGCTGGCCGCAGGTAGCCGTAGAACACCGCATTGAGCAGCAGCAAACGAAACCACAAGTAGTACTCGGTCACGTCCAAACCAATCGAGACCGCGAGCCCGAAGACGAGCGAGCCGAAGCCGAAAAAATAGCGCCAGACGCGCATCGGCGCGCCGGCGTGCTTCCGGTAAATGGCGGCGGTCCGCGTGCTGTACTCGGGTGCAGCCGCGATCAAACGCTTGGCGTTGGGGTCGAACTTGTCCGCGTAATCCGCCTGGCTCCGCATGTAGAAAAAGTAGACCCGCCACACCAGGCCAACCGCGAGCGACATCTGCGCCCGCTGCGCTCGGAAGCGGCTCTCGGCAACCTCGAGATCTTCCCCTTCGCGGTAGCTCGGATGCGTCATGCGCAGGAACAGATTTTTGAAGTGGTCGTACATCGTGGTGTGGAAGGAGCTCGTGACGATGGTCGTCACCGTCAGCACGAGCGCCACGCCAAAGACCCACGAAGGCTCCCGGAACTTTTGCAAGATGAGCCACGCGCCGCCCCCTGCCACGACCGTAGACACCACCAAATCTGCGACCCCGTCCAACATGCGGCCGAACGCGGACGAGCTCTTGCGCAGCCGCGCGAGCTGGCCATCGCAACAGTCGAGCACGGCGGAGCTGAAGATGAGCAAGCCCGCAGCCGGCAAGTGATGGCGAAAGCTACCGAAGATCGCGAATCCGGCGCTGAGGCCTAGCAAGATCGAGCCCACGGTCACGAGGTTGGGCGACACCGGCGTGGGCAAGAGCACGCGCGCCAGCACGTAAGCCGGCGGCCGATGCACCCAGACGTCGATCGGCTCTTCGACCTCGAGCGGCTTCAGGCTACGAAAGTAGGCGTCCCAGAAGCCCATCTGGTTCTCTTAGCACTGCTCGAGGCTCCGCACGCGCCGCGTGCGAAGCCTCGACATTTCACTCGGCGTCGCTGGCGCCGGCGACCGTGAGGTACGGGCGCGGGGCTTCGCGGCGCGAGCGATGACCGAGCGCGCGCTCGAAGGCCGCGATGCAGCGCAGATTCTGTTCGCGCGTACCAACGGTGACCCGCACGTAGCTGCGCTTGGCGTGGTGAACCGAAAGCGAGCGGATCAAAACGCCGTCCTTGAGCAGCGACTCGACCAGACGCTCGGCGCTCTGCCCTGTCGCCGACACGTCAATCAAGACGAAGTTGCCTTCGCTCGGGACCGGGTCGAGCCCTTCGATGCGCTGCAAGCGGTCCGTGAGCTCTTCACGGGCCACACGCAGCTCGCTGATGCGCGCGTCGAACTCGGCCGCGTCATCCAACGCGGCGCTGGCGGCGGCCAAGGTGATGGCCGGGATGTTCCACGGCACCTTCACCCGCGACAGCAGACGAACGACGGCAGGGTGAGCGAGCGCGTAGCCCAAACGAATACCCGCGAGCCCGAACGCCTTGGAGAACGTGCGCAGCACGATCGCGTTCGGGAACTCCTCCAAGAGCCGAGTGAAGGACTCCCCCGGCGTGAACTCGTGATACGCCTCGTCAATCACGGTGGGCAGGCCGAGGCGCAGCAGGCGCTTCAGATCCGCTTCCGAGATGCGGCCGCCCGTGGGGTTGTTCGGGGTGCACAGGAAGATGACCTTGGTGCGCTCGGTCACGCCGCGGATCAGACCCGACAAGTCGTGATCGTGATCCTCGGTCATCGGCACGAGCACGGGGATGCCGCCGACGGTGCGCGTGCGCGCCTCGTACATGCTGAACGTGGGCACGCTCAGCAGCACCTCTTCACCGGGACCAACGAAGGTACGAATCACCAAGTCGATGAGCTCGGTCGAGCCGGCGCCCAGGATGACGCTCCCTTCCACTTGGTTGTCACGCCGTGCGAGCTTGGACTTCAGGGCAGGAGCGCCGCCCGGATAGAAGTTACCGCGCGTCGCCGCCTCGACGATGGCGTTGATCACGCGCGGGCTCGGCGCGTACGGACTCTCGTTCGACATCATGCGCAAGACGTCGTTTTGCTCGGCCACCGCGAAGTGGTCTTCGTTGTATGGCTTGGCCGCGCGCACCCAGCTCGGCGCGTAAAACTCGATCGTTTCGGGATCGATGACCGGCGGCTTGCCGGTGCCGGGCTCGTCACCCAGCGTGTCCCCGAAGACGCGCAGCATGGCCTCGGCGCAAGCCAGCGCTTGCGGCGTATCGACGTCCACCCAGCGCACGTCGCCCACGTCGGTCGCGAAGAAACGACCGCGGCGGCTGAGCGCCTGCACGCCGTCACTCAGCGAGCAATCACCCGTGCTGGCTTCGACCGCCGCAAGCTCGGCGATCAGCGCCGGGCCGATGCGGAACACGCCGGTGTCGAGCGCGTCGTAGCTCTCCAGCTCTTTGCCGATGCGCTTGATCTTGCCGGCCTCCACGCCGACCTTGGTCGCGTCATCCAGATCGAAGCAGCGCTCGATGTCGTAGTCGACCGCGAGCGCGCACGAGCCCTCTGGCACGTCCGCCGCGAGCAGGCGGCGCACGAGCTCGGGAGAATACAAATGATCCGACATCGTGAGCACGCACTCGCGATCGACGAAGCTTGCGGCGGAGAGCAGGCTGACCCCGTTCTTCTTGTCGAAGTGCGGGTTGTCCACGAACGAGAGCTTGAGGCCGAGGCCGCGTTCGGCGCGCAGCGCCTGGCGCACGGCCTCACCCTGGAAGCCGGTGATCACGACCGCCTCCTGGATCCCAGCGCTCTTCAACGTCCGGAGCACACGTACGACCAGCGGCACACCCCCAACTACACGTAGGGGCTTGGGGAGCATATCTGCCCCTTCACTCAGCCGGGAACCGTAGCCAGCAGCAAGTACGATGGCCCGCGTGACGCGTCGCTCAGTCATCTCTAAGGCTCTCTTTCATTGCCCAGGGGAACCCAGGCTGAAGCAGTCTATGGGCCTTAGCATGCGCCGTGACAAGTGGGCAAACCCTATTCGATTCGATGACTTAGGGGTCGTTTTAGGTGTCGCTGGCCGAACACAGTGTTGCAAATTCACGACACCACTGTCCGCACTTGGTGACACTGGTAAGACCACGCAAAACTGCAACGAATCTGCTCATTTAAGGGCGAATATCGGCGGAATACTCGGTTTTCTCGGCTATTTCTCGAATCGGCGCGCTGCGTCAGAGACTTCGCAGTAACACCTCGCTCACGACACGAGGATCAGCCATGGCTGCCGAGGCCACGAACGAGCTCGCGAGCCCGCTCGAGGTCCGAAAAGTCGTCGACCTCGGTCCAAGGCAGGTCCGCAACTGGGACGGCCTCCGCGCTGAGCGTGCCCTGAGCAATCAGTCGCGAGTAGTAGTCTTCGTAATAGAGGTGAGTCTCGCCGGCGGCGATGGCCGCGCCCATCGCCGCGAACAGAGTGCTTGAAGCATTACCGCGGATTCGCTCGATTCCAATGCTCTCTCCAGCACTTTCGGCGAGCGCGATGCCCTTGCCGAAGGCACTGATGCTCACTCCGGAAACCGTGACTTTCATCGCTTCTGCGTCGAGCATGCGCCCGGCGTCGACCGCTACTGCCAGCTCCGCCGAAGAGGCGTCCAGCCGCTCCAGCACTTGACGCTGGAACACGACGTCCCCATCCAGCTTGAAGAAAGCGTCGGAGCCGAGCGCCTCCCGACACAAAGCGAGCGATACGGAGTTTTGAGTGCGATCGAATGCGGGGTTTCTGCAGTACTCCACGGTCTCGATGCCAGACGGCAGATCCTCCATGGCCGCCCTCACCGCGTCTTCGCGGTAGCCAGTGGCGAGTATGAGTTTTCGCACTCCGTAACTCGCGAGCAGGCGAACTGCGCGACCCAAGATCGTCTCGCCGCCGATATCCACCAGCGCCTTCGGCCGATCATCGGTAATGGGCCGAAGACGTGACCCGATCCCCGCAACAAGAATCACTGCCGCACTCGTTTTCATCTACAAATTCCGTATCTCTTTGGCTCGTGCCCATTGCGTACGGGCACGCACCTTGCTAGGAGCCGCGCATGCAACGACCTGAGAAAGTTCAAAAAGCCGAGGGCAAGCTGGCCGTACTCTTGCCGGGAATCGGCGCCGTGTCCACGACCTTGATGGCCGGTGTGATGCTGGCAAACAAAGGCTTGGTCAAGCCCATCGGGTCGATCACGCAGACCGGCACGATCCGTCTCGGTAAGCGCACCGACAATCGCGTGCCGCGGATCAAAGATTTCGCGCCGCTCGCGAAGATGGAAGACATCGTGTTCGGCGGTTGGGATCTGTTCCCCGAGAATGCGTACGAAGCCGCGGTGCACGCCGAAGTTCTGGAGTCCAAGCACCTCGATCCGGTCAAGGAAGAGCTGTCGGCGATCAAGCCGATGCCCGCCGTATTTTATCCGGAGTTCGTGAAGCGCCTGAGCGGCACGCACATCAAGACCGGCAAGAGCAAGTTCGACATGGTCGAGCAGCTGCGCGCGGACATCCGCAACTTCATCAAAGACAATGGCTGTTCGCGCGCGGTGTGCGTGTGGTGCGGCTCGACCGAGGTGTACCTCGAGCCGGGTCCGGTGCATCAGTCGATCGCCGCCTTCGAAAAGGGCCTGCACGAAAGCGACCCGAGCATCGCCAACTCGATGATGTACGCCTGGGCCTGCTTGAAGGAAGGCGTGCCCTTCGCCAACGGCGCCCCGAACCTAACGGTGGATTTCCCGGCCGCGATCGAGCTCGCGCGCGAGACTCAAACCCCCATCTGCGGCAAGGACTTCAAGACCGGTCAAACGTTCATGAAGACCATGATCGCGCCCGGCCTCAAGGCGCGCGGTCTTGGTATGAAGGGCTGGTTCTCCACCAACATCCTCGGCAACCGCGACGGTGAAGTGCTGGACGACCCGGGCAGCTTCAAGTCGAAGGAAGTCAGCAAGCTCGGCGCGCTGGAGTCGATCCTGCAGCCGGAGCTCAACCCCGAGCTGTACGGCGACCTGTATCACAAGGTCCGCATCAACTATTACCCGCCGCGCGGCGACGCCAAAGAGGGCTGGGACAACATCGACATCTTCGGCTGGCTCGGTTATCCGATGCAAATCAAGATCGACTTCTTGTGCCGTGACTCGATCTTGGCGGCTCCGCTCGTGCTCGACCTCGCGCTATTCAGCGACTTGAGCAAGCGCGCCGGGTTCCGCGGCGTGCAGGAGTGGCTGAGCTTCTACTTCAAGTCGCCGCAAACGGCCGAAGGCCTGTATCCGGAGCACGACGTGTTCATCCAATCGATGAAGCTGAAGAACACCTTGCGCTGGATGATGGGCGAAGAGCTCATTACCCACCTGGGCAACGAGTACTACGACTGAGCCGCAGCCTGCCGTTGGTTCCGAGAGCGTGATAAATTGTCACACTCTCGGGCCTGCGGCGCCCGTGCCCGGGCAGGGCCGCGCACACTGGCGACGTTCCAGAAGTCAGAAAAGCCGCTCGGCGCTCACCGCGAGCGGCTTTCGCACGCCGTGTGCGTGTTGCAAATGAGCTAGCATGCGCCCGTGCGCAGTAGCGGTGACGGGAAAACGCAAAGCCTCGCCAATCAATTGGCCGACGAGCGGGCGATGCGCGCGGCAGCCGAAGAGCAAAACCGAATCAAGGACGAGTTCCTCGGCACTCTGAGTCACGAGCTCCGCACGCCCTTGAACGCGATCACGGGTTGGGCGCACATCCTCCAAGCGGGGACGCTCGGCGCTGCGGATCAAGCGCGCGCGGTCGAAACCATTTTGCGCAACGCCAAGCTGCAAGCGCGGCTGATCGAGGATCTGCTCGATGTCTCGCGCATCATCAGCGGCAAATTGCGGCTCGAGCTGTCGCCGCTCGATCTAAGCAAGGTGATTGAAGCCGCGGTCGAGGCCGCGACCCCCGCTCTGAAAGGCAAGCAGATCGCGCTCAGCGTCGAGCTGGGCTCGGGCGCGAACGAGGTATTGGGTGACGCGGTACGCCTGGAGCAGGTGATCGGCAACCTGCTCCACAACGCGCTGAAGTTCACCGAGCCCGGCGGGCACGTTTCGATTCGACTAACACGTGAGGGGCGGCAACTGCTGCTCGAGGTCAGCGACGACGGACGCGGGATCAGCGCCGAGTTTTTACCGCTGTTGTTCGAGCGCTTTCGCCAGGCCGGCCACACATTGGCGCGCGCTCGTGGTAGCGGCCTCGGGCTCGGGTTGGCCATCGCGCGCTACTTGGTCGAGGCCCATCGCGGTACGATCACCGCGCGCAGCGCGGGCGAAGGGCTCGGCGCGACGTTCAGCGTGCTGCTGCCCGAGGCGACCGCGAACGCTTCGACTCCGCCACGGGCCGAAGCGCAGCCGCCGTCGAACCGTCAGCTGTGCGGCGCCTACGTGCTCGTGATCGACGACGACCCCGACGCGCGTGAGCTGCTGAGCGTGCTGCTGGAGCGCGAAGGTGCCGAGGTCGCGCTCGCCGACTCGGGCAAGGCGGCTCGCGAGCTGATTCGCGCGCGGCACCCGGACGTGATCCTGTGCGACGTCGGCATGCCGGAAGAGGACGGCTACAGCTTCATGCGCTTGCTGCGCGCGTCGGGGGAAGCGGCGGGCGCGTTCATTCCCGCGCTCGCGCTCACGGGGCATGCAACCGCGGAAGATGCCCGTATCGCGCTCATGGCGGGCTTTCAGATGCACGTGAGCAAACCGCTCGATTTGCAGCGGTTGCTGGATGGCCTTTCAAAACTTTGGCGACGAGGCGTGACGCGAATCCCATGACCGACCCCGACACTACCCAATCCAACCCGGACAGCGCGTGGCACGTGGAACGCTCGTCGACCGGTGTCTCCGGGCTGGATACCCTACTGCGCGGCGGCTTCGTTCGCGGTGCGATCTATCTGGTGATGGGCAGACCAGGCACGGGCAAGACGACCCTGGGTAACCAGCTGTGCTTCGAGCACGTCAAGCACGGTGGCCGCGCCGCATACATGACGTTGCTGGCAGAGTCGCACGCCACGATGCTGAAGAACCTGCATACCATGTCGTTCTTCGATCAGAGCTCGATCAACAACGGCCTGTCTTACGTGGGCGCGTATCGCGCGCTGCGCGACGACAAGCTACGTGGCCTGCTCGACATGGTGCGGCGCGTGATCTTGGACGAGAAAGCGTCCCTACTGGTGATCGACGGCATCTCCCCCGCCCGCGCCTTGGCCGAAAACGACGTCGCGCTGAAGGAGTTCGTGGTCGAGCTACAGATGCTGAGTGCAATGACCAATTGCACGACCATTTTGTTGGCCAACATGACGGCGGCCGACGCGAACGACCCCGAGCACACCATGGTCGACGGCTTGATCGAGCTCGCGTTCGAGCAACACCGCCGGCGCACACTGCGCACCATCGAGGTCCTGAAATTCCGCGGTGCACGGCACCTGCTCGGCCGACACGAGCTCGAGATCAGCAACAGTGGCGTGTCCGTGCACCCCAAGCTCGAAGACTTGCTCGACGGCGCGGCCCGGCCCGCGCCGGCCAGCGATCAGCGCCTTCAAACGGGCGTGCGCGAGCTCGACACCATGCTACGCGGCGGCGTGCTGCGCGGCACGACGTCAGTCGCGCTCGGCTTCTCCGGCAGCGGCAAGACCACGCTCGGCCTGCACTTCTTGAACGCGGGCGCAGAGCTCGGTGAGCCCGGAGTTCTACTCGGTTTCTACGAGTCACCGGATCGCATTTGTCAGAGCGGCGAAGGCTTCGGGTTCGACCTGCGCGCGCACACCGCGCGTGGCAGGTTCTGTCACGTTTGGCAGCCCTCGTACGAGTTCGGCCTGGATCATTTGGGTGCGCGGCTTTTGAGCGCGGTCGATCGCGTCAGCGCAAAGCGCGTGGTCATCGATAGTCTGGACGGTTTTCGGCAAGCCGCGGTCGACGAGTCACGCACGATTCGCTTCATGACCGCGCTTTTGGGCGAATTGCGCTCGCGCCAAGTGACGACGATCTTGACCGACGAAACACGCAAACCGTCCGGTCCCGAGATGGAGATGCGAGTAGAAGGTATCTCGGCCTTGGTCGAGAACTTGCTTTTGCTCGAGTACATGACGATCGGCCCGAAGCTTCGGCGCCTGATCGCGATCGTGAAGCAACGCGCGAGCGCCCACGAGACCAGCGCCCGCGAATTCTTCCTCACTGGGCGAGGCATCGAAGTCGCCCCAGACGCCCGGAGCGCCGCCGAGGTCGTGGCGCACTCCGACGAGCAAGCGATTCGTAACCAGAAGCCGCGTGCGCCGGAAGGCGTCTAGCCGACCTTCGGATGACCGAAGCGCCTCACAACGTATTGATCGTCGACGACGAGTACGCATCGCTCGAGGTGCTGGCCCTGCTCATGGCCGGCGAAGGTTTTCAGGTCTTCACCGCGGGCGACGGGGAGGAGGCGCTGCTTCAGTTGGCGAAAGTCGCGATCACGCTCGTGATCACCGATTATAAAATGCCGAAGATGGACGGCAATGAGCTGTGTCTAAGAATGCTCGCGGATCCGCGCTTTTCGCGCATCCCCGTCATCTTCACGAGCGCCACTTATCGCCAAGACGTGCCGCGCCCGTCGAACGTCGAGGCGTTTTTCAGTAAGCCGTTGTTCTTCAAAGACGTGCTGGCCGCCGTGCGGCGCATCTTGCAAAGCGCGACGCCGGGTTAGCGCGTACACTGCGAGGGTGGCGCCCGACCCCCTGCGCGAGCTTTCTCTCCCGGCGCGGGACTGGTTCGAGAGCACGCTCGGTGAGCCCACGCGCGCGCAAGCCTTGGGCTTGCCTGCGATCTTGTCCGGAGCTTCCACGCTTTTGCTGTCGCCGACGGGCTCGGGCAAAACGCTCGCGGCGTTCTTGTCCGCGGTCGATCGACTGATGAATGGCCCCGAGCCCAGCAAAGAGACGCGCTGCCGAGTGTTGTACGTCTCGCCGCTGAAGGCGCTGGCCGTGGACATCGAGCAGAACCTGCGCGCACCGATCGCCGGCATCGCCGAAGCCGCGCGGCGACTGGGCAAAGAGGTGCGCGTACCCACGCTGGGAGTGCGCACCGGCGATACCCCGCAGCTCGAGCGCGCGCGCATGCGCCGCACCCCACCCGATATCTTGATCACGACTCCCGAATCGCTCTATTTGTTGCTCACCTCCGAGGCGCGCAAAATCCTGGAGTCGGTCGAGACGCTGATCGTGGACGAGATCCACTCTTTGGTGGCGACCAAGCGCGGCGCCCATTTGTTCCTCTCGCTGGAGCGCTTGCAAGCGTTGCGCGCCGGCAAGCCGCTGCAACGGATCGGTCTCTCGGCCACGCAACGCCCGTTGGAGGAGGTCGCGCGGCTCCTCGTGGGCTTCGATCACGAGCTGCAGCAACGGCCAGTCACAATCATCGATGCCGCACAAAAGAAGCCCCTCCGGCTGAGCGTGGAGCTGCCCGAGCCCGTGGTCGAGCCGCAAAGCGCGGAGCCGGACCGGCTGAAAGACGTGCTCAGCGGCCCTGCGACGCGCGGCCCTGCCGGCGCACGTTCGGTGTGGCCCGCGGTGCACGAGCGGCTCGTGGCGTTGATTCGCGAGCATCGCACCACGATGATCTTCGTCAACAGTCGGCGGCTTGCCGAGCGACTGGCTTCGGCATTGAACGACGTCGCGGGTGAGGAGCTGGCCCTCGCACATCATGGCTCGGTCGCCCGCGAGAAACGTCAGGTGATCGAGGAGCGACTGAAGTCTGGCCTATTGCCCGCGATCGTCGCCACTTCCTCGCTCGAGCTCGGGCTCGATATCGGCGCGGTCGACTTGGTGGTGCAAATCGAGGCCCCGCCGTCGATTGCGTCGGGCTTGCAGCGCATCGGGCGCGCTCACCATCACGTCGGCGGCACGCCGCAGGGTGTGCTCATGCCCAAGCACAAGGCCGACTTGCTAGCGACCGCGGCCGCGACCCGCAGCATGCTCGAGGGTCAAGTCGAGGCCACGTTTTATCCGAGGAATCCGCTCGACGTGCTGGCCCAGCAGCTGGTCGCCATGTGCGCGGTCGAGCCGTACGACGTCGATGTCTTGTATCGCCAGGTGCGCCAGGCCGCGCCCTTCGCCGAGCTGCCCCGCTCGGCCTTCGAGGGCGTGCTCGACATGCTCTCGGGGCGCTACCCCAGCGATGAGTTTGCCGACCTGAGGCCGCGCCTGGTTTGGGATCGGGTGGGCGGCACGGTGCGCGCGCGCTCGTTCGCGCTACGGCTGGCCGTCAGCAATGCGGGCACCATCCCGGACCGAGGCTTGTACGGCGTGTTCCTGGCCGGTGCCGAGGGGCCGAAGGGCGGCAAGCGCGTCGGTGAGCTCGACGAAGAAATGGTGTTCGAGCTGCGCGAGGGAGAAGTGTTCTTGCTCGGGGCCAGCTCGTGGCGGGCCGAGCAGATCACTCATGACCGCGTGCTGGTCACACCCGCGCCCGGCGAGCCGGGAAAAATGCCGTTTTGGCACGGGGACCGTCCGGGCCGCCCGCTCGAGTTCGGCAAGGCAGTGGGCGTGCTCACGCGCACCATTGCGCAAGCCGAGCCGCCGGCGGCCGAAGTGTTGCTGCGCGAGCAGTATCACCTCGACGAGAAATCCGCGCACGCGCTCTCGGCCTACGTGCACGAGCAAGTGAACGTGACCGGCGACGTGCCGAGCGATCGCGTGATCATCATCGAACGCTTCTTGGACGAGGTGGGCGATCACCGCGTGTGCGTGCTGACGCCGTTCGGCTCGCGCGTGCACGCCCCGTGGGCCACGGCCGTGACCGAGATGCTGCGCTCACGTCGCGTGGGCGACATCGACAGCGTGTGGTCGGACGACGGCATGATCTTTCGAGTTCCGGCCTCGGATGAAGCGCCGCCCTCGGAGTGGTTCTTGCCGCCCGCCGCGGAGGTGGAGAGCCGCGTCAGTCTCGCGCTCGACGGCACCTCGCTTTTTGCCGCGCGTTTTCGCGAAGCGGCGGGCCGCGCCCTGCTCTTGCCGCGGCGCCACCCAACGCGGCGCCAGCCGCTCTGGGCCCAGCGCAAACGAGCCGCGGATCTGCTGGCCGTTGCCTCGAAGCACCCCTCGTTCCCAATCGTGCTCGAGACTTACCGCGAATGCTTGCGCGACGTGTTCGATCTTCCGGGGCTCGTCGCGGTGCTCACGGACGTAGAGAAACGCCGCGTTCGCGTGCGTACGGTCGACACCGAGGCGCCCTCCCCGTTTGCTTCTTCGCTGTTGTTCGGCTTCGTCGCAAACTTCGTGTACGAGGGTGACGCGCCGCTCGCCGAACGGCGCGCGCAAGCGCTGACCATCGACCACGAGCGGCTGCGCGAGCTGCTCGGCGACGCCGAGCTGCGTAGCCTGCTCGATCCGGAAATCATCGCCGACCACGAGCGCTTTTTGCAGCACTTGGCGTATCCGGCCAAAGACGCGGACGCTTTGTGTGACGTGCTGCGCGGGCTCGGCGATCTGACGTTGAGCGAGCTGCAAGCGCGCTCGGTCGACGCCACCGCAACCGAGGCCTGGGTCAAGCAATTGGAGCGCGAGCGCCGCGTGTTCCCCGTGCGCATTCAGCGAGAAACTCGGTATTTGGCGAGTGAAGACGCGGGGCGCTATCGGGACGCCCTGGGCATCGTGCCGCCCCCGGGGACACCGACGGCGTTCCTGGAGCGGGTCCCCGAGGCCGTCGCTCAAATCATCGGCCGCTACGCGCGCAACCACGGGCCGTTCCCCGAGCTCGCGCTGAGCACGCGCTACGGCTTGTCCGCACAAAGCGTGAGCGAGGTCGTCTCGCTCCTGCGCCAGAGCGGACGCTTGGTGTTGGGCGCGTTCTTGGCGGGCGGCCAAAGCGACGAGCTGTGCGACGCCGAGGTCCTGCGCACGCTTCGACAGCGCTCGCTCGCGCACCTGCGCCGTGAGGTCGAGCCCGTCGAACCGGTGGTGCTGTGCCGCTTCTTGCTCGAATACCAAGGCACGCTGCGCCCGCGCCGCGGTGACGCCGCGCTGCTCGACGCGGTGGCTCAGCTCGAAGGCTGCCCCCTGCCCGCCTCCGCGCTCCTGAACGACATCCTCCCCGCCCGCGTCCGCGGCATGACGGCTCGCGATCTGGACGCACTGTGCGGCAGCGGCGAGATCGTGTGGGCCGGCGTCGAACCGATCGGCAGCAACGACGGCCGAATTGCTGTGTATTTGGCGGACCACGAGGCATTGCTGGCCCGCCCCGTGGTCCCCATCGAGACCGATCAAGCGGCCGCCATTCGCGCCGTGTTGGCCCGGCGCGGAGCGGTGTTCTTCGCCGAGATTCAACGCGAAGCGGGCGGCTTCCCGAATGACGTGCTGAGCACGCTGTGGGACATGGTGTGGGCCGGCGAGGTCACGAACGACTCACTCGAGGCCTTGCGCAGCCTGCTCCGCCCCAACTCGAGCAAGCGCGATGGGCGAAGCGCGCGCTTGCGCGCTTCACGGCGCAGCACGCAAGCACGGCTACCAGGCAGCGAGGGGCGCTGGTCGTTACGCAACGCCCGCTGGAGCGACATCCCCAGCGACACCGATCGCCGCGCGGCGCTCGCGCGCTCCCTGCTCGAGCGCTACGGCGTCGTGACTCGAGAGGTCGCGCACGCCGAGGGCCTAGACGGCGGGTTTTCGAGCGTGTACGAGATCTTGAAGGCGATGGAAGCGGCGGGCCGAATTCGCCGCGGCTACTTCGTGGCCGGCCATGGCGGCGTGCAGTTCGCACTGCCCGGAGCCGATGAAGATCTGCGCGGCCATCGCACCGTCAAAGACGACAGCCCGCAGGCCCAGGTGCTGTCTGCTGTCGATCCCGCGAGCCCTTACGGTGCGCTCCTGCCGTGGCCGGAGCGCGAAGCGGATTCGTCGGGCCGCTTGGCGCGCGTTGCGGGCGCTTACGTCGTCTTGCATCAAGGCGCGCTCGCCGGCTACCTGCAACGCGCGGGCGGCGCGCTCACCACCTTCACGCTCGAGCCCAGCGCAGCGCGCGATCGCGCCGTCGCCCAAGCGCTTGCCGCCTGGGCCCGCTCGCAGCCCCTGCGTCGCGCTTTTCAGGTGGCGACGATCGACGGCGCCCCCGGCGCAAATCACCCACTGGCCGGCGCATTTCGCGAGGCGGGATTCGTCGCCGCGGGCGGCGGCTTGCTGCTCAGCCTCCGCGATCGCGACGCCCACGCCGCACCAGAACCGGAAGCCGATCCCGAAGCGGATCCCGAGCTCGACGAAGCCGATGCCGGAGGGTGACACGCTACACCGCACCGCGTACACGCTCGACCGTGTGCTCGGTAGGCAAACCCTGACCCGCGTTCGTTCCTCCGTCCCGGAGATCGCGCAAGCGGAGCTCACCGGGCACGTGGTGGAAGAAGTGACGGCTCTGGGCAAGAACCTCTTGGTCCGCTTCGACGACGGTCGCGTCCTGCACACACACCTGAAGATGCGCGGATCGTGGCACGTGTATCGCCACGGTGAACGCTGGCAGCGCCCCGAGCATCAAGCGCGAGTCGTGCTCGAGGTAGCCGACGCGCTCGCGGTTTGTTTTGCGGCGCCCACGGTCCGGCTCTTGGCCGCGCACGCCGCCGCAGCAGATCCTTACCTCGTCGGCCTGGGCCCGGATCTCATCCCCGATGACTTCGACGAAGCAGCGGCCATCGCCGGCCTCGCCGCGCTCGGCGAGCTGCCCGTTGGCGTGGCCGTGATGACACAGACGGCGCTCGCCGGCATCGGCAACATCTACAAGTCGGAAACCCTGTTTCTGTGCAAGATCAACCCATTCTTGGCGATCGGCGAGCTCGCCGCGGCAGACCTCACCCGCATCGTGCGCACCGCGCGTGAGCTATTGCGCAAGAATTCGAGGCCTGGCTCGACGCAGCGCACCACCACCAACGCCGCGGGCGTCGGCCAGTACTGGGTCTACAAGCGCTCGGGCGACGGCTGCCGAGTGTGCGGCACGACCGTTCGCATGCAACGCCAAGGCGAGCTCCATCGCTCCACGTACTACTGCCCGGCGTGCCAGGGCGTAGCCGATCAGAGTAAGCCTTGACGGCGGCGCGCGTACCAGTGAGCACCGAGCGCGAGCGCCGCCGCGAGCGTCCACGCCCAAGCTGGTAACAGCGGCACGCTGCTGCGCTCGGCAGCGACCTCGATCGGCTCGGGCACCGGTAAATCGCCGATGTTCGCGCGCGTCACGGCGCGTCCGCCGCTCGCTTTCGCGATGCGCGACAGGCGCTCCGGGTCCGGGCGAGAGTCACTCCAGGCAGAGCCACCACGCTCGCAAGCGAAGTCGAAACGCGTCGGCGGTGCTTGACCGATACGCGTGCTGGCCGAATACCCGCCCGCCTCGAGCACGCCGAGCTCGAGCTCCAAGGGCCCCGGAGCTGGATCCTTGACGGATTTTTTGAGCACGGGAGCGCTCTGGGGACCAAGCCGGGTAAGCTCGAGCGACACGTCACCGGTGGAGCCGGGCAAGCGCACCAAACGCAAGCTCGCGGGCAACCCTGCAATGCACGGACCGGCGAGCTCCAAGCGCAGCGCTTCGTAGCGCGGATCCCGCATCAACCAACCGACGAGCCCGTCCCACAGCGCTCCATACGCGCGACCCGCGGCGCGATCGGCGAACTCACTGAACGCGAGCGCGTGCGTACCGTCGACGCCGAGCGCAATCGAACGCCCGTCGCCGGCCTCGCCCAGCGCGAGCATGGGCATCGCGCCCTGCCCGACCCGCCGATCGGGATGCTCCCAGAGCGTGATTGCGTTCGGGCGTGCCGCGCCCAAGGTGTTGGAGCCGGTGAAGGTCGGCAGTTCGTCGCCGAACAGCTCGGTCAAGCCGCGCAGCACCGGCGCCGAGCGCCCCGCCTCCGTGTAGCGCGGCACGAAATCGGCCGTATCGAAGGGCTGCTCGTTCGCACGCAGCTCCACCGGCAGCACATTCTCCAGGGGAGAATGCGCGTAACCCCCGCCCGCGAACGCCGACGGTCCGCCGACCATGATCAGCCCTCCGCCGCCGCGCACGTAGTTGGCGAGCGCCGGCAAATGCCGAGCGAGCTTGTACGTCACGGCATCGATGTCTTGCAGAATCACGGCATCGAAGCTCGGCAAGTGCTCCGTGAATAGCTCGTCCACTGGGAACGGGATCAGCGCCAGCTCCGAGTCTTCGGTCGTTTCGGTGTTGTCTTCGTCGGTGCGCAAAATGAAGAACGCGACCAAGTCGATCGACTCGTCGCTCTTCAGCCACATGCGCAGCGCGCGCACGTCATACGTGGGGCGGCCCGCGACGTGGAGCAAGCGCAGGCGGTCGCGCGTCACGCTGAAAGTGAGGATACGCGTGTTGTTCTCGGGGATCGTGTCACCCTCGGGCGGCTCGATGCTGACTTCCACGAGCCGCGGCCCGGCGCGTTCGAGAGTGATGCTGAGCTCCACGGTCGCGGTTTCGCCCGTCATTTTGGCGCTGCCCGAAGCCAAGACGAAGGGCTCGACCCCGTGCCGCAGCTCACGCGCGGTCACCGGCACTTCGCCGCAGCCGAGGCCGCCGCTGCACGCAATCTCGATCGTCAGGGCCAACGCTTGGTGAGCCACGGTGGCACCCGAGGTGCGTATCGAACGAATGCTGGCGTCGCGCGGCGCTTGCTCGGTGACGGACACCGTGTGCACCGGCGCACCAAGCGAGCTCGAAAGCTCGCGCAGCGTTGGCTCGTCCGCGTCGCCGCTGGGCCGCGCCAACCGACCATCACTGATCACGACCACTGCTTTGGGACGCTCTCCCGACTCTTGGGCGAGCGCATTCAGCGCGCCGCTCAGATCCGTCTCGTCAGGCAGCTCGGAGGCACTGGTGTGCGCCAGCGCGTCGGCGATCACGAGGGGCCGCGGCTCCCCCGCGCCGAAGCCGCGCAGGGACACGCGCGCCCCGGAAAATTGCTTGGAAACCGCGCTGGCGGCTTGCAGGGCCAGCTCACGCCGGGTCTTGCCATCAGCCGGCAAGAGCAAGCGACGCGACTCGTCGACCAGCACCACGACCTTGGCCCCGACACTCACGCCCCGCGTGTTGACGCGGGCGGGCCGGAGCACGGCGGCTGCGAAGAGCAACAGGGCGAGCACTCCGGAAACCAAGACCCAGCTCGCCGACCCCTCGCGCCGACGCAGCTCGAAACCGAGGAACGCCAAAGAAACGAGCGCAAGCCCGACGACAGCGAACAACGTGCCTCGGGGGACGCCTTCTGCGAGCGCCAGCGCGGCCACGATCATGGTTTTTGTCTTGCCCGGCGTCGCATCAAGAATGGCGCGTGGACCTGATCGTCCTTGTAGTCGGAGCACAGCACGTACATCGACAGGTTCACCGCGAAGCGCACGGCTTGCTCACGCTGAGCGAGACCACCGGGCTCGGTTTCGAGCGCAAAGCCCTCACCGCTGCGGGCCAACGCACCCAGCAGATCGTGCTCCAAGAAAATGACTTGAGCGTTCTTGCCGCGCACGATGGCGGACACATCCGGCGGGCCGAGCACCCGTCCCACAGGTCGATCCACGATGTAAAAGGTCTTGAAAATCACGTGGCCCGGGTCGAGGCGCACCGGTGCAGACTCGGGCAGCACGCGCGAGAGCTCACGCTTGGCTCCGCGCCCGAACGCGCCCGAGGCCGGGTTCGAGTCGTCCACCACCAGCACGCCGCCGAGGCGCATGAAGCGCGTCAGCCCGCGCACCTCTGCTGCCGAGAGCGGCCCCGGATCGCTGTCGCCGGCCCAGATCGCAAACGGCTCGGCCTGCAGCGCGCCCTGATCGGCGGACACCTCGGATGGCACGAGCCGCGCGGGAGCGCTGGTGCGCCGCACGAGCTCCCACGACCAGCGCCCAGCACCCGAGCTGCGCACGCCAAGTGGCGGATGATTGCCGGCCCGCAACAACCGCGGATGGAACGCGCCGCCGTCGCCGAACGCCGCCGCTTCCAGCGGGCGCAGTGAGCACAGCGCGAACGGCAAACCGAGCGCGACCCGACGCGAGAAAGGACGCTGAGGCATCAATCGAAGTCCAAGACGTGCCACACGCCCGCTTCGCGGCGAAGCTTGACTTGATGTCCGCCGGGCACGTTGACCACGGCGTTGTCGCCGGAAACCTTCACGTCCAAAGTCTCCGGATTTTCCAGGCCCTCGACCAGCGATTTCAGATCACCCTCGAGCGCGCTGCGTGTTTCCGACGAGAGGACGCCCAGCAAGGCTGGATAGCTGCGGCGAGCCAACGCTCGACGAAAGTCGCCCAGCGCCTCGGAAGGGCTGCGCGGCCGGCTCGGCACGGTGCCGAGCGAGCTGAGGCGAAACGCACCGTCCTCGAGATCGAAGAGCGCGCTTTCGCCGTCCTCGAAGCGGATCTCGGCCGAAGCTTGGACGTGGCTCGTGGGCGCGAGCAGTGCGCTGCCTTGCCGGGCCAGCTCGGGTTTTGCCTGCTCGACCAGCTTTCGGGTCCCTTCACGGCCGTAGTCACGCTGGGCCTCCGCGCTGAGGAGCCCATAAATGCGGTCGGAATCGCCGGCCCGCGCGGCCTCCGCGTAGCGCACCGCGGCCAGCTTCGGATCAGGCAAGCGTGCTTCCGCACAGCCGGCGACCAGGCCTGAGAGCAGGCCGAGGCCAAGCACGCCGCTCAGCGTGCGCAGCGCACGCGTCGGCAACGGCAACGGCAACGGCAAGGCGTGGAGGACGCGAAAGCCGCGCGAAGCAGGAAAGGCGAACCTCATTGCGTGAGACAGCTACCCAAAGCCGGGCCACTTGGCTACCTTTTGCGGCTGATGAAGGCAATGGTCGGGTCACGCCCGGTGCTGGCGCTCGGCGCGGCGCTCGTTTCGCTGGCCTGCAGCGGCCCGCCACCACGTACGGTGAATCCGACCCGCCCGCTCGACGAGCGTCGGGCCATCGAGCTCATCATCGAGGCTTTCCGCGACGAGCAGGACCGGCCTGTCCGCGGTCGCGACTTAGTGCTGTCCGATTCCCAAAGGCTGCACATCGACGTGAACGCCCAGGATCACAAATACGGTGTCGCGTACGTAACCGCGCCGGAACGCGTCACGCTCGGCTCCACGCTGCCCCCACGGGATCCGGCCATGGGTGACGCGCTGCAGCTCGTTTCGGGCTTGGGCACTGATGGCGACGCGCGCGTGCTCGTGCTCCAAGATAGCGACTACGCGATAGACGACCACGTGGGTGAAGCTCACGAGGCCAGCAGTATGACCGCTGAGCTCAAACTCAAAAGGGACGTGCACGATTTCTTGGTGCGCGCACACTCTGAAAAATGGCCGTGACCGTCAGTGCTCGTTCTCGCTTCAATGGCCCCAGCACGTCAGCGCTGATTCGCGCCGCGGGGCTGTGCGCTGCGCTCGGCGTGGGCCTATCGATCACCGACTACGCCGACTTCGGCAAGTGGATCACCGTCGCCGGCGTGCTGCTCCTGATCTACAGCTTGCATCGCTACGGCCGCACGGGGCCTGACGCGCCGATCGTGTTCGAGCTAGCTCCGCCGCGCAAAAAGAAGAAAAAGAAGCGCAAAGCTTCCGCGGAACCGGACGCTGGCCCCCCCGCTTCGGACCCGAGCAGCGCCGAAGCCGCGCCCGAAACGGAAGAGCCCTGAGCTCAGGTTTCGCTACGCAGCACGGCGACGGCGACGTCTCTGCCGAGGTCCGGCGCTAGCTCGACGGCGAGCCCGAATTCGCGCCCCGCGATCTCGAGCTCGAAGGACGTCGGCGTCGTCGCCGACGCGTTGCTCAGCGGCGACAGCTTGGAGATTGCCTCGGCGTTGACCTCGGGCGAGATGGGCGTGCCGTACACGTCCTTGCCAACGATCAAGTACACGTATGCGAGCGGCAGCTTCTGACCCTCGGTGAGCTCGCTGCGCAGGTTCGAGGACAGCGCGCGCTCCAAGCGGTACGCATAGGCCGACCACGACCAACCCGTCACGTACAGGCCCTTCACTTCGCTGCCCTGCAGCACGGGCTGCGCCGCAACCCACTGACCATCACCTCGGCCCCGAACCCCGGCGGCCTCGGGCATCGAGCCGTGGGTCTCCACGTACTTTCCTGCGAGTGCGGTCTGCAGCTCAGGGAACGACGGCAAGAGCGGGCGTCCGACCATGAGATCCGGATCCTGATCGTCCCGAATCACGACGCCATCGGTGCCAGCCACGGCGAAGAAGGTCCCTTTCGAGACGCGTAGGTCCTGAACCTTGTTGCGCGCCGTTTCGAGCGCTGACCGCGCACCGTGCGGGTCGTCTGCTGGCGGCTTTCCGGTCGTGAACAGCGGCAGCAGAAATGGGGCGCCGCTCGGCAACCCCGAGCGAACCTCCGCGACGTCGCTGTGGGTGGCCTTGGTCAACCCAACCACATTGGCCTTGGCCTTCTCTGCGCTGACCGCACTCGCCTTCTTACAAGCTGGTAGAACCAACCCGAGCAGCGCGAGCAGCAGCACCCCACGGAGTGAGAAAGGTCGCGCAGCGCTGCGATGAACGATCCGTGTAGGCAAAAGTCGCACTTTCATCTTTGAAAGACGGGCATACGCCGATGCATGAAGCGCGCAAATCAAAATCGCGGAAGCCTGCGATAGCAATGGGCTCTCGGCCTCGGCTCGCCGAGCAACCCGAGATCGTGAGTTGTATTCTTTGCGTGACCCGACAAATCGCAAAGGCCACTCTGCATCTTCACGCGCTCGACCACGACGCAAAATCGTGAAGGTCGTAGTCATTCCATCGCCGGAACGTGGCGCAGATCCCCAACGCGCGTTCTCCAAGTCGACTCGAGCGAGACCCGGCGAGAGCTCTAAAAAGGCTGCCACAAAAGGAGCCTCCCCTAACACGCTCATTGCGCTCGGCGCCGCGACAAGAAATCCGGAACCGGATCCATACGCTGATTGTGGAAAGGGTTGATGAGTGTTAATAACAGAGGACAGTTATAGATCCGCTTGTGTGCCGATCGCACCTTGGAGCCGCTCGCCGTGAACTCGTACGCCCCGCCTCGACCGATGCCGCGCTCGAATCGCTTGTCCGACGCTCCGCAAGCGTTGGAAGCCGCGCCGGGCCCGCGTCGCGCCTCGGCGCTCGCGCTCGACCGCATGGTGTCGCCGAACGATTTGAGCGTCGTGTTCCAACCGATCGTGAACATGGCGGATGGTGAGCTGTTCGCGCACGAAGCGCTCGTGCGCTGCAGCGTGCCCGCGTTCAAGAACCCGCTCGTGCTCTTCGAGCGCGCGTTGGAGGTCGGCTGCGCCGGTCGCCTGGGCCGCATGATTCGAGAGATCGCGGTGCCGCTCAGCACCGGTCGCGCGCTTTTCCTCAACGTGCATCCGCAAGAGCTGCACGAGGCATGGATCGTTCGTCCGGATGATCCAATCTTCTCGCACGACCATGTCCTATACATGGAAGTCACCGAGGCCATGCCGCTCAAACAGCACGAGCTGGTGATGAACGTGGTGCGTGAGCTGCGCTCGCGTTGCAACGTGGAGCTGGTGGTGGATGATTTGGGCGCAGGCTATTCGAACCTGAAGCGGATCTTGGATCTGCAACCCAAGATCGTGAAGCTCGATCGCGAGCTCATCATCAATCTGGACCGCGACGAGCGGCAGCGTAAATTGGTGGCCGGCATCGTGCGCATGTGCGTCGATCTGGACGCCGCCGTCGTTGCCGAAGGCATCGAGACCGACGACGAGTTCCTGGCCCTGCGCGACATCGGCGTGCACTTCGGGCAGGGCTTCTTGTTCGCTCGCCCCGCCTACCCCATGCCCGCCGTCACCTGGCCCCCCAGCTCCGGTATCGCAATGAAGCCGGGTCTGAAGTCCGCATCCAGCTACCCCCCGCCCGCGGCCTAGCTCGGGCTCAGAGCGCAGCCAGCACGGCCTCCACGTGGCCGGGGACTCGCACGCCGTGCCAGGCCTTGGCGATCTTGCCGGCCTTGTCGACGATGAACGTGCTGCGCTGCACGCCCATGTACTCGCGGCCATAGTTGAGCTTCTTGATCCAGATTCCGTAGGCAGAGATCAGCTGCTTGTCGGTATCGGAGAGCAACGTGAAGTTCAGGCCGTACTTCTCCTTGAACTTCGCGTGCCGCTTCGGATCATCAGGGCTCACGCCGAGCACGCGCACCTTCTGTGAGTTGAAGGCGCGCAAGTTGTCGCGAAAATCACAGGCCTCCTTGGTGCAACCCGGCGTGTCGTCCTTCGGGTAAAAGTAAATCACGTACGGCTTACCGGATAAGCTCGCCGAGCTCACGAGCGCGCCGGTCTCGTCGGGCAAAGAGAAGGACGGCGCCTTGTCCCCTTCGGCCAAGCTCGCGCTCGCCTCGCTCTTCGGTGCGGCCTTCGCTGGCGCGGCCGTCTTCGCTGGCGCGGCCGCCTTCGCTGGCGCGGCCGCCTTGGGCTTCGGCTTGGCAGCTGTCTTCATGGCCGCTTTCGCGGTCGGGGCCTTACTCGTCGTCGTGCTGAGTTTATTTTTGGTTTTTTTGGCGGCCATCCGCAGCTCCGTTGCAGGCGTTTCTTGAGCGTCGCCCAGCCGTCGAAAAGGGTACACGGCCCATGGATCCCGGCGCAAATCGACAATCCTGGCCGGCCTTGTCGGGCGCGTCGATTCGAGTAAATTGCGCGGCGATGCTCGACCTTCCCGATCCAGGCCTGTACCGAACCACGCAACCCATGCCGGGGCATGAAGACGCCTTCCCCGCCGGCGCGCTCGTCTACGTGGGGCAGCCGTCGAACGGCGGCGTCAAGTTCGTGGTGCGCCCCGCGGACAACCGTCGCAACCGCTGGTTCTGGCGTGAGCCGATCACGCCCCTGCGCTCGCCGAGCTGGGCCAAGACGCTCAAGCAGCTCCCCGCGGAGGGCTTCTATGTTCTGCCCGAGGCGCTGGAGTTCGAGGGCGGCGGTCGTTGGCTGAAGAACGCCATCGTGCAGCTCGGCTACAACGAGAGCGGCGTGGGCATCTTGTTCGTCGGCGAGTGGAACGAAGAGGCGGAAGAGAACGTGCTGCGCTTCAGCGATCGCGGTCTCCTGATCGACGACGCGCTGCTCGGCCGCTTGCTGTGGGCGCCCATCCTGCCCGTGCGTCCCGCGGCCGTCGCGAATACGAACGCCTGATTCGAAAAAGTGGAGACGGTGAGCGGCTTCAGCCTCGGCGGTCGAAGCCGCTCGTTCCGTCCGTGGCCTCGCGTTCGTCCAAACGGACGCGCGAGGACCAACTCACTTGGCTGCGGTCAGGTTCTTGGCGACGAAATCCCAGTTCAACAGCTTGTCGCAGAAGGCTTCCAAGAAGCCTTTTCGGTTGTTGCGCTGGTCGATGTAATACGCGTGCTCCCACACGTCACACGTGAGCAAGGGCACGTCGGTCGTGGTCAGCGGCGTCTCGGCGTTCGGCGTCTTCACGATCTTGCCCTTGCCTTCGGACAGCACGAGCCAAGCCCAGCCGGAGCCGAACTGGGTCAGCCCCGCCTGGATGAAGTCGGTGCGGAATTTATCCCAGCCACCGAGGCCGGCGATCAGATCGCCAACCGGCCCAGCGGGAGGAGCACCGCCGCCACCCGGCTTCAGGCTCTCCCAAAAGAACGTGTGGTTCCAAACCTGCGCCGCGTTGTTGAACAACGGACCCGAGCTGGACTTGATGATCTCGACCAGGCTTTTGGATTCTTCCGGCTTGCCGGCGATGAGCCCGTTGAGCGTAGTCGCGTAGGTCTTGTGATGCTTCTCGTAGTGATAATTGAACGTCTCTTCACTCATCACCGGCTCGAGCGCATTTTTCGCGTACGGGAGCGGGGGAACTTCAATGGCCATGCTAACTCCTAGGGTTACCTTGTTTCCGGCTCGGAAATCTCGGTGCAGCGGACGCCTCTGTCAACGGCCAACCACCGCTGCTCGCAATTTTGTCTAAAGTGGAAGACGCCCGTTCGAGCCCAGTGACCGAACGCCCCGACTCAGTGAGCATCACCAGCCTCTACCTGCGCTACGACGCAGATGTCGCGGCTTTGTCGCCACTTCTGCGCGAGCGCTTCGTGCCTTTGGCGTGTGACGCCGAGACCGACGCTTTCTTGGAGCGCGCGGTCGCGGGCCGGCACTCGTGGTGGAAAACGCAGCTGCACCGCTTGCTCCGGCAATTCATGTCGGACTTCGATACCAACGGCTTGCTCGACATGTACCCGCTGTTCGTGGCCAGTCGCGAGCACTGGCAAACGCTGCTCGGCCCTGCCCGTGTCGCGCGCTTGCTCGACGTCGGGGCCGGCTCGGGCGGCGTCACGCGGACGCTCGAGCCCTTCGCCGAGCACATCGTCACGACGGAGCTATCGCGGCACATGGCCGAGCGGTTGCGGCGCGCGGGTTACGAATGCCACGAGCTCGATCTCACCGATCACGAGCTCCCCGGCGCTCGCTTCGATCTCGTCACGTGCCTGAACGTGCTCGACCGCACCGCCCGGCCCCGGCGTTTGCTCGAGCGGCTGCGGGATCTACTGGAGCCGGGCGGGCGGCTCGTGATCGCCTTGGTTCTGCCCTACGAGCCGTTTTTCTACAGCGGGCCGAGCACGACCGACCCCCTCGAACGGCTGGCCTGCGGCGAACCGGCGTGGGAAGCCGCGGTGAGCTCACTCGTCGAGCGCGAGCTGGAACCGCTCGGTCTGACCCTGCTCAGCGTCTCCCGCGCACCCTACCTTTCGTTTGGCGACACGGCACGCGGCCTGTACCAGCTGGACGACGCGATTCTGGTCCTGCAAAAGCGCTAAGCGCCAGAGCTGGCAGCGCAGAAACCGGGCTCAGCCGCCGCTTTTCCGCGCTTTGGCTTGCCGAGAGGCCGACCCGGCACTAGTGGAGGGCGGTCCGGCCGAGTGCCGATAACCGCTGAGGTCCAAAGTGTCCAAGACTGTCCTGCTCGCCTGCGAAAAACCCTTCTCTGCCGCTGCCCGTGACGAGGTCGTCGCGATCATCAAGCAAGCGGGTTACACCGCCAACGTCCTCGAGTCGTACAAGGGCAAAGCCCCGCTGCTCGACGCGATCGCCAGCGCGGATGCCGCCATCGTGCGCAGCGACGTGATCGACGCCGAGGTGCTCGATGCCGCCAAGAACCTGAAGCTCGTCGTGCGCGCCGGCGCCGGCTACGACACGATCGACACCGCGGCCGCCAAGGCCAAGGGCGTCGCCGTAATGAACACCCCGGGCCAGAACGCCAACGCCGTGGCCGAGCTCGTGTTCGGCATGCTCGTCTACGTTCAGCGCAACAAGTTCAACGGCAAGGTCGGCGCCGAGCTCAAGGGCAAGACCATCGGTCTGCACGCCTTCGGCGCCGTGGGCCGCGCGGTCGCCTCGATCGCCAAGGGCTTCGGCATGACGGTGTATGCGTTCGACCCGTTCATCACCGCCGAGCAAATCAAGGCGGGCGGCGCCGAGCCGGCCGCCTCGCTCGAAGACCTGTACACGAAGAGCCAATTCGTCTCCCTGCACATCCCGGCCACCGCCGAGACCAAAGGCTCGATCGGCAAGAAGCTATTGTCCTTGATGCCGGCCGGCGCCACGCTGATCAACACGGCCCGCAAGGAAGTGATCAACGAGGCCGAGCTGCTCGAGGTCTTCGAAGCCCGTAAAGACTTCCGCTACGTGTCGGACATCGCCCCGAGCGACGCCACCGGCGCCGCCCTCAAAGAGAAGTACGACGCCCGCGTCCTGATCAACGCCGTGAAGTCCGGCGCCCAGACCGAAGAAGCCAACGTCAACGCCGGCCTCGCCGCCGCCCGTCAGATCGTCGGCTTCTTCGAGCGCGGCGAGAAAAACTTCATCGTCAATAAGTGATCACTCGGCGTAAGTTTTGGGGTTGGGGCCCCAAAACCTGAGGGTGGGGCCCCGCTGGATTCACTCCAGCGGGGCGGGAGCTGAGCTCCCGCATGACAGCGTACGCGCTGCGCCTCGTAGCGCGTACCAGCAACTCTTAGTGCGTCGCGTTCTACTGAGCCGACGCTGAAGGCGCGGGGCTCGTGCCGTTCAAGTCGCAGCCGGTCGCTTGAGCGCGCTCCACGAACCAACGCTCGCCCTTCTTGAAGCACACCGTCGCGCTTTGTTGTGGGCTGCTCGACCCGGTCTTGAACTTGAAATCGGGCATCTCGGCCCGAACGCCCAGCAACGTCAGTGCGCCCGCGCAGTCCACATCGCGGAACGCTCCGGTATTAGTCTCGCCCTGATAGCCGTTGGTCAGCACGTATTGCTCGGCCAGCGCGCACGCAAAGGCGTGGTCGAGCGCGGGACCATTCGGGTGTGCCGCGATCTGCTTGGCGAGCTCCACCTTGCGCGCCTCCACCCGCGCGTTGTCCGCGCGAATGTCCGTGATCATCCACACCCAAGTGCCAACGCAGCACAACGCCGTAATCGCCGAACAGATCAAGCCCACGGTGGCTCGCGTGGGCACCGCTGTGCCCGCCTCGCGCGCTGCCGTCTGCGCCTTCTTGAACTGCAAGAACGACAGCACATTGAAGATCGGCAAGCAGAAGAAGGCAAAGCTGAGCAGCCCCCACATCAACGCCTTGCTCGCCGCCTGTTCGGTCGTGCTCAGCAAGCTCTGGCGCACGATGGCAACCTGCGCGGCATGCCGTGCCTGCTCCTGCGCCTCAACGGCCGCGGCCGCCTGCAGCACCCCGCGCGCTGCCGCAGATACCGTCCCACAATAGGCGCACTGATCCCGATCCGAAGGCAAAACCGCGCCACAGCGCTCACAAGTGAACATGGACGGCCCGCAGGCTAGCCTTACCCGCGAGGCTCCGGAAACACCCCAAGCACGCCCACTCCGAAAAGCGGCTCGAAACCCAGGGGCAAAACCCTCTGGACAAGCGCTCGACGAGAAAGTACACCCTCCCCCGACCTGAGCCGAAGTGGCGGAATTGGCAGACGCGGCGGACTCAAAATCCGTTGTCCTAAACAGACGTGTCGGTTCGACCCCGACCTTCGGCACCGCAAAAATTTCTGAGCGCAGCGCGCGCTTCCCCCCGCCGGGTAGGCGTGCTCCCCTGGTCGGGCGTGTCGACCAAGCCGCTCGAGTTGCCCGCGCAGGTCGCGGACCCGCTCCCCATCGAGACCGTGCGTGATCTGCTCGGCATCGTCCGGGTGCTGTACGCTTTGCAGCGCGGCAAAGGAAATCACGGGCATGCGCGCGAGCTCCAAAGCGCGGGCCAGAGGCTCAGGCGCGCGCTCGAGCTCGTGATGCATCCCGGGGATCGGCAAGCGCATGCAGCGGCGTGGCAACTGGCAGAGGCGGCAATCGCCACGGTCGCGCGCGTGCAAAGCAGCGGGCGCGCTGGGGATGATCTCAGCGCCGTGGTTCGACTGGCATCCGATCGCGTTCGCGAGCGCAGCACCACTCGCCAGTTCAAGCTCGCGGATCGCGACGCGCGCCGTCAAGCTCGCATCAAGCGCGGCTGAGCGACGCACCCGCAACGGTGTAGCGAATTCGCGCACACATGCCTGCAACGCAATCTCGTGTTGCCATTTGCCACCTTGAGCTTGCTTTGGCACTGTGGTTTCGTGACATTATGGATGGCTTTCAGCGCTGTGTTCGAGATCTCGAATCCATCGATCGCCTGCTGGAGCTCCCCCACGGCCAAGATATCGCGGTGGAGATGTATCGGGAGATGCTCCCGTACCTCTGGCAGCTCGCCCCCCTGAAGGAGCACGACCCGACCGGTGCAGTCGATTGTCTGTTCGACTACGCCGAGCGCTTGCGAGCCAGGCTCGGCTGCTCCGCGAGCGGCTCGGGCGCTCCGCCGAGCGCTTCGCCCGTCGTAAACGTGGCCTGAGAGGCGCTCACTAGCCCCCCAGGCCTGCAACCTTTCTCAGTGCGGTGAGCCCGCGGTGCACGTCGCGCTGCAGTTCACGCTGCCGTCGCAGTCTTCGAAGTTCGACTGCACGTGGCCGTCGCCGCAGTAAGGCGCCTTCGTGCACACGCTGGTGCACACGGTCTTGCCATAAGCCGTAGCGAGCGCGACGTTCTTGGCGCCATCGTCGCACGCTTCGTTCGCGGCCTTCACGCCATCACCGCAATATGGCGCGAGCGTGCAGTCGGCCTTGCACGTGCCATACGCTCCGCTGTTCACGCCATCGTCGCACGCTTCGCCCGAGTCTTTGATGCCATTGCCGCAGCGGAAGTGGCAGTGCGCATCGCAGGTATCGGTCGCTTTGCCGTTGTTGGCTCCGTCGTCGCACTGCTCGTTCTTGTCGACGGTGCCGTTGCCGCACGAGCTGAGCGGCACATAGGCCTTACAGTCCGTGGTGCACGAGCCCGGATTGCCGTCGTTTTTGCCGTCGTCGCACTTTTCGCCGTGAGCCGCTTGCACGGCTTTGTCGCCGCAGAACGGCGCGGGCAGGCAGCGCGCGGTGCATTGATTCTTGCCGTACGCGGTGGAGCTGTTCTGAGCGCCGTTGTCGCACGTCTCCGGCGGGTTCGTGAGCTTGCCATCGCCGCAGTAGTTGGCCGATTGGCAACCCGGGTTGCACGTGCCGTAAGTGCCGTCGTTCTTGCCGTCGTCGCACACCTCGTTCGGATCTTGGTAGCCGTCACCACAGTACGGGCCCGGCGTGCAGTCGGACTTGCACTTGCCGTACGCCCCGGTGTTGCTCACGGTCCCGTCGTCGCATTGCTCACCGGGGTCGGGCTTTCCGTTGCCGCACTTCAGGTTGCAATCGATTTGGCATTGGCTTCCGCTCGTGCCGTTGTTCGAGCCCTCGTCGCATTGCTCGGGGCCGCTCTTTTTGCCGTCGCCGCAATAGTCTCCAATTTTGCATGCGGCCAAGCAGAATCCGTAGCCCTTGCCGTTGTTGGCGCCGTCGTCGCACTCCTCGCCGTTCGAAACGACCGTGTCGCCGCAGTAAGGCGCGATCTTGCAACCGGGCGCGCACTGCGCGGTGTTGTTGCCGTAGCCGGTGACGGAGTTGACGCCGTTGTCACACGCTTCGGGCGGATTTTGAGTCTTGGAATCGCCGCAGTACGGGCCACGTGACTTGCAGTCGACCGCGCAGCTGCCGTAGCTGCCGTCGTTCTTGCCGTCGTCGCACACCTCGTCGCCTTCCAAAATGCCGTCACCGCACTTGGGGATGCACTGCGAGATGGCATGCACGAAGCCGTTCAGGGTCAGCTTGTAGTTCGAGGCGTCCGTGTGACGTTCGGCTTGGAACAGCACGATGCCGTACATCTCGCCCTTGGTCAGGCCTAGTGCGGTCGCCTTCGCGTCGTTCAGGGTGACGCTGCCATTCGTCGCCGAGTGCAAACCTCCGAGGTCCACCGCGAGCTTGCCGTTGATGAACACCCACACGTCGTCATCACCGGTGAAGTCGAGCACTTCCCCACCCTGATAAGTGAACTGGTAGCGCAGCTCGCTCGTGAAAGCGAAGTTGTGATTGTTGTAGGTCTGTACCGATTTTGCGCTCGAATTCAGCCAACCCTGGTCGTCGATCGGGAAGAATGCGCCGCTCGCGTACTGGTACGAGCCGTTGCCCTGTTTGGTGAACGTGAGCGTGGTGGGCTTGCCTGCTTTGTCTTGGTAGACCAATTTTTCGTAAGGGTTCTGCGTACACACCGTGGGCGTTCCGGTGCAGCTTTGTTCGTGGAACCACCAATAGAACCAAGTGGCGTCGGTGAGCTGCGTGCCGTTGTTGTTCGAGCCCGTGCTGGACTTGAACACGGGCTCGCTGTCGGCGCCGAGCGCCGAATCCACGAGTCCCGTGGTGGCCCCAGAACCCGAGTAGCGCTGGAAATCGGCATGTCCCGGGCCGATCGAGGCATCGGTGCCGTTGTACAAGAAGTCGCGATACAGGATGGGAATGTCGAGCGTGGCCGGGGGGCTCTGCTCGATCACGGTGCAGGTAAAGCCGGTCTCTTTGACGCACGTGGCCGAGCAACCGTCACCGGAGGTGGTGTTACCGTCGTCGCAGTCTTCCTGCGGGAATTTCAGGCCGTCACCGCAGATCGCGGTGCACGTGCCATTAGCGCATTTGGGCTCCAGCGTGCAGCTCGGCGAGCAGCCGTCATATGGGATCAGGTTGTGGTCGTCGCATTGCTCGAAGCCTTCGACCGTGCCGTTGCCGCACACCGTCGGCGTGCAGGCGGTAACGCCGCTCAGCTGGCTGCACTGGAAGCCGGTTTCGAGCTTGCACGTCGGGCTGCAGCCATCGTTCGGGACCGTGTTGTGGTCGTCGCATTGTTCGTTGCCGATTTTCAGGCCATCTCCGCACTGCTTGGCAACGCATTTGCTGGCCGCGACCGGGCACTGCCAACCGGCCTCGAGCTGACACGTGTCGCTACAGCCGTCGCTCGCGAGCTTGTTGCCGTCGTCGCATTGCTCGTTACCGTTGATGGTGCCGTCGCCGCACACGATGGTCGATTTGCACGGCTGGCCGGCGTTCGGACACGTGTAATTGGGCTCGATCGTGCATTGCGCGCCGCAGCCGTCGCCGGGAGTGACGTTACCGTCGTCGCATTGCTCTTTCAGATCGAGGTCCACGTTGCCATCGCCGCAACGCTCGTTTTGCGTGCACAGCATGCCCGCGGTCGGGCAAGAATAGCCGGGATCGACCTTGCAATTGGTGCAGCCGTCGTTGGCCGTGCCGTTGCCATCATCACACGCTTCGTCGTTTTCGACGATCGCGTTGGGGCACACGGCCATCGGCATCGCAGTGCATTTGCCGCCCGCGCCGGTGACGGGGTCTTTCGGGCAGGTGTAGCCGGCTTCCACGACGCACGTCGCCGAGCAGCCATCGAGCGCGGTGGTGTTGCTGTCGTCGCATGCCTCGTGCGGGTCGACCTTGCCGTTGCCACAAACCCAAACTTTGGTGCAAGCCTCGCCCGCGACGCTGCCCGCGCCGGCGCTGCCGTCCGCGCTCGAGCTGCACAGGTAACCTTTCTCGGTGAAGCAGGACGCGCTGCAGCCATCGCCCGGCTTGCGGTTGCCGTCGTCGCAGTCCTCGCCTAGCGGAACCTGAAGGATCCCGTCGCCGCAGTAAGCTGCAGGCTCACAGGGCTGGCCGGCGTACAGGCAGTCGAACCCAGACTCGGTAACGCAGACCGCGTCACAACCGTCCTTGGGCGTCGTATTGCCGTCGTCGCAGCTCTCGCCGCTCTCGATCAACCCATTGCCGCACACCGCTGGCGTCTCGATTGGCGTACAGACACCCGACTGCGGGTCACACGTGTAGCCGTCCTCGATCTCGCACGTCGACGAGCAGCCGTCGTGGTTCTGCGCATTGCCGTCGTCGCAAGCCTCGTGCATCGACTTCGTGCCGTCACCACAGACCTCTTTGGAGGAGACCGTGCACGCAGCGCCCGGCCTGGGGCAGTCGTAACCCGGATCGATCATGCACACGCCAGAGCAGCCGTCGCCCGGCTTGGCGTTGCCGTCGTCGCATTCTTCGGATTTGCCAACCACACCATCACCGCACACGTCAGCCGGCCCACCCGTGTCACCGCCCTCGGCGCAGTCGCTGATCGAGCAGTTGCCACCATTGCTCGAGGCCCCGCCCGTATTGAGCTGGAGGGCTCCGCCGCCCGGCAGCACCGAACCACTGCCCGCGCCGTCGGCACCGCCCAGCCCGGGCCCTGAGTTCGCAACCTCGGGTTGCCCGCCACAGCGGGCCAGTGCCACCACGGAGAGCAAGCACAGCGGCCCCAGCCAACGTCGCGACAGCTCGAGTTTCATCTGAGACGTCAAACGCCCTCGCGAAATTCCAAATGAAGGGCTGGCTAGAGATTTGTGGGCTCGGGGCGCAGGCGGGCGCCGCGACGCGCACACCCCGGCGCGTTGCTAAGAGCGCCCAAAATCAACTCGATTCACAGGTGAGCCGGATCTGGCGGCGTGCAGGCGCGTTACATGATATGAGCCGCGCCATGCGAATCTGCATTCTTGGTGCAACCGGGCTCGTCGGCCGCGAAAGCTTGGATTTGGTTGACCGCGCCTGGCCGGGCGCGGAGCTCTCGCTGTTCGCGAGCCGCGATCAAACGCTGGAGCACGCCGGTAAGTCGTACAAGGTGCGCGCCGCCTCCGCGCTCGAGGGTGCTGACGCTCCGCGTGGAGACTTGGCTCTGGTCGCGCTGGATGACGATCACAGCCAACGCTACGTGCCGCGGCTGCTGGCGCTCGGGTACCGCGTCGTCGACAAGAGCAACACGTATCGCTTGGATCCGAAGGTGCCCCTGGTCGTCGCCGGCGTGAACTGCCGTGAGGTCACCGAGAGCGTGCACCTGGTGGCGAACCCGAATTGCACCACGATCCCGTTTGCGCTCGCGACCGGCCCGTTGAAGCGCCGCTTCGGCTTGGAATCGGCCTCGGTGAGCACGTATCAAGCCGTCAGCGGCGCGGGCATCGGCGCGCTGGACGAGTTTTTGGCCGAGTCGAAAACGGGCTACGCGGAAGCGAACCGCTTCGGCAGCCAGTTCAACGTTACGCACTACGCTGGCAACGCCGTGCCGCACAACGGCAAGACGGACGAATCCGGCTTCTCGGCAGAAGAGCGCAAGCTCGTGCAAGAGAGCCGCAAGATTTTGGACTTTCCAGAGTTCGCAGTGTCCGCGCAATCCTGCCGCGTGGCAGTCGCCGTGGGCCACTACATGAACACCTGGCTCACGCTCGCTCAGCGCGCCGAGCTCGCCGACATCGAAGCCCTCTTGGGCGACGTCAAACAAACGCCCTTCGTGCACTTCTACCCGGGCTCCTCCGGTGAAGGCCTCAGCGCGCTCTCCTGCGTCCACGACCGCGACCGCGCCCTCGTGGGCCGCCTCCGCCGCGACGCGCGTGACGCAAGCGGCAAGAGCGTGTGCCTGACCATGGCCGCCGATAACTTGCGCTTAGGCGCAGCCACGAACGCGGTGCGCATCGCAAGCCGTTGGTTCCCCGGCCAAGACGCAGACTTGAACGCACCCGGTCTCTGACCCAGCATCCCAGCCCAATGCCGTGAGCGGAGTCGTACGACGCTGCCCACAAACTCCGGCGCGCGCGCAGCGCAGCACGCCTCGCGCCGAAGCGCGCGCCAAGCAGTCCCAGCTGAATGCACGGAAATACGTCGAGCCCAACCGACTTTGGCACGATCAGGTCACGATCAACGAATGAGATGGAGACCTACGAAGCCGCTGCGGAATACCCGAAGGGGTGGAACCGACCGAACGGACGCGTGCTTTGCCTCAGCAAGGCGCGATCGGCCCAGTCACCAGCCGAGCGTGCGCAAACGTAAGTCTCCAATCGCGCGCCGCAGGCGCCGCGCGTCCTTACTCCACGCCCGTGCGCAGCCAAAATGTTACCCTGCCCCCGTGGCCGACCCTCGCAACCGCCCCGCCGCCCTCGGCTCGCTCTTAGCGAGCTCGCGCGAGGCCGCCGCGCGCTTCGCGGGCACGGCCGTCGATCGCGAGCAGTGGCGGCGCGTAGTCGGCGAGCGCATCGCGGCGCGTACCGAGCCGGGCGCGAAGCGCGGCCGCGAGCTCACGGTGCACGTGGCTTCGGCGAGCTGGGCGCAGGAGCTCTCGCTGCTCGTCAGTGAGATCGTAGTCCGATTGAAGGCGGCAGGCATTGGCGTGGATACCGTACGCTTCAGGGTCAAGGAGATCGCAGCCCCGCTGCGCGATCCGTCGGCCCTGAAGCCCGTGTACCGCAAGGCCGCGTTGCCCGCTCAACTCAGCAAGCAGCTCGACGGCATCGAGGACTCGGAGCTGCGCGAAGCGATCGGCGAGGCGGCCGCGCTGTGGCTGGCACTCGACGAGCGCGCAGCGTCGCTTCGACCGCCCGCGGCCAAGCCGACCCGAGGCCCGGCCGCACTGAGTGCTACTTCAGAGCGGCCAAGCGCTCGAAGCCCTCGAGGCGCTGAATCGCGAAGCGTTCGTTCGGACCGTATGCCGTCGCCTGAGCGTGCAAAATCGACAGGTAAGCTCTGAGGGCCGGCAGGTTCACGGCGTCCACACGCCGCAACACGGCATACATTTGATCGACGAACTCGATCGGCAAGGGCCGGCGCAGCGCGGCATACAGCTCGATCGTGTAATCGAGCCATTTGCCATGGGCCGTAGCTTCGGCGAGCTTGCCTGCGTAGGTCGCCGCGCGGCCGACGACGCGCGGCGCGGGCTCACGCCCTCGCTTCACCTCGGAGAGCACATTGTTCAGCGCCGTGGAGAGCACGCGCTCGGCTTCCTCACCCCGCCCCATCGCCAGCACCTTGTCGGCCACGCCGCCCAAGAGCTCGAGCGCTTCCTCGCGGTGCGTCGATTCTGCATCCAGCACTTTCAAGTCGGACTTCGTATCTGCGACTGGATCTTTGATCTGAACGCTGCCCGATAGATCGGGAGCAACGTGCAGGCCGTGCAAGGTCTCGGCGTTGAAGCGCTCTGACGGCACCGAGACGTGCGGGCGAGAGACCGCGCACACCGCAAACTGCTGCTTGCCGACCAGCAACTGATCGCCCGACTTGAGCTGCTGACTGCCGGCAACGCGCTTGCCGTTGACGAACACGCCATTGGCGCTGCCAAAGTCTTCCACGACGGCGCGGTCCTCGGTGATCACGATTTGCGCGTGCCGGCGCGATACCAAGCCGTCGTCCAAGACCAGGTGGCAGTTGGAGCTGCGACCGATCAGCACTTCACCGGGGCGGAGCTCGAACGTGCGCCCTTGGTACTCGAGCCAGAAACGCTGCGCGCCGCCGCGCTGCGTGTCAGGGGCTTGATCCATACGTGGCAACGTGCGGCGAGAACCCTGATCGGAATCCAATGGAGCTAAACATAGCCCCCGAGCCGCGGGGCGTCGAGTCGGCTATTTCGCGGCTGCCAGGCGCTCGAGCCCCTCGAGCCGGCTGAGCTGAAAGCGGTCAGCCGGCCCAAGGCTCGCGGTCAGGTCGCGCAAGCCCTCCAAGTAGTCGCGCAACACCGTCAGATTCACGGCCTTTACCCTACGCATCACCGTGTACAGCTCATCCACGATGGGGCCTGGGCACATCCGGCCGACGGCCGCATGTAGGCGGAAGATGTAATCCACCCACCTGCCGTTGCCGGTCGCTTGGCTCAGCTTCAACGCATAGTCCGAAGCACGCTCGAGCGTCTCGGGGACCACGTTCACGCCACGCTGGGCGTCCACCAAGAGCTGGTCGAGTTGTTCGAACAAGAGCTTCTCTGCTTCTTCGCCGCGACCCATGGCCAGCGCCTTGTCAGCCAGGATGCCGAGCAAGCCGAACGTCGCCGCGCGCTGAGTCGGCGCCTGAATCAGCGTATCGGCGGCGAGCTCACGGCGCGACATCAGCACCAGGTCTTGGCTGCCGATGGCGATCTGATCGCCATGGGACAAGTTGCGCTTGCCCTCGATGCGATCGCCATTCACGCGCACGCCGTTGCGGCTGCCCAGATCGGCGAGCACCACCGACTCGGGCGTTACGGTGAGCGTCGCGTGATTGCGTGACACGAGCGGGTCATCGAGCGAAAGCTGACAATTGGCAGCACGACCGATCACGAACTCCCCGGACGGAAGCTCGATGTCCTTGTCGTGATAGCGCAGGGAGTGCTTCATGCACCCGCGCGCTCCGACTCGCCGAGGGCTTCGATGCCAGCAAAGCTTTCGCGATCCTCGCTCCGTGGGCCGCCGCGTGAGCTCACGCTTTCGACCACGCGGCGCGCGGCCGCCGCCAGAGAAGTGCGCTCCGAAGCCGGCAAGGTGATCAAGCTGAGCCCCACGGCGCGTGGCGGGACACTGCCGATGGACGCATAGACCGAGAGCAACCACCTTCCCCAAGCCGCGTCACCGCGCGTGGCAGCCAGCGTGGCGGCGGCATCCGCCACGGCATCGAGCGTTGGCCGCTCCAAGGGTAAGCCATTGCCGATTCGCTGCTCGATTCCGAGCCGTGCGTGCGACAAGATCCGTTCGATATCGTCTAACTTGCCGAGCGACTCCGCGCGGTGCAGGGACTCGACCACCAAGTCGAGGCCCCAGTCGCGCTGCGATGAGCTCGGGGCGCCGGCCAGGGTGTCTTCCTCGGTGCGGTCGCTGGAGCCGCACTCAGGGCACTCCAGGGATTCCAGCGGATAAGGGTGCCCGCATTCCGAGCAATGGCACATGAAGCCGGTGGCGCGAGAGCCCATGCCCAAGCCGAGCGGGCTCGGCGGCGCGGCCGCGCAGAACACCAGCTCCTGCGTGCCGATGCGCACGCGTTCACCGTCCCGCAGCACGTGCACGCCCTGAATGCTGGTTCCACCGACCTGAACGCCGTTACGCGACCCCAGATCTTCGATCGTGGCGCGCTCACCCGCGATCCGGATCCGAGCGTGCTCCCGCGAAACCAAGGGGTCCTCGATCGTCACCTGGCAGGTAGCACTTCGACCAATCACCGTATCGCCTTGCGGCAAATCGATCTCTTGCAGCAGAAAACGGAGCCGGAAGCGTGCCAATGACATCCGAAAGGTGGGGGTTAAACGGAACCGTGAGCGTAGCGCCTTGCCCGCTTCGCCGTCAAAGCCACTACGGGCTTCGGCCGGAGTGCCGGGCTGTGGCCCAGTTCACGGTCCACGGGGGAGAGCAGCGGGCGAGCGCTGGAATGAGCAGGGCATCAGGCAGTTGCCAGCGTGGGGTGGACACGAGGATCCGCCGGCACGGTATCGATTCGAGACCCCAAAATGAGCGCAGCGCGCGCCCGGTGGACCCGAGCACGCGCTGCTGACTGCCGGACGAGGGAGCTCCCCTCGACCTAGCTCACGCCTTGAACTTCTTGATCAGGTCAGCCAGGGCGGCGACGCCCTCTTTCGGAACCGCGTTGTAGATCGACGCGCGCATGCCGCCGACCGAGCGGTGGCCCTTCAGGCCCTCCATCTTGGCCTTCTTGGCCTCGGCCAAGAACTCCGCCTCGAGCTCCTCGCTCTTGAGCGTGAACACGACGTTCATCACGGAGCGAGACTCTTTCTCGACCGGGCTCGCGAACACGTCCGGGCGCGACTCGATCGCGTCGTACAGGAGCGCGGCCTTCTCGCGGTTCAGCTTCTCCATGGCGCTCAGGCCGCCGTTGGCTTTCACCTCGGCCAGCACGTTGCGCAGCATGTACACGGAGAACGTGGGCGGCGTGTTGTACAGCGAGTTGTTCTCGACGTGCGTGCGGTACTGGAAGATGACCGGGATGTCCTTGCGGCCAGCCTCGACCAGGTCCTTACGCACGATCACGACCACGAGCCCACTCGGGCCCAGGTTCTTCTGAGCGCCCGCGTAGATCAGGCCGAACTTGGAGACGTCGATCGGGCGCCAAGCGATGTCGCTCGACATGTCCGCGACGAGCGGCACGGAGCCGGTGTCCGGGAAGTCATGCCATTGCGTGCCGAAGATGGTGTTGTTGCTGGTGATGTGCGCGTAAGCCGCGTTCGGATCCAGCTCGAGCTCGCTCTGCTTCGGGATGCGCGAGAACTTTTTGTCCTTCTCGGTATTGCCCGCGACGCGCGCCGTGCCGATGACCTTGGCTTCTTTGTACGCCTTTTGCGACCAAGCACCGGTCTGGATGTAGTCCGCGCTCTTGCCTTGCGGCAGGAGGTTCATCGGCACTACGGCGAACTGTTGGCTCGCGCCGCCCTGCAAGAGCAGGATGTCGTAGTTGTCCGGAACGGCCAGCAGCTCTTTGGTGAGCGCGATCGCTTCGTTGTGTACTGCTTCGTACACCTTGCCGCGATGGCTGTGCTCCATCACGCTCATGCCGCTACCGTTGATGTCGAGCAGCTCCTTCTGAGCGCGTTCGAGAGCGCCCAACGGAAGGGCTGCGGGGCCTGCATTGAAATTGATTACTCGAGCCATGGTCCTCCAAAGGCGGGCAATCCCGCGGCGTTCGACTAGCGCCAGTGCTGCGTCGCGTCAAGCACGGCTAGTGAGAGTGTGTGCGATCTCGTCTAGCGCAGAAACGGGCACCGCGCCGACACGTGCTACTGCGTACTCGCCTTCGCTGACGCGAACGACCGTCGACGGCGCGCCGCCCGGACTTTCGCCGTCCACGACCAGCAGCACACCCTGTGCGATGGCCGCGGCGAAGCTTTGCACTACGGCGGCGGAATGCACCGCGGGCGGAGCGCCCGGCAGGTTCGCGCTGGTCGCGCTGAGCGGTCGCCCAAACCGGCGGGCCAGCTCGGCGGCAGGTGACGCCCCGGGGACGCGGACCGCGAGCGTGCCGTCCAGTGCCACGCGCGGCGAAACCGAGGCGGCCGCGGGCAACGCGATGCTCAGCCCGCCCGGCCAAAGTGCATCGGCAAAAGCTTGCGCCAAGCTCGGAATGGGGCCCTGGACGAGCGCGCGCCACGAACCTACGCCGGGAAGGATCGTGGGCACGCCTTTGTCCGCCCCGCGTGGCTTGAGCCCGAACAGCGCTTCGACCGCGGCCGGGTTGGTGATGTCCGCGAGCAGACCGAAGTACGACTCGGTGGCCGCCGCCACGACGCCACCGCGAGCCAGCTGCGCGAGCGCACCACTTAGTGCCGCCTCGTCCAGCGCGACCATCAACGCGCCTCCAGCGCACGCGCGGCGATGTCGCGCCTGTATTGCATGCCGTCGAAGTGGATGAGCGCCGCGGCTTCGTAGGCGCGCGCTTGAGCCTCGGCGATCGTTTTGCCGCGCGCGGTCACGCCTAGCACGCGGCCGCCCGCGGTCACCACTTGGCCGTCGCGAAAGCTGGTTCCGGCGTGAAAGACGTGCACGCCGGGGACCGCGGCCGCCGCTTCCAAGCCGCTGATCACGTCACCCGTGCGCGGCGCTTCGGGATAGCCTGCTGCGGCGAGCACGACGCACAGCGCGGGATCACTCGATACGTGGAGCAGCTCGGGCCGTAGCTCGCCACGCGCAGCGGCGTCCAGCGCGTCGGCCACGTCGCCCTCGAGCACGGCCATCAGCACCTGCGTCTCTGGATCACCGAAGCGCACATTGAACTCGATCAACGATGGCTCACCGGCAGGCGTGATCATCAGCCCCGCGAACAGCGCGCCGCGGAACGGATGGCCGTCTTTGACCATGCCTTGCAGCGTCCGCTCGAAGATTTCGTGCCGCACCCGCTCGAGCAAAGCGGGCGTGATCAGCGGCGCCGGCGCGTACGCGCCCATGCCGCCCGTGTTCGGTCCGCGATCACCGTCGAAGATGCGTTTGTGATCTTGCGCGGCGGGCAGCAGCACGAAGCGCTCGCCGTCACAGATGGCGTGCATGCTCGCTTCGGCGCCCGGTACCCGCTCTTCGATCACCACGGTCAGCCCAGAGGCGCCAAACGCCGCCCCGCTCAGCATGCGTTCGGCTGCAGCCAGGGCTTCCGCGTGGCTGTCCGCGACGACCACGCCTTTGCCAGCGGCCAGGCCGTCGGCTTTCACCACCGGTGGCTCAGGGAAGTCGGCGATCGCGCGCTTGGCGCCGTCTAGATCCGTCACCACGTGAAAACGGCTGGTGGGAATGCCGTGGCGCGCGGCGAAACGTTTCATGAAAGCTTTGGAGCCTTCCAATTGCGCGGCCAAGCGTGTCGGGCCAAACACGACGTGACCAGCAGCGTTCAAGTGGTCGGTCAGGCCAGCGCACAGCGGAACCTCTGGGCCGATGAGCACGAGATCCGGCTCCTCCTGAGTCGCAACCTCGAGCGCGTCACCCGCGACAGAGCGCATCACCTTGCCTGACACACCCGTGTTTACAGTGCCGGCGTTGCCCGGCGAGACCACGACCTCGCCCACACTCGGGCACGCGAGGAGCCGTGCGGCCAACGCGTGCTCGCGTGCACCCGAGCCAATGACTAAGATTTTGCGCACCTTCGAGCTAGACGGAGACATGCGCGGCGGATCCGCGCAGAGCGCGTCCGTGCTGTCAATCGCGTCGCCGAAAGTCCTGAAAAAGCGCGCACCCTCTCACCTCATCCCACTACCGCGCAGTTCGTCGGCGAGGCTACGCCGTGCCCGCTCCGCTTTCTCGCTCTCGCTCACGAAACCGCGTGAGTGACTGAAAAACGAGCGTATAGTTAGGGCTCTCTCTGCCCTCACCCTAGCGCCTGGGAGGTTCGTGTTGCCGAGTCCGATCGTGATTCACGTGCTGCGTCCCTACGCGAGCGAAGAGGAGTACCTCGCGGCCGAACGCTTCAGCATCAGCGCGAAGACGATGCTGCTGATCGACCAACCCCCGCTCCCGGCGGAGACGGCCATCGTGTTCGATATCTCGCTCAGCAATGGGCAAAAGCCGATCCGCGCCGAGGGCGTCGTGCTGGGTTACGCCGAGCAGAACGGTAAGCAACCAGGCGGTATTCGGGTGCGCTTCAAGCGCTACGGGGCCGCGACCAAAGCGTTCATCGATCGCGCGAGCGCGGCCGACAGCGAGGCGGTGCCCGTGCCGGCCTCCGCACCCGCTGCATCTTTGCTCCCGCAACCGGAGGGGCGAGAGCCGGCCGAGTCGAGTGGCGTGCATCGTAAGGCCGTACTTCCCGTCGAGCCGCCGCTGAATCGCGAAGCGTTGCTCAATCGCTTGCGCGCGCGCCGCGCTGGCTGAGCTCCGACTGCGCCGAAAAGAACGTGGTTCCCCAAGGCCTCCACGAGGAGCTACCATGCCATTCATGATCCGCTTTCCGCGAGGTTTGGTTTGGGGCGCGACGCTCTGTTTCCTGATCAGCTGCAGCTCGTCGAGCCCGCCTGCTGCGACGGGTGGCGTGGGCAATGGCCCAGGCAGCGGCGGCAACGGCACGCCGAGCGACGCAGGAAGTGACTCGAGCGGAAACGGCAGCAGCACGAACAACAACGGCGGCACCAACAGCAACGGGGGCGTGACGAACGGTGCGGCTGGCACTGCGCCCGCCCACGGCGGAGCCAGCAATCCCGGCATGGTCAGCACCAGCACCGCCGCGGAGCTGGCGAAGAAGCTCGGCAAGCCGCCAAACTTCCTGATCGGCATGGGTAACGATCTGAACAACGACCACAGCATGGACGGCGCGTACACGCTCGGCAGCACGCTAGACTTGCACTACGCCTACTTGGTCGCCTACCTGAACGCAGACAAGTCCTGGGGCAGTTGGAAAGACTGGAACGCAGACGGTGGCTTCATCAACACCCTCTCCGACAGCGCCGCTGCCAAGGGAGTCGTGCCCATGTACACGCTGTATTCGATGGCAGCTGTCGGCGACGGCAATCTGTCGGGCCTGACCGACGCCACGTTCCAGAAGGGCTACTGGGGAGACGTGAAGCTACTGTTCCAACGCATCGCCGTGTTCGGCAAACCTGCAGTCGTCCACTTCGAGCCGGACTTCTGGGCGTACGCCGAACAACAATCCCACGAGGATCCAACGAGCATGGCGGTGAACCTGCATCAGGGCGCACCAGACTGCGCGGATTTGAGCGAGAACTTGGTGGGGATGGGGCACTGCCTGGTGAGGCTCGCGCGCATGTACGCGCCCAAGGCATTGATCGGTTTTCACGCTTCTCAATGGGCGGCCGGAGATCCTGCGGCCACGGTCGCGTTCTTGAAAAAAGTCGGAGCGGACCAGGCGGACGTCGTCTTCGCCGATCTGTTGGATCGCGACGCCGGTTGTTTCGAAGCCGGCACGGACCCGAACTGCAAGCGCGGCGGCACGTTTTACTGGGACGAGACCAACGCCACTAGCCCGAACTTTCACGAGTACCTGGCTTGGGCGAAGGCCATCACGAGCGGGGTCGGGCGCCCGATGATTTGGTGGCAGATCCCGTTCGGTGTTCCGAGCACCACCCCCGGCGGCTCGTCAGGGCACTACCGCGACAACCGCGTGCACTACATCTTCTCTCACATCCAAGAGTTCATCGACGCGGGCGGGCTCGGAGCCACATTCGGAGTCGGTGCCGCAAATCAAACCTACATCGACTCGGATGGCGGTCAATTCAAGGCCGCAGTGGCCGCATACTACGCCCACCCGGTCGCGTTACCCTGAGCTCACGCGGGCGGCTCGGCCGCTGCCTCGCGCGGCACGCCTTCGATCGGCAAATGGTCGAGCTTGATGCCAAGCTTCTCACTGAGCTCGAAGATGCGTGAGTCACGGTAAAATTCGCCGAACACGATGCGCGTGAGGCCGCTGTTGGCGATCAGCTTGTAACAACCGAAACAGGGCGACGCAGTCACGTAGATGTCGCCTCCCTCGAGGCGCACGCCATTGCGCGCGGCCTGCACGATGGCGTTGGCCTCGGCGTGCACGGTGCGCACGCAGTGGCCGTCTTCCATCAGGTGGCCTTCGTCGTCACAGTGGCCGAGGCCGCGAATGCTGCCGTTGTAGCCCGTGGTCAGAATCATTTTCTCACGCACGATCACGGCGCCCACGTGCTTACGGTCGCAGGTCGAGCGCGTCGCGACGACGCGCGCGATGGCCATGAAATATTCGTCCCAGCTCGCCCGGATGCGCGTGGTCATGCTCTATCGATCCTCCGCCATCCGGTATAGCCCGGGCGCCCCGGCTACGGAAAGGCACGAGGGGCTTCAGCCGAGCTCGCCCTTGACCCCCCGCGCTCTACGTGGCTTCGTTGGCTCGTGAAACGCGCCCGACCACTGCCCGCTTTTGGGGCAGCTTTTGCTCCTGCTTTCGTGCCCGCTCTTCTCGTAGCCGCGGCCATGCTGGGGGCCACGCTTCCCGCTCGAGCCGACGGTCCCGACTCGGCAGCCGAAGCGCAGCGCTTGCTCGCCTCGCTCGATACGCCCGAGGCACGCCCGGTGGTTCAAGATCCAGTCGCGAAGGCCAAAGCCGCTCAGCAACGCGCGCAGAGCGCGCGCGGCGCAGGTGACTTGCAGCACGGCACCGAGCTGGATGCGTTGGCCCTCACCTGGGCTCAAGTAGCCGACGATCTACGCAAGACCGCAGCCGCCGAGAAGCAATTGGCGGACGTCCAAAAAGCCGTCGCCGATTTGGAGCAGAAGGCCGTACGCACTCAAGCGTTGATCGAGCAAACGATCGCTCGCCGGGGTCGCGCGGAGCAAAACTTGAAGAGCTTACCCGCGGCGCCGGCCGCGATCGCGAGCAGCGCGCCCAAGCCGGCGCGGGAGGCGAAGGCGCCCGCAGCATCCAAGCCCGTGGCGCCACCCGCGGCCAAGGCCAAGCCGGCGGTGAAGCCGTGATGCGCTCGTCCTTGCAGCTCGCGGCGGCGTGCGCCATCGCGGGCTTCGCCATGGCTTGCGCGCCCACTCCGCGCCCCGAGATCATGCGTGAGGTCGATGCGGCCCGTGCCAGCGCCGCGGTGCAAGCTGCCGCCAAGACCGCGCCGCAAGCCTACGCCGACGCCGAGCTACGCCGGAGCCGCGCAGAGCGTGCCTTCACGGACGACAATCAAGCCTCCGCGCAAATCCTGAGCGAGCAGGCGCTGGCCGCGTATACCCGCGCTACGGTGCAAGCGCGCCTGGCCCGTGCCCAAGCCGCGCTGGCGGACGAGCAAGCTCGTTTGGCCAAGGCCACCGCGGTGCAAGCGGATCTGGACGCACAGCAACAGCGTTTCTCGCTCGAAGCCGAAGCGCTCGAAACGCGCCTGAAAGTCGCGCACGACGCCGAGCCGCTGCCGGTGAGCGGCGCGGCTTCCTCCCTCGAGCGCGAACAAGCACGGCTCGCCGCGGCCAAGGCGCTCTTGTCCCAAGCCAAGCTGCTCTGCTTGTCCGCGCGCCTGCTCGAGCCCAATCGCGAAACCGTCGGTCCGCTCTTGGGCAAGGTGGACGAGCTCAGTAGCAAGCTGAAGACGCCGCCCGCGCCGATCGACGACGCGGTGGCCGCGCGCAGCGGCTGCTTGAAGGAGCTGACGCTCACTCGTCGCCCCGCAACACAGAAGAGCCCAGCCGGCGGCGTCACCGACGCGCTCCTGAGTGAGCTCAGCGCGGCCAGCCTCTTACCCTTCCGAGACGACCGCGGCGTCGTGGTCACGCTGCGGGCGCTGTTCAACGCCAAGGATCAGCTCAACACCGAAGCCGCAACGCAGCTCGACACGCTGGGGAAAATCGCCAAGGCCCACCCAGAGTTCCCGGTGCTGGCCGTGGTGCACATCGCTCGCGGCAGCGTCTCGACGCGCGACGCGGCCCAAGCCGCGGCCGTGGCCGATGCGTTGCGCAAGTCGGGCGCCGCGCACGTCGAAGCCGACAGCGCGGGTGCCGCGCTGCCCGTGCTGGATCCCGCTCGCCCCGGCGCGGCGGACCGCAACGCGCGGGTCGAGGTCGTGTTCGTCTCGCCTTCGAGCTCTTGAGGGGGTGCGGGCGGCGCGGGCCGCTATTCCGAGCGGTGTATGCAGGCAGCCCACAAGGTCGTGCCGAATCGTTGACCCGCGCGATCGGGTCGATTTGATTCCCGTAGAATTGGAAGCCTGGACGTGGCCTCACGAACAGCGCAACTTAAGTGAAGCTCGGACGTTGATCCGACGCGAGGCGACCACGTGGCGAGAGACCCCCTCTTCGGTGAACGCATCGTTTGGACCGCGAGTCCAACCGTCCTGGCACCGCCGCCTCTGGCACGTGCCGCCGGGCTCGTCTTCTTCGTACTGTCGGCGATTTCGCTCAGCTTCGCGATCGTGATCGCGCTCGCGCTGCGCACGGCGCCCGCGGGGCCGATGCTATTTTCGATCTGGTGCGCCTCGCTCGGCATCGCGGCCCGCGAAGTGCCGCGGCTGTGGCTGCGGAAGGCGCGCTACGTGGTCACCGAACAACACGTGATCACTTACTTCGGGCCGTTCCGGCGCAGCATCGATCGCAAAGCGATCAGCTTCGCCCGCATCTTCTGGAGCGACAGCGATCGCAACGCGGGCGATCTCGAGCTGGTTCGCGCGGTGCCCACGGGTGCGCTCCGTCGCCGATTGATGTTGAAGCTTTACGGCGTGCGCGCGCCCGATCGCGTTTGGGCCATCGTGCGCGGCGCAGAAGCCATTGCGCCATCGGGCCAGCACGCCGAGCGCCCGCTCGCCCAGCGCCTGGACCACGGCGAACGCGTGATCTGGTCGGCGCGTCGCCACCCGCAATTGCGCGCTTATTTGCCGAAAGGGCAGCGCGAATGGGGCCTGCTCGGCATGGGCGGCTTCCTGTTCCTCGGTGCCGATCGCATGGTCGAGCACGGCATCCCCGCCCTGCAGCGCGTGGTCCACGGCGGCGGCCTCCAGGTGCGTTCGTTCCCGTTCGCGGCCCTCACCTTTGGCCTATCGCTCGCGGTACTGCTCGTGTTCACCGTCGGCTGCTACGCCATCTACGACGCCGTGATCCGCCAAGGCTACGCTGCCAAAAACACGCGCTACCTGATCACCGACAAACGCGTGCTCATCCAACGCGGCAACGAAGAGCTCCACGTCGATCGCGGCATCATCGTGGACGTGATCGACGCCCCTGCCGGTGACGGCCTGCACGACATGTTCTTCGTGCTCGACGGCCCCAAAGCCCGCGCCTTGGCCGCCAGCGGCGCTTTCGGCGAGCTCGGCCGCGGCCCGCACCTGCGCCCCGTGTTCGAAGCAGTCGACGACGTCGACGGTGCGCGCAGCGTGCTCGCGGGCGGGCCGACGCCCGATTTACCGCGCGCCGCGTGAGTCGACGCCGCCACCATCCCCGACAGCGCTGTCCTACGCAGCGTAATGCGGGAGAGCGGGCTGTGCGTCGCAAAGCTCGCAGCGCCGGCTTCACTGCAAGATCGGCTCCGCATTTCGCTCTGCAAGCTGCGCGTGGCGCAAGCTGGCTCACGGCGGCGGAATAGTCGGACGTCGGCTGGGATTGGTGAGCCCGTGCGAATGAGCCCGTGGCGTTGCCAACCCACCCGGAGCAACCCCGCGCGTTACGGTCCGTTGCGATCTGGGTCAAAGCAGTGGGGGGTCGGTAGGATCGCTTTGGAGAGGGTTCTTCTTCGGCAGGCGCGCGCTGACCTCCGCCAATTGGCGCTCCACGCTCGCTTGATGGAGGGCCGCGCGTTGGACCCATGGTGCGTGATCGATTTCAGCGAGCAGGCGGTACGCGGTCCATTCCTCGGCCGCTTCCGCTAGCGCGTCGCGGCGGGCAGCGTCGTCTTTGGATACTTGGGCCGAGGCCATGGCGCCCAGGGCTTTGTAGTAGTGGACCTCGTACGCGGGCGTGAAAAACACGTTGGGCAGATCGAGCACGCTCGCTACCGGGAACAGTGTGGGCGGCAGTTGAATCGAGATCGCGCGTTTGGCGGCGTCGAGCGCAGACGGCAAATCGCCGGAGCGGTCGAGCGCGACGGCTAGGCCGAAGTAGGCGCCCGCGACGAGATCGGGTTGCTGCGAGCCGACGAGCGCGGTGCGGTATTCGCGGATCGCGCGGGGCAAATCGCCGAGGGCCATGTCGCTCTCGGCGAGGTTCGCGAACAGGTTGGCACGCGCGTCGGGCGCCCAGGTGATGTCGAGCGCGCGCAAGTAGGCGGCGTGCTCAGCGGCGCGATCGCCGAGCTTTGCGGCGGCGATCGCCAGGTCAGCGAGGCCGCGGGCGGCGAGCGGGCTGTCAGGCGCGTCGCGCAGGGCTTGTTCGAGGACGCAGCGCGCTTCGGCTTCGCGATTGGTGTTGGAGTCGATTAGGGCGCTGCCGATCAGGTATTCGAGGCGTGGGTCGAGCTTGAGCTGGCCGGGCCGCGGAGCCCGCCGTGGCTCTCCGTCCGCGGTGATGCATGGCCAGCGGATCTGTCCGAGCTGCGAGAGAGCGATCGCGCCCGCGGACAGCTCGGGACCAAATTCGGGCAGACCCACCGAGCTCAGCAGGCGCTCGATGCGATTGAGCACTAGTTGTTGCCCCGTGAGGCCCGGCTCGCGCGCGCGTTGCCAGAAGCTGGGTGAGGCAGCGGCGTGGCTCGCTTCGAGCGCGAGGCACAGCCCGGCGATCGCAGTGAGCCCGCGCTTCACCGCGGCTTGCCTTTTCGAGGGACGCCCGAGCCGTGCGCCGGGTCCGTGGGTCGTGGTTTTGGCGCGGGCAGCGTCGTCTTTGCGGCGGGGAGCGCGGCTGGGCCGCCGAGCGCGAAGCGCATGGCTTCGAACGAGCCGACGGGGAGCAGCGGCAGCTCGTCGCTGAAGCGGCGCAAGGGCGGCGAACCGAGCGCGGCCGCGCTGGGCGCGGAAAAGCCCGCGCCACGCGGCTCGGCGCGGTTGCTGTGCTGGAGCGCGAGCGCCCGCAAGCCGGCGATCCACGAGGAGAGCCCGAAGGCTTGTTGCCGTGCTTGCGCCAAATAGCCGAGCGCTTCGTCGGCGCTGCCGCCCGAGGCGAGCACGTGGGCTGCCGCTTCGATCAGGCATGCGGTGCGCTCGCGCGGATCGTCGAGCAGCGCTGCGCGCGACACGAGCAGGCGATACGCGCGCAGGGCGGCCTCGGCCTTGGAGGCGAACGACGCGGCACGCGCGTAGTCGTGCAGCGCTTGCGGATCGGAGAAGATCGCCGCATCCTCGGCCTCTGCGAGTTGGAACAGCTCGAAGGCCGTGCCCGGTTGCTCGAGGCGCAGGAGCGCGCGACCGTTCAACACGCGCACTGCGGGGCGCGGCCCCACCAGCGCTTCAGCGGCTTGCGCCGCGAGCCAAGCGTCCTTGGGTGCGGAGCGCAGGCGCGCGTAGCCCCGCGCCAAGAGCTCGCAGTAGCGCTGCGCGTCGGAATCGCGCAAACGCGACCACAAGCCGTCGTCCGCGGCGCCTTGGGTCCCGGGCGCGCCCGCGCCGCGACATTCGCGCGGCCGGGGGCTGCCCTGCGCGGCCGTCGCCAAGTCGAGCGTCGCGCTGCGAAGATCGAGAACGACGGCCAGGGCGAGCGGCAGCATGCCGCTCTAGGGTAGCGCAAAAACCGGTTTATGGTGCTGCGGCGCGGCCTACGAAGGGGTTGTGCAGCATGATCGTCTCGCTGCGGCGCGGGCCGACGCTGACCAGAAACACGGGAACGCCCGCTTTTTCCTCGATGAAGCGCACGTAAGCGCGGGCCGTGGCGGGCAGCTCGTCCAGCACGCGCACGTTCTCGAGGCGCTCGGTCCAGCCCGGCAGATCCACGTACACGGGCTGGATGGTGCCCGGCGGATCGAGCTGGTCGATCGGGAAGCTCTCGACGCGGCCCTGCGGGGTGTCGTACGCGACGCAGACGCGAATCCGGTCCATCCCCGTGAGCACGTCCAACTTGGTGAGCGCTAGGCCGTCGATGCCGTTCACGCGCGCGGCGTAGCGGAGCGCGGGCAGATCGAGCCAGCCCGTGCGGCGCGGGCGACCGGTGACCGAGCCGAACTCCACGCCCACATCACGCAGGTGCTTGCCGTCGGAGTCATCCAGCTCGGTCGGGAACGGGCCGGTGCCGACGCGCGTCGTGTAGGCCTTGGTGATGCCGAGCACGGTGTTGATGCGGTTCGGACCGATGCCCGCGCCGCTCGGCGCGCCGCCCGCGCCGGCGGAGCTAGACGTGACGAAGGGGTACGTGCCGTGGTCGACGTCCAAAAGCGTGCCTTGCGCGCCTTCGAGCATCACGCGTTTGCCGGCTTTGATCGCGTTGTCCACGATCTCCGAAGTGTGCGCGAGCATGGGCACGATGCGCGCGGCGTGCGCTTCGAGCTTGCTCATCACGGACTGCAACGTGGGCAGCTCACCGCCGAGCGCCTTGACCGTGGGCGCCCAGGCTTCCATCGCGTAGCTGATGCGCGCGGCCATGGCCTTCAGATCGCGCAAGTCACCCGCGCGCACGCCGACGCGCTTCACCTTGTCTTCGTAGGTCGGGCCGATGCCCTTCTTGGTGGTGCCGAGCGCCTTGTCCGACGGTGCCGCGCCTTCACGCAAGGTGTCGATCAGCACGTGATACGGCAAGATTAGGTGCGCGCGGTCGCTCACCACCAAGCGCTCTTCCACTTTCTCGTGCCCGCGGCGCTTCAGCTCGTCGATCTCGCCCAGCAGCACCTCGGTATCGATGACCATGCCCTGGCCCAAGATGCATTGCGTGTTCTGGCGCAGGATGCCGCTCGGCAAGAGGCGCACGACGATCTTCTCGTCGCCCACGACGAGGGTATGACCGGCGTTGGGGCCGCCCGCATAGCGGACCACGACATCCGCAAATTCCATGTAGATATCGACGATTTTGCCTTTGCCCTCGTCGCCCCACTGAGCACCCACAATGACCACAGAAGACATATTCACTCGCACGGGTTACACGGCACGCGCCGCGAGACTACGCCGACCCCACGGGGGGCAAGCACAATTCACTCGCTAGAGCTTGCGGCTCCAGGAGAACGGATTTTGATTGCTCGTCGGCCACGCGCACCAGCGCGCCAGAGCCGCCGGAGGCGGCGCTCACCTCGAGCACGTGGCTGAAGCGCCAAGCGCGCGCGTAAGCCAACGCTTCGGCGCCGGGTGCAGCGTAGGCGACCGAGCACGGCACGCCCAAGCTGCGCAAATTGGCCAGCAAGGACTCGTGCGCGCCGACCGCGAGCAGGCGCGGCTCGTTGCTCTCTTCGCGACCGATGCTCTCGAGCGCCCAGGCCAGGTGGTCCAGACTGAGCGCGAAGCCCGCCGCCGCGCGCGGCGCGCCGAAGCGCGCGAGCAAGCTGTCGTAACGGCCGCCCGCGCCGATCGGGCTGCCGGGACCGTCAGCGTGGATCTGAAACATGAGCCCGGTGTAGTACGCGAAATTACGGGTCTCGGAGAGATCGACCAAAAGCTTGGGCGTGAGATCGGCAGAGCTCACGGCGTCCCAGATCTGACGCAGCTCACGCAGCGCGGGCTCGGCGGCCGTGCCGACCAAGAGCCGCTCGGCGCGCGGCCAGACCTCGGCCCCGCCGTGCAGATCACACAGCTCGGCGATCGCCGTCAGCGTGCGGCCCGAAAAGCCCGCGGCGGCGGCACGCTTTTCGACCTCGGTTCGATCTTTGATCGCGAGCGCGTCGACCAACTCCGCGGTACGCGCTTCGGGTAGCGTTTCGAGCAAGGCGGCGGCAATGCGCGCGTGCCCGAGGTCGAACACGAACGAGGAGAGGCCGGCGGCGCGTACGCCGGCCGAAGCCAGACGCAAGATCTCGAGATCCCCCGCGGGCCCCTGCAAACCGAGCAGCTCGACGCCCGCTTGAAAAATCTGACGGTGGCGACGCGCGCGTTCACGGCGGCGGCGCACGACCGAGCCGTGATAACAGAGCCGCGCGGGGCCGGGCAGCTCGGCCAAGCGCGTGGCCAAGATACGCGCGATCTGGGGCGTCATGTCTGGGCGCAGGGCCACGACTTCCCCGCTCTCCGGCTCGACGAAGCGCAGCACTTCCTCCGAATCGAGGGCGCCGAGGCCGCGTTCCAGCACTTCCGCGTATTCGAACACCGGCAGCGTCACCATCTCGTAACCGTGGAGCTCGAAGCAACGCGTGACCCGGCGCGCAAGCTCACCCTGGCGGCGGGCCACGGGCGGGAGCAAATCACGCATGCCGGCAGGTAGCGGGTGCTCGAGCGTGCCGTTGCCGAGCGCCGTGCGAGACGAGACCGAGGAGCGCGGCCCTTCTGACGTGAGCGCTGAGCCCAGCGAAGCCGCGGGCGGTGATTGTGTGGGGGGCGCCAAAGCCGGCGGAGTTTATCAGAGATCGGTCGAATGCAAGGGCACGGAACGTGGTTTTTGTTAGCATGGCGAGCATGGGCGAAAACGTAGGTAGCGAGCGGATCGAAGTCTCTGAGCGGGGCGCGCCGAAGGACGGAATTCCGCAGTCAATGGACCGTCGGCTGTTCATGCAGCTCACGGTGTTCGAATCGGACAAATCGCTCGCTCCGGCGGATGCCCTGCGAAACTTGGGCACGGCGCTCGCGCGCCGGAACGTGCCGAGCGTCGTCTATGAGGACGTGAACAATCCGCATGGGCTCGGCGTGCTCAGCTGGACCGAGCAGCCGCTGGATTTCGCGACCAAGCTGCGCCCCGTGTTCGGCGAGCCCGAGGCGCGGAACCTGACGCTGCTGCGTGAGTTCACCATGCTCGGCCGGACTTACTCCACCGGCTACGAAGCGGACTTGGAATATTGGCTCCTGCGCCGGCCGCGCGAGACCGTGTTGAACGAGGCGTGGCCCTGGGCGGTTTGGTATCCCCTGCGCCGGTCCGGTGAGTTCGAGCGCCTGGAGCCGCGCGAACGCGGCACGATTTTGCGCGAGCACGCCGGCATCGGCAAAGCCTACGGCGCCCAGGATCTCGCGCACGACGTGCGCCTCGCTTGCCACGGCCTGGATGCCAACGACAACGAGTTCGTGATCGGTCTGATCGGCAAAGAGCTGCACCCGTTGTCGCACGTGGTGCAAGCCATGCGCGGGACACGCCAAACATCCGAGTACATCAACCAAATGGGCCCATTTTTCGTGGGCCGCGCGGCCTTCCGGCACGCGGGCTGATGGCCACGGATCTCGACCCGGGTGGCCCGGCGCGGCTGGGCATCGCAATCCAGCTCGGGCTCGTCTTCGATCTGGACGGCACGCTGATCGATTCGCGGCAAGACATCGCCGAAGCGGCCAACCATGCGCTCGGCGCGCACGGCTTCCCCACTCTGTCCGTGTCGGAGATCGCGGGCTTCGTCGGGGACGGCGCGCGGCCGCTGTTGGCGCGCGCCGCGCGCCTGGCGGCCAATGCGCCCGAGCTCGACGCATTGCTGAAGACGTTCCTCGCCTATTACGCGGCGCACCCGACCGATCACACGTTGCTCCTGCCCGGCGCGCACGAGGCGTTGGCGCAATTGAGTCATTTGCCGCTCGCGCTGTGCACCAACAAGCCGCGCGCGATCACCGACGCCGTGCTCGCGAACCTGCGTTTGCCCGTAAAATTCCGGGTCGTGGTCGGCGGCGGGGATCTACCGAAGAGTAAGCCGGATCCGCTACCGCTTTTGCACATTGCCGAGCAGCTCGGGCTGTCGCCGGCGGAGCTCGTGATGATCGGCGACGGCGCGCAAGACATTGCGTGTGCGAAAGCCGCAGGCGCGCACAGCGTCGGAGTCGAGGGCGGCATCCAGGGCCAAGAGGCAATGCTGAGCGAGGGGCCGGACGTCGTGCTCAAGTCGCTGACTGAGCTGCCCGCAGTGATCGAGCGCTTGCTCAACCAAGCCTGAGTCTCAAGCCAATAGCACGTGATAGGCGGCGCTCAGCTTGGCGAAGCGCGCCAAGTGCTCGGCCTTCTCGCTCGGGGTGGCGCGCGGGAAACGATCTGGGTGCAGCTCGGCCGCGAGCTTGCGAAAAGCGCGCTGGATGTCGCGCGCCGAGGCATCCGCGCTCAGCCCGAGCTCGCGGTACGCCGCAAGCTTGGGCTCGCTCGCTTTGCGCGCGGAGTCGGCGCGCGCCCCGCTGCCGAAGGTGTAGCGCTCGCGCGCGCGCGCCCGAGGCCGGCCGTGCAAAAACTCGCGCGTGCTGAGCGGCACCGGGCGAAACCCGGAGCGCGGCCGTGGCACGTGAAAGCGAATCAGCGCCTCGGTCAGGCCGTACAACGCCTCGAGCCGGCTCGCGCGCTGACGGCGCAGCGCGGCCGCGACCAGATCGGCCGTGCCGAGCCCCTCTTCGACGAGCACCTCACCCACGCGTTTGCCGGGCTGCTCGATCAAACGGCGCGCCACGCGCGCCAAAGCGGAGACGCTGAGCAGCCCGTCGCGCGCCAAGATTTCGCCCAAGCGCGGGTGATTGAGCGAGGTGTCGACGTCCTCGACCAGGCCCGCGTCGAAGTACACGCGGTGACTGCGGCCAGCGCGGACCCCTTCGACCTCGACCAGCTCGAGGGTGCCACTGGCGCAGGCGCGGTGCAGGGCGCCCAGCAGATCGCCAAGCGTCGTCATCCGCAATCGGCCGGGAAGCTGCATCCCTCGACCAGTACCAGGGCCGCCAAAACCGGCCAAATTCGCGGGCCGGATTTAGGGGGCGGAAGGGCCGTTCGAGGTCACGGGGTCCACTTCGATGAGTGCCGTCACCGGCGCCACTTCGGGACCGCACCATTCTCCGCCCGGGCCTTCGCTGCACACCACCCCGCGCGCCAGGAGCTCGAGCTTGCCGCGACCTGCGGCGTTCGCGACCAATGCCAACTTGGCCGAGGCGCGCGGCACACCAGACGAATCCAGCTGGGCCACGAAGCGCGAGCGCAGCGGCCGCGCAAACTCGGGCGCCCGCACCACCAGCGCGTCACTCCACACGAGCTTGCCCGTGCGCGCCTGGGTGCTGAGCTCACACAACAGGCGGCCTGGCCCGGCCGCACGTTGACAGGTGAGCTCGGCCGTCAGCGCGGGCTGGGCCGCGGACGCGGCTCCCCCCAGCGCAAGCGTGGTGCTCAACGCGATCAACGGCACGAGCTTCATGTCACCGTCGGCGGCGCGTAGAAATCCACGAGGCGGATCGGTGTGGGCGACAAAGTGATCTCGAGTTTCGCACGCTTACCCCGCGGATCGCCACCGATTTGGAAGTCGGTCGGCGGATCGAGCTCGATGCTCATGCTCTCCACGAGGTAATCGAACAAAGTGCTCGGATTGTCATACTCTCCGCGCCAGATCTCGTTGAAGTGGCGCACGAACTCGAGCGCCGACATCGTAGCTACTCGCAGGTGCATGCGGTCCGGTCGCTCATCCGCGTACGGGAACATGCGAAAGCCGTAACCGTAATACGGAATCGTGGATAACCCGCAGAGGCGCATCGGCCCTTCGTAGATGACCGCGCCTTTGGCGATTGGGCGTCCCAGTATCGCGCCCTTGGCACCGACGCGAAACGCTTCCCCGCCCTGGTTCACGATTCGACAGTGCGGCATGCGCTTGACCAGCGCGTTCGGAATCGAGCGCGTGATGGCGGCCAAGCCATAGCTGAGCGCCCCGGGGGCCACGCTCTTGAGCGGCGTACGTTGCAGGTTACTCTTTACCTTGGCGTAGTCCGCCAACACGTCCGCGTCGGAGCCGAAGCCGCAGAACGGAGCGATGAAGCCTTCGACCTCGATCAGGCGCATGGTGCGGCTGCCCGCGTCCTGCGTCAGGCGTTCGATGTCCGCCGCCAGCTCGCCGCTCTTGGGATCCCGCGCGCCGACCACCCAGGCCAAGGCGTTGCCCGTGCCCAGCTTCAACAGGCCGAAGCGGGGTAGCGCGCGGTTCTGCTTGCGCCCTTCGCGAACCACTTCCGTAACCATGACCGTGAACGTGCCGTCGCCGCCGCCGGTGAGCACGGTGCCGTAGCCGCGGCTGACGATGGTGCGCGCGATGTGCCGAGCGTCGTCGAGGCTGCGCGACACGAATAGGTCACCACCGAGCAGAATTTGGTCGAGCGTGGAGATGACTTCTTGGGTCACGCTCTTGGCATTGCCGTTCACCACCACCGCGATTCGCGGGTCTTGCGGGAAAAGGCTGGCGTTGACCGGGCTCGAGCCGCGGTTGGGGACCGCGGACTCGTGCTCGGGACGGCTCGGCGGATCGGAATCGGGTTTTTGCATAGCGGGCGGCCCTCATACTAAACTGTAAGCAAAGGCTTAGGGGGCATCCGCGATGGTTCGGATGCACCACGCTATGGGTCGTGTCAGATGAAATCCCGGGCAAAAGTTGCACAAATTGGGCGGGCTAGCGAGCGAGCCTCGAAATCGATTCGACCTCCCGCGCCCGCGCGTAAAACGCTCCCTCCCCCGCCCCGCAAGTCGGTGCCGCCACCAACCGCACGCAAATCGGTTGCGCCGTCCGGCCGCAAATCGCTGCCGCCACCGGCAGTGGCGGCCAAGCGAGGCGCGAAAAAAGCCAAGGCCGAGGCCGCGGAAGGAGGCAAACGCCGGCTCGGCATGCGCGGCGCCGCCCCTTGGGCCGCGCGCCACGCCGCCAAGCACGCGGAGGAAGCAGCAGCGCGCAACTTGGAACCGCCGAAGCCGGGCAGTGCCCGCGGCACCCTGCGCACCCCTGATGACGCGGACTCGATCAAGCAACGCATCACCGAGCTGCACAACGTGCTGCAGCGCGTGCGCGCCTTGCGCAAAAATCTAGACGAGGGCTTTTATCGGCTGGGCGTGGAGCTCAAGCACGTCCACGAAGACAAGCTGTACGAAGCCAAAGGCTATTCGTCGTTCGAAGCCTTCGCCGAGCGTGAGCTGGTCGATCTGGGTAAAGCCACCGCGGTGAAGCTGTCGCGCGTGCCGGGGATCTTCCTAGAAGCAGCCGCACGCCAGTTCGGCGTGCAAGCCACACTGGCCGCGGTGGACGCCCTGGACGAGCACCTGAGCTCGGCCCAGAAGAGCAAGGCCACCCCGAACCGCCCGAATTTGCCGCTCAAGCCGCCGCGCTGACTCGGTTTTCGACCCGGCCGCCGGAGCTGCGCCGAATTTTCGTCGGTTTTTGCCGCACCAATCGCGGACGCGGCGTCCGATCTGGGCTAGATCTCGCTCGAAAAGTGCTAGGTCTAGCCCCGAACGATGCGTTTCATTGATGAGTGCGAGCTACGGGTCGAAGCAGGCAACGGCGGCAAAGGTGCCGTCGCGTTTCGACGTGAAAAATACATTCCCTTCGGCGGCCCTGCCGGGGGCGACGGGGGCCGTGGTGGGGACATCGTGCTCGTGGCCGACTCCGGCCTCGGCACGCTCTACGATCTGATTCATCAACGCACCGTGCGCGCCGATGCCGGTCAGAACGGCATGGGTAAGGATTGCTACGGCCGCGCCGCGAAAGACGTCGAAGTGCGCGTGCCTGTCGGTACCATCGTGTACGACAGCGAAACCCAGGAGCGGGTGTGTGAGCTGACGCGGCCCCAGGAGCGCTTCGTGATCGCCAAAGGCGGCGAAGGTGGCCGGGGCAATCGCCATTTCACGACTCCCGTCGATCGCGCGCCACGCCATGCCGAGCCGGGCGCGCCGGGTGAAGCGCGCTCGCTGCGTCTCGAGCTCAAGGTGATGGCCGACGTGGGCTTGCTCGGCTTCCCCAACGTCGGCAAGAGCACGTTCATCAGCGCCGTCAGTCGCGCGCGCCCCAAAGTGGCGGACTACCCGTTCACCACGCTCGTGCCGCACCTCGGCGTGGTGTCGATCGGGGACACGCGCCATGGCCTCGGTCGCAGCTTCGTGATCGCCGACATTCCGGGGCTCATTCCCGGCGCGAGCGAAGGCGCGGGCCTCGGCATTCAGTTCTTGCGCCACCTCGACCGCACGCGGCTCTTGCTGCACCTGATCACGGTGACGGGCGAAGAAGGCCGCTCCCCACTCGCGGATTACCACGCGATCCGCAAGGAGCTGAAGGCGTACAGCCCCGAGCTCGCGCGCCGCCCCGAAGTCGTGGCCTTGTCGAAGGCCGATTTGCCGGACGTGCGCGAGACGTACGACGGGCTCAAGCTCGAGTTCGAAAAGCTCGGGGTCGATTTGTTGCTGGTGAGCGCCGCCACTCACGAGGGGCTCGACGAAGTCGTCCAGTACCTCGCCGAGCGGCTGTTCATCTGAACGCGCGGCGTTCGGACATTCCAAGGAAACCCGGCCGACCCGCGTCGAGCGCACCCTCCCAAGGGTGAGACGCGCAAGGCTTGGCTCGATCGTGAATGCGTTGGCCGCGTGCCTGTGCTTCACCACACCGCTGCTGGCACACGTCGGGCTCGACACGCCGCCGCCCGGTACCGCGGTCGAGCGGGGCCAGACGGTCACCATTACCTGGACCGACCTGATTTTGCATGATGGCGTCGGCTACGATCTCGATCTGCTGCCGACCTTGGACGCCGTGGATGTGGTGCCGATCGTCCACGACTTGCCGGTCTCGACTCACCGCTTCGACTGGGTCGTCCCGGATCTCGCCTGTGCCGGCTGCTACCTGAGGGTGACGCAGGTCAACGGGGAGCGGCACGACTATACGGACGCGATTGGGATCACGCTGCTTGGCTCTCAGCCAATCGCGGGGGATCCGCCGAGCGCCGCGGGGGGCGCCGAAAACAGCGCGGGCGGCGCCAACGGCAACGGCGTCTCGGGCGCCGACGGCGCGTCCAATGGCCATCATTTTGGGCAATCGACTGGCGGCGCTGCGAGTGGCAGCGCCGGGACGGGCAACGCCCATCCCACGCCGAGCGAAACGAGCGCCGCTGGCATGTCCGCAGTCGACGCGGGAGCTGCGTCAGTTGACGGTGGCTCGACCTCGAGCGCAGGCAGTGACGATCCGCACGCTCGCACGCCGTCGGAAAATGGCGCTCCGGAGTCGGCGGACCCCCCAGGCTCTGCCGGCGAATCGGCGAGCGAAGGCGTTTTCCCGCCCCCAGCCGCCGCGGGCGGTTGTCGATTTTCGGCTTCGGGGCGCGCTCCTCCAGTGGTCTACCTCTTGGGGCTCGTCGCGCTCGTCGCGCTGGGCCGAGCGCGACGCCGAGCGCTGAATCGTCGATGAAGGGGGCAGCCTTCGGCGTCCTGCTCGGGTGGGTGAGCGCCGGTTCGTTTACGATGCTGACCGGCTGCAACGACGAGCGAGCGGCATTGCCCCCGGCACTCGGCGGAGCAGCCAACGCCGAAAGCGGCAGCCACGCCCAAAGCGGCACCGGCACGGAGTCCGCGGGCTCCGACGACGCGGGCGATGCGAGCGTAAGCGCCGCGCGCTCCAACGCCGGAGATGGCGGCGAGAGTGGAGACGACTCAGGCGGCGCAGCACCGTCAGCCGACGAAGGCGGCACGAGCGGCACCGCGCGCCCCGCAGGCGGCGACCGAGTTTCGCCGGGGGGCAGCGCGGGTCGCCCGAGCGATGACGGCGACGGCTCGACGGGCTCGGCTCGTCTGCCCCTCGGTTGCGACACGGAAGCGGCGCCCGACACCGGCTCGATCACGAGCTGCGAGCACGGCGGCGCATGGTCGACATCGAGCACTGGCGCGCGCTGCGTTTGTCCGAGCGGAACTTGGGGGCGCCGCTGCGAGCGCGTCACGATCGCGCTGTCCGCCGGTTCGTTTCACACCTGTGCAATCGAGAGCGACGGTTCGCTGCGTTGCTGGGGCAATAACCAAACCGGGCAAGCCGCCGCCCCGTGCGGCACGTTCAGCGCGGTCGCCGCCGGGCTCGATCATACCTGCGCCCTCCGCACGAACGGCACCGTCACCTGCTTCGGCGACGACAGCGCCGGGCAAGCGAGCCCACCACGCGGAACCTTCACGCAAATCGCGTCACGCGAACAGACCAGCTGCGGCGTGCGCGCGGACGGCACCTTGGCCTGTTGGGGCGACAACACGTTCGGGCAATCGAGCCCGCCCGACGGCACGTTCAGTCAAGTGGTCTTGGGCCGCTATCACAACTGCGGCATCCGCACGGATGGCACCGTCGCCTGTGGCGGCAGCAACTTGTACGCTCAGGGCAACGCGCCGGACGGCACGTTCAAGCGCCTCGCCGCGGGTCGCTATCATACCTGTGGCATTCGCACGGACGACAGCCTGGCCTGCTGGGGCAGCAATTCGTTCGGCCAAGCGAGCCCGCCCGCGGGGAGCTTCGTCAGCATCGCTTCTGGCGAATTTCACAGCTGCGCAGTGTCGAGCGCGGGGAGCGTGCAGTGCTGGGGATCAACGACTACCGACCCTCCGCTGAGCACGTTCAGTAGCGTCACCAGCGACGACTACGATCACACCTGCGGCATCGAGAGTGATGGCTCGATCGCGTGCTGGGGCGACAATCGTTTTGGGCAGGCCAGCGTTCCAACGGGCGCCTTACTCAGCGTCAGCACGAGCAAGGAGGACCACACCTGCTTCGTGAAGCAGAATGGCAACCTCGGCTGCTGGGGTGACGACACCTACGCCCAATCCACGCCGCCCGCCGGCACGTTCACTGCGGTAGCAACCGGACTGCACCACGCTTGCGCCCTGAAGAGCGACAGCACGGTCAGCTGCTGGGGCAGCGACGAATACCAGCAGCTGCACCCGCCGAGCGCCCGCTTCCGCTCGCTCGGCGCCGGGAATTTTCACACTTGCGGGGTCGAGCGCGACGGCACGCTGGCTTGTTGGGGGCGGTCGGATCAGGGCCAAGTGAGCGCGCCGTCCGGTTCGTTCAGCGCGGTCAGCGCCGGCGATAGCCACAGCTGCGCGCTCGCGTTGGACGGACACGTGGCGTGCTGGGGCGACGGTCAACACGGACAACTCGCTGCGCCGACCGGCACGTTCAGTGCGCTCTCGGCGGGCTACCGGCAAACCTGCGCGCTGGGCGTCGGCGGCAACGCCGTGTGTTGGGGCGATGGCTCGGCCACGCCGCCACCCGGCACGTTCACGACGATTTCTGCCGGTACTTACCAAGCCTGCGCGTTGCAAGGGAGCGGAACCACGAGCTGCTGGGGCTCACGCAGCTCGAGCCCACCGAGAGCGATCTTTCAAAGCCTATCAGTGAGCAACAGCCACGCCTGCGGCCTCCGCGACGATGCGCAGCTCGAGTGCTGGGGCGACATCCGCCATCCATCGCAGGAGTGATCTCTCCCCGTGCCCGATCTCCCTCTCTTCTCTCTTGAGGGTGGTCGCCTCGAAGCGGCCCGCGTGCGCCAGTGCGGGGGCGCCTTGGGCCAAACAGCACCTTCTCACACGGGCACGCACGAAGTACGAGGGAATTAACCACCGTCGCCATCGAAGTCGTTGAAGTTGTACTCCTCTGGCGCGAGGTTATCGAAGCGCGTGTACTCACCCGTGAACTTGGTCATCACCTTGCCGGTCGGGCCGTTGCGTTGCTTGGCGATGATCAGCTCGGCGATGCCTTTGTCCGGGCTGTCCTTGAAATAATATTCATCGCGGTAGATGAACATGATCGTATCGGCGTCCTGCTCGATAGCGCCTGATTCGCGCAAATCACTGAGCTGTGGGCGCTTGTCCTTGCTGGTCCTGGTTTCCACGCCGCGGTTCAACTGGCTCAAGGCGATGACGGCGATCTTCATCTCTTTGGCCAGCTGCTTCAGACCTCGAGACAGCTCGCTGATCTCTTGCTCGCGGCTGCCAGCATCTTTCCGGCCCTGCATCAGCTGCAAGTAGTCGATACAAACGAGGCCGAGGCCCTTGGTGCCGTTGGTGCTTCCTTCGCCGCGCTTGAGCTCGGCTTGCAAGCGGCGGATTTTGGCGCGTAAGTCCAACAAGGTGAGCGCGGGGGTGTCGTCCAGCCAGAGCGGGAGGCGACCCAAGCGGGAAGCGGACTCGGTGAGCTTGTTCCAGTCGTCACGCTGCAGCTTGCCGGAGCGAATGCGCGACATGTCGACCCGTGCTTCGGAGGCAAGCATACGAGAAGCCAGCTGCTCGCGCGGCATTTCCAAGGAGCAGAACAGGCAGCCGTAGCCCGGCTCTTCCACCGCCGCGTCGAAATAAGCCTCGTTTTCGGCGTTCACCTCGACACGTTTGGGGCGCGCCACGTTGGTCGCCAAGTTGAGCACGAACGACGTCTTACCCATGCCGGGGCGAGCCGCGACGATCAGCAAATCACCCGGGTGAAGACCAGCGGTCTGCTTGTCCAGCTCGGTGTAGCCGGTTTCGATGCCGGTGATGCCGCCACCGCGACGCGCGGCTTCACCCAAGATCTCGAACGCGCCCTTGATGGCGTCACGCACCGAGACCACGTTGGACGTCTGTGGGATGCGCGCGATGTCGAACACCGATTGCTCGGCGGAGTCGATGAAGCCCTGCACCTCACCGCAGTCCCCATAGCCTTCGGCCGCGAACTTCTGACACGTGGAGATCAGCTGGCGCAGGCGCCACTTTTCGCGAATGACTTGCGCGTGCGCGGCGACGTGCGCGACGGCGGGCGTCGCGTCGGCCAATTGCGCTAGGTATGGCGTGCCGCCGATTTGATCGAGCCGGCCCTTGTCCCGCAGGTAGCCGGCGACGGACACGATGTCGACCGGACGGGACTGGCTCTGCAAATCGAGAATGGCCTCGAAGATGCGACGGTTGGCGTCGGCATAGAAATGCAGTGGCTGCAGAATCTCCTGCACGGCATCGAACGCGTCGCTATCCAGCAAAGTCGCGCTGAGCACGGCGGCTTCGGCATCCAGATCGCTCGGGGGAACGCGCCCGGGCATCGGCTCCAGGCGCGGGGGCTCGGCGGGTTGTTTGAAGAAACGCTCGGCAGCAGGCATCGCGGATTGCTCACCCTCTCCAGGTTTATTCGTCTTGGGCTACGCGAGCGCAAACTGCGCGCAGACAGACAAAGTCAGTGCCTAGATCCTCAACCAATCCTGGGGTTCTCCACTGGCGAAACCACTGGTTATCCACAGGCTCCCAAATGCACGACGCCCCGGTCGGTCGAAACCTTCCGGGGCGCTCGGGACATGGATCGCTGTGAAGCGAGCCACGTCTTCTTTCTCTACGACCAGCGGTCGTCTGTCAATCAAATCACTTCTTCGTGACTTCGACCTTCAACGTCACGGTGACTGCGCTGTGCAGTTTCACCGGGATGTCGAAGGTGCCGATGGTCTTGATCGGCTCGGCCAGTTGGATCTGGCGACGCTCGAGCTTGATGCCCGACTTCTCGAAGGCTTCCACGATGTCCTTGCTCGTGACCGAGCCGTACATCTTGCCTTCATCGCCGGTTTGCCGGCTGATTTTGACGCTAGAGCCTTCGAGCTTCTTGGCCAGCTCTTGGGCGACGGCGGCTTCCTGCACCTTGCGGGCAGCAGCGGCCTTCTTCAACTCTTCGACGCGAGCCAAGTTGCCGGCGGTGGCCGGCACGGCGAGGCCGCGCGGGAGCAGGTAGTTGCGCGCGAAGCCCGGGCGCACTTTGACGACTTCACCGCCGGTGCCGAGGTTATCGACATCCGCCTGAAGCAGAACGTGGGTGGCTGTGGCCATCTTGATATCCTCCTCAGTCGTTGGTGGTGAAGGGCAAGAGCGCGATGGTGCGGGCGCGCTTGATCGCGAGCTGCACGGAGCGTTGGTGCTTTGCGCACACGCCGGAGATCCGACGCGGCACGATCTTGCCGCGCTCGGTCACGAAGTAGCGCAGGCCTTGCGGGTCTTTGTAGTCGATGGGTTCGGCGTCGTCCGAGCAGAACGAGCAGCCACGACGCCGACCGCGGGTGCGAAACCCGACGTTGTCCTTGTCGCCCATGCGGTCGCCACCGCGGTCATCGCCGCCACGGCCACCGCGATCCATGTCACGGGTTTGCTCTCTCATTGGGCGTCATCCTCATCGGCAGCGGGGCCGTCCACATCACCAAAGTCATCGGCGTCGTGATCGCGTGAGTCGCGATGACGATCGCGATCCGGCGAATCCACCAGACCGAGCTGGCGCTCGATCGACTCTTCCGGCTCGTCCTCGGCCGGGGGCTCTACGGCTTCGAACTTCACGTTCTCGGTGTTCACTTCGACCGCGCCGATGTCGAGGTCTTTGCGCACGAGCACCGTCTGGTACTTGAGCACGTCATCGAGCAAGCGCAGGTTGCGCTCGAACTCACTGACCAACGCGCCGCCGCCCACGTACTTCACGTACACGTAGACGCCGCGACGATGCTTGGCGACGGGATACGCGAGCTGACGACGACCCCAATTGTCGACCTGAGTCAGCTTGCCGTTTTCACGCCCTACGACCTCTTCCAAACGAGTCGCAATCTTCTCTTGCGTCTCCTTGGTGACGGTCGGCTTCAGGACGTAGATGGTTTCGTATTCACGAGCCTTGTGCGGGCTCACCGTTGTTGCTTCTGCCACTTGTTCTCCTTGTGGACGAAAGGCCCCCGGTCTTGATCAGCCGGGAGCAAGGAGCCATCTCAACGCACCGTGCGTTGATTGGTTCGATTCATGGTTCGGGAAAGGCCGTCGGTGATGACGGCCTCTACCGCCTGTGAGGCGTCGGCGAGCACGTTTCCGAGCAGGCTTTCTTCCTCGAGGGCGAAGGCTTGTAGCACGAAATCCGCGATGTCACCGGGAAAGTCTGGGCTTGGGCGCCCAATTCCGACCCGCAGCCGGCCGTAGCTCGGGGTCGCCAATTCGGCCGTGATCGAGCGCAAACCGCGGTGCCCGCCATCCCCCCCGCCCAGCTTCAGGCGTAGCTCGCCGAATGGCACGTCCAGCTCGTCGTGGACAACGAGCAGCTCGTCCGGTGCGACTTCGTAGAATGCCATGGCCGCCCGCACGCTGCGGCCCGACAGGTTCATGAACGTCTCGGGCTTGAGCAGCCCAACGCGCTCGCGCTTGCCGGCGCGCTCGATCTCGAAGTCCGCGTACCGGCCCTCGAATTCGCGCCTGGCCCTAAATGCAACGACGCGCCCGAAGGCTCCATGACGAAGCGCAGCGAACGCGTCCAGCACCAGGAACCCGGCGTTGTGCCGGGTGCGTTGATATTGCGGCCCCGGATTCCCGAGGCCGACGATCAGCATCACTTCTTGGCGGGCGCCTTGGCGGCCGGCGCGGCCTTGGCGGGAGCGGCACCCTTGGCGGCACCAGCGGCCGGCGCAGCGGCAGCGGCACCAGCGGCCGGCGCAGCAGCAGCAGCAGCGGCACCCGGAGCGGCCGCGGTCTCGTCTTCACCACGCATGATTTCGTGGACGATGGAAGCGACCGTTTGCTCGGCGGGCAAGCGCACGGACACGCCTTCCGGCAAAGCCAGATCCTGGGCGGCTACGTGGCCGTCTTCCGCCAGCGAGGTCACGTCGTGGACCACCTTGACCGGGATCAGGCCGGGCAAGCAGCGGATCGGCAACTTACGGAACACCTGACGCAGCGTGCCACCGGCGACCACACCGGCAGCCTTGCCGGTGAGCTCGAGCGGAACTTCCACGTTGACCGGCTGGTCCATGTGGATCTGCACGAAGTCGGCGTGGAGCAGCGCGCGCGACATGGGATGGTACTGGAAGTCCGAGAGCAGCACGGTGAGCGCTTGCTTGCCTTCCACGTCGAGGTTCACGACCGTGTTGCGGCCCCAAGCGCTGGCCAACACGGCCTTGATCGCTTCCGGGGGAACCGCGATTTGTTGCGTCGGCAAGGACTTGCCGTACGCCACGGCGGGGATGCGACCCTCACCGCGCAAGCGGCGCGCAGCGCCTTTACCGTTACCGTCGCGCCGGCTAGCAGAAACTTTGATTGCGTCCATCTCTCACATCTCCTGAAAAGTTGCTGCCGCTACACGAACAGCGAGCTCACCGAGTCACTATTATGAATGCGTCGAATGGCTTCGCCGAGCAGGCGGCCAATCGACAAGAACTTGATCTTCTTCGAGGCGCGCGCCTCTTCAGACGCGAGCACCGAGTTGGTCACGACGACCTCCGTCAGTGCCGACTCTTCGATCCTCTGCACGGCGGGGCCGCTGAGGACGCCATGCGTAGCACAGGCGACGACGCTGCGCGCCCCACCCTCTATGATCGCGCGGGCGGCGTTGCACAGCGTACCCGCGGTGTCGATCATGTCGTCGACGATGATGCAGTCCTTACCGGACACGTCACCGATGATGTGCATCACTTCGCTCACGTTGGCGCGCTCGCGGCGCTTGTCGATGATGGCCAGCGAGGCACCGAGGCGCTTGCTGTACGCGCGCGTTCGCTCCACGCCACCGGCGTCCGGCGCGATGAACACCGAGTCCTTGTTGAAACGAGACTTCAGGTAGTCGTCCAAGAACACGGGCAGCGCGTACAGGTGGTCGAGCGGGATATTGAAAAAGCCCTGGATTTGCCCAGCATGCAGGTCCACCGACAGCACGCGCGACACGCCGGAGGAGACCAGCAGATCCGCCACCAACTTGGAGGTGATCGGCGTGCGCGGCGCGACCTTGCGATCCTGACGCGCGTAGCCGTAATACGGCATCACGGCGGTGATCGAGGTGGCCGATGCGCGGCGCAGGGCGTCGCACATGATCAAGAGCTCCATCAAGTTGTCGTTCACCGGGGAGCACGTGGGCTGAATCACGTACGTGTCGAGGCCGCGCACGTTCTCGCGGATTTCGCAGAACGTCTCGCCGTCACTGAAGCGCGACACGCGCGCCTCACCGAGAGGTGTGTCGAGCACCTTCGCGATCTCGGTCGCCAACGCGGGGTTCGCGTTGCCGGTGAATAAGCAGAATCTCTTGACGGCCACGGTGATGAGCCTTGAATCAGCCGCTAGGGTCTCGACAAACTCGCGAAAAGACTGCGCTTGTGCCGAGGGTTACCAGCAGGGGGCGGGACAACTAGCAGCCGGCCCGGCCCGTGTCAACGGAGGCGGGACAGCGGCCAACGAGTGCGCCTCTGTTCAGCTCTGGGGCCTGCCGCCCTGCCCGCCTGGGCCTCCCCGTTAGCGGTAAGGGTTTCGCAGATCTACGTCGTCGTCGTGCTTCTTGGGCTTCTTCGTGCTGCCGCTGGAGTCAGAATCGGCCGGCTTGCTAGCTGTGCGCGGCCGCTGCTGCAGCACGGGCTTGGCAACGGGCGCGGTTTCGGTCGGCAAGGCGCTCGGTGCGCTAGCGGCGGGCTCCGGCGGCGGCTCGGCGCTGGCCGGAACGGCGGGCAACGGGGGCGGCGCTGGCGGCTGCTGAGGGACCGCGGCTCCCGACTGGTGCGGGCCGGTCTCACGGGCGAACAAGAAACTGCCGCCGCCAACCGCCACGAGCAAGAGCAGTACGAGCACGAACAGCAAGGCGGGACTGCGGCCTTTGGGCGGCTGACTTTGGGTCAGCGTGGCCGGCTGAGACAAGTCGACCCCGGGCAGGCTCATGGCCGCCGCGGAGACACTGCTCGAGCCGACCGCGTTCGGGTTGAGCCCGACTTGGCTCGGCTCACTGCGCGCGATCCACTGGCGCACGGCTTCGCGCTGGGCCGACACTTCGTCACCCAACACTTCGGTGACATAGGCCGCGAGCTCGCGCGGCGTCGCGATGCTCTCTTTGCCGGTCGCTGCAGCCTCCAGCGCGTCGGCGAATTGCGCGCAGGTGGCGAAGCGCGCGTCGGGCGAACGCTCGAGCGCGCGCATCACGACCGCAGACAGCGCCGGGCTCAAGCCGGGCACGATGGTTGTCAGCGGCGGCACCGGCTCGGTCATCACGCGCGACAGCGTGGCCGCTTCGTTCTCGGCTTTGAATAGGCGCTTCGCGGCGAGCTCTTCCCAAACCACGATACCCGCCGCAAACACGTCCGCGCGGCGATCGAGCGACTCCTCGCCCGCGGCTTGCTCGGGCGCCATGTACGCGATTTTGCCCTTGAGCTGACCGACGCGGGTGGCGGTCAAACGGCTGGCCGCGCGGGCGACACCGAAATCCGTAATGCGCGCGATGCCGTCGACGCCGACCAGCACGTTCTGCGGAGACACGTCGCGATGCACGAGTTGCACGGGCTCCCCTGCGTCGTCCCGTAGCTCGTGCGCGGCGTGCAACCCGGACAGCGTGTCGAGCGCGATCCGCAGCGCGATACCGATGGGCAAGCGCTTGCCGCGCGCCGCCGCGCGCGCGAGCAGCCGCGCCAAGGTATCGCCCTCGATGTACTCCATGACCAGGAAGTAGCCGGCCTGGCTGGCCCCGACCTCGAGGATGGGCACGACGTTCGGATGATGAATGCGCGCGGCGATGCGCGCTTCATCCAGGAACATCTCGACGAACTCTTTCTCGCTGGCGAGGTGCGGATGGAGCCGCTTCATCGCCACGAAGCGCTGGAAACCGCCGACACCCGTGAGGCGCGCGAGATACACCGTCGCCATGCCGCCGGAGGCAATTTCTCCGACGAGCTCATAGCGATCGACGCGCTGCCGCCCCGCGCCGGGGTCGAAGAGTTTCGCCACTCGCTAGAACCTTCCGAGCGCCCCGACGCTCGCCCCTGAACCAACCGACAGCCACGGCTGAACGCTGAAACCGCTCTTCGGACGGACCGCTTTGGCCTCCGCAGCCGGGGCGGCGGACTTGGAGCCGCCGCTCCAATCGGTGAAGAAGGCGCCGATCACCGCGGTCACGATGCCCACGCCGCCGGTGACGCCGAGCAACACGTTGGTGCGCGACTGCTTACTTCGCCCTTGATCGTACAACGTGTTGCAGTCCGTCGGCGGCGTTGCGCTGCATGCCGCGCGCACCTTGTCTGGACCGGGATTGTTCTGCGTGTCGAGACCGCTCCAGATCGTGATGCCGGTGGTGACGGCGGTCAGCCCCACTCCAACCCAGAATACCGTCGGCGGCAGCGCGCCTGACTTGTGCTCGGGGCCCTGATCCGCGGGCTTGTCACCCTCGGTGGGTGTGGCCGGGGTGGCCACGGGCGGAGGCGCGACCGCGGCGGCCGGAGCTTGAAAATCAAGCGTTCCTGCGGCGCCTTTGGTGGCCTCGATCGACTTGGACAACGAGCGATCCCCCGACCACCCGGCGCGCACGGCGTAGGTGCCGGGCCCGACGAACACGGTGCGCTCGGTCGCGCGGCGGCCGGGCGCGATCTTACCAGCAACGGTCACGTCACACGGGTCGTCACACTTGAGGTCGATCTCGAACAGATCCGCCTTGGCCTTCTGAACGATGGCGGGCGCGATCTTTTGGATGTTCGGGTCATCCGGGTGGCGGACGAGCGCGAGCGCGGCGAGCGTTGCTGCGCGATCCAGCTGTCCTGCTTTGTCGCGTGCTCGGATGGCCAGCTCTAGCGCCGCGGCACTGGGCGCATTGGCATCGGCGCTTTCGAACTGCTCGGCAGCCTCGACGTACTCTTCTGCCTTGTAGGCTTCACGACCGCGATCGAAGGCCTCTGCAGCACTGCGCACTTGAGCGGGCGTTGGTTCGGACGCCTCTTCGGCGGCGCGAGCCACACCCGCAGCGTGCAAAATGACCGCCGCGGCGGCGACACTGAACAGACACTTCATCGCAGTCGAAGAACTCCCGAACAATTGATTTGCCGACACCAGGCTACACCTTTGGAGACGACCCGGCGAGCAAGCGGATCTCCGTAAATGAATAGCGTGAACCCACCCCGGTTGCCGCTTTCTTTTCGCCGCAAGTCTGGTTAATGGCCGCCGCGCCCACGACTTGTACGGGTATGTAGGCTGGTGTCTTCCGGCTCCAAAGCGTCAATCGCCCGCGCCGCTCGGCTGCGCCTGCTTAGTACTTCGGTGGCTGATTGGCCGCAGCAAACGCTGCGGCCAGCCCGGTCAAGCCATCTCGACGACGAGCCGATCCGGCTCTTGCAGGTAAGAAATAATCTCCTGCGCGAAGTTTGCACCGACATCGCCATCGATGATGCGATGGTCGAAGGAGAAGCTCAGATTCATGACCTCTCCAATCACGATCTGATCCCCGCGTACGACCGGCTTCTTCTTGATGGCGTGCACGCCCATGATGCCGACCTCGGGGTAATTGATGATCGGCGGTGCCATCAGCCCGCCGAGCTTACCCAGCGAGGTGATGGTGAACGACGAGCCGCCGAGGTCTTCCTTCTGGCTCTTGCCGTCCCGTGCGGCGCGGGCCACGCGGTCGATTTCACTCGCGATTTCCAAGATGCTGAGGCGGTCGCAGCCGCGCACCACCGGCACCATCAAGCCCGCCTCGGTCGAGGTGGCGATACCGATGTCGTACGTCTTGCGCAGCACGAGCTCCATCGCCGCTTCGTCGATGTTGGAGTTCAGACGCGGGTGGCGCTTGAGAGCCGCGACCACGGCTTTGACGAGGAAGGGCAAGAACGTGAGCTTCACGCCCGCCTTCTCCGCGTAGGGCTTGGCGCGGTCCTTGAGCGCCGTGATCGCCGCGACGTCGACTTCGTCGATATAGTGGAAATGCGCTGCCGTGTGCTTGGAGCGCGCCATGTTCTCGAAGATGCGCTTACGCAAGCCACGGATCGGCTGGCGCTCGTCGGCGGCTTGGCGCGAAGGAGGCGCGGGAGGCGCCTTGGCGGCGGCCGGCGCGGCGGGAGGAGCTGCCTCGGCAGAAGCCGGCGCAGAGGCGCCGTTCACGCTGCGCTCGACGTCTTCACGAGTGACGCGGCCGGCGGAACCGCTCGGTTCGACCTTGCGCAGATCGACGCCGAGCTCACGCGCGAGCTTGCGCGTAGCCGGTGCCGCCAACGGCTTCTCGGCGTAGTAGTCGTTGGCCTTCGCGGTCGACGCGCTGGTGGACATGCCGGGCAGCGTTTCGCGGATGTCACCGGCGGCGCTCGCGGCCGGGCCGTCGAACTTCGCTGCTGCGGGAGCCGCCGGGGCCGGAGCGGGAGCCGCCGGAGCGGGAGCGGGAGCCGCCGGAGCGGGAGCCGGAGCGGGAGCGGGAGCGGGAGCAGCCGGAGCCGGCGCATCAGCGCTGCCACCGGTCTCGAACACGATTAGCACGTGGCCCACCGGCACGGTGTCGCCGACCTTGTACTTGAGCTCAGTGACCTTGCCTGCCTTCGGCGCGCCGATGGTGACCGTCGCTTTGTCGGTCATCACCTCGACCATCTCTTGGTTCTCGGCCACATCGTCGCCGGCGTTCACCAGCCAATTGACGATCTCGCCCTCTGCAACGCCTTCGCCGATATCCGGGAGCTTGAACTCGAACTTCGCCATGGGAGAGCTTCTCTTCGCTGAATCAGCAGCGCGGGTCAAGAGCGGGGGCTAAAACTTCGGACCCAGCCCACCGAGGAGGCGCGAGCTGGCCAAGGCGCGGCGACGAGGCGTACCTGGAAGGTACGTCGAGGAGCCGCAACGCGGGCCAGCGAAGCGGATCTGAAGGTGGGTGACGGGAGAAGTTTTAGCCCACGCTCCGAGAGCGGGGGCTAAAACTTCGGACCGTTCCGAGAGCGGGAGGAATCAGGAGCGCGCGGCGTCGAGCAACGCGGGCAAAATTCGGTGGGAAAGCGGCAAGTATTCCATCTCGAGCGTGTACGGGAACGGCGTGTCGAAGCCGGTCACGCGCACGGGCGGTGCTTCCAAATGATAGAAGCAGCGCTCGACCACCAAAGACACGAGCTCAGCCCCGAAACCGCAGGTGCGCGGTGCCTCGTGCACGACCACGAGGCGGCCCGTGTGTTTCACGCTGGTCACGATGGTCGCGATGTCCACGGGCCACAGCGTCCGGAGATCGATGACCTCGGCCTCGACCCCCTTTTCGGCAGCTTTGGCGGCGGCATCCAGGGCTTCGTACAGCATGGCACCGTAGGCAAGCACGGTGACATGGCGACCGGGGCGAACCACCTTCGCGCTCGATAGCGGGACCAGGTAGTCGTTCTCCGGCACTTCGCCCTTGGCCGCGCGATACACGCGCTTGGGCTCGAAGAACAACACCGGATCCGGATCTTGGATCGAAGCCAAGAGCAGGCCCTTGGCGTCATAGGGATTGGACGGACACACCACCTTCAAACCCGCCACGTGAATGAACGCGGACTCCGGGTGCTGCGAATGATAATGCCCGCCTTTGATGCCGCCGCCGACGGGCGTGCGGATCACGAGCTTGGCCGGGTATTCCCCGCCCGAGCGATAGCGATACTTGGCGAGCTCGTTGACGATCTGATCGTAAGCAGGCCAGATGAAGTCCGCAAATTGGATCTCGACCACGGGCACCATGCCGTACAGGGCCATGCCCACGGCGCAGCCCACGATGCCGTTCTCGCTCAGCGGCGTGTCGATGACGCGGTCTTCGCCGAACTCTTCGCTCAGCCCGGCGGTGACGCGGAACACGCCGCCCACCTTGCCCACGTCTTCACCCATCACCACGACGCGCTTGTCGCGCCGCATGGCCGAGCGCAGGGCCTCGTTGACGGCCATCACCATGTTCATTTGCGGCATCGTTATCGCTCCATGGCTACACGCCAGGCATTGGTCGAGAGGAACAAGGGCAACACGTGCTTACGCTCGAGCGAGCGTCAATGCCCGGAAGGCGCGCGCGGACCACGCAGGAGATCGGCGGACTGCTCCTGCAGGTGCCACGGCTGCTTTTGGTACACGTCTTCGAAGATCGACTCGAGGCTCGGCGGCGGCGTTCGTTCGGCCACGGCCACGGCCTCACGGAAGCGCTGGTCGATGTCCGCGATGTGAGCGAGCTCGGCCCGGTCGTCCCACAATTTGCGGCGCTCGAGGTATTGCCGAGTGAGCGCGAGTGGATCGCGCTCGGCCCAAGGCTTGAGATCACCCGCTTCGCGGTAACGATTGGGATCGTCGTTCGTGGAGTGCCCGCCCATGCGGTAGGTCACGGCTTCCACCAGCGTGGGGCCCAGGCCTTGCTCGCCGCGCCGCACGGCTTCACGCACCACGCTGACGACAGCGAAGATGTCGTTGCCATCCACGCGCACGCCGGGGATGCCGTAGGCCGCGGCCTTCTCGGCGAACGTGCGTGTCGCGGTTTGGCGTTCGGCGGGCACGCTGATCGCCCAGCCGTTGTTGCGGCAAAAGAACACCACCGGCACCTTGAACACGCCGGCAAAGTTCATCCCGCTGTGAAAATCCGTCGAGCTGGTCGCGCCGTCGCCGAAGTACACCAGGCTCGCCACGTCCTTGCCGTCGATCTTGGCGCCCCAGGAGAAACCGACGGCTTGCGTGATCTGAGTGCCCACGGGCGAGCTCACCGAGGTGAAGCCGGTCTCGCGCGAGGTGATGTGGTTCGGCATCTGCCGGCCCTGCACCGTGTCGTTCCCGTTGCCAAACATGTTGTCCATGAACCTTTGCAGGCCGAGGCCGCGCATCAGCGCGGCCCCGAATTCACGGTAACAAGGGAACAGCCAGTCGGACTTCCGCATCGCGAACGCCGAGCCGATGATCGACGCTTCCTCGCCCAGCGAACCGACGTGAAAGCCGATCCGGCCTTGGCGCTGCAGCGCGACCAGACGTTGGTCGAGCTGGCGCGTGGTCACCATCCAACGGTAAATCTCGAGCACGTCCGCGTCGCTCAGGCGTGGGTCGTGACGAGGGTCGAGCGTGCCGTCGTCGGACAGCACACGGATGACTTTCGGCGGCTCTGACCGGAAAGTCGCAGGCATTTCGGGCATCATATCCATTCGGGGAAAACGAGGCGCTCGGACTTACCGTCCGAAACCAGGCACTCTATTCGTCGAGCGCGTGGGCGGCCTCCTCGATGGCTTGGTCTACCGCAGCACTCGTTAGTTTGAATTCAGTCGCGAGCTTGTCCAGCATTTCGCGCTCGACCGTACTTACCCCACCCGACACGTGGGCCAGCAGCGACGAGACGCGCAGCACCTCACGAGCGTGATCCTCACGAGTGATCGTGCGCGCCACCATTTGAATGCGCTTGCCGATGCCGTCTTCGTCGAGCTGATCGTGCAGGTCGGCGAGCAGCGCCGACACTTGCCGCTCGGCCACGCGCCCCGCGCAGGCCGCGACCACGACATGCTGAAAAGCGGCCTGTTCGGTGCCGTCGAAGTCACCGTCGGCGTTGGCGACCAAGAACGCGCCCTCTACCACCGCCTCGAACAGGCGCGCGGCTTCCGGATCGAAGCCGGTGGGCTGGGTGTGGTCCTCGTTCTCGGACTTGAAACCGTAGGAGGTGGCCGCCACGCTGAGCAGCGAGCCGCGTGCGCCCTCGGCCGCCGCATAAGCGGGGGCCTGAGTCAGCTTTTGCGCGACTTTACCGATCAGGCTGGAGTCCGGGGCGGCGGGCATTCGGTTTCCCTCGATTACGGCTGCGGAGGCTAACCGAAGATGGCCGCCACGTCATGTGCGTCAGCGACGCACCAGGGACTCGGGCCGAATGAGCGCCGGTTGCGGACCATCGGTCAGCGGCAAAATCACCGCTTGGGGAGGCGTATTGCCGTTCGCAGCAACGCGCGATTCAGACCCCTCGCTCGTGAGGGGGGGCCGCAAGCGCGCTTCGACGAAGCCTTCAGCCGCGTGATAGCTCGAACGCACGAGTGGCCCGGACGCCACGAACGCGAAGCCCATTTCGCGGCCCGCGCGCGCGTACTCGTCGAAGCGCTCGGGCGTGACGTAGCGCTCCACTGCGGCGTGCTTGGGCGTCGGGCGCAAATATTGGCCGAGCGTCACGATATCCACGCCTGCCGCGCGCAGATCGCGCATCGTGTCCAGCACTTCGTCGTCGGTCTCGCCCACGCCGACCATGATCGAGCTCTTCACGAAGCGCTCGGGGTAGCGCGCCTTGGCGTGAGCCAGCACCCGGAGCGACAAGTCGTAATCGCAACGCTGATCGCGAATGCGAGGCGTCAGGCGACGGGTGACCTCGATGTTGTGCGCGAACACGTCGGGGCCCGAGTCGACCATGCTGTTCACGTCACGCATGCGGCCGCCGAAATCACCGACCAACGTCTCGACGAGCAGCCCAGGGCTGTGCTCACGGAGCGCGACCACGGCGCGCGCCATGTGCGACGCGCCGCCGTCCAACAGATCGTCGCGATCGACCATGGTCAAAACGACGTAACGCAAGCCGAGCTGCGAGATGGCGCGCGCCACGTGCTCGGGCTCGCGCGGATCGACCGCGCCGCGCGGGTTCCCGGTCGTGACCGCGCAAAAGCGACAACCGCGAGTGCAGGTGTGACCGAGCAGCATCACCGTGGCCGTGCCCGCCGCCCAACATTCGGCGACGTTCGGACAGCGCGCTTCTTCGCACACCGTGTACAAGTCGAGCTCGCGCAGCGTTTGCTTGAGCTTGGTGTAGTTCTCGCCGCCCGGGGCGCGCACCTTCAACCAAGGCGGCTTCGGGTCGTAGACCTTGAGCGCTCGAGAGGGGGGGGCCGAAGGGGGGGCGGAAGATGCCGTCATGACGCGCCTCCCAGCAGCTTCTCGAACAGGGCGCTGACGAGCTTCGGATCAGCGGAGCCGCCGCTCTCTTTCATGGCTTGGCCCATGAAGAAGCCGAGCAGGCCCTTCTTGCCGGCCCGCACCGAAGCCGCCTGACTCGGAAACTTCTCGATCAAGCTCAGACACAGCTTCTCGAGCGAGGCACTATCGGAGACGACCTTCATGCCGCGCTCTTCGACGATCGAGCGCGCTGTGCGCTCCGTACCTTCGAGCGCCGCGAACACTTCCTTGCCCTGCTTGCCGCTGATTTCACCCGACTCGATCAACGTGAGCAATTCAGCCACCTGCACGGGAGTGACCGTGAAGCTCGCTTCGAGCCCGTGCGACTTTGCACCGCGCAGCACCTCGTTGGCCACGAAGTTCGCCGCTTTGATCGGCTGATCGAAGCCTTTGCACACCGCCTCGAAGAAGCTCACGTACTTCGGGTGCTGGGTCAGAGTCTGCGCCGTGGCCACGGTCAGCCCGAGCTCGTCCACCCAACGCTTGCGCACCGCCGTCGGCAGCTCGCGCAGCGCCGCCCGCTCGGCGGCGATGAACGCCGCTTCGACGCGCAGCGGCGGCAAATCAGGCTCCGGGAAATAGCGATAGTCGTGCGCGTCGTCCTTGGCGCGCAGGGTCGCGGTTTGCCCCGTATCCGGGTCGAAGCTGCGCGTCTCCTGCCTGACCTTGCCGCCCGCGTCCAAGATCGCCGTTTGGCGGATGATCTCGGCGTCGATCGCCTTTTGCACGAACTTGAAGGAGTTGATGTTCTTCAGCTCGCAGCGCGTGCCGAACTTTTCCGTGCCCTTGGGGCGGATGGACACGTTCGCGTCGCAGCGAAAGCTGCCCTCCTCCAAGTTTCCATCGTTCGCACCGATGAACACGAGCACGTCGCGCATGGCCCGCAAGTACGCGGCGGCTTCGGCGCTCGAGCGCAAATCCGGCTCACCCACGATCTCGCACAGCGGCGTGCCCGCGCGGTTCAAATCCACCAGCGAATCACCCGCGACGCCATGCACGTTCTTGCCCGCGTCCTCTTCCATGTGCGCGCGCGTGATGCCCACGCGCTTCGTCACACCATCGACCTCGATGTCCAAGTGGCCCTGGGTCGCGATCGGCTCTTCGAACTGGCTAATCTGATAACCCTTGGGCAAATCCGGATAGAAGTAGTTCTTCCGCGCGAAGATGCTCTTCTCGTGCACGGTGCAACCGAGCGCGAGCCCAATCTGCACCGCAAACTTCACCGCTTGCCGATTCAAAACCGGCAGCGACCCTGGCAGCCCCAAACAAACCGGGCACACGTTCGTGTTCGGCTCACCACCAAAGTCCGTGGAGCAAGAGCAGAACAGTTTGCTCTTGGTGAGGAGCTGAGCGTGAACTTCCAGGCCGATTACGGGTTCGTATTCCATGAGGCGAGTCGCTGGTTTAGCGCCGAATGGGCGGAGGTTCTAGTGGTGAGCTATTGGGGGCATTTCGCGCGCTTTTGGTTGGGGGGGCGCTCGCAAGGCGCTCCTATGCAGCTTGAAGGGCGGCGATCGCCTCGCTGGGGGTCGGCCATCGGCCATCGGCCATCGGCCATCGGCCATCGGCCATCGGCCATCGCCATCGGCCATCGGCCATCGGCCATCGGCCATCGGCATCGGCCATCGGGAGATTGAGCGTCGGCCGCGGGGAGATTGGGGAGATTGGGAGGTTTGTGCGGGTTGGCACGATCTGCGCTTTGAGGGAATATGCATGAACGATCGACAGACGCTCCCTCATCATCGGCTGATTGCTTACGGGCTCGCTCTGGAGCTCGTTCAGCTCGTTGCGCGAACTCGGATCGGAGAGGCTCAACTCAGGGCGCAAGCTCGGAAAAGCGCAGTCTCCGCGGCACTCAACACCGCTGAGGGTGCCGCGCGTGAGTCACGGGGCGATAAGAGCCGCCTCTACGCAATCGCATTGGCGGAGTGCTGCGAATGCTGCGCAGCCGTCGAGATCGCCGGCGCCCTAGGCACGTGCGCCCCCGCACACGTCCAACGCGTGGTGGCCCTCGGTACACGGCTACGAGAAATGCTCAAAAAACTCGCCCGCTAGACTCCAGGCCGATGGCCCCTCAGGCCGATGGCCCCTCAGGCCGATGGCCCCTCAGGCCGATGGCCCCTCAGGCCGATGGCCCCTCAGGCCGATGGCCCCTCAGGCCGATGGCCCCTCAGGCCGATGGCCCCTCAGGCCGATGGCCCCTCAGGCCGATGGCCCCTCAGGCCGATGGCCTCTCAGGCCGATGGCCCCTCAGGCCGATGGCCCCTCAGGCCGATGGCCCCTCAGGCCGATGGCCCGTTCAGTGCTTCTCTCGATCCAATCCAGGATGCGATCCCTCACCCGGCTCATGCCTCGGATTGGCCGTCAAATGCGACCCATCCCGCCCCGGGAAACCCATGAGCACATCCTTCTCGAAAATGAACTGCTCACGCGAATCATATGGAGCCGCGTGAATGCCCGTATCCATGCGAATCGCGTCGCACGGACAAGCTTCGACGCAGAAGCCGCAGAAGATGCAGCGTAGCTCGTCGATCACGAAGCGTTGCGGGAAGCGCTCGTAGCCGCGGCGCGGATCGCCTTCGGGGTACTCGCCGGCTTCGATGTGAATGCACTGCGCGGGGCACGCCGTTGAGCAGCAGAGGCAGGCCACGCAGCGGGGCGAACCGTCGTCGCGTTGCGTGAGCCGGTGCACGCCCCGCGACCGAGCGGGGTACGGGCGCTTTTGCTCCGGGTAGGAGACGCAGTTGATGCCGTCTTCGATAGCTTCCGTCACGGGATCGGGGCGTTGACCGAAGGCCATCTCTTTCGTGTTCTGAAAGAAATGCTTCATCGTAATGCCGAGGCCCTTGGCGATCTCGGGGATATACGTTTGGACGGAAGCGGTGCGGTTGGGGCGCGCGACGGTGACGCCGCTGACCTTCTTCGGACCCAGAGCAACTGCAGATTCGTTTTTCATGCTGACATCCGTGCGCTGCGAGTGCCACCGGCCGCGGTCGCGTACTGCGCCGAGGACGAGGACAAAGTCTTTCGCTTGTGAACCGGCTTGACCAGCCACACCACGAAGAAGATGAAGCCGCCGAGGCCTGCCAAGGCTACGAACGCCTTGCTGTAGTCGGCCAAGAGGGCGAAGAATTTGGCAACTTCGGGACCGCCAGAGACGATACCCATCACGATCGCGCCCGTAACCACGATGTTGCCGAGCGACGCCGGCAATAGCTTGCGCCAGCCGAGGCGCATCAGTTGGTCGTAGCGGAAACGCGGCAACGTCCAGCGAATCATCAGCTGGAGCCAGCACAAGGTCAGCGTCTTGAGCACGAAGCCGAGCGCCCCGATCACCACCACCGCCACGCGCGGTAGCGCTTGGTCGAGCAGCAAGGTCTCGCCGATTTTCACGTGTAGGCCGCTGTAGCTGAGGAACGGCAGGTCCCAACCGCCGAGGAACATCGCGGACATCAGGCCGCTGGAGGTCACGACCGCGATGTACTCCGCGAAGAAGAACATCGCGAACTTCATGCCGGCGTACTCGGTGAAGTAACCGGCGACGATCTCGCTCTCACCTTCGGGGATGTCGAACGGGATGCGCTTGGATTCGGCGACCGACGCCGTGAAGAACAGGAAGAACGCAACCGGCTGCACGAAGATGCCCCAAGCGTTCTGCTGCTGCCAGGCGATCATCTTGTCGACCCGGAGGTCGCCGTAGATCATCACCGCGCCCACCAAGGTGAGGCCCATGGTGACTTCGTACGAAACCATCTGGCTTGCGGCGCGCACGCCGCCCAAGAGGCTGTACTTGTTGTCGCTCGCCCAACCGGCGATCGCGGCACCGACGATGCCCGTCCCGGCGAGGGCGAAGAAGTAGAGCAGGCCTACATCCAGGTCCACGACCTGCAAACGCATCGCGGCTTCCGTGCACACACCGCCGGGCGGCGCCGTGCTGATCAGATCACCGAACCCTCCGCCCTTGGCCATCGAGAAGCACAGCGTGTCCCCGAATGGGATCACGGCCATCACCACCAGCGCAGGGAAGAACGAGATGAAGGGGGCGAGGCTGTGCAGGAACTTATCGGCGTTCGGCGGGATGAAGTCTTCCTTGAAGATCGTCTTCAAACCGTCGGCCGCGGGGTGCAGCAAACCGGCCAAGCGCAAACCGATGCGCGGCTCGTTTCGGATGCTGAACGCTGCATAGCCGGCGCCGAACAGCACCGAGAGCACGAGCAGGCCCGCGCCGCCGCCGTAACCGATGTCACGCACTTGAGCGCCAAACGCCGAGTCATTGAGCGCGAGGCCCACGAACAGCGCCGCGAAGTGGAAGAACAGGCCAGCGTAGAAGATGCGCCGCGGATCACCGAGCGAGAGCAACCAAGCATCGAAGCTGTTGGTCACGCCCCGGGTCTGCACCTTGCCGGCGATCACCACGCCGGTGAGCCAGGTGAACAGGATGCCGAGCTGGCTGAACAGCATGGCGCGCTGCCCGAGCTCTTCGGGCGGTGGCTCGAGCTTGAGCAACACGAAGCCCACTAGGGCCACGACGGCCAATGCCGGGCCGAGCGCGAGCCCTTGCGCGGCAAACGTCGGGATCCAGGCCACGGCGCGGTTCGGGCCCACGCGATCCTGGATCATCGCGCCTTGGCGGCGGTCGGCCCAGGTGAGGATGACGGCGACGTTCATGGCGAACATCACCACCACGAACGCCTTGAGCACGAAGAGGAGGAAAGTAACGATCGTCAGCGGCATCATTCGGCTCCCAGCGATGCGCTCTCGGGCGGCACGCTGCGCGGTGCAGTGGGCGTCATGGCAGCCCGAAGCTCGGTGAGCTTTTTCCAGGCGAGCGGCTTGCCGGCGGCCTTGGCCAGCTCCGCGATCAGCCGGAACGCCGGCTTGGATTCACCCTGCGGGGTGATGACCTTTTCACTCTCTTGAGTCATGCCCTTGGCGTTCACGAACAAGCCGTCGGCTTCGGCCCAGCTGCTGGCCGGCAAGACGACTCGAGCGTGCTCGGGGAATGCGCCCTCGTGAGTGGAGATGGCGATCAGGTTCTTCACGTCCCCGAGCGCTGCCGCCCCCCCGCCAGTGGGCGTGGCCGAGCCGAGCGCGATCACCGTTTGCGCTTTGCCGGCGCGGATTGCTTCCACGAACTCGACGAACGTCTTCAAACCGGCGGCCTTGCCGAGCGCGGCGATGCCCGCCGTATTCGGGTTTTTGTCCGGGTGGCGCAAGATGTCGTCACCCTGCCCTGCTGGGCGGCCGCTTTGATAAATGCCCGAGAAGCCCAGCGCTTTGGCCAGGGTCAGGAGCGCGAAGTTGTCCTCGTTGGAATGCTCCGCGCTGAGCACCACGGCGGTCGTGTCGGCGTTCGCGCCGCCCAGGATCTCCGCGGCCTTGGCCAGCGCCGTGGGCAACGCGGCAGAGTCGCCGCCGATGCGCGCGGACAGCACACGGCCTTCGTGGATACGGCGATGATCGAGCATGCCGTCGTCGCACATCCAGAACTTGTTGACGGCCAGGTTCTCGCGCGGGCGGTAGCGGTACACCTTCTGGTTGCGCGGATCGAAGTCCGAGAACGAGTTGCAACCCGTGGCGCAACCCGTGCAAACCGAGCGCGCTTGGCGCAAGAACCAGACACGCGCCTTGAAGCGAAAATCGATCGAGGTGAGCGCGCCAACCGGGCACACGTACTCGGTCATCAAGGTGTAGGCATGGTCGAGCTGGCGGCCGGGGGCGACCACGATCTCGTTCAGGTTGCCGCGCTCACGCACGCTGAGCACGGGATCCTTGGCCAGCTCTTCCGAGACGCGCACGCAGCGCGTGCACACGATGCAGCGCTCCGCGTCGTAAACGATGGTCGGGCCAAAAACCACGGCCTTCGGCTTGTGGATTGGCTCGTCGCGCATGCGCTTCTTGGTGCCGGAGTGCTCGAGCCAGTAATCCTGCAGACGACACTCGCCGGCTTGATCACAAATGGGACAATCCACCGGGTGATTCAGGAGCAAGAGCTCTTGCACGGCGGCGCGCGCCTTATCGACGTGCTCGCTGGTCTGGCTCTTCACGACCATGCCGTCGGCGGCCGCTTGCTGGCACGAGGGCACCAGCTTCGGCTTCTTCTGCGGCACGTACTCGCCCTTGTCCGCATCCCAGGCGAGCACGTCCAAGAGCATCGCCGGGCGGCCCGGGGGCGGCATGATCTCGACCAAGCACATGCGGCAGTTGGCCGCGACGGACAGGCCGGCGTGCCAGCAGTAATGCGGGATGTCGATCCCCGCTTTTTGGGCGGCGCGGATGATCGTCTCCCCCGGTTCGAAGGGGACTTCGCGGTCGTCTAGCTTGAAGTTAGGCATCCGAATTTTCCGAGAATTTTTTCCGATGAGCGCGACCTAGCGATCGCACTCACCACCGATCATGTTCAGCGAACCGAAGCTCGGCACGACGTCGGCCATCATGGCGCCCGTGATCACCCGCTCCAAGCCGGCGGTGATCAGGAAACACGGCGGGCGAATGCGCACGCGGTACGGCGTGCCGCTGCCGTCGCTCACGAGGTAGAAGCCGAGCTCACCGTTGCCGCCTTCGGAATACGAGTACACCTCGCCGGCCGGCAATTTCAGGCCTTCCATCACGATCTTGAAGTGCTGAATCGTGCCTTCGATGGTGTTGTACACTTCCTCCTTGGGCGGGAGGATGATGCGCGGGTCGGTCACGTTCACCGGACCCGAGTCGGCCATGCGCTGGCAACACTGCTCGATGATGTGCGCGCTCTGGCGCATCTCTGCCAAGCGCACCATGAAGCGATCGAAGCAATCGCTGGCCGAGCCGACCGGCACTTCGAAATCGACCTCGCCGTACTTCAGGTACGGGCTGGCTTTGCGCACGTCATAGGGCACGCCCGTCGCGCGCAAGCACGGGCCGGTCCAACCGAGCGAGATGGCATCGGCTTGGCTGATGACGCCCACGCCTTCCAGGCGATCCAAGAAGATGCGGTTGCCGAGCAGCAGCTTCTCGACTTCGTCGATGACGGTCAGGATGTGCTTGGTGACGGCGCGCGCGTTGTCTTTCAGGTTCTCGGTGGGCGGCGAGGCCATGCCGCCGACGCGGCCGAAGCTGTGCGTCAGGCGCGCGCCCGTCTCTTCCTCCATCAAGTCCCAGATCATCTCGCGGGCCTTGATCATCCACAGGAACGGCGTGAAAGCGCCGAGCTCCATGGCCATGGCGCCGTCGCAGGTCAGGTGATCCGACATGCGGGCGAGCTCACCCAAGATCATGCGGTACCACTGACAGCGCTCGGGCACGGTCACGCCCAGCATCTTTTCGCACGCCAGCGCGAAGCCGACGTTGTTGAGCATGGGCGAGACGTAGTTGCAGCGGTCGACGTACGGGAACACCTGAGTCCAGGTGCCGCGCTCACACATCTTTTCGAAGCCGCGATGCAGGTAACCGACCTGCACGTCCACGTGCTCGATGATTTCCCCACTGAGCTCCATCACGCAGCGCACGGTGCCGTGCATGGCCGGGTGCGCCGGGCCGACGTTCAGGAGCATCGGCTCCGTCGGCATCTCCAGCTCGGCTTCGTCTAGTTCTTGATCGAGGGGTTCCATCAGTTCACCCGTGAGTCGTCGTCGCTGTTGCGAGCGTGCGTTTGACGCCCGAACGACATGCCTTCGTCGACGCTGAACGGCGCGACTTTTTCGATGTTCGGCACGTCGCGATACGCGATGAGCGGTTGAATTTTATCGGCCGGATAGTCTTTGCGCAGCGGGTGCCCCTCGAACTCGGGGTACATCAGGATGCGGCGCAAATCGGGGTGATTTTTGAAAATCACCCCGAACATGTCGAACACTTCGCGCTCCATCCAATTCGCGCTCGCCCAAAATTCACACAGCGAGTCGACCTCGGCGTCATCGCCTTCCTCGTCACCCGTTCGGGTCTTGAGGCGCAAACGATGACCTTTGCCGAGCGAGTAGAAGTGGGCGACGATTTCGAAGCGCGGCTCGCGCTCCGGGTAATCGACCGCGGTGAGATCGGTCAGCATGTCCATCTGACATGCCGGGTTGTCGCGCAAGAAGCCGGCGACCTCGCGCCAGGCCGCCGCTTCGACGACGACGGTCTCGTCGCCGTACAGCGAGTGCGTCTCCAGCACGGCGGCGCCGAAGTTCTTCTTGATGAGATCGATCAAGGCCTTTGACATGTTTTCGAAGGGGCTCTCGTGGGAATGAAGAGAGAAAGCGCTCAGGCGACCGAGGTGCGCGATTTGCGCAGCTGCACCAGACCCGAGGTCTGCTCGATCACTGGATCCTGACGCGGCTTGACGATGGAGGGCGTTCGGTTACCGCTCTGGATCTTGTCCTGGAGCAGCATCAACCCATCCAGCACTGCTTCCGGACGCGGCGGGCAGCCAGGCACGTACACGTCGCACGGAATCACTTTGTCGACACCGGCCACGCATGCGTAGTTGTCGTAGAAGCCGCCACACGAAGCACACGTGCCGAAAGCGAGCACCCACTTGGGCTCCGCCATCTGCTCGTAGATGCGCTTCAAGATCGGCGCTTGCCGCTGGGTGATCGTGCCCACGACCCACAGCAAGTCCGACTGGCGCGGCGAGAAGCGCGGAGCCTCCGAGCCGAAGCGCGAGAAGTCGTAACGCGGGCTACTCACGGCCATGAACTCCATGCCGCAACAGGCGGTCACGAACGGATACATGAACAGCGAGTACTTCTGCGCCCAGGCTAAAACAGCCTCCAAACGCGTGGTTGCGAACTGCGCGCCGCCGGCGCCGCCCGGCTCGATGATCTGAGTCGAGGACTGCTTCAGCTCTCCCATTCGAGGGCTCCCTTTTTCCAGCAGTAGGCCAGGCCGACGACCAACGCGACGATGAAACTGAACATCGTCACGAAGCCGTTCCAGCCGAGACCTTTGAACAAGGTCGCCCACGGGTACATGAAGACGACCTCGATGTCGAAAACGACGAAGAGGATCGCGGTGAGGTAAAACTTGACGCTCAGCTTGGTGTTCTTCGCGCCTTCGGTGTCGTTGCCGCACTCGAAGGGCGTGAGCTTTTCAGGGTTCGGATTCTTCGGACCGATGAACTGACCGCCCAAAAACATGACGGACGAGATCACCAGCACGATGGCGAACATCACGAACATCGGCAGATAGGTTTGAAGCATTCGGAGCTCGGTAGAGTGGAAGCGGGGGTGCAGCTCGGCAAGCTGGCTGCAACGAAGCGTCGAAATCGAAGGGCCCACGGTGGCTCGGGAAGTGGCTCAAAAAGGCCGGGCTCTCGAGCGCGGTAGCCGCGCAACCTGTGGAAATTACGCTACGTCTGGGCGCTATGTAGTGCTGGCGTCCGCGGCCTGTCAATGCACGCGAGCGGGCTTCGCGCGAGGCGGCAGCCGGAGCCGATGTTCAGCTGCCGGAGGTCGGGCTCAGGCTTCGGCAGGGGCGGGATTTCCCACGGCCTTTTGCCAAACGCGGAAAGGCGGCCCAAGGGCCGCTTCAAGCTGTTCGAGGACCACGGCCAGCGCTTGCGGGGGCGCCCCGGCCTCTTGAGCCTCGACGATGGCCGAATAGGCGGCGGTGTACCGGGAACGAGCCAGGAACGCCTGGGCCAGGAGCGGCCAGACCCGCTCCCCAGGCGCACCCAAGTTGGCGGCTCGCCGCAGCGGACCAATTGCCTCTCCGGGGCGGGAATCACCGAGCATGGCCTGACCGAGGCGCAGGTAAATGTCGGAAGCGGCAGTTCCGTCACCCGCGTATTGGACGCCGAGCCGGAGCACCTCTTCCCCCTTGCCCATCTCGCCGAGCGAAATGCAGGCGCTGCCCAACAGGCCGAGCGCTTTGGCGATCAACGCGCGGGTATCCGCGTTGAGCATCTGACCGTCGGGCGTGCGCAGAAAAATCGCGAGCGGCGCCGGCCAAGCGCCGAGCAGCTCCAAGATGCGGACCTGATCCCCTTTGGCGGCGGCGGCCTCGGCCTCGGCCACACGGCTCAGCTCGATCGCGCCGCGCGCCGCAGGGCGCGCCAAACGCTCGAGCTCTTCTCGCACGTGCGTGCGCAGCCGCGCGCGGAACGCGCCGACCGAATACGTCTCCTCGATGCCGTCGTGCAAGAGGCGCAGGTTCGAGCCGTCACGTTCGACGCTCAGCTCACGCAACGTGTAACCGTAGAGCGGAGCGAGCAGCAGGTAGCGCACGCCGATGTGCAGCTGAACCGCTTCCAAATCCGTGGCACGCCGCGGCGCGGGGCCGAGCGGCTCTTCCGTGACGAGCGCGCTCACGAGGCGCCGGCGGAAGTCACCGAGCGTCAGGCGCTGCGTGTCGCTCTCCGTGACCTCGGCGTCTTCGGGACCGACGACGAAGTCGACGAGCGTGTTGTCCGGCGTGCGACGATCGACGGTGAGCGACGTGATGCGCGCGCCCGTGATCATCGCGAAGCCGAAGAAGCGTGGACCCACGATATCGCACAGCGCTTGAAAGCTGCCGATACCCTCACCAATGCGCTCGAACCAACCGTCGGTGCGTATGGACTCGAGCGAGACGAGAAGTGGCTCCGCCATGAAATCCGAATCTTCGTTTTCGCACGGAACTAGCAGTTGTAACAAGCCCGTCGCCACGGTTTCGGGGGACGGCGGGCGCTCAGCGCGCCTTGCCGCGACGGCTCGCAGTCGCTTTGCCGATGGCTTTCGGGTCGACTTTCGCGATGGCTGCCGGGTTCGGAGTGAATTACCTACATCCGCGTGAAAGCGACCTCCCCAGCCGCCCCTGTAGCTGAAAAGCGCGAGCAGGCGCGAGCCCGGGCAATTGGCCGGGCGTTGCTCGTTTGGTACGACCAACACCGGCGTGAGCTGCCGTGGCGGCAATCGCTCGATCCGTACGCGGTTTGGGTCAGCGAGATGATGTTGCAGCAAACCCAAGTGGCAACCGTGATTCCTTACTTCCAAACTTGGATGGAGCGCTTCCCGGATGTGGCTGCGCTCGCCCGCGCGGCAGAGAGCGAAGTGCTGCACGCTTGGCAAGGCCTCGGTTACTACTCGCGCGCACGCAACCTGCGCCTCGCAGCGCAAGAAATGGTGCGCGTCCACGACAGCCGAGTACCTTCCGAAGTGAGCGCGCTCCTGGCGCTGCCCGGAATTGGTCCGTACTCCGCGGGCGCAATCGCGAGCATTGCATACGGTCGCGCAGAGCCGTTGGTCGACGGGAACGTGATCCGCGTGCTCACGCGCCTCTTTGCCTTGCGCGGTGATCCCAACAAAGCGCCGCTGAAAGCCCGGCTCTGGCAGCTCGCGCGCTCGCTCGTGCCCGCCGAATCGCCGGGGGATTTCAATCAGGCGTTGATGGAGCTCGGAGCCACCGTTTGTTCACCGCGCAATCCGCGCTGTGACGTGTGCCCCGTCGCGCGGCAGTGCCTCGCGCTCGAGCAGCAATTGGTCGACGCTTTGCCCGAGCTGCCGGCGCGCGCCAAGCCCACACCCGTGCACATGGTCGCGGCGATCACGATCCGTTCCGGACGAGTGCTCGTGACGCGGCTCTTGCCGGACGCGCCTCGTTGGGCGGGGATGTGGTTGTTCCCCAACGCCGAGGTCAAAAGCAAGGAGACGCCCGAGGCGGCCGTCGAGCGCGCGTTGCAATCATGTGCCGGCTTGAGCGCTCAGTCGTCCGGAATCCTGTGCGTCGTGCGGCACACGGTGACTCGCTTTCGGATCACGTTGGACGCCTATCGAACGCGTGCTCCAAGCGGTGTTGCAAAAGCGCTCACGGTCGCCGAAGTGGCGTGGAAAAGGCCGGATGAGCTGAATGAGCTGGCCATGCCGAAAGCCCATCGCGCCATCGCCCACCGGCTGCTGGACGAGTAGCGCGCTCAGTCCGTGTCGCACGAAAGGGTCTGAGCTGTTATGGTAGTCGTCCACTCAGGGTGTGCGGGCACCCAGCGGAAGTACATGGCGGCATTACAAGAGCAACAACCGATCGCACGGGTGCGCGAGGTATTGCCAGATGGCTCCGTGCTGCTCACCGGCCGGAACGTCCGATTTCGAGTCCTGGTCCTCAAGCCGGGCTTTCTGTTGATGATCGCCAAAGGCGGCGCAAACGGCCCGGAAGACAAGGCAGCGGAAATCGCTTTGCTCCGTGAGTTCGACATCGAGCTCGAGCGCAGCGGCATGCTGACGATGTTCGTCGATCTGCGCGAAGCGACGCGCATGGGCGGCGAGTCCAGGGACATCGCCGTGGGCTGGATGCGTGAACGTCAGAGCCGCTTCAACGCCTCACACGTGCTCGTGCGCTCGAAGCTGATGGAGATGCCCATCTCGATCGTGGCGATGTTGGTCGGCGGCGGAATCATCAAGGTGTACAGCCGGCCTCAAGTGTTTCTCGAGCTGCTCCGCCAAACCGCGCCGAAAATCACCAAGCTCCCAACGCTCTGATCTCCCCCGTGCCCGTGCCTGCAGTGGGGCGCCCGAAGGGCGCGCGTCGCACCTCGGACCTCGTCAAAGGTGCCCGCGCGTCGTTACGCACTGGCGCACGCGGGCTGCTTTGAGGCGACCCCTCAAACCTAAGGGAGCATGAAGAGAGGGGGAGGAAGCACGGGCACGGGGCCTGAGCCAGGACCGTGCCCGTCTCGATCACACACTCATCGGCTCGATCTTGCCGCTGTCGACGCCGAGTTGTTTGAGGGCTTCGGCCATGTCTTTGGCGCTGAGCTTCCCTTCCAACCGCAGGCCGTCGAGCGCGCCGATCGCGATGCTTTCGGCGTCGACCTCGAAGTGGCGGCGGAGGGCTTCGCGGGTGTCGCTCATTCCGAAGCCGTCGGTGCCGAGCGGCACGAAACGGCCGGGGATGAAGCGCGCGACCACATCAGCCGTGGCTTTGATGTAGTCCGAGGCAGCGATGAACGGGCCCTCGACGCCCGACAGGACCTGCGTGATGTACGGCACCTGCTGGGGCGCTTC